>CAZEHJ010000169.1:0-2501 GCA_964512485.1 uncultured Rhodothermales bacterium | reverse complement strand
TTCAGTGATAGTTCATGCGGTAGAGACTCGGTACCTTCCTCAATGTCCGTCACCACACTGCCCAGACGGACCGGGTCCTGCACACTTCCGATCACAGCGTCTGGAGTAAACGAGAACGATACCGGGGATCGCACGAATTGATCGTTTGAGACGGTATAGAGGGCGAACTCGACATTTTTTCCGACCTCATTGGCCTGAACGTCAAGGTCAAAGATCACATCATCGCCCACCTGTCTGCCCGTGTCTGCTGCCCGAACCTGACCGTCGATGATGGCCGCCACGATGGGGTAGTTGTCCAGATTGACTCCGCTCTCAGGATCCAATGCGGCTACCACTTTCATTTCATGGGCAAACCATCCTGGAGCAGGATCGGCCCAGTAAGAGAATCTTGAGTCCGGACTTATCACAACAAATGATGCTTCGCGGATCGTTACCTCACGGGTATCGTGGGTCGCTTCAATACTGATACGATCCACCCCGCTCCAGCCGTCCGGATAGTTGATGTGCAGTACATCCAGTGAATCCAGTTCAAGAAAAAGATAGTCTGATCCGGTGACTCGGAAGTCGATGTCTTGCCCGGTAGGATCCACGATGAAGGACCGAAGATCGATGGAGTCGAAACTGCCGCCCGTCTGAATGACCTGACCTGGGATCTCAGCTTCCAGAAATGGCGGATGAAGCAGAACGATCTCGAGAGGAAATCGTGGCGTACCGAGGAAGGATCCGGGTATGAAGTTGAACTCGTCTCGACCCACACCCACATGTCCCAACTCTTTGGTCCGGGGATCTTCGGCCACCTGCACGAAAACGAAATCATCTCCGAAGTTGAAGCCTCTGATTTCGATCTGATAGATCATGCGACCCGATGAGTCAGGTGCGGGTGATGCTTCTCCCAGCAACCATTGGCCGTATTGATTGTCCGAAGTCGTTCCACTCCAGAATGCGCCCAGTAACCCCACAGGATCCTCGCTGACGATACCATGCACGGTCACATACCCTGTGACGACCATACTTTTTTCAGTGCGAACGGCAGAAGGTCCCGGCAACAGGTTGGCCCACGTTTCCGGATCTTCCGGATAGGACTCCCCGGTCAAATTCAGCGGAGCTTCCTGTTTGGCAAGGAAGAGAGAAGTGAAAACGGGGATGTCTTTGAAAACATCATCCGGGCGCAGGATAGTTGTGATGATCAACTCGCGCTGATAATCACAGATTCCGAAGTTTAAATCTGATAACTTTTCGTTCTCAAACCCAAACACCGTCACCAGATAGTACCCGTTGTCGTCAACAGGCGCTGACCCCCGGAGATTCCCCTGAAAATCGCGCACGATGAGCCAATCCACATTCCCGATCGTGCTTTTGCCCCCTTCACGCGAGCCATGTGTCTCATTGAGGAAGTAATTCCCCCAGATGGTTTCTGACGCAGGGTATGCGTCTTCAGCAACCATACCCATGGGATGGGGGGTGCCGATTTCGCAGATCTGAGCGGAGGCCGGTCGAACGAGGACACCAGACCATGCTGCAAATCCGATCAGTAGGAGTATTCGCTTCATCAGTATTACTTGGATACCGTGATCGTCTTACTCGATACCCACGGACCAGCTTCGATCCGGTAGAAATACGTGCCACTGGCCAGACCCGAGAGATCAAGATCGAGCGAATGACGTCCTGCTGGGAGTGATCGGTCGATACCAGTGTTTACTTCGCGTCCTGCGGTGTCAAATAAGCGAAGCCTCACGGACTCGGCTTGTGGAAGACCGAACTGAACACGAACGGATGACTGTGACGGGTTCGGATAGGCGGCATCCATGAAATACTCGTCCGGAACGACCAAATTCAGGAAGTCTTCCTCGCTGTTTACTCCAATTCCGCCCGTCAACCCTTCTGTACTGGAGCCGGAAGAGCCAAGAACTGATTCGGTCGACCTGATTCCACCAAGTCCTGAATCATCTCGATAGGGCTCACATCCCAAATTTCCGCAAGCTTTTCCGACTAAATCACGGATCTTATCAATAACACCAAAATATCCCCACATGCGGGCACCAAACAAATCGGTTTCATCGGGGATTCTCAATCTGTCAAGGGCTCCAGTCGCGGCACTGGAAGCTATTTGAATCTGATTCGAACGATTGGTTGCCGTCTCGTTCGTCGGCAGGAAGTGGTTTATTCTATCCCCTGATGACATGATACGATTGCGCATCGTCTCAGCGAAGGCATCAGAACCCGCCGTCAGGTGGTTCACCCTGGTATTCGTGACCGTAATCCCCTCCCTGAGACTGGTTGCAATCGAATTTGAGCCGGTTAGGCGGTCAACTCTATCCCAGATTTGATTGACGGTTACTCCGATACCCAACGTTGAATTACCTGTGCTGGCGATATCAGCGAGTTGGTCAATCATTTGATTGGTGTCACCGTTGGTATCCGTTATCTGGTTTCCACGATTGGTGGCATCACCAACAGTGGGAAGGAATGCGTTCACTTTGTCCTGGATTTCGGTGATTGCA
>CAZEHJ010000168.1:0-2513 GCA_964512485.1 uncultured Rhodothermales bacterium | reverse complement strand
GAGCCTGAAGCTGAAGTCAATGTTGAGCCCGAGGCTGAAGCAAAAGCTGAACCTGATGCCGAAGTCAAAGCTGAGCCTGAAGCAGAAGCTGAACCGAAAGAAGAAGTAGCAGCTGAGCCAGAAGCTGAAGCTGCTCCAGAAACCGAAGAGGGCGAGAAGTAATATGTCAATGAATTCAAAGTTTACCGAGCCGGCATACGTCGACTACAAAGACACTGAGCTTCTCAAGCGTTACCTGAACGAGCAGGGCAAGATTCTGCCTCGTCGTATCACGAATGTATCTGCAAAATTTCAGCGCCAGCTGACACGCGCCGTAAAACGTGCCCGTCACATGGCTCTGATTCCATTTGTCGCAGACTCGCTCAAGTAATCTGGAACGGACGGCCTGAGGCCGTCAAAGAACGTAACGATCATGAAAGTACTTCTACTTGAAAACGTAGATAATCTGGGTGAGGCTGGAAATATCGTATCCGTCAAAGACGGGTACGGGCGCAATTTCCTCATTCCTAAAGGATGGGCGAGACTTGCTACGAGCAACGTCGTCAAAGCCTGGGAAGAAGAACGCCGTCAGTCATCCCGGAAAATTGCCAAGAAAAAGGAAGATGCAGAGGCTCTTGCAGCAGAAATGGCAAAGGTCGAGCTTGTCATCAACGTGAAAGTCGGAGAAGAGAACCGAATCTTTGGTTCAATTACTCCGCAGCAGGTTGTTGATGGTCTTGCATCAAATGGTATTACGGTTGATCGACGCAAGGTGGAGATCAACGACGAGATTAAAATCGTCGGTGTCTATTCTGCATCTGTAAAGATTCACCCGGAAGTCGTCGCAGAAGTAAAACTTCGCGTCGAGCCTGAAACAACTGAAGCCTAGGCGCAACAGAGCGATAAAGGCAGGCAACCTTAAAAGAGGGTATTCGTTGACGCCAAGCCAACGGATACCCTTTTTTCTTTTATATGGCGTACCCAAAAATCAAGCAGCTTCTGAGTCTTACAGCTCTGTGTGCCGTGTTCGGAATGCAGACTGCCTTCGCTCAATTCGGGCCTCAAATCGGCCCTCCTGAAGACTATGTGCAGTGGTCGGCGAGACCGGTTCCATCCAATATTGGGGCGGGAGGCACGAGTGTCATCAAACTTTCAGCAACGCTGGAAGGCGATTGGAAGATGTACGCGCTTGATTCGAACATGCCTTCGAGAGAAGAAGTGCTGAGTCGGCCATATGGAGTTCTGATTGACATTCCGGAGGTACCTGAAGGACTGAAATGGGAAAGTTCTGAAGGTCAGGCCCCCCCCGAAAGAGGCCATGATGCCAATTTCGATATGGAGCTGGCCTATTTCCATGAGCACGCTACCTTTTATACGACTTTACTTTCGACTGATTCAGTGGCGACCACGTTCGATTTTAACGTGGACGTTCGGTATCAGATATGCAGCGACGAGCTGGGAGTTTGTTTGAGGCAAACCACTGCCACTATTCCGATTCTGTTGAATCTCGATCCGACGTGTATTGGATGCAGCGCCACCCCCGAGGATATCGAAAGAGCTGAAAGTGATGGAATGGACGAGGCCTTGCTCGTCTCATCCGTATCCGACTTTGACGGATATCGTCAGGGAGGCATCTGGCCATTTCTGCTTCTCGCAATCGGCGCGGGATTGGCGTCGCTGCTGACGCCCTGCGTATTTCCCATGATTCCGCTAACTGTTTCGTATTTCACGAAGCAGGGTCACAGCAAGGCCAAGGCGACTCGCATGGCACTTCTGTTTGGACTCTCCATTGTCGTGACATTCACAGTGCTTGGTGTTTTGATGGCCGTCGTTGTGGGTGCCGCCGGAGCACAAACCATCGCTTCGAATCCGTGGGTAAACTTGCTGATCGCCGCAGTCTTAATCGGTTTCGCGCTTTCGCTGCTGGGACTGTATGAGATTCGCATACCTTCGAGCGTGCTGACTTGGTTTGGCGATCGCGGTGGTGAGGAGCGTGGATGGCTTGGCATTCTGTTCATGGGATTCACGCTGACGTTGGTGTCCTTTTCGTGTACGGCGCCGTTTGTGGGAGGTCTCCTGGCGGCAGCTTCGGCCGGCACATGGATCTACCCTTTGTTTGGAATGATGGCCTACAGCACGGCTTTCGCGCTCCCCTTTGTTCTTCTGGCGATGTTTCCCAGGGCTCTGGATTCACTTCCAAAGTCGGGTGTGTGGATGAACTCAGTGAAGGTTGTTCTCGGGTTTGTCGAACTGGCAGCCGCCGTAAAATTCCTCTCGAACGCGGACCTGGTCTGGGGATTGGGTCTGCTTTCCAGAACGCTGGGAATCGCACTGGTTATGGTCGTTTTTGTCCTCACCGGAATGTATCTCTTGGGAAAAATTCGGTTCAAGCACGAGCCAGAAGTTAGGTCCGTTGGAACCGTTAGACTGATCCTTGGCGGGGGTTTTTTGGTGTTCTCCCTGTATCTGATTTCCGGGCTTCTGGGCGCTTCGCTCGGTTCGCTGGACGCGTACCTCCCTCCGCGCCAGGACGC
>CAZEHJ010000167.1:0-2537 GCA_964512485.1 uncultured Rhodothermales bacterium | reverse complement strand
GTCTGACCGTTTTCGTATAGACCCGTGATCCACGGCGCCTTTCCCGTAAACATGGCTGTTCGCGACGGATTGCACGACGGCGACGCCGTGTATGCCCGACGAAACGTCACGGCGCTGTTCGAAAACGAATCCAGGTTCGGCGTCATGGCCTGCGGATGCCCCCCCATAGGGCCAATCCAGTCGTTCATGTCATCGAGCGAGATGACCAGGATATTGGGGGGACCGACAGTCTCGGAAGCAGGTGCGCTGCAGGATATCAGCATGCAGCATCCAAGGACTGTGATCAGAGAAAAACGAGAAGTCATGGGGTTCGCTCGTTGTTATTTGTCGTCAAAAAGCTGATCGAGATATCTCGAAAAAGAAAGTGTGACTTCAAGCGATGAGACAGCAGTTTCAGAACCCACTGCTTCACCGATATGCGTGATGAGCAGCCGTCCTGAAACCGGGTCAATGTCACTTCGAATTGTAAGGCCAGCAAACGAGACAACGTCTTCGGGAGCCGAAGTGATGGAAAAAACACCTTCCGTGTTTACGCCCATCCTTTGCATGAGGCCATTTCTTCTGTAGTACAGATATTTCCCGTCTTGAGACCAGAATGGATCATCTTCTTTTTCCTCCCCTATCTGTCGGAAGAACAGAGACGGATCAGGGAATGACCTGACAATAACTCGTTGCGCACCGGTAGGAAAACCAATGCCCCTCGGCTGAATGCTATAAGCGATGTAACGACCATCCGGGCTGATCGAAGGGTCGCTGGCATGGGCGGCCGACGTGTCGATGGCGACTTCTTGCCCCGTTTGGAGATTGAGCGCGTAGAGATCGCCTTGATTGCCCGTCCGAATGTAGGCCAGCCACTGTTCGTCGTCGGACACCGTGTGAAAATCACCGCCCTCAACCAGCAGCTGTTCCGCCCCCGAACCGTCGCCGTTTTTGACGTAAATATTGGACTCCCCTTCGGCACCCCCTGCGAAATAGATCTTGTCGGACGCCGTCCATACGGGTACGCGATTGGTTTCGATGTTGTGCGTCAAGCGCTGCGCGGTACCAGCCTGAAGATCGAACACATAGATATCACTGTCAGCATCTAGAGCACCGGCGTCCGCCCGTTCCATGGCGATTTTTTTACCATCGGGCGAAAATGTCAGTCGATCATAAAAATTGGGTTCGAGTCCAGAATCCTCTATGTCACCGGTCGCTGGATCGACCCAGGAAAGTCGCAATTTTGATGCCAGTGATCCCGTGCTTGTGGAGGGAATCAGAAAGAAACTGTCATCCCCACCCATACCAAACCCGGTCTTGGCCACTTCGTCAGCCCTCAGATCAACCGGGATACCGTAAAACTCATTCCTACCCGGATCATAGCGCTGCGCGACCAACTTCCCGAAAAACCCATCCAGTGCTGTCAGATACAGAAGCGTTCCGTCCGGGTGATACTTGCCACAGCACGCCGCTCTGACAACCACTTGTGATTGCCCGCTCTCGATGTTGATGGCTACCACTTCTGAATAATCACTGCCTTTGTCTCCGGTAACGAGCATGATCGGGTGGCCATCAACTCGATGCAGATAATCAAGATCGGTATACGCCGAATCCAGCCCATGAATCTCTATTTCGCGGCGCTCCCCCGTTTCCGCAGATACTTCCCAGAATTCGAACTCGCCATCATCTTCCATCGTTACGAGCCGTTCATTGTCCAACCAAATGGCCTCATCGAGACTATCGATATCGATGGCACTGCCAGAGGGGACGCGCGCGCGCGCGGTTCCCTCGCCTCCTTCCAGACCTATCCAGTTTCCGTCTGGAGAGAACGAGTCTGGACGACGGCGCTCACTTCCCACGACCTTTTGGAATGAAAACGATGAAACGTCCCACAGATAGGCTGCGCGTTGGTTTAATGAATCCACTCCAGAAAATGCCCAGTAGCGGCCGTCTGGCGATCCCACTGGATCCTGAATACGGCTGAACTCCGGGAATGGGATCTTGAAATGGCGAATGGGCTCCTCGGTTGGAGCCGGCGAAGGCTTGAAGAACCACCCTGCCAGCGCACTGACAACCACTACCGCAGCGAGGACGCCCCAATTAGTCGACACGGAGCGCATCGGCGTTTGGGTTGCCGCTGCTTGACCCGTATCCATCGCACCCGTCATCGCTGGCATCGAGCGCCTAGAATGTCCGCTTCCGCTCAGGTCTACCGTTTTCAGATCCGCCAGAAGCCCCGCCGCTGACTGGTACCGGTACTCGGCCTCTTTCGACATCAACTTGTCGACGATCCATTCCAATTGTTGGGGGACCCCAGTTCTTACACTCGTGAGAGGGTCAGACGGCTCGTTGAGAATGCTGTAAACCACCGCTTGCTCATATTCTCCTGCATATGGAAGATTGCCCGCGATCATCTCGTACATCATCGTGCCGAGTGAAAAAAGATCTGAGCGGCCGTCCACTTCCTGCCCACGCGCCTGTTCGGGGCTCATGTAAGCCACTGTGCCCAGCGTGCTACCCATGCGGGTCAGCATCGTAGACTGATTGGTCTTGGCCAG
>CAZEHJ010000166.1:0-2575 GCA_964512485.1 uncultured Rhodothermales bacterium | reverse complement strand
CTGGGCCTTAGTTTGAGTTACGATATTATCACAAAAGTCCATGGTGGCACCATGACTGCTGGAGCCTCGGAAAAAGGCGGTGCCAAATTCGTTATCACGCTTCCGGTTCAGTCTTGAAAGCAAAATCATTTCAAATCGCAAGTGCCGATCAGCTCGATGCTGAAATCGAGAAGGTCACCAGCGAAGGCTTCAGTCCGACCCTGGCATTTATTTTCATGGGAAGAGCTCACGATGAACATGTCGTGGGTCGTGCATTTGCTGAGCGAGGAGTTCAGGTATTTGGAGGAAATGCCTGGGGTGAATTTGTCGATGACGATATCCTTCAGGGTTCGATTGCCGTTCTGCTCCTGGATCTGGATCCTTCTGCCTTCCATCTCAGACTTGATCATTTTTCCGGAGGTGATGAACGCGAGATATCATCTCGAATCGGCAGGGAAGCGAAAAAAAGATTCAAAAACCCGGCGTTTTTGATGATGACCTCCCACCTGGAAACAAGGACCGAGGACATAATTGAGGCTTTTCAGGACAGTGTGGGTGAGGATGTAAATATCATGGGCGCTGGAGCTGGCATGGAGATAACAAACTACGACCACTGCATCTTTACGGACTCAAGCAAATCTCCAAGGGGCATGATCACTCTCATAGTCAATGAGGATCGTGTTTCCGTAAAAGGACGAGCCATTTGCGGTTGGAATCCAATTGGTTCGTCGCGAACCATCACCCGAAGTGACGGTCATTGGGTCTATGAAATTGATGGTCAACCTGCTTTGGATGCCATACTCAAATATATCGGATTGGACGATTTTGGACCTGGCGAAGTTGAACGCTGGTGGAGGGAAGTCAACTCCTTGCCCATCCAACTCCTCCGCGAGGGCGGGACCCCCATAATGCGGCCGGCCATGGTATATGATTGGGAAGAAAGATCCGTAATGTGTTCGGGTCGGATGGATGAGGGTTCACAGATTCGATTTGCGCTCGAACCCGGAGAAGAGGCCATTGACGACGTGATTGCTGGATTTAAGGAACTCAAGGAGGAAGAAGCCGCAGAGGCCGACGCGTTGATTTACTTTTCCTGTATGGGACGCTGGTTGTCTTTCGGGCCTCTCATGAACCGGGAAATCCGGGAGGTCCGCAAAATATGGGATGTGCCGCTCGCCGGTTTCCTGTCAAGCGGTGAGACTGGACGACTCAAGGGAGGCAATCTTGAACTCAATGCCATCACATCGTGTTGTGCAGTGCTGAAGGAGGTAGAGGAGTGAAGGCAAGGTCATTTCAGGTAGGATCGAGCGACCAGATCACTGATGAGCTGATCACCGCGACCGCGGACGGCTTCACGCCAACGATAGCATGCATTTTTATGTCTGTCGGTCCGGGCATCGCGTCAGTACGCGCACCGTTTGAAGATCGTGGTATTCAAATCTTTGGATCACACACGTACGGAGAATTTACCGGTCAGCAGGTCGCTGAGGGGACGATTTCAGTCCTTCTTATGGACCTGGCCAAGGAAGCGTTCTATATCGAGCCGCGAGTATTGCAAAAAGGCGCAGAAGATGAGGTGGCCAGGGAGTTGACAAATCATGCTCTTGAACACTTTTCGAATCCGGTATTTTTCCTCGTGTGTAGTCATCTGGAAACCATCGCTGAGGATCTGATTGCCGGAATCGAGTCCATTCTGGGACCGGAAATTGATGTGTTCGGAGCGATGTCTGGGATGGATATTGAAACACAGGAGCACGCGGTGTTCACCAACGGGGCTGCTCTGGATAGAGGTGTCGTCGCCATGATTTTCGACGGCGACCGCGTTTCGGTCGAGGGTGTGGCCACATGTGGCTGGAAGCCTGTGGGTTCGATTAAGACCGTCACGAAAAGTGATGGAACATGGGTTCATGAGATAGACGATCAGCCAGCTTTGGATCTCATGATCAAGTACTCCGGGGCCTGCACAAAAGAGCAATTGACTCCCGAGTTCTGGGTGGAAGAGTTTGCAATGTCACTACCGCCTCAGTTAATCAGGGAGGAAGGCGCCTCTGTTATGCGGCCGTCCCTCATGTACGACCTCGAATCAAGTTCTGTCATGTGCAACGGCCGTGTGCCGCAAGGATCCAAGATCCGATTCTCGCTTCCCCCTGAAGATGATGTGATTGATGCAGTGATAGATGCTGCCCGAGAGTTGAAAGAGACTCGTGCACCTGAAGCAGATGCCATCCTGTATTTTTCCTGCGCGGGCCGAATTATGTCCTTGGGGCCAATGATGAAGCGGGAAATATCGTCCGTCCAGAAGCTGTGGGATGTACCTCTGGCAGGGTTTTTCTCTGCAGGAGAGATCGCTCGCGCTACAGGAGGCAGAAACGAACTCAATAATATCACATCAAGCTGTGTCGTGTTGAAGGAAAAATGAGCCAGCATCTCGACGACATATTGAAGGCGCTTGAAGGGCTTGATGCAGCGACCGCCGACCCGATTCGGAAAGCAGTCGTGGCAGTTCAGGAAGAGATTGAGATGCTCGAGTTCAAGCTGGGTCGCTCCGAAAAAATCAAGCGCACAACGGCCATCTTCCTGGATGAGTCCGTCGCGG
>CAZEHJ010000165.1:0-2589 GCA_964512485.1 uncultured Rhodothermales bacterium | reverse complement strand
GCTGTGATGCACCCGCCGTACCACGACGTTTGTCATCACCTGCATTCGCGTCCAGCACACTCATGCCCAACAGGGCAACTACAACGAGCGCGTTCAGAAAAATTCTGGACAGCTTGTTCATATCAAAAGTCCTCCTTGTAAAAATCAAGTTCGTCATGATTCGTGTATAGCGTCTCAACTAGAATGTGTTGAGCTGTACACGCTTCTTGACAACACCAAACTTCAGCACTTTTTCGCCGAGTTCTGCTTCAACGTGAATGATGTACATACCACTCGCGATTGGCAGACTTTCTTCGGTCGTGAGATCCCAGGGGAAGCTTGAGCTTGCACTGTTTTTCTCGAGAGTACGGATGAGCGTACCTGCGACGGTGAAGATGCGGATTGTTGCTGTGTTAGGCATGTTCGTGAAACGAACCTGATCAACAAGCTGGCTGACTTCGTAAGCCGAAGCGCCTTTGTATGGGTTCGGTGAGATACCGATATCATCGAGCGCACTTTTTGCTTCTGCGTCCGTGCGAGCGCGAGCGCCCAGACCATCGGTCGAGAAGGCAAAGCTGTCACCAGGCTGATTCGGCTTCGTCGTTGCCATGCGGAATACGGTTCCTGCTTCTGGCTCGCGCTGATCCAGTGGGACTGCATCAAGCGTTCCGTCAGAGACATCACCCGCGTTCCAGTTGTAAAGAACGATACGTCCAGGAGTCGAAATGCCACCCCATTCAGCTGTTCCATCACCACCTGCACCAGCTTCAGCAAGGGCAAGTGTTACCCACTTGTCGTAGCCAGCCTGTCCAGCAGACTGATCAACAGGATCAAAGAAGTAGATCCAATCTGACTCAGGGTCATCCGCACCACCGGACGAGGAGTGGTCATTGGCGACCATTTCCCATGTCGGGTTTCCACCGTTATCAAGGATAGCAGGGATCCAGCGAATGTCATCACTTGGGTCATCAGGAGTTGCAATACCTGCATTCCAGATGCTCATGCGGCCAGCCTGGATGATTCCAGTGCCCCACCAGTCCAGCTCGTAGTCGCCACCGGATGAGAAACGAATTTCCCAGTCGTACGGCATGACAGGACCCCAGCCGTTACGGCCGACGATCGAGCGAGCGAGGAAGGAGGAGTAGTTACCACAGTTACTCGGGCAGCCACCGGACATACCGGTTGCGATGTGCCAGTGTCCACCATTGGTTGACTGCTGACGATCACTTGCGCGACCAAGTCCAGGGAAGCTTCTCCAGTCAGCTGCAGCACCATCCGGCGGATCCAGAGGACCTGCGGCGTTGGCTGTTACACTGAAGTCCAGGAATCCGTTGGGAGCACCTGTGATGTTCAGCGACAGACCATCGAGCTGAATCACATCGTTTCCTTCCGGAGCTGCGCTGTGTATTCCGTCGTAGGCTGCTGTTCCGTCGAAGACTTTCGTTCCAGTCGTTGTATTCATCACATCATAGGTAGTGATAAACGCAGAACCAGACTTACGAACGTCTTCTTTGCTTCTGAGCTCACGTGCGCGTGACTCTTCCAGAGGATCGATGCTCACTTTGTGACCATCATCTACATCTGGAACTTCAAGCTGGAAGAACTCAACAGCATAAGAGTGGCCTGTAATTGCAGCAGGGTTGACGATGTTGGCTGTCACATTACCGTTACCGATGTTTTCGCCTTTTACGGACTCAACATCTGATTCTGGTGTGAGAGCAGCTGCAACAGCATCTTCGCTGATTACGAGGTCAGTCTTCTGAGGAACGACACTTACGCGGCTGATTGGGCCGGCGTAGACTTTCTGTCCTGAAGTAGCGTTGTAAGCATAAGCCTGTACGCCAAACTCATAATTGGTGTAGTTAATCAAACCAGCAACTTTATGAGAGTGTTTCAGGCCAGAGTCACTTCCTTCAGCCGTAACGAATGTCAGGCCGGAACCTTCAATTACACGTGTGATGCCGTTAACAACATCGTACGTGGCCAGAAGACTTCCTTCCTGATCCGAACTGTCGTCATACTGGATGACATTGTAGCCTTCAAATTGGTAGTCATTGTCGGTCACGTCATCTGACAGCAGCGGATCGATAACATTGTATGTATCGAGGAAGTTGTTGTCAGTTGGCTTGTAACCCCACTCAAGAAGAACGCTTCCGTCATCAACCGTAGTCGTGACACGAGGTCCTGCAGGAGGTGAAGGCAGTTCAAAATTGATATCGAAGACGGCCTGTGCAAGGGCGTCATCCGATTTCATTTTATGAACTGAATCGATGTTGTCCGTTCCGAAGCTCGTTACGATTCCATAAACGAGTGTCTGTTCGTCACCCGGTTGAATTGTAAACGGTCCAGTGGCCATCACGAAACGACGGTCAGCAGGAGCAATAGCGCTTCCCTGTCCGTCTGAATCAAATTCTGACCAGAAGCCCGGAGGATCTCCAGGGAACATGAACGACGTCGGAATATTTGAAAATCCGAGTCCGTTTCCACCCAGCGTAAAGCGCTGGCCGTCTTTCCAACGACCTTTCATGTAGTTATACATGTCAGCACCGTTGCCAGGGTCACCCTGAACACCACCACCATTGTTGTAGAAAGCAAAGGCGGTCATGGCGA
>CAZEHJ010000164.1:0-2595 GCA_964512485.1 uncultured Rhodothermales bacterium | reverse complement strand
TGGAACTGCGCACGCAAAAGGGACCCATTTGGACGAGCTGATGCGCAAGTAAAAGGGTACCACCTCAACTGGCCGACTCGATTGATCCTGGGCGATACTGCCCAGCATCGAGAGGCCGATAAGGATGTTGAGTGTGGACCATTACGAACTGATACGACGTAAACATGTGATTGATGGGTTGAGCATCCGGGCGATCAGCCGGGAGCTGGGGCATTCGCGTAAGACGATCCGCAAGGTGCTGGCGGTGGGGACGCCGCCGGGCTACCGGCGGGGTCAGCCGGTGGTGTCGCCGGTGATGGATAAGGTGGCAGGGATCGTGGATGCGTGGCGGGAGTTGGACAAGACGCGTCCGCCCAAGCAGCGTCACACGGCCCAGCGGATCTACGAGCGGTTGCGTGATGAGCACGGCTTTACCGGCAGCGTCAGCGCCGTCCGTCGGTACGTCTGCAAGCTCAAGGCGACGGGCAAGGAGGTGTTCATGCCGTTGCAGTTCAACCCCGGCGAAGAGGCCCAGGTCGATTGGCATACCGGCTGGATTATTGAGAACGGGGTGCAACGCAAGGCGCAGTTCTTCTGCATGCGGATGTGTTATTCCAAGGCCTCGTTCGTCATCGCCTACGAACACGCGGACCTGGTGTCGTTCCTCGACGGCCACGTGCGTGCCTTCGAATATTTCGGGGGTGTGCCCGATCGGATCGCGTACGACAACCTCAGGAGCGCCGTGATCCGTGTAGGCAAGGGCAGGGAGCGTGTCCTCAACGAGACGTTCAAGAAGCTGCGATGCCACTACCTGTTCCAGGCCCGCTTCTGCAATGTCGCCCGGGGCAACGAGAAGGGGGACGTGGAGAACCTGGCCAAGCGATCGGAGCGGACCTACCTGACACCGTTGCCGGAGGTCACCTCGTTGGATGAGTTGAATGAGCACCTGCTGACTTGCTGCAGGAAGGACCTGCAACTCCCCGGGGCCAGGCCGCATCAGGACCGGCTGCGCAGCGTGATGTTGGAGGAAGACCGCCGCTGCCTGATCCCGTTGCAGCCCACCGCGTTCGAGGCCTGCCAACGGATCGACACGGTGATCGACAAGCGATCGCTGGTGACGGTGGCGACCAACAGCTACTCGGCCCCGACACGTTGGGCGCATCACCCGGTGCAGGTCAAGGTGTTTGTGGATTCGGTGCAGCTGTGGTGCGAACACCAACGCGTGGCGACCCACCCCCGGAACTATGGCAAAGGCCAGTACGTCCTGGAACCGACCCATTACCTGAATCTGCTGCGGACCAAGCCCGGCAGTCTGGACAACGCCCGTCCATTCAAGGGCATGGCCGGCAACCCCCGGGGGTGGGGGGAGGACTTTGATCGGTTGCGCCATGAGTTGGAGTACCGCTACGAAGTTGAGGGCACCAGGAAGTTCATCAACGTGCTTCTGCTGTTCACCGAGTACACCCCCAACGAGGTCCGCCAGGCGGTATCCCGGTGCGTGCAACGCCGGGCGTTCAGTGACGAAGCGGTGCTGGGGGTCTTGCGTAACGAACCCATCGGCAGCACGCATCGCCGGTTGGACCTGTCTCACCGCCCCGAACTATTGGATGTCGGTGATGGCATCCGTCCCGCGGCGTTGTACGACCGTCTGTTGTGTGCCGTAGAAGCGGAGGTGGTGGTATGACCCCTTCTACTGAGAAGGTTCAACACACGCCGCAACTGCTCAAGAGCCACCTCAAGACGCTGCGGATGCCGACCATGCTGCGTGAATCCACCACGCTCGCCCGCCAGGTCGGTGAGCAGCACGGCAGCTACGAGCTGTACCTGCAGCAACTGGCGGAACTGGAAGTGCAACAACGTAAAGCAGGGGCCACCGCCCGACGCCTCAAGCAGGCGAGGTTCCCGGTGGTCAAGGAGGTCGGCGACTTCGACTTCACCGCCGTACCCAAGCTCAACAAGAAGCGCCTGATCGACCTGGCCCAGTGTGGATTTATCGACCTGCGATCCAACGTCATCTTCAACGGTGCCCCCGGGACCGGCAAAACGCACTTGGCCATCGCGTTGGGGCGTGAGGCCTGTCGGCGGGGTTACAAGGTCAAGTTCTTCACCGCCTGCGGCCTGGCGAATCTGTACCGTGAAGCCCGTGAAGAACGGCAGGTGCTGAGGCTGGAGAAGCAGATCCGCAAGCACGACCTGATCATCGTCGATGAACTGGGCTACATCCCGCTGGACCGTCACGGGGCCGAGCACCTGTTCGGCTTCTTCAGCCAGTGCTACGAGCAGGTGAGCCTGATCCTCACCACCAACTTGCCGTTCGCCGACTGGCCCCAGATCTTCGCGGCGGACGAACGCATGACCGGCGCTCTGCTGGATCGCATCACGCATCATGTGCATATCGTGGCCATCGAAGGCGACAGCTTCCGGCTCAAGACCGCCAAGCCCTCCAAAGTCCGCAAGAAGGGAGGCCCACCCACCGAACCAGGCTGATCGATTTATCGGACGCCCCCCCCCATGGGGGGGGAGGCATGGACAACACCTGACCAGGTGTTATTCTTTTACCCAAGGTGGTACCCGATTACTCGCGCATACCGGTACCCATTTACTTGCGCAGTTCCA
>CAZEHJ010000163.1:0-2659 GCA_964512485.1 uncultured Rhodothermales bacterium | reverse complement strand
GGCATGTCACCGGCGGTGATGCACTCGGACAGGGAAAGACCCTCGATGAATTCCATGGCGATGAAGAGTCTCGACTCGGCATCGCTGCGAATTGGAATCAACGACTCATGCAAATTTCGAAGATTCGCGCCCTCAAGAAGCTGACTCGGCACAGCCTCATCAATCTCGTACACATTGGCGATGTTGGGATGCTGCAGCGCGGCCGCAGCTCGAGCTTCGCGGTAGAGACGGTCACGGTCTTTTTCTTTCGCAACGCTCGCGGTGGGGAGGACCTTGATTGCCACGGTCCGTTCCAGTACCAGATCCTTGGCCCGATATACGATACCCATGCCTCCTCGACCTAGTTCTTCGAGGATCTCGTAGTGGGATAAAATCAGACCTTCCATGGCGGCAGAAGTCGGTGGGGAGCTTGAAGTAACGGGGCCACGGCTGGAAAAGCAATCTTTGTCAAGCTGCGTTATCCGCTCTTGTGGTTAGAAAATGTATTCACTCCTCGCTAAAGGGATTTGCGCAGCAAATCTCTCAAATCGCTCGTAGCAAACACATTTTCCTTCTGGAGCCGGCTTGTCTCGCGACACGCGATTATGGATGTCGAACCAACTTCCCGTTCTGCATCACCCAGTTGACCCCGTGTAGAGCGGATGTGTCGTCGAGCGGATTGTCGGGCATGGCGATGATGTCTGCGGCCAGGCCAGGAGCCAGTATTCCTCTCGTATCTGCGATACCCATCATTTCTGCTGCAGTCGCGGTGATAGCCCGCAGGGTATAGTCATTCGCGACGCCTGCTTCGCGCCAGCTACTGAGCACATCGAGTGACTCGATTCCGCGACCGTCTTCGGCATTACGAAACACTGCATCCGATCCGTAAACGTTTGTGACGCCAATGGCATAGGCGCGACGAAGTCGATCGACAAACATATCGTGCTCCGGCTGGAAGGCTGAAATGTCGGCTGATGGGTCTGCCCACGCGAGGCCAGCGAGAGTAAACTCGGTGCCCACCAGATACACGCCTGCATCTTTGGCCATCTGTAGGGTGTCGTCCGACATGTTGGGTCCATGCTCAATCGTGTGGACCCCACCTTCGATGGCGTTGCGAGCTCCTTGATCGGTCCAGCAGTGTGCGGCAACGTATGTGCCCGCAACTTCTGCCTCTCTTACGGCAGCACGAATTTCATCGACAGAATAGATATAACTCTGATCGTCAATGACCAGCTTGATGAATGTCGCGCCAAAGTGCAGGTTTTCTCGTACAGCTTTCATGACCTCGACTTCTCCGTCGGCGAAGAAGTATTCTGGCTCACCAATATTTCTCTTTTCGGGCTGAAGGTGAAACTGTGCTCCAAATGGGGCGATGATTCGGCCCGATACCTCCATGTGAGGACCGGGTACGAGCCCTTCGTCGATGCCCTGTTTGATAGCCACGTCAGCATAATTACCATTGTTGCCGATGTCGCGGATGGAGGTAAATCCCGCTTCGAGCATGTCTTTTGAATTTCGCACACCTTGCACGGCTCGATAAGGAGTAGTGTTCAGGATTCCGGTAAAAAAGTAGTTTCCGCCGTCCTTCAGAGGATCCACTTCCAGCGCCATATGGGCGTGCGCATCAATCATGCCGGCCATCACGAAGCTGTCCGAAAGATCAATGACATTGTCTGTCATTCGGCCCGACCAGCTCTCAATGGACGCGATCTTGCCATCCGAGACAGTGATCTTCTGATCTGACGATGTAGTGCCGTTTTCGGCGTGAATCACTGTTCCTGCACGAATAACGGCGTTTTGGGCGGAGACGGGAAGCGCAATTAGCGCCAAAAGAAGGAAAAATCTGATTTTCATGACATCTGTGGGTTGGGAGAAGGCAAAAGATAGCAGGATGTCGCACAAATGCATCATCTGCAAAACACCATTTTTCGTGAGCCGATGGACCCTATAATGTCGTATTGTTAGCAGAAGACGCCACCATACTTGATCCCCATCATCACCCTATGGCCCTCTCTGCCAAAGAGATATCGAAAATTCAAATCGAGCTGGAATCTGCAAAGCGCGAGCTCCAAATCGAAGCTGCAGTTGCGCGGGTGCGTGCCGCTGCAATGTCCATGCATAGCTCGGCGGACCTCATGGATGTCGTACTCGCCATGCGGGACGAGATTGTTCACCTCGATCTATCAAGTTCGGTTGCATCGACAATTACAGTCGTGGGCAAAGGAGATCACGTAAAAGTATGGGACCTTTCGAGCGTAACGGTCAATGGTAAATCGGCCCCCATGCGCGCCGTCCTCGAGTTCAAGGCTCCGGAATGGGACTGGATTGCTCGAATGAAGGAGCGATGGGATGCAGGTGAGAGTTATTTCGTGGTTGAATTCGATTCCCAGGAACTGCCCGTTATTGCAGATCAAATGGTGGCGCTGGACCCAGAAAGCGGAGCCTATTTCAAAAACATCGTCGATGGAGGGCACGTCACACATCTCTGGACGGCTGTCTCCAGCTTCAGTTCTGGATTCTTGAGTGCCGATTTTGTTGAAGAGCCCGAGGCGTCTGTTGAGGATGTACTCTCCAAAATGTCGGTTGCGTTTGACCTCGCGTTCAGAAGATTTCAGGATCTCGAAAACGCAGAAGCACAGGCGCGCGAATCACAGGTTGAAGCCGCGGTCGAACGGGTGCG
>CAZEHJ010000162.1:0-2727 GCA_964512485.1 uncultured Rhodothermales bacterium | reverse complement strand
GTTTGGTCGCGCTGGCGCGTGCGTGCCTCCGTACGAGCACAACAAGTACGTTCATTTTTGTGTCTTCGAGGCTTAGCTCAACCAGCACTGAAGGGCCTCAGCGAAGGCACTGGTACCGGCTTTTAGAACTTTTCCCCTCTGTGGCAATAGATGCTGTCATTTTCTGCAACGTCACTGTTTTTTACCACTTTGCTGGTCGCCTGTCTCGGGAGCACTTGAAACTGAAACCGGTAGGTGGTCACCAGCTTCGGGAGCTCCTCCGTAGTCATCATCGTATCGTGGACATAGATACGTCAGGTTCACGCTCTTGTTCGACACTTTTTTCCCAGCGAGAATCTCTTCGTACGCCTTCAATTATTGATCCCTGAACACTTCTGCAGCCCCTGTCGCACTACGAACCCAAGAGTACATACTTGGCATGCAAACAGCGACAGCAACAAACGACACTGTCACGGTGGCGTTCTCCTTTCCCACATCATGAAACACCATTGGGTCGGGCAAACAACAGTCCAACTCGAACGAATTCACGACAGCACGATGCGCGTGCTCCTTCTTCCCCTCCTTCTCTCCTTTGCGCCGACAAACCGGCCTTCCCTCCTTCTTTGCATCCCACTGCAACTCATCGTCCAAGGACGCAGCGGACCCAAGTACGTAGTGGACTCTCAGTTTCACGGCACCTTCATTCTTGGTCCACAATGTCAAGTCGTGACCATGTGCAGCAGACTGCATCTCGCACCACAGTCTGGATATGCGCCACCATGCCTGCTCGATCGTCGACTCCTTTTTTCCCGCAGTCTCCGTCCCAGGGGCATGCTTCTCGTGTTTGGCCGACGTCATCTGGAACAGACCGTCCAGGCTGAACGCGTCGAATGGGCGGGAGCACAAACAAAAACTTGCTGAGTTCATCCAATATGGTGTCAGGTTTCCCTGTGCACAAAGATCATCACGAGACACGTGTCGGACAGGTCGCGGGTCGAAATCCACGGCCGTCAATCGTCTACTCCTCGTCTCGCCGCCGCCGCTCCCACCGCACAATCTTGCATCCCAGCGCTGGTCATCATAATAATATGCACGGCACCCTCCTCGAAAGGTTGTACGAACGAGTTCTTCAAAGCAGTGATTGGATGAGTTGCATCAAATTCGATTGCGAGCTCTGTGTGCAGCTCGGATGCCACCAACTTTCACGCGTACATGGAAGCGTACGCCATCATTGCCCTGCCTCGCAACCACGGTGTGAAACAGCTCATGCGACAGTGCATTCCACTCTGGTGACACAACGCCCCTCGTCACTGATACTATGTTGGTTTTCTTGCCGTCGACTGCAGCGTCGAGGAGCAACCCAACATAGATTTTCACGCTCTTGCCGCCGCCATCACGTAGCGGGGCGAGGTTCAAGCTTACCCTCGTCGCCATCTCGATATTATAGTGGGCGTCGCAGCACCAGCTGCACGCTCTTGTTCGATACCGTTTTCACAGCTACGATCTCCCTGTACGCCTTCACTTGATCCTCCAAAAGCTTCTCCGGCCCTGTCGGACGAACCCAGGAGAGCATGCTTGGCATGCAAACAGCGACAGCTTCAAACGACACTTTCACAGTGGCCTTGTGTTGCCCCACGTTCGTAAATTCAATTGGATCCGGCAAGCAACCCCCCAAATGGAATGATCTCACAGTTGCTTCATGTGGGTTGTTGCTCTCTCCTTCGTAACGAGAGATCGGTGGTCCATCGTTCGCAGTGCCCCACTCCAACTTATCGCCCACGAACGAAGCGGACCCAAGTACGTAGTAGACTCTCAGAACCAGGTCACCATCGTCATTCTTGTCTTGTCTTGTAGGCCAGCCAGGACCATGTGCTGCACACTGCATCTCGCACCATAATTTGGGTACGTACCACCATGCCTCTTTGATCGTCATTTCTTTCCTTCCCCTCGGAAATGGTGGGCGCGTTGACCCGGCCCCGGTCGCTGCCCCAGGAGCCTTCTTCTTGTCGCCCAAAGTCATCTGGAACAGATCGTCCAGGCTGAACGCGTCAAATCCTGTTGCAAAGTCTGGGCGGCGGCACAATCAATTTCTCCCACTGTTCATCAATCATGCTTTGCCGTCCTTCCTCAGCGCACAGATCACTGTCAGAGACGTGGTGGATAGATCGCGGCGTGAAATACACGTCGTCCAATCGCTTGCTGCCTCTGCGACCGCTGTGCTGCAACGACGCCATCACACACTGTTGCACCCCAGCGCTCACCAAATGAATGGCATTTGAACCAGTCCTGCTGAGTGAACCGGGCCCGAGTGTTGTTGGGTGACGGACGAGAGACGACGCTATCATCACGGTCGAGCGCGAAGACAGAGATGATTCCTGCCGCTGTCCCCGCGCAACAATGTGGGCTTTGCTCACATAGTCGTGCCCTCGTCGCGACAACTGCCTGTGAGTGATGCGATACGCGGTGGCGCTTATCATTGCCGTGCGCTGCTCTGCTCTGCCTTTGTGTTCGAAACGACGGCAGCCAGCGCCGCCTCTCTCGCGCCCGCCACCACACAGCACGGCCGCCCACGGGCGGACGGGTGCGCGTAGCACGGCCGCAGCCGCGGGGTGCGCGCGGGAAGGGAGAGGAATACTGGGGAGGAGCAGCGCGGGAGGGACGCCCGCACGCTTCCAGACCACGCGCCGCCCACCCGTTGGTCGTATCGGTGTTCTGCCAGCTCCAGAATGCCAATATTGGGGATATAGA
>CAZEHJ010000161.1:0-2788 GCA_964512485.1 uncultured Rhodothermales bacterium | reverse complement strand
TTGCGGAGAGGGAGGGATTCGAACCCTCGGTACGCAAAAGCGCACAACGGTTTTCGAGACCGCCCCGTTCGACCACTCCGGCACCTCTCCTTCGGGGATCGCAAATGTAGGTCAGGCCACAGGGGTTGGCAATGTAGACGTAGTCAATTTACTCTGAAGATGGCCTGAATGGAGGTTAGCCGGCCATGTTGCGGATGATGTCCGCGGCTGAGGTCAGGGCTGAGTCCAGGTTTTCGGGCTTTTTGCCGCCGGCTGTGGCGAAGGTGGGTCGGCCGCCGCCGCCGCCTCCCACGAGTTTGGCGATTTCGCCCACGAGTTTGCCGGCCTGGATGCCTTTGTCCTTTATGAGGTCGTCCGAGACCGAGCCGCTCAGGAAGACTTTGCCCGCATCCATGTCGGCGCTGCCAAGGATGCAGATGTGGCCGTCGCCCAGGGATTCACGCAGGTCGGTGCCGATGGATTGTAGGGCCGGCATGTCGGCGCCGTCCAGGCGGCCGGTAATTAACATGTAGCCACCCATGTCGACGGCTGCGTCTTTCAGGGCCTGGGCTTTCTGGTTCAGTGAGGCGATGCGCAGGGTCTTTGCTTCTTTCTCCAGTGAATTGGAGCGGGCCAGTACGTCGGCGACTTCTTCGTCCGATGGGCGCTGGAGCGTTTTAAACAAGCCGCGCACGCGTTCGAGTTCGTCGAGTTCATGTTTTACATGAGACAGCGCGTCCATTCCCGCGACTGCTTCCACGCGGCGGATACCGGCTGCGACGCTTCCTTCGCTCTTGAAACGGAAGAGGCCGATTTCTCCGGTGGCTTCGACGTGAACACCTCCGCAGAGTTCTATTGAGAAGTCCTTGTCGAACGTGATCATGCGCACGGTTTCACCATACTTCTCGCCGAAGAGTGCCGTGGCGCCCTGGGCAAGTGCGTCTTTTATCGGCACATCGCGAGCTTCGATCTTTTCGACGTTGCGCTGGATGACTTCGTTGACGCGGTCCTCGATGGCCTGCAGGTCCTCATCTGCGACCTTCTCGAAGTGGGAGAAGTCGAAGCGCAGGTGGTCAGGAGCCACGAGGGATCCTTTCTGGCCCACATGATCGCCCAGACGCTCGCGCAGTGCGGCGTGCATAAGGTGCGTCACGGAGTGGTGTTTGACGATGCGGCTGCGGCGTGCGCCATCTACGCTCGCCGTAACGGCTGAGGAGCCATCTTCAGGGAGACGATCGACCAAGTGAATGATCTGGCCTCCTTTTTTGATGGTGTTCAGCACATTCAGCTCTTCCCCACCGACATTCAATGTGCCGGTGTCTCCGACCTGTCCACCACTCTCCGCGTAGAACGGTGTCGTGTCGAGTACGATTTCGTAGAGGTGCGAGCCGTCATCCGATGCCTGGTCGCGCATCTGGCGGATCGACGCATTTTCCGAAAGGGATGAGTAGCCGGTGAATGCGGAGTCATCGCCTTCACTCACCTGAATCCACCCTTCGGCATCGTCGAGATTGACCTTGAAGCTGGTCGCTGCGCGGGCGCGTGACTTCTGCTGCTCCATCAATTCGGCATAGCGGTCCATATCGACATCAAACCCGGCTTCACGAGCCATCAACTGGGTGAGGTCAACCGGGAATCCATATGTGTCGTGCAGCAGGAAGGCGATTTCACCCGGAAGATATCCGCCCTGAGCAACGGATAACAGATCTTCGATGGCGGCATCTTTTGAGTCGGCAGCGGAATAGGCTTTCTTCAGCAGGTCCAATGCGACCTTGCTTGATGCGATGGCTTCTTTCGCCGCGGATGCGTCCGCGTCCCTTGCAATGAAAGGACTGACAGCATTGAAGTATTCGATGCCCGTTCCGAGGGTCTCGAGGAAACTCTCTTCTTCTGAGCGCACAACGCGGTCGATGTAGGAAGCTCCTTTAGCCAGCTCTGGAAACTGCCCTCCCATTTCCTTCACGACGACTGACGTCAGGTCGTGCAGGATGGGATCGCGGAAACCGAGTGTCTGGTAGCCGTAGCGAACGGCGCGCCTCAGGATGCGGCGTATGACATATCCCCTTCCTGTATTGCTCGGCATGACTCCGTCGGCAATCGCGAACGAGATCGTCCGAAGGTGATCGGCGATGACGCGGATGGCGATGGCATTTCTTTCAGAACACAGGCGCTCAGCATCCGATTCGCCACTCGCGACGATTTCCTGGTAGGAATCCTGTTCGACTGCGTTTGACTTCGAGGCAATCGCATCGAGGATGGGCGTGAACAGATCCGTGTCGTAATTGCTCTTCTTGTCCTGCAGGACGGCGACGACGCGCTCGAGGCCCATTCCGGTGTCGACGTGCTGGGCTGCAAGGGGCTTCAGTGATCCATCAGCCATGGAATTGTACTGGATGAAGACCAGATTCCAGATCTCGATGACCTGCGGATGATCTTCGTTTACCAGTTCGATGCCCGGCTTCGCGGCGCGCTCTTCATCCGTGCGCATGTCGACGTGAATCTCGGAGCACGGTCCACAGGGCCCCGTCTCACCCATCATCCAGAAGTTGTCCTTGGACGAGCAGTACATGACGTGCTCAGGTTTGATGCTCGTTTCAGACTTCCAGAAAGACGCAGCTTCTTCGTCTGCGTCAAGACCCAGCTTTTTGTCTCCTTCATGCACTGTCGCATAGAGGCGGTCGGCGTCGAGTCCCCATTTGTCTACCAGCAGCTCCCAGGCCCAGGAGATGGCTTCTTTCTTGAAATAATCCCCGAAGCTCCAGTTGCCGAGCATCTCGAAAAACGTGTGGTGGTACGTGTCGTATCCCAC
>CAZEHJ010000160.1:0-2789 GCA_964512485.1 uncultured Rhodothermales bacterium | reverse complement strand
ACGCAGTCCGTCCCGAACGCCGCGTCTCCGAGCGCCGACGCGCTGACGAACGCGAATCCTCGCATCATGGCCTCCACGGCCGGGGGCCAATGTAACGGGAACTGCGCCGCCGCTGCGGAGATCACAAAGGCGTTGAGCGCAATCTTCAGGATGACGACGTAGTCCTTGCTGGCGGCGCCGCCGGCCATAACGGTGAATCTCGCCAACATGGCCACGGCGGCGACGGCGGCGAGCGCTAGGAACGCGACGAAGAGAGTCGACGCAGCTCGGCTAGAGTTGCACGGAACACATTCGTACGATCCTGACCGTCGGAAGGACCCCAACGTGCACGCGGCGCACAGTGGTCCAGCGCTGAGCGGTGCGCATCGCTCCGTCGTCTCGGTCGCGTTGATGCGGCTCAGCGTGGAAGACGACGACGGGGTGGCGGGGTCGGCGCCGAGGCACGACGACGGGGCGAGACAGGGGATGCGACGACTTCCAGCATCGCTGTGTGCGCGCCACGGAACGAGCCAGTAGCCACTCTGGGTCACCGGTTGGCGCCCGCCCATACACACGGCGTGTGCAGGGCAGTCCTCGCACAGCGTGTCGTTGACGTTACGACGCCAGTACCCGTCCTGACAGACGCACTGTGTGTGCGACACGGCGGCTCGGACGGCGACGGTCGATCTAGGTGGACACGCCACGCACCCACTCTGCCCGTCCTTGTCTTGGTACGTGTCGAGCGGGCAAGCGGCGCAGACGACGAGCTCCGCGCTGGCGGCGACGTATCCCGCCGGGCATTGTCGGCACGCGAGTGCGCGCCGAGTATCCGAGAAATGGCCGGGAAGACACGCGGAGCACGTCTTGGCAGCGTTTGTGTCCTCGAAATTCCCTGGATTACAGTCGATGCAGTCTGTCGCGGCCTCACCGGGTTGGTAGCGTCCTTTGTCACAGTCCTCACATCCCGCGTCACCTCCAACGCTGTACTCGCCTGGGTTGCACGCGAGCAGCACCGTGCGCTGGGCGTTCGTCGCGTTCCCTGGACCGACGACGAGGCAGTGTGGCTGGGAGGGGCGGTCTTGGAAGCGTCCCGGTGCGCACTCTAGGCACGAGGAGGTGGAATAATTCAGGTACCGCCCCACGCTGCATCCGACACAACCGGTCGATCGATCGTTGGTGACCTGCCCTTCATCGCACTTTGTGCAGTTCGTGGCACCGACATCTTTCGACACGAGGCCAAGAGTGCAGGCGTCGCATGTTCGTGCGCGACCGGTAACATTGCTAAAGCGTCCACGAGCGCACGGGTTGCACATAGAAGCTGCATTCGCACCTTGCGCGAGACTGAATTTGCCCGGCGGGCAGGCGAGGCACGTCGCGTTGGACGCCGCTCTCACGTCAGCACTAAAGTACCCAGCGGGACAAGCGTCGCAGCCGGACGCTCTGTCGTTCGCGTAGCGCCCACTCTCGCAGTCCGTACACGATGTCTGACCGACTCTGCCCGCGTATCGACCGCCCGGGCACGCAGCGCATTCAGACGAGGACGGGGCCAGGTACCGCCCCACGCTGCATCCGACACAACCGGTCGATCGATCGTTGGTGACCTGCCCTTCATCGCACTTTGTGCAGTTCGTGGCACCGACATCTTTCGACACGAGGCCAAGAGTGCAGGCGTCGCATGTTCGTGCGCGACCGGTAACATTGCTAAAGCGTCCACGAGCGCACGGGTTGCACATAGAAGCTGCATTCGCACCTTGCGCGAGACTGAATTTGCCCGGCGGGCAGGCGAGGCACGTCGCGTTGGACGCCGCTCTCACGTCAGCACTAAAGTACCCAGCGGGACAAGCGTCGCAGCCGGACGCTCTGTCGTTCGCGTAGCGCCCACTCTCGCAGTCCGTACACGATGTCTGACCAAACACTGCGTATCGACCTGATGCGCAGCCAACGCACCTCGAGGTGGAGACGTTGAGATACGTACCCGCTACGCACGGTTCACAGAACACGGCCTTGTCCCCTGCCGTCGTGTAGCCGCCCGGTATGTCGCACGACAGGCACGCCGTCTGTCCAACCTCGGGCTGGTAGCTACCGATCGTACAATTCGTGCAACTCGAACTCCCTACGACAGGCGCATACGTCCCCGGACCGCACGCTTGGCAAGTTATGGAGGAGACGTTGCCAAGTCGCGACGTGCCACGAGCACACGGCCTGCACACGGCGCCGCGCATCGACCCGGTGGCACCGTTGGACGCTGGGAAGTACACACACTCACCACCGGCATCGGCGAAGCTCCACTCCCTGCAGAGCGAGGAAGTGCATGGTGCAGGGTTGCCGATAATTCTATTTGTACCGCTGACGGTGAAATAGCTGTTGACGAGAACAAATGTCGGTCCGGTGCTGTAGATGTCGTTGCCCTGTGCAGCGACGTTGGCATCAAACGTGCAGCGACTGATTTGGAGTGTGCCTGTGGAGTAGATCGCACCACCATACTGGTTCGCGCATATACAGTCGTGGAGTAGCAGACAAGGAAGGATGACAAGAAGGTGCGAACGACCAACGTCAAAAAATAAAGAAAGACAGAACAACACAATGTCACATGTACCACCACCATTGCTGCCAGCAACACACACACACACACACACACTGCACTCACCCATGTAGCAGTATTCCCGCTCAGTGTCGAGTTGACCACCGTCACACTACCACTACCACCACTGACATAGACAGCACCACCATACTGTGTACACACCAACACACACACACACACACACACACACACATGTCTGTCACATGTACCACCACCACCACTGCTGCCA
>CAZEHJ010000159.1:0-2802 GCA_964512485.1 uncultured Rhodothermales bacterium | reverse complement strand
GGTTGCCCATCTCCTTCCGCGTCAACACGTTCGCCCATAAAGATCTTATTGGGCAACAGGATGTGTCCGGCTCCATTAACTGATGAAAGTGTGCGGTAACACTCCGTAGCAGTAGCTTCAGGACATG
Organism: uncultured Rhodothermales bacterium; assembly: GCA_964512485.1. Taxonomy (GTDB): domain Bacteria; phylum Bacteroidota; class Rhodothermia; order Rhodothermales; family UBA10348; genus CAZEHJ01. The sequence goes on along the minus strand of CAZEHJ010000159.1, from coordinate 2,675 downwards.
GCACGCTTCCCAGTTCGTATGGATCTGGCAGGTCGCCCCAGTCCAGTTGACCCGAATTACCGAATGCATACACGGTCGAATTCTCCTGCCCAGTCGTAACCGTGACGGAGTAGGTCCCACCTGAGGGTTCAGTCTGCGTCATTCCGTCGGGGACCACTTCTCGAATCGTGTATTCTCCCGCGTCCGGGCCTTCGAACCTGAACGTCCCTCGCTCGGTGGCGGGATTGATTTCGCTGTCCTGGTTTGCGTCTCGATCAGCCGTGACCGCGGTACTTACGACTGTACTGCCACTCACCAGTTCGATGGTAGCTCCGTTCAGTCTGGGTTCGTTGTCATCCTCTCCGTTGCCATTCAGATCTACGTATTTGTATCCCTCGATGATCGTAGGAATGGGCGGACGGTTTCCAAAATTCAGATTCTGAATCGATCCACCGCTGCCGAGGGTGACCACGAACACATTTGCACCCTGCGAAGGCTCAAAATGAGGGTTGGCACCACCTCTTGGAGCGGTCTGTGTGAATCCTGCCTGCTGGATCTCCGCAACACGATAAATACCCGGGGCGAGATTTATGAAGGCGTACACCGCGTCTCCGCTTGTGCCCGCGGGAACAGCAGTCGTAGTAGTCGCTATGGGAGCGAATGGTCCACTTGCATCGCCGCTTGACTTTTGAAGCTCGATGGTCCAATCCGCAAGAGCCAGTTCTCCGGCCTGCCGTACGCCATCGCCATTATCGTCCTGGAACTTGATCCCACGGAGCTCGCCGGGAACGTAGATGCCGAACGGTACTTCTTTGTCCGGGTCTCCCGCTTCGATCGTTACGGTCTGTTCGTTGCCACCCTCAGTTGAGAAGACACACTCTCCACACAGACCTGTCCCGAAGGTCACGGTCATTTTGTATTCACCGGGTCCTAAATCAGGGAATGAAGCTTGGCCGTTTGAATCTGTGGTTTTCGTTCCAATGGAAGTATTGCCACCCTGCTCGATTTTCTCTCCGCTTATGGTGTGACCCGCGCTTCCAGGCTCACCTTGACCTTGCAACGTATCGCCGTTTCCGTCAACGAAAATGGACGTGCCAATACCGGTCAGTTTCAGCCCGCGAAATACTAAAAGTGGCGGCTGCGTATTGCTCTCGAAGACGACGTCCTGACAAAAAAGTCCGGAAGGATCCGGAAAATAGGCCGTCAAGCCGGAGGAGGGGACTCCACATACCCGCGAAGCACCCAACGTGGTCGGTTGCAGTTCAACCTGGGGAGTATCCCCGGCGGTTGTGCCACTTACATCTCCTAGACTCAAGCTGCCACTTAGATCGACGTCGATAAAGAATGTAAATCCATCGAGATAGGAGTCGCCACCGTCGAAAATGCTGTTGTTGTCAAGATCGTTGTGCAGGCGAATGAGTTGAGGCAGAGCGGAGCGGTGATTTCCGAAGCCGTTATTTACCACGTTCTGGTCGCTGATCAGATCAAGCGTGATTGGATCTGTGCCGCTTGGGAAACTGCGGGTCCAGCCTTCCTGGCTTGCCTCGGTCAGTGTGACTTGTCCGGGGCGTAGATTATCGAATCGTGTCCAGCCAGACGTATTGGTCGATCGGGTCACGGAGGTAGCCGAGCTGGCATTCGCAAAAATAGGATTTGAACCCGTACCCGTCAGTGTGAACGCCCAGCCTTCCACGCCCGGATGTCCGGAGGCGAAGGTCGAACTTCCAAACCTGTTTTCGAATTTTCGGATGTCGATGTAAATCGGCTTGATCATGCCAAAATTCACGTTGCTCGCTGAGGAACCACCCAGAATCAGAGTCCACGCGAAGTCATCAGGATTCAATGTTGCGAATTCGGACGATTCAACGCGGATGACGTGCGTTCCGTCTTCGACCGGCGAAAATGAGTAATCGCCGTTTGCATCGGTCTGCGCAGTTGGCTCACCGGCATCTTTCTTTCCGTTGTTATTCGAGTCTATGTAGACGGTAACATTACTCAGCCCTTCTTCATCTGTGTCTTGATCCAAATCACCGTTGAGATTATGGAAAACAGTACCGGAGATCGAAAGCCCATTCTGTACGTTGACATTTAAGGAAGCGCAATTGTCCCCGGTGTTCGGGTCGAATTCGGACTGTTCCGAACAGATTTGAACAGAATGCTGGCCGCTCTCAGTTGGAGTTGCCTGGAATTGTATGAATTCCGAACTATTGGCGGGAAACGAGGAAGCTGAACAGGTCAGTCGGGGAGCAGAGTAGGAACAGCCGAAGTGGTCGTTTCCCGAGAAACTGTCAAATTGGAAGGATGAGGGGAAGTCGATGCGGAGAAAGACATTTGAAATGTCAAATGGCCCGCCGTTCGTATCCTGTAAATTGTTGAAACGAGTCCAGCCCGTCCAGGGACTTCCAACCGTTGGGACTGAGGTGTTGCTGCCCCCTTCCACATCACTGTCTGAGCGTCGCGAGGACGATCCGGCATTCGCACTGACAAATTCACCCTGTAATCGGACCGGCTCTTCGAAGGCCACGTAAGATGACTCGCCAGTCTGAACAGGACTCGAGTTATGCACTCCGAAATCCTGCGCTACCGCTGGAACTGAGAGCAAGAGGGACAGGCAGAGTAGAGAACCGGCAAAGCGTCTGGGGCGCATATCGATACTGGATAATTGGATCTAATCCAATCCTAAAGGACCCACGTCG
>CAZEHJ010000158.1:0-2820 GCA_964512485.1 uncultured Rhodothermales bacterium | reverse complement strand
CCCCACTCACTTCGTTCGTGAGCGGGGCTTTTTGGATGCGGAGAGGGGGGGATTCGAACCCCCGATACGCGGTTAAGCGTATGCTGGTTTAGCAAACCAGTGGTTTCAGCCACTCACCCACCTCTCCGGTTCTGGACTGCCTGCCCGAGAGCAGGGCGCAAAAAATACGCGTATTGTGGCCATTCGTCAACGAAGACCGCGTCAAATCTGTAATCAAGCGATTTCCATAGGTGCGGGCTTGCTGATCCCCGAACCGATGTGACCGTTAGCCGATTATCGTTCTGAATTCCCTCGCCAGAGAGTTATAATCACGTCTGATTGTTCTTTTGCACGATCCTATGCCACCAGCCATGAAACCGATTCTCTCTGTCTGCCTATTGTTCTTCCTTGCAGCACCAACTCTCGGTCAGGAATCCTCCTATGATTATGCCTCGGAAGGCACCAGATATCTTGAGTTCGGCGGAGGAGCGTTCAGCTTCAAGATCCTCGTCGAGGAGGCGAATCTTGGAGGAAAGGAAGTTGAAATCGCGGAAACGTCTTTTGCACCGGGATACAGCGGTAGAGGACATGCGCACGGATCAATCGAAATCTTTTACGTCCTTTCGGGGGAGTTCGAGCACACAGTAAATGGAGAAACCGCGCTCCTGACTCCCGGAATGATCGGCATCGTTCGGCCCGGAGATGAAGTCATTCACCGCGTCCCGTCAGAAGACACGCCTGCGAGAGTGTTAATCATCTGGGCACCAGGCGGCGAAATCGAGCGTGCTCTGGGCGGTGCCTCCGAACGGGCGATCCACTAGTTGGACACCAGCCAACCCATAACGTTCAGCAAGAACCGGGCGTTGTGCGGAGCCTCAGGGTTGTTCATACCGAAGGGGTACGGCCCTTCGGCGCGCTCCTGGATCTGGGCAGAGAACATGGCGGCTTCTCCAAATACGGCCACGCGCCCCTCGCCGTGTTCCAGGATCGCACCCTGCAGCAAGCCCGCACCCGGAACGCGGGCCACATGCTGATCAAATCCGTCGGCCTTGTCCGGAAGAAGCAGAAAGGAATCATGGGGGAGTGAAATCAGGGGCGAGTACCGAACGCCATCGAGTATTCGGAAAGCTTGCCCCGTGAACGTCACGACGAATGGCACTTCTCCACCTCCTTTCTCGGATGTCACATCGATGTCTGCCAGCAAACCGGCTTCTTTCGAGAACACGAGCTGGCTCTCATGATTGTCCCAACTACCGGGTGTATAGGCGAATGCGTCGTAGAAGACGATGCCGAATGACAGCGCCAGTGCTTCAGCGGCGCCAGGAAACGGCATGTGGTCGGCGATGAGCATCAACCTGCCTCCTTCACCAACCCATTTTTCCAGAGCAGCCACCTCCGCATCCGTAAAGGCCGGCGGCGTAGGCAGGCTCCAGTCGAATTCCTTTTCTGCAGACAGTGCGTTGGAGATTACCAGAACGTCGAAGTCGTCCAGGCTGGAAGCATCAATCTTCTCTGTGAACCGCCCGACGCGATAGCCATCGTTACTCAGCAAGTTTGCAAACGAACGGTAGCGCCCTTCGGCCGTGTGATAGTTGTGATGTGCCTCATCAATACCGACTGACGGCCCTTCGCCGGATGCAAACCGCGATTCATTTCCGTCGGGCACGACAAACGACTCGTCGGGATACTGCGTTGTACCGTCCGTTTGTGCTGCATCGGTGCAGCCACTCATGGCCAGACTCCCAACGAGGACGATGAAGAGCCAGTGTTTCATTCTCCGGCCCCGGACATTTTTTTGGCGATCCACTTGTTGCCCGCATAGAACAGACCCATCATGATCGCCCACTGAGCGAGCAGCGTCATCAGGCTGTATGATGAAAGCGGATCGTACCAGTCGTCCGTCACTGACTGAGACATGAACCAGACCAACAATACTATGGCACCCACAGGAATGAAGTAGTTAACCACGAAGACCCAGCCTTTACTCACATTCCAATCCCCTTCAATTCCAGTCAGACTTTCATCACGCATCTTCGAAACACCGTTCTTGATGACGATGAAGGCGACAAATGCCCCAGAGACCATGAGCGCGACGCCCCAGACGAAGTCTTGATTACTCAGGATGTTCAGGTTGATGGCGGAAGGAATACCGAGCAGGAAACTCAATCCCACGACCATTCCAATCGCTTTCGGGCGGTCCATCCCTGTATCTATAAATACTCGTGAGGGCAGCTCCAACTGGGCAATCAGAGAGGAAAAGCCGGCAAATGTCAAACCCAGGAAGAACAGGATCGCCAACGGGGCACCCATGAACATTCTGGCAAACAGCTGCGGCATCCAGATAAACGTGAGGCCAGTCGATGCAGGCCCACTGTTTTTCATTATTTCGAGTACCTCCGGGCGCGTCATTCCCATCTCCGACTGAAGAATGGCAAACACCGTTGCAAACACCATCAGAGCCGCCATCAGCGATACGGTATTGTTGCCCACGGCCGTCGCAATCGCGTTCTTGACCACTCCCTGTTTGGTGCTCATGTAGGCTGCGTAGGTCAGAAACAACCCCCAACCCGCTCCGGTGTCCCACGCATTCTGCGTCAGGGCTTCAATCCAGATTTTAGGCGTCGCGAGCTGGCTCCACTGTGGAGTGAACAGATAGGCCACTCCCTCCCAGGCGCCCGGAAGAGTGAGCGCCCTCACAACCGAAATCACGACAATGATCAGAAGCGTCGGCACCAACACCTTGTTGACCTTCTCGATCGACTTGACTCCCTTCCAGATCGCAAACGCTCCGAAGCCCATGGCCATGGCATGAAACAGCAGCGGCCATCCACCACTCTGATA
>CAZEHJ010000157.1:0-2836 GCA_964512485.1 uncultured Rhodothermales bacterium | reverse complement strand
GTGCCGCTCGGAGCAAGGGCTGCTTGGGACATGAATCAATCCATATTGATTTGAATAACGGCAGAAGATAGAAAACCAGACCCAGTCAGTCTAAACCAATTTTTCAGCCTTATCGCTTTCCGGAACTCCTATATTTCGAGTTCTGCCCGTCGCGGCCTGATTTCAGGGTTCATTCTCCGTCGTAAATCGAGATGTCGCACACCAGGCTTTCCAACAATTGAAGACTTCAGGTCCAGGACCAATGTCCGTTTCACAGTTCAAGATAGACACTCACGGCCAGCGTTCTCATACGTGTGGCGAACTCAGAGCCGAGCAGATCGGCCAGGAAGTAGTTCTTAAAGGGTGGGTGGACACCCGAAGAGATCTGGGTGGACTCATCTTCATCGATCTTCGCGATCGGTACGGCATCACACAGGTGGTTTTCAATCCGGAAAACCATCCTGAATCGACCAGATTGGCCGAAACTCTTCGATATGAGTTCGTGGTCTCCGTCAAGGGAGAGGTCCTCCAGCGGGCCGTTGCCGCAAAAAACGCGGCTCTTCCCACCGCAGCTATCGAAGTAGCCGCCGCAGACATCATCATCCTGAACACATCCGAACCTCTACCCTTCATGGTCTCAACCCATGAAGCCAAGCAATCGAATGCGTCGGAGGACCTGCGTCTCAAATACCGCTATCTGGATTTACGCAGAAACGATTTAAAATCGAATGTACTGCTGCGGCATCGCGTGTATCAGGCCGTACGTCGCTTCTACGATTCGCAAGACTTCGTTGAAATAGAAACTCCGGTGTTGATGAAGTCGACTCCCGAGGGAGCGCGAGACTATCTCGTTCCAAGTCGCGTTCACGCGGGCAAGTTCTTTGCGCTGCCCCAGTCGCCTCAGACGTACAAACAGATTCTCATGATCGCCGGGATGGATCGCTACTTCCAGATAGTGAAGTGCTTCCGGGACGAAGACCTGCGTGCTGATCGTCAGCCGGAGTTCACTCAGATCGATGTTGAGATGACCTTCGCCACTGAGGATCTCGTCTACTCAACCGCCGAAGGGATGCTCGCCCAGATCTGGAAAGATGTAAAAGGCGCCGACCTCGAGTTGCCGTTTCCAAGGATGACGTACGACGAAGCCATCCGAAACTGGGGTTCAGACAAACCTGACCTTCGTTTTGAGATGCCGCTCCACGATCTGAGTGATTCGTTCAAGGGGTGTGGATTTCGCGTATTCGATTCTGTGATCGAAGACGGTGGTGCCGTCGTGGGTATCGTCGTCAAGGGCGAAGGAGACACGGGCCGAGGAAAACTCGACAAACTGGATAAGAACTTCGTCCGTCCAAAACTTGGTGCTGGAGGATTGATTCATTTCAGATTGCCCTCGGACGGGTCAGAACTGCTGTCCAGCGTAAAATCGGAAGTCCTTCCTGCGGAATTCGTCCGGAAAGCAATAGAGCAGTGTGGTGCCCGGTCCGGTGACCTGCTTCTGGTACTTGCTGGCGCGGCTCCGAAAGTGTTCGAACAGGTCGGTGGTCTTCGATTGAAAATGGGCCGGGATCTGGGGCTGATCAGTGATGATGCTGATGGCCCGTGGAAATTTCTCTGGGTTACCGACTTTCCGCTGCTTGAATACGATGAAGATGCCGGGCGATATCATGCGATGCATCATCCATTTACCTCCCCACTAGAAGCCGACATGGGTATTCTCGGGTCAGATCCCGGAGCCGTACGGGCCCGTGCCTACGACGTGGTCCTCAACGGGAGCGAAATAGGAGGTGGATCGATTCGAATCCACAACGCGGGAGTTCAGCAACAGATGTTCGATGCACTCGGAATTGCAAAAGAGGAGGCTGAAGCGCGCTTCGGATTCTTGCTGGATGCGTTCCGATTTGGAGCGCCGCCTCATGGTGGAATCGCTTTCGGTCTGGACCGAATCGTGATGTTACTGTGCGGCGCCTCTTCCCTTCGCGATGTCATTGTCTTTCCAAAGACTCAGAGCGCTCAGGAACCAATGGTCTCCTCCCCCGATATTGTCGACGAGCATCAATTGACCGAACTCCATATTCAACTTCTCCCATCTGATGATGACGAAGAGTAGTCCCGGATGGGTCGATTGGGAATCCTGGGAAGCTCTGATTGGACTCAAAGGAGTGACGCTCGACAGACCGCGTGGATCGATTCACCCTCAGCACTCCGACATTGTGTACCCAATAGACTACGGGTACGTTAATGGAACAACGAGTTCGGACGGACAGGAAGTAGATATTTTCGTGGGCTCGGCTCAAAACGGGTTGATAGCAGCCATCTTCACCGTGGACCGGCGCAAGGTAGATCGCGAATGCAAGCTGATTCACAATTGCACACCGGAAGAAATCTACCTGATCAATGGATTTATCAATTATGATACATCTTTGATGTCCGGTAGCTTGTTCATGCGCTATCCGATGAAAGATCTCTACCCCGAAAATCTGGAAACTGCATAGTGCGTTGCGGACGCGGCGAAGTACGATCTCATAGAACCTTCAAAGCGGAATGTTTGGAGGACATAGGTGAAAGTTTGTAATTTTCTCGTCTGCGTCAGAATGTGCCATCATTCAGGATTTGTTTCCCTGACGTTTGATCCCGTAGCTCAGCTGGCAGAGCATCTGACTTTTAATCAGAGGGTCCCAGGTTCGAGCCCTGGCGGGATCACAAAATTCTGATACAAGCGTGCTTGTTTCGGAATCGGCAGCCCTCGAGGCTGTACTACCCGCCCGGGTGGTGAAATTGGTAGACACGCCGTCTTGAGGGGGCGGTGCTCGAAAGGGCGTGCTGGTTCGACTCCAGTCCCGGGCACAATGCATTGCAC
>CAZEHJ010000156.1:0-2845 GCA_964512485.1 uncultured Rhodothermales bacterium | reverse complement strand
TCTGACCCAGATCATACTCAGTCGGAATTACCTGCTCCGTTGGATCTTCGATGTCGCTCGTATCGTCATTATCGTCTGCTTCGATATCGCTCTGGTCGTCGTCAGTCACATCATCGACAACACTGTCGCGAACATCGTCTTCTGTTTCGACACCGGTAGAGACCATACTGTTGGTATGGAACGTACCGATTGGCGAAAGAGCCGAGGTTGAACCGTCAGATGAATGAGATAGAACAGCCCAATAGTACTGGCCGTCAGCGAGATTTGACATCTTGAAGTGCGACGAGGTGATGTCCGCATAGACCTGAGCATCTGAAAGATCAGACTGCTGACCGACATGGAGGTCGTACGTCAACGTCGATGTAGACTGTGACGGAAGAACCCATGAAAGAGTCGGATTGGCTGTTGAAATCGTGACCGCACGTGTTGGACTTCCCAGCCTTGGCATTACTGCCGCAGCACCTGGATGCACATCAAACGTGCCAACAGTTGAATACGAACCATACGTCGAACCGCCGTCCAGCGAGATTCTGACTCTCCACCAGTAAGTATGACCCGGAATCAAGTCCGTAACATCATAGAAAGCGTCCGTCGTAGTTGCCGTCTTAGTGATTGTTCCGATTATTGGGAACGTCTCAGCATAACTCCACTGAACCTCGAACGTGAGTGATCCCGATGGGAGCGTTGCGCCGTTCACGTACCAGTTGAACTGCAGATCCGTATCGTAAACAATCAGTCCTGATACTGGATAGGTTAGAACGGCAGACAGGGTCGACAATTCTCCCGTTACCGTGAATCCACCTTGAGATGCTGCAACAGTCCAGTCCGAGTCGGGCCCTGAAGAATAGCTGGCCTTGACCCGCCACACTACAACGTCTCCGTAGCTCAGTCCGGTGATGTCATAATTCATCTCGGTAATGCTGGCTACTGTCGTACAGGCAGGGCCACCGGATCCAAATGCTGCATTGACGCAGTATTCCACGGTGTATCCTGTGATTCCAAGTGTTGAGCCTTCGACGTACCAGTTGACCTGCTGGTCGAGTGAGTACGTTGTAGGATTGCCAACAGGGAAGGACGCTTTTGGAATACCATCGCCAGCTCCACCCGCAACGGAGAACGCAGCTACGCCGGAATCGAATGAACCATTCGTACCCGTAGTTACGACACACCAGTCATAGATGGCGCCTGGCTTAAGTCCGGTCACGTCCACTTGCGTCACTGAAACTGATGCAAGTGATGTACCGCCAGCCTTCACACCTGCACATGTTGCTTCGGCAGCACCCAATCGTTCTTTGTACCACGCGACGAAAGTCAGGCCTGTGGCTGCTGTTCCCGTGTACCAGTGGAACGTAGGAGCAGTGGTGTAGATCTCCAGATCGTCAACTGGATAAGATGGCGTTGAGGCTGAAGCAGCGCCATTGCCAAGAACGGTGAACGTCTCGAGACCGGAATACGCCGAGGTATTCGTGCCGTCTGAACTTTTGACCTTCCATTCATACGTCTTCCCTGCGGTAAGTGGAGTGACACAATTGGCTGTGTCGTAGTTCAAACCGGTTACACCTGTGATCAGTCCTGGACCGTTACAAGCGGCAGGACCGGCTCCCACTTCATTGATAGCGATATCAAACGTAAGTGCTGCGAATGGCCCACCAACATTCCAGGAGAGAATTGGCTGGTTGTCATAAATCGTCAGACCATCGACCGGGTAAGTCAATACTGGTACGGCGGCTTTCGTAACCGTCTGGAACTGACTGACAGAAGAGACGCTGACGAGTCGGTCAGATTCGTCCTTGTCAAACACTTCCTGCGGTACCCAACCCGTTGGAGGAGCTGGCCACATCGTGGCAACCCGCCAGGAGTAGGTAGTGCCCCAGATCAGAGGTGTTGGCAGATCATTTGAATCAAACTCTGACTCCGCAGCGAAGCCATCGCCTACTGCCGTGTCATTGTCGTTTTTATCTTCGCCCATCAGGAGCGTAGTCACGACCAGCGGGTCGTCACCCACGAATGAGCCCTTGACGACGTTGTCCAGCTCCATTCTCCAGTAGACGTCCGGTTGCGTCGGAGAAGCGACGTTCCAGTCGAACTGGAAGTCGAGACCGAAAATGGTCAGCTCATCATCTGGATAATCAAGTGCTGGAGTCAGCTCATCAACCGTCTTGAACCTGTTGATCTGGCAGAATACACGACTTGATGCCATGGTGCCCGAAAGTCCCCAGTAGTAGGTCGCATCGTTGTTGATGACGATACCGGCGTCTCGATCCAGATCTGTAATGTAGTGGTCCTCATCTGCCGCAGTGGCGATCAGGAGGGTCGCGCCGTCTTCTTTGGTCGTTGTTGTAAATACCGGGCTCGAAAGGTCGGAATTGGTGGACAGCTCAAGAAGAAGCGTGGTGAACTTGGTCGGGTGACCACCAGGAAGTGCCTGATTCAGTTCAATGTCCCAGTTGAAGTACGGTTCGACAGAGATGCCTGATTCTGTATGAATCGGGTACATCCAGTCGCCCTTGTACGTACTTGCCGCGAACGCATTCGGATCAGAATAACGAAGCGTTACTCGTTCCATGGTCGTGTACGAAACATCTTTGTACGCAGCACCTGTCCCACTGAATGAGTACGTGCCGGCCGTATTGGATCCTTCAACCAACGTGACTTTGGCAGATGCTGGAAGTGATCCCACATTCAACGTGAAAAGATCACCAGGGAGTGCCGATGGTGCATCACCATTGGCCGTTACTGTGTAGTCATCCGATGGCTCGACGTCAAACGTGTCGTCTCCGCCGCCACCGTTGATGATGACAGCCGTCGTTCCAGTGTGGTCAAATTCAGTTGTTTCACTCGTACC
>CAZEHJ010000155.1:0-2889 GCA_964512485.1 uncultured Rhodothermales bacterium | reverse complement strand
CGACCACATCGACAACCTTACCGACCAGGGAAAGAGCGAAGAAGAAGCATTCCGTGACGCAGTCGCACGGCTTGGAAGCCGCCTCGACATCGGCCACGCCTACCAGGATATCTACTGGAACAAGGTCCACGAAAACAAGGGATGGTCTCAGGAACTGCGCGCTCGTGCAACGATTGTCCGGCACTACATGATCGTGGGCTTGCGCACCCTGAATCGCCAGAGACTTCTGGCCTCATTGAATATCCTGGGTCTTGCGGCGGGATTTTGCGCGGTTCTCGTGATCGGGCTTTATATCCACGACGAACTCCAGTTCGACGATCAACACACGAAAGCAGATCGCATTTATCGCGTCGCTGCGAGATGGGATGGGGACCTGTTTGCCACAGCAGCCATGAGGACGGCGCCGACCCTGATGCAAGATTTCCCAGAAATCGAGGCTGCCGTACGATTGTTCAGACAGGAACCGGCCCTTCAATTTGAGGACCGCAAAGTCGTCCTCAAAAATACCTGGTACGCCGACTCATCCCTGCTGAACATATTTGACTTTGAGCTCATCGCCGGTGATCCTGAGACTGTTCTCACGCGGCCGGGCTCGATCGTGCTCACAGAGAGCGCCGCCCGATCGCTGTTCGGCGATGAAAATGCAGTGGGAGAACAGGTTCGCGTCGACAACGACTGGTCGGCCGAGGTTACCGGGGTCTTGCGAGATGCGTCTGAGAGGTCTCACATACCCTATGACGCCTTCATTTCGATGACGACCGGAGAGCAGAGTCTACCGGCTGATATCTGGGTGGACTGGTTCTGGACATCGGGATATACCTACGCCCTCCTGCAGGAAAATGTGAACGAGGCGCAGGTTACCGCCCGGCTTGCTGACTTCGAAGAACTGCACATCAACCCCGACGGCCGCGAACGTGGCATGCAATATGACCTGGAACTCGAGCCCCTGCCCGAGATCTATCTCCGTTCAAACGCTGCCGTTCCGATAGGCCCGACGGGAAACGGGCAGAGGATTCCCCTGTTTGCAGGTATCGGTTTGCTGATTGTTCTGCTTGCCGGATTCAACTTTACCAATCTGGCTACGGCGAGCTCGATTTCGCGAACGAGAGAAATCGGAGTTCGCAAAACAATGGGCGCCGGCTCACGGCAACTCACAGGACAGTTCCTGATGGAGTCCATCATGACCAGCCTCGCTGGACTCGTCCTGGCACTTCTGGCGACGCAGATGATCCTGCCGTTCGTATCCCGACTCGCCGGAAAACATCTTCAGTTTTCGACGCTGATCGACCCGACGGCCATTGTCGCCATGTTGCTCCTGGCCGTAGGCATCGGATTGGCAGCAGGATTCTTTCCCGCGGTCATCCTTTCGCGCGTGCGGGCCGTTTCGGTTATGAAAGGTGTACTTCCCGGTGTCGGATCCGGGCAGGGCCTGCGACGAGTTCTCGTGACCATTCAGTTCGCCGTCGCCATCGTCTTGGTCGCCGGCACGTTGATCGTCAAGGATCAGCTTTCGTTTATCAGTTCTGCTACAATGGGAATCACGGATGATGCCATTCTCGTCGTGGACGTCGCCGAAGACGGTGACATACAGGAGGGACGGGAGCGCATCAAAGCGGCGTTGCTGGCGGACCCGGACGTGCGCCAGGTTACCGCATCATCTGATTCTCCGGGTACGAATCGAAACAGCGCCCGAACGGTCGTAGAAGACAGCACAGGCGAAATGAAGGTGCAGTTCTCCAAGCTCTATTTCGTCGATGAAGATTTCTTGCCCACGTATGATCTTGAACTCGTAGCCGGTCGAAATTTCTCGATCGATCGTCCGGCGGACCAGACGGGCGAAGCCATGATCATCAACGAACGCGCGGCCATGGTATTTCAATACGATCCGCCATCTGAGGCACTCGGGAAAAGCTATTTTCAGTGGGGCAAGGAAGGCGTCATCGTGGGGGTGGTGAAGGACTTCAATTTCACATCTCTGCGCGACTTCATCCGCCCGCTTTCAATGCGCATAGATCCGGGTGAGAATCGCCATTTCTCCATTAAGTTGAGCTCAAACGACTGGCCCGCAACGCTCGCGCGGCTGGAAGGCATATGGAACGAACATGTGCCTCATCGCCCGTTCGATGCGCGCTTCCTGGATGATCGACTTGAGAGTCTGTATGCCTCAGAACGTCGCTTTTCGAATCTGCTCACATTGTTCGCAGCACTTGCCATTCTTATCGGGAGCCTGGGCCTGTTTGGCGTCGCCTCGCTCGTGAGTGGTCAGCGCTTCAAGGAGATTGGAATCAGGAAAGCGATGGGAGCCTCGGTCTCGGATATCGTTCTTCTGCTTTCAAAGGAAACGTTGGTCCTGATATTCGTTTCCGGAACCCTGGCTGCGCCTCTGGTATGGATCTATGCATCGAAGTGGCTGGAAAATTTCCATTATCGTATTGACGTACCCTGGGTGACCATCGCGGCCTCTGTTCTTGCTGCACTCGCGATTGCATGGGTTTCGATCAGCCATTCGGCGTTTTCGACCGCACGGATGAACCCCGTTGATTCCATTCGCAACGAGTAAGGGAACGCGCATCGATTGACGCCCTGACCGCAGCAGCTGAGGATCGACGTATGTCTCAATCAGGTAGGGTGAAGGCTACATACGATCCTCCGCTTTCGGCTCCGTTCTTTCCTCCTCCCGCACCAATTACGATGTACTGCTTGCCGTCAACCATGTAGGTTGATGGAGTGGCGCTTCCCGATGCAGGCAATGCGCCCTCCCACAAGACTTCACCCGTTAGTTTGTCAAACGCCCGAATCGTCTTGTCGTAGGTCGTGGCCGCAATGATGAACAACCCGTTCTGCGTGACGATTCCACCACCATAGTTGTCCGTTCCGGTGTCCGTCATC
>CAZEHJ010000154.1:0-2942 GCA_964512485.1 uncultured Rhodothermales bacterium | reverse complement strand
TAGGCCGCCGGAAGAGCGATAGCGAGCGCTATCAGGACCAACACCACAAATTCTTTGGTGATCAATACGAACAGCGTACTGTGCGTGGCTCCCAGTACCCGTCGGACCCCGATCTCTTTGGTTCGCTGCTGCACAGAAAACGCCGAGAGCCCGAGCAATCCAAGAGCGGCAATCAACACGGCCATGAAAGCAAACACCCGCGAAAGGGTACTGATTATCTGCTCATCCCGATACATCTCGTCATACGCCGCGTCGAGAAACGTGAAATCGAACGGATATCCTGCGTTGTACAGACTGCTCATTTCAGCCAGATCTGCGAGACCTTCGAAGGTACTCGAACCTGCCAGGCGAGCCAGCATGACATTCGTGCCTTGGGGCTCATATCGAAAGATGAGGGGACCGATCTGCTGATCGGCCAGTGATCCGGAATGGAAATCCTCTACCACTCCGATGATTTCACCGCTTCCTGTTCCCTCTCCTTCCACGTCGAAGCCAAACGCGAACGGATGTCCTATCGCATCTTCAAGACCCATCGCCTCAACGGCCGCCTGATTTACCACAAAGTGGAGCAATCCCTCATCTCGCGAAGAGTCGAAAAACCGGCCCTGAGCTATCTTCAGGTGCATGGTCGAGGCAAAATGCTCGTCTGTTCGCAGCACTTTGAAAGGAATGATCTCCCCCTCGTTCTGCCCTTCCCACCGCACATTACCATTGATGATGGCCACGTCGAGGGGGTGCGCGCTCGACTGCGAGACGTTTTCAATGTAGGGTGAGGAAAGCAGGGAGGTGCGGGCAGCATCGAACTGCTCAAGCAGATTCCCGTCCAGGCGCATCACGACCACGTTGTCCTTGTTCAATCCGAGGTCCTTGGACTGTATATAGGAGAGCTGTCTGAATACAATAAGCGTCCCGACGATGAGAAAGACGGAGATGACGAACTGGACAACGACCAACCCTTTTCGTGCTGATATCTCTCCTTTCTTTTTCTTTCCCGCCTGGCTCCTGAAAACGCGTACGACGTTGAGCGAGGCCAGATAGAAGGCCGGATATCCTCCTGCGATGAATCCCGTACCTACCGCGATGGCAAAGAAGGCTGCCCACGTAGCGAGTGAAATGTCGGCGAGTGCGATGGCGCTGCCCGAAACCGAGCCAAACATCGGTAGAGCCAGACTCATGAGCCCGACGGCCAGGACGAAAGAAACCAGTGCCGTAAGAATGGCTTCGCCAAGGAACTGCTGAACCAGGAAGGTAGGTGTGGCACCCATCGCTTTGCGCACGCCGATTTCGCGGGCGCGCTGATTCGATCGGGCCGTCACCAGATTGGTGAAATTGATGCAGGCAATCAGCAGGATCGCCAGTCCAACCAGGCCAATCATGTACACCCGTTGAATCCGTCCGGCGCCCGGCGCACCCTGAACAAATGACCCGTGTAGGTACGTGTCCGAGAAGGGTTGTAAAACGATCCGATGACCCTCCGAAGCCGGGTCGTTCTGGAATATTACCGGTGCGATTTTGGCCTGAACTGAGGCGGGGTCCACTCCTTGCTCGAGCAGCAGGACCATTTCAAACCATCTCGGGCCCCAGCCTTCCAGGTGGCCGAAAGTAGTTGCCACGACATCAGCGGGCAGGATGAAGTCAAAAGCCAGGGTGGACGTCGAAGGCGGGGTCTCGAATACGCCGGATACAATAAGCTCGAGAGGCTCGTGGATGGATACCGCTTCTCCGAGCACACCGCCGTTGGACTGCCAGTAGTCCAGTGTAAAGGGTTGACCCACAATCGATTCGTCGCGCTCGTGGGCAGGACCAAAATATTTCTCCGCCATCCGCCCTGAAATCGCGATGGAGCCCGGGGAGGCCAGCGCAAGCGAAGGATCTCCTTCGAGCATCGGAAACGTAAACACGTCGAAAAAGGAAGCTCCAGCGAAGTAGCCGGATTCTCTCGAGGCCTGCTCATCGTGCCTCAATGCGGCCTTTATGGGGAGTTTGAGGACCGCCGAAAGCACTTCTGGATAGTCCTGTTCGAGACGCTCGGCCAGCGGAAGCGGGACGTTGGACCAGGTGTTGACCCGCTCTCCGCTGAAGACGTTGACCTTCACCTGCTGAATCCGGTCGCCATTTTCGTGGAATTGGTCGACCGACAGCTCGTTCTGTATCCAGAGGAAAACGAAGAAACTGCATGCCAGGCCCACTGCCAAACCGCTGATATTGAGTGAGCTGTAGCCACGGTGCTTGAGCAGATTCCTGAGGGCAATCTTTACGTAATTGCGAAACATCGAAAATTGAAATGAAAGGGTTTTGAGTAGTTTGTCCTGGTGTTTGATTTTTCGCCAGAACACGGATTTGAACGCGTCGTCGAGCATGACGACATCGCCGATGTGGGCCTTGGCCTGTCGGAAGGCTTCTTCCTCGCTCAGACCGGCTTCAACGCCGTGCGCTGTCGCTTCTCGGAGGTGCAGTTCCAGTTCTTCGAGGTCCTCCGCGAAGAATGCCTTGCGTCTCTGGAAGAAGGCGCGCCAGGTGTCGATGGCGAGTTCTAGATCAAATGGGCGTCGTGACATCGTGGATCAACCGAAGGAAAGATTGGGTTGCCACAGCTTCTCGAGAACGCCGTGCACGGTCATCCACTGGGCTTTTTCGGCATCAACGGCCTTTTTGCCCATCATTGTCAGCTGATAATATTTGCGTCGTGGCCCCGAATCGGACGGCCGCCACACGGCTTTGATGAGATTTTCGGTCTCAAGCCGATGAAGCACCGGATACAGTGTCCCGGCGTTCCATTCGATTGCGCCGCCAGAAATCCATTCGATGCGCTGGCTGAGCTGATAGCCGTATGCTTCACCCCCTGCGAGTGTCGCCAGCACAATCGGCCGGATGGCAGCGGCGGTCAGCGTTTTGGGAAGGACAGATGATGTGTTTTTGGCCATTCTGGTCAATCTTTTTTA
>CAZEHJ010000153.1:0-2956 GCA_964512485.1 uncultured Rhodothermales bacterium | reverse complement strand
TAGAGCACCGGTTTCCTAAACCGGGTGTCGCAAGTTCGATTCTTGCCGAGGGCGCAGGCAGTCCGTCTGAACTGAGGTGTGCAGCCAGATCAAAAGATTTTCAACCGATTTGAATTCTTTCGAGTAGCTGGTTATTCCAAAAGACGGTTGTGAATCGTACACTCAATTCACTGTTGTGGAAGTCCCATATGAGTGTTGTGCCATGATTCGATCTCGTAGAAACATTGCCGCGTGTGTTCTAATTTTTGCCTTCGTCTATCCCAAAGTCGAGTCTATGGGCCGCACCATCGATCGGGAAAAGAAAGGCCCCACGGTCACCGTATCAATAGCCCAAGATTTCCATGCCGGCCCCCTGGATGGACGAGTCTTGTTGATGTTCGCGAAAAAGGATACATCTGAGCCTCGCTTTCAGGTGACTTCGGGATTAAATGCAATTCAGATTTTCGGCGTAGACATCGACGGTTTACAGCCAGGCGAAGAAGTGACGTTCGATGGATCGGTATTCGGCTATCCGTTTGAGAGCATTGCTGATCTGCCAGCAGGTGAATACTACGTTCAGGCGGTCGTGCACAGATACGACACGTTCAATCTTTCTAGCGGACACACGGTGAAACTCCCTATGAATCGGGGAGCGGGACAGAATTGGAAAAGGGCCCCTGGCAACCTTCACAGCACACCGGCCAAAATCGAAGTGACCGGAGCGTCGGACCAGGAAATTCTTTTGACGATTGAAAACGAAAACCCGCCAATTCCTGCCAAGGAAGACACCGAGTACATTAAGCACATTCGAATGAAGAGTGAACTCCTCTCAGAATTCTGGGGGAGAGACATTTATCTCGGAGCTCACGTGCTCATTCCGCACGGGTTTGACGAACATCCCCAGGCCCGGTACCCGCTTATGGTATTTCATGGGCACTACCCCGACGACTTCGGGGGATTCAGGACCGAACCCCCTGATCCCGACCTGGAGCCCGATTACAGTTCGAGATTTCGCCTTGAAGGGTACAATAGGATCCAACAACAGGAGGCCTACGACTTCTACAAGACGTGGACCAGCGACGATTTCCCGAGATTCTTGGCCATCGAAATCCAACACGACAACCCGTACTACGATGACTCCTACGCTGTGAACTCAGCCAGCATTGGCCCTTATGGCGATGCCCTGACATTTGAACTCATCCCATTCATCGAAGAGCAGTTTAGAGGAATTGGGGAAGGCTGGGCGCGATTCACGTACGGCGGCTCTACTGGAGGATGGGAGGCACTGGCTGTTCAGGTATTTTATCCTGAAGAATACAATGGCGCGTTTGCGGCGTGCCCGGATCCGATCGATTTCCGGGAATATACCCAGGTCAACCTGTACGAGGACACGAACGCTTATTACTACTCCGCCGATTTCAGAAAATTGGAGCGACCCGGGCGCAGGGATTGGCTGGGTCATCTCCAGGGTACAGTCCGAGACTACAATCACTACGAACTGGTTCTCGGGACCAACACCCGATCCGGTGATCAGTACGATATATGGCAGGCGGTCTATTCACCCATGGGGCCGGATGGTTACCCCAAACCCATTTGGGACAAATACACCGGAGAAATAGATCGTAGTGTTGCAGAATACTGGAAGGAGAACTTCGACCTCAACTACATCATGCAGCGTGATTGGGCCAAAATCGGTCCTGAATTGGTGGGTAAAATTCATATTTACGCGGGAGATATGGACAATTACTATCTGAACAATGCCGTGTATCTGACGGAGGACTTCTTGGAAGGCACGACAAGCCCGTACTACGAAGGAGATATCGATTACGGAGATCGTGCCGAGCACTGCTGGAATGGAGACCAGAATAACCCGAATGCGATCAGCCGACTACGTTACAATACCATGTATCTTCCAATGATCATGGATCATATCCAGAAAACAGCTCCTGAAGGCGCGGATCTGACCAGCTGGAGATACTGAGGATCGCGTTTTTCAAAACGGGGTAACAGGAATGGCGGAAGAAACCCAAAGGCAGCAGATATATGTTCGTGTAGCAGGCACACTCATTGCTGCAGGAGTAATTGGAGCCTTCAAGATTTTGTTCTGGGATGGCCGATGGGAAGAGGCATGGTCCTGGATACTTGCCAATCAACAGACTTCTGGCGGAATACTCTTGGTCGCTCTTCTGTTGATCGCTTTCCGATGGGTTGGACGCCGCAAGCGGAGGAGTGCTCCAACCACTTCTTCATCGATATCACCCGATTTTGATACTCCGGTCAGCGAACATGCACCGCCCACTCTGACGCCCAAAATGGCTAAAAAGCAGGCCAAAATGGAGCTCAAAAAGCTCAAAAAGGGTGATTGAAGGCATATCGAGACATTTCCGGTGTCTTTCGCAAGATTGATCTCCTCATGGATAAAAAAGGGGCGGGCCTGGCGATCTATGATCGCCCGGCCCGCCCCCTTTCATTTGAGTAGAGGGTCAGTTAGGTCCCCTTCTCACATCTTCGACCTTCATCGTGAGATGAAAGTGATCTCCCTCTCGACTACGAAATGCACGGACATAGACTATGCGGGATGCCGAAGAATTTGAATATGTGTTCCCCTGTCTGCGACACCGTAATTACTGGTCGCACGGAGTAGGCGCTGTTCCGATGAGCGTGCTGTCCGTTGGCTTTATTGTCGTCGTGCTTTACTGTCGTCGTGCTTTACTGTCGTCGTGCTTTACTGTCGTCGTGCTTTATTGTCGTTGGCTTTGTTGTCTGTGGGTGTCTTTTGCCCACGTATTCGTCGATGAGCGAGATTGCCGTCTGCTGAATTAATCTGGTTCGAGGAATTTTCCCCGCAGCCGGAGGGCGAACCATCCGGCTGCGGGAATAAACTCCCGTTCTTGATCACGGTGTGGCTACAGACTTACTGCTGCTGTGACCATGGATACGTTGTCAAAGAAGTCGGTCGAACGCAGAGCGTAGTCAA
>CAZEHJ010000152.1:0-3007 GCA_964512485.1 uncultured Rhodothermales bacterium | reverse complement strand
CATATGTGACTGCTCCCGAGAAAGCTCGTACGTCGATAAAAAGTGGCGAAAGCGCTTTTGGGTAAGCGACTTCCCCGTTTCGAGCGCCAAAGATACGTCAGAACACAGTTAGGAAGATGCAGGCTGTTTCCCGTATGAAAATCAAGATTCATGCAACCTTTATTGGATATATTGAGTAGTTAACGTTACTTTATGTCACCTTTGTTTCATATTTCACTTCAACAATGACAACCGATAACTACTCCACCAACCCCGGCGACGCGGAATCCAGCCGCACAGAACTTCTATTCGATCAGAATCAGCGCCTGATATCATATGGCGCGATCGTCGGCTCGGTCATGTTGGCACTCCAGCACGTCGCCATCGGTGCTCACTTTCACGGATGGCCCCAGATGGTCGTCACTGTCCTTTCCCTGTTGGGTTGGGGCGTTTTTGCATTTGGTATGTACAGAAGTGTTCGCCTCAAACAGACACCCGAAGGAAAATCGTTCGCCGAAGGAATAGCTCACGACGAGCGGCTCCTGTCCATTCGATCCAAATCGTTTGCATCCGGATTTTTTGCGATGCTCGCCATGCAGGTTGTGCTCGTCGTGCTGGCCGTCGTTTTCGGTCCAGAATACCCGGACTGGCTGAGCGTGGTCGTGGCCGCCCCTGCAACCATTGCCGCCGGTGTCACCGGATCTGTTCTCCGCTTCCAGACCCTTTCCAGCGATGACTGATCACGCCAAACACCGCCTCGAAAACAAGCTCAAAATCCATCGCGCCATGTGTGACATCACACAGGCTGAGCTGGCCGCGCTCGTCGGAGTCACGCGAAAGAGTGTGAACAGCATCGAGAAGGGGCACTTCGTGCCCTCGACCGAACTGGCGCTTCGAATGGCCCGCGTCATGAAATGCACGGTGGAAGAGCTTTTTCAATTGCCAGCCGAGGAAGATCCAAGCAAAGACGAGCCGCGCGACGACGATGATCTGCATAGGGAAGTGGGTCATTAAAAGTGCTGCCCGAAAAATGCTTGAGCCGTGATCCGTCCGCGCTGGATAGTGCGTTTATATGATTGAACCTATCGAGGATAATCATGAAAAACGTGCGCACCATCATTCCATACGTCATCGTGATTGCGGCTTCCCTTCTTGGATGCGATATCACAGAACTGGAATCGTTTGATTTTGAACTGAGCGCACCGATTGATCATCATCAAATTACGGGCATGGAAGAAGTAAACCCCTCATTCTCGTTCAGACAAACGAGCACGTTCCGGGGCATAACTGTCTATACGAGCAAGATGATCGAGGGGGGCGGCGTGTCGTTGAATGGCCAGGAAATGACTCCGCATGCATGCTCAATGTGGTCCTGTGAACCGGGGTACTCTCTTCACGGTGGCGAAGTGGAGTTTTCAGTTCCATATCGCTTTGTATTTACGCTCAGCAATGGCATCAAACGAGAGTGGATGATCCGACCGGAAAATCACAGTGTTCACGCCCTCAGAGCGCCGGAACGTCACAATCTTAATCGCGATCTCGAATTTGAATTCGATATCGTTCCGTCCCAGGGAAAACTGACAGTATCTTTCCTCTACAGCACGGGTACCGGCAGCATGGCAAACATCCACTTTGTCATGCCCGAGTCGTGTCAAGACGAAGGACGTTGTTCTATTTCATCGTCCCTCATGACCGCCGCGGATTTTGTGACAGCAGAAACCAAAACTGCCCATTTGACGCTGTCGTCCACAAACACTGTCACCGATTATTCGGGAGAGATTGCGGTTGAAGTCTCTTCGTATTCAGACGCAGTGCAATCAATCCAGATTTCGACCAGTGACGGCTGATTTCTTTCCGTGTCATAAAGCCAGGATGCCGGTATTCAAGACAGGGCGAAAGCCAGTAGCGGCCCGATGTCTCCCTTGTCTGCAGTGCGCAAGGCCGTGATGTAGCGTTCGCGCGACTCAGGATCGATTCCCAGCACATCCCCTCCCCAACCGAACATGGGAAGTTTGTACGCTGTGCTGATCAACAGGTCGGCCATGTAGCGGGCGTGGCGTCCATTACCATTGGGAAAGCAGTGAACAAAAACGAGGCGGTGCTTGAAACGGACCGCCAACTCTTGAGGCGGATAGGATTCGTTTTCAATCCAGAAGCGGGTATCTCCCAACAGGGTCTCCAGATCGACCTGGATGCGAGCGGGATCGACACCGATGTTCTTTCCCGTCGTCCGATACGTGCCGGCCCATGCCCACACCTCCTCGAACATGCGCTTGTGAACTGTTCTCACTCCTTCGCGCGAGAGCAACCAGTCGACCGATCGCGCATTGTTGGAATACCAGAGACGGGCGTGCTGAATGTTGACCTGTTCGAAGCGATCCAGGTCTTCATGCGACATGACAGTGGGGACCAGAAGCCCTTGCTTCTCGTCATCGTCGATGTAGGTCGCGCCTAGTCTTCTGTCTGGATTTGATCCCAAAACGATCTGGACTTGTTACGGATCAGCTCGTCTGCAAGGTAATCTACTTCGCGCAGGAGTTCATCCCTGCTGACGGACTGATCCTCGAGTGACATTGAAATCGAGGTACGACGCACGGCGTCGAGGGCGAGCTTGCGGGCCTGAGCCTTGACGAGGTCCTGAACGCTGCCGTGACGAGGTACAATCGCATAGATCAGTTTCATGTCGAGCGCATCGGCGGCTTCTCTCAACGCGTGGAGCGTGACCTTGCCTTCGGCCTCCCTTTTTTCGAGATCTGCTATCGACTGAGGAGTGATTTTCAGGCGCGAGGCCAACTGCCGCATGGACATGCCAATTGACTGACGGATGAAACGAATCCACCCCTGAGCCGGTGCACGTGATTCGGACAATGTCTGGAACTGGACCATTTTCTTGTCCAGGAGCTCTATTTGAAGCCTTTTTGATGGCATAGTATCATATTTATCACACTACAGCATGATAGATTGATTAGTATTTTAAAGCTACTACCTGATTATCGGTGTTAATGTTTCAAGCTATAGTATGTTTTTA
>CAZEHJ010000151.1:0-3044 GCA_964512485.1 uncultured Rhodothermales bacterium | reverse complement strand
TTTTGTTGGGCGGCTGAAAGCCGCCCAACAACATCCTATTCGCTTCGCATTACGTCGACGGGATTCGACATGGCAGCTTTCATTGTCTGAGATCCGATCGTGGCGATCGCCAGGAACAGGATCGGAAGAACACCCAACAGAATGGTACCGAATCCGATATCAATGCTGTTCTCGAAATTGGAAAGGATCAACGTGTTAAAGATCCAGGAAACCGGGGCGGCAATGAGGATGGCAATGGCGATAAGTCGGACATACTCCGCCGAAAGTAAGCGGGTCAGCTGAAAGGTGTCTGCACCCAGTGTTTTACGAATGCTCACTTCTTTGAGCCGTATCTCCGCACTGAACATGGCCATACCAAGCAGTCCGAGGCAGGCGATGATGATGATCATGAAACTGAAGAAGCCAAAAATTGTCGTGTCGGCTTTGCGAAGTTCAATCTTCGCCTGAATGGCATCATCCAGGAATTGATATGATGCTGGAAGCCCTGGTGCATGCTGATTCCAGATTCTCTCTATCTCGGCTAGCGCAGGTCGCGGATCTCCAGGCGCCAATCTGATCGTAGCCATGGCGTAAAAGTCTGGTTCAAATGCCAACGAAACCGGGATATAGCCGTTTTCAAATCCATTGGAGTAAAAATTCCGCACCACGCCAATCACTTGCACTCGCTCATCATAGCTGTACGTATCGAAGATCAGTTCTCTGCCGATAGCGTCTTCGTTTGAACCCAAACCAAGCAGCGCAACTCCTTTCTCATTCAGAATCACAGCGTTTTTTCTATCCGTTCCGAAATCGGGAGAGAAATTCCTCCCCGCCAGAAGCTCGATATCGTATTGTTCGAGGAAGTGCTCGTCGACACCGAATCGCTGGATCAAAAGCTCTGATTCCATTTCTGGGGTCATAATGTCTGTGGACGTATTTGAATCCCCTGAAGGTGCATGGCTCGTGGCCGCTACTCCCACAACGCCTGGAATCCTGCGCAATTCGGTGGCCAGCTCGGAATAGGATACTCCGGCGAGATTGAGATGGAGAATCTCTTCCTGATTCAAACCCAACTCGGCATTGAGAAGGAAATTGGACTGTCGAAACAGGACAATAACTGTGATGATTGTAATGGCAGAAAGGGCGAACTGAAATACGACCAGAATCTTGCGTCCCAAAAATCTTCCCGATCCAGTAGCTGTCGCCAACCCACGGAAAGCGCGAACAGGAGAAACACCCGATACTCGCAGCGCCGGAACGATGCCAGCCGCCGTTCCCACAAATGCGGCGAAGAGAAGAAATTTCGCCAGCAAAGTCACATTCAGGGATGAAAATGAAAGGGCCATTCCCTCCTCAGCGATGGTTCCGATTCCATTAAAACCGGTTATCAGCCAGTACAGCATTCCTATCGCAAGGAGCAAGGACAACACGCTTGTTACAATTGACTCAGATACATACTGGTGAATCAACTGGCGGCGATGAGCGCCCATTACTTTCCGAACGCCGATCTCACCAGTCCTCTTCAGAGCCCTGGATATGGTCAGGTTGACGTAATTGAACACCGCCGTTCCGATCAAAATGAAGGCGAAGATGGACAAAACCCAAACGACGGTCGCTGGAATAACCGGTCCGATTTCATTGGATAGCTCTTTGCCGAGATTGATGTCCTTAACAGCTTGAAGGTGATACCGGGTGGGTGAGGCGTCGGCGCCGTTGTTGAATTGGCTTTCGTATCCGTTTGCAACGTCTTCAACCGTCGACAAGCTGGCATTGGGAGACAGGCGCACATAGTTGTAGAACGCACTGTTGACGTCCCATCGTTCCATTGGAAAGGTATCGTCTCCTTCGAATAGGATCGGGAGCGTTGAGAACGAGACAATAGCGTCAAATCTGATATGGGTCCTCGGAGAGGTCTCTGAAAAGACACCGGTAACTTCAAACTCACCCGAATCTCTCGTCACTATCTGCCCAATCGGATCTGTGTCAGGAAACAGCTTTTCCGCGAGCTCTGACGTGATAACCATCGAAAATGGCGCATTCAGGGCTGTCTGAGAATTTCCCTGTCGCAATTCAAAGCCAAATAAGTCAAAAAATGTTGGCTCTGCATACAGGCCCATGAACGACGCCATACGGCCGTCATAACGCGTAAGTTTTCCTCCCGTTTTACGCAGTTGAACAAGACTTTCCACCTCATCCAGGTCACGCAGCAATTCCGGTCCCACCATCACGGATGATGTTGCCATATTAGCCGGGCCCCAGGTAAACTCTGCTTCAGATGTTATCCTGTACAGCTGATCGATCTCCGGGTGGAATTCGTCATATGACTTGTAGTCTTCCACCAGCGTGAGCATCAACAAACAAACGGACATGCTTAATGCGAGGCCAAAAACATTCACCGTCGAAAACGCGAGGTACTTTTTGAGCTGTCGAAAGGCGACTTTCAGATAATTTTGAAGCATTGTTTGTTGCCATGCCATGTCCCTGAAAAACAGTCTCGGGACGAGTGTGATTGATGCCCACCAAAGCCATGCGGTGGCTGAAACGCGGCCCCTTTCATCAACAAGCGCTCGGTAAGTCCACTCGATGTCTCCAATGAGACAGTGGTGATCTTCGCTGAGGATGCGTTCGACGACGCGCAGTATGTAGGGCATCCGACGATTCATCCTTTCAACAACTGAGCGCTCGTCACTGTTGACCAACCATCCCAGGCCTTTTTCTGGACAGCATCGATCGCGGCCAGTGCTGCCTGCCCTTTGGCCGATACCTCGTAGAACCGTTTGCGGCGTCCACCGCGTTTGTCGGTCGGTTCGCCTTCTCTTGTTTTCAGGAGACCGTGCTTCGCCAGGCGCTCAAGAGGGATGTACACAGCTCCAATCGACACTGGTTTGTCGAGAAGATGGGACATCGCTTCCTGAATGGTCAGACTGTACGCATCGTCGCGTAGTCGCCAGACGGTAAGGAGCAAAAGCTCCTCTGTTCGAGTGAGCAGTTTCACGTGATTGAATTCTGGGGAGAAATTGTCAGAATGATTTCTTTTATCGAATAAAAGAAAAAAGAGTTACGCC
>CAZEHJ010000150.1:0-3166 GCA_964512485.1 uncultured Rhodothermales bacterium | reverse complement strand
AGGGGTACGTTATTCGGCATCTACGAAGATGAGGACTTCACGCGGGAAATCGGCGTGTACGCGCAATCGAGGCATGACATCTCACACCGACTTCGCCTCCATTTGGGACTTCGTACCGATCATCACAGCGTGCTGGACGACCTGTACCTGACTCCGCGCATCGCCGCAGTATTTACTCCTATGAGTGGGCACAAATTCCGAGCATCCATCACCCGTGGATTTGCTCCGCCCAACCCTTCTCAGATGTTTCAAGACCTTACTGTTGGTCCATTATTTGGGGACGTCCAAATTGTCTCAAGAGGGCGTGCGCGAGATATCGAATGGGAGCGAAATCCAGACTATGCAAGCATTGCCGGTTCTGACCTGGTTGTTTCAAGCCTCCTCCCCGGCATGACTGGAAATCGTACTCCTGCCGGAGTCCCCGTTGACGTGATTTGGGGATGGATCTACCCCGCCCTCTCGGGAATTTCGCCTGGTGTTCTCGCCGGGGCACTGGGGCAAAATGGAACCATCGCGACCGACCAACAGGCTGCAGCGCTGCTGGCTCAACTCTCTCCGGCTCTCACGTCTGTTGACGGATTTTCCAGCGCCGTATTTCGAACACTTGATCCAGCTACAGGCCAGTTCACGGACCCATATGTCCCTGGTACAGTGTCCGCCCGAGTTCCTAGATTCAGCACCTCATTGGAGTTCGGGTACAAAGGACTCATCGGTAATAACTTTATTTTTGAAATCGAAGCGTATCGATCCCAATTCAAAAATTTTACGGGTGGAATCACTAATTACGCTCCCTTTGCGTTTGTCCCGGATCTGGAAGGTGACCTGACGAGTGCGCTTGCTGGAGGTATGCAGGCAAACGGCGATCTGACGTCGGAACTGGCCGATATTGGTATGACCGCAGATGAATTCTCATCATTTCTGGTTTCGCTCGCCGGTGGAAGTCCGATCGGCCCTGATACG
Source organism: uncultured Rhodothermales bacterium (assembly GCA_964512485.1). Lineage (GTDB taxonomy): Bacteria > Bacteroidota > Rhodothermia > Rhodothermales > UBA10348 > CAZEHJ01. The sequence goes on along the minus strand of CAZEHJ010000150.1, from coordinate 2,206 downwards.
CCCATTGGGATAGTCCAATCAGATCAGGAAGGCGCTGCTCCAGAGGGCCAAAGCCCGAACTGGTTTGTGCACTCGACACAAAGTGGGACGATTCATTTCTGGGGAGTTGACGCATCTTTCGAGACTCGGCCGAGACCTGATTGGACGTTGTTTGGAAGCATTTCCTGGATCAGTGACAACATTTTTGACGCCGATGAAGCCGGTGTAGACGATCCTAATTGGGTGCTCTCCTCTAACACCCCCAATATTATGGTTAATGCTGGTGTCGAATATGACGCCGAACCGTGGTCCCTATATGTGGCTGGGCGGCACCGCGGAGAATCAGAGCGGCTGGAAGGTGTTGACATCTACACGGGAGTCGTGGAAGCCTTTACGACTTTCGATGCCAGTGTTGAATATGAGTTCTCTTCCGGATTCGACGGACTCAGCGCTGGTATCCACGTGCGGAATGTATTGGATAACGTGCATCGCGAATATCAAGGGGGGCGCAAGATCGGACGATTCAGTCAGCTCAGGCTCACCTATGATCTGAAGTAGAAGGATTGCCAGCTCAAGTACCCATTTGAGCAATAATTGACGATATTCGAATTCGCAGAGCGCACTTTTGAATCGAATTGACTCGATGATCGGCACCACCATATCCCATTACGAAATCACCGCCGAACTCGGCCGCGGCGGTATGGGTGTGGTCTATAAGGCTCATGATACCCGACTAGGCCGTGATGTGGCCATCAAAGTGCTTGCCGCAAGTCTTCGCGGCGACGAAACGGCACGCGCCCGGTTTGAACAAGAAGCACGTGCAGCATCTGCCCTCAATCATGACCACATTGGTGTCGTCCACGAAATCGGCGAGACCGACGACGGCCACATGTATATGGCGCTGGCCTATTACGAAGGCGCTACTCTCGACACCGTTCTCTCGGAAGGCGCTCTCCAGGAGTCGGTTGTGACCCAGTACGCTTCTCAGACGGCCTCCGCCCTTGCAGCCGCACATGCTAACGGCATCGTGCACCGCGACATCAAACCCAGCAACCTGATCGTACCCGAAGGTGGGAGCTTGAAGGTGTTGGACTTCGGACTAGCCACCTTCGCTGGAGCCGCAGACCTGACCGCAACTGGGTCAACCATCGGAACGATGGCCTACATGTCACCGGAGCAGACCAAAGGAGATGATGTCGGACCAGCCTCGGACGTTTGGTCGCTTGGCGTCGTGTTGTATGAAATGCTCGCCGGGCGCAAGCCCTTCGACGAAGGCTACGCGTCGGCTGTCGTCTATTCCATCCTGAATCAGGATCCTGCACCACTTGAAGGTGTCGATCCTGGCCTGGCTGAAACGGTGGAAAAATGTCTGGCAAAAAATCCCGAAGATCGGCCCTCCGCTGAAGAATTGGTCCATCTTTTAGCCGATTCGAATCATCCTGTAAACACTCACACCGTCACCGTCAATCAACCCAAGCAACCGCTGTGGAAAGGTGTGCTCCTGGCTGGACTGGTGATGGTGGTTTCGCTAGTGGGCTTCTGGCTCACTTCAGGAGAGGATGGTCCTCAATTCACCGGCGTCGCGGTCATCCCCTGTCGGGATCTCAGTGCGGGCCAAGAGAATGTCGGGCTCGGGATTTCGCTCGCCGAAGCATTGTCGCTCGAGTTGATGTCCTACCCTCAACTGCGGGTACCCGGGCAGGGATCAACCATATACTTCAAAGACAATCCGACCGATGCGCAGACCATCGGAGAGCAACTGGGAGTTGATTTCGTTATGAATTGCAGCATCAACCGGGATCAGGACGATGTGCTTTTCAACGTTATGCTGGCTGAAGTGGATTCAGGAACGTTGATCTGTTGTGAGCCTATTGAAGAAACGTTTGATCGACTATTTGCCCTCCAGCAGCGCGTCCAGAATCGAATCATTGAAGAAATGAAGATCCAGTTGCTACCTGGTTCTTCTAAGGGCGAAATCCGGACCATGGACCCGCGGGCCTATGAGGCCTATCTGAAAGCGCTCGAATACTTGTCCTCCGCCGAATGGAATTCAGTCATCCGCTACACGGACGATGCCCTGGCCCTCGATTCGACATTTGCCGAAGCACATGCTTTGAAAGCCGAAGTGATGTCCCAGATGATGGGACTGGGGATTTTGGAGCTTGATCAGCGCTCCACCATCAATTTCCATATCGAAAAAGCGATCTCCCTTGATCCCGAGAACGAT
>CAZEHJ010000149.1:0-3219 GCA_964512485.1 uncultured Rhodothermales bacterium | reverse complement strand
CCCACGATACGCGTAAACGTATGCTGGTTTTCAAGACCAGTGCATTCAGCCAGGCTCTGCCACCCCTCCGATTCGCGCACTGGCGAAGGGCCAAAACTACGGCGTTCCCCAGCCGGTTTCAACGAAGAGCGTGTCAAATCAGGTGGAGAACGATACCTGGTTGAAGTTCGGGTGAAGTGCTCCTGTTTCAATCATCAAGCAGCCGCCAGATCAGGAAGATCCCAGAGGGCTTCCGGGGCGATATCGGCACCGTTCGGCCAGACCACTGTTCCAGCGTTTTGGTCTAACGTGGCAAGACGAAAATAGTCAGGATCCTTGAGAGGCTCAAAGATGGGTCCGCTGAGCAGATCGAGGACATAGACTTCCTTCACGACGCCATCACTGAATCGAAGTCGAAGGCAAAAATCCGCTGTGGGTTTTGCGTAGGTGATGTTTAAAACTGGTCTGTATTCCATGTCTAACATAGAGGTGTTATAGGCTTTAGAGGCTCACCACGACGTGATTGTTCCCAAATTTCAAACAGTTCGATCTGGTGCGAGCTATGCCATTCGGCCACCAGTTTTAAGGCCCGATTGGGCAACTTTCCCGAAATGAGCACCTCGATCCTGGACAAGGAGCCGGGCTCAGTTACGACCCTGGACGTCTATCGTGAGCTTGAAGGATGGGGGTCATCGTTGTCGCCTTCTGGTCGATATTTTGCGGCAACGGACAAAAGTGAGAACATTGTACTGGTCGATCTGGAGACCAAAGAGCAAAGAACTATTGTCGAAAGCACCTCAAAAAGACTTGAAGATGGATCGTGGGAGGGCGGCTACGTTTCATTTGTATCCTATTCCCCTGATGAGACGGAAATAGCATATGGATGGATTGGGGACTCGAAGGGGTCCATCCGTATCGTCAACGCGAAGACAGGGGCGGTTCGCACGTTACTCGACGTCAACGAGTATTACACTCGCCATCATGACAGACATTATGATATAGGATACAGCGAAGCCTACGCGCTTGATTGGGCTAAGGACGGGTCGGCCATTCTGGCGTTCGTGAACCTGACCCCCAAGGAGCGCGATCCGGACGATTTGTGGCGTCCGCTTTTGATAATGGTTCCCCTGGACGGCTCAACTCCTCACGTCGTCGCCAAGGACAAGGGGATGGAGAAGTGGGGTTGGATGGGTGCGTGCCTGGCTGGCGGTAACGATCAGTATGTCATGACTGCATTTGGTATTCAAGGTCAAAATTGGATTCAGAGAATCGATGTGAAGACAGGGGAGCAGGTACCGTGGAGAAAGGAAGATGACATCAGTATTCACGGTGTCGCCTGTCCTGCCCACGAAGACAAAGTCGTCTATGTATCGGAGTACCTATCGACGCCCTATCTCATGGCTGGCAGCGTCGAAGAGGTGGCTTCTACGAATACAGACGATTTAATCACCAGCCTTGATTCTGATCGTTACCAGGTACCTGCGTTTTCAGACAAAGGCGATTTGCTTATTGATACGAGTAGTGAAGCCGCTCCGAAACAGATCGCGATGGACGCGAATCCCGAGACTGGCAGTTTGTTGGGTACGACTACGATCTTAGAAGATGGAGGATCTGCTGGGGGTTGGTGGGATCCATCTGGCACACGCTTTTCCTGGGCAACAGTTGGCGAAATTAAAATTTGGGACAAGACGACCGGTCAAACACGGGTGCTGGAAGTTGAAGGTGCAGCGCCGCGGTGGATCAGATGGTTTCCGGATGGATCGAAGATTGGTTTTTGGGGGACGGATAAGCCGTTAGAATTTACCTTTTCGACCGTTTATATCGAGACTGGAGAACAGTCAAAATCAACACTGATCGAGGGCTCAATCATACACACATTGGGGGCGGATGGGAATTCATTGCTCGTCTCAGATTATTTCGAACCGGGGCCTTGTATCGAACGAGTAGACCTTACAACGCTTGAACGTTCTCCGTATCTCTGCCTTGAAGGTGACGACAGTAGCATTACCAAAATCACAGGCTCACCTGACTATTCAAAGTACCTTTTTACCACCTGGGCTGAAGAGTCTGTTTCGATCGGTGTAGTTAATGCGGACGGTACGAATCGGCGCATCGTGTATGAACAACCCCATTCCGAAATGCCGATGGGCTGGACCAGATGGTTTTCAACCAATTATATCACCTTTGCCAAGCGCAAGACGCAGAACGCACAGAAAGTGAACACCATTTTCAAGGTTGATATAGATTCAGGCAAAGTTGCGCCCATTTTTGAATCGATCACCTCCGACATGACTGTCTCAAATTATTCTGTGAGTCCAGACGGGAAAATCGTTGTGTTCAGAGCAATACCAAAGCAGAGAGTTGAATCCCCGGAGCTATTCATCATGCACAAAGTGCTGGATGAGAAGGCGGGAAATTGACTGGAGCGTTCATGTGATCTATGGAAGTGGCGGGGGCGGCTCTTCGAGCCGCCCCTTTACATTTATTAGAATCTGATTGAATCGTCTGGCTGGCCTTATGACAGTTGCCCACCTAGTTCGCAACGACCTTTTCGGAGTGAGATGCCGCCTGAGTTATGCCCGCGAAAGAGAAGCGTCTATATTGAGATATGGACCTGGAAACACTAAAAAGCAAAATTGACCGGGAATGGGGCTACCGCGTTGCGGAAGAGTTGCGGGTTCGGGATCTCAAGAACATGACGAGCGAAAAGTGGCTCGATACGCTTCCATTCGTGCATCACGTGAGCGAACCGCAGGAATATCTATTTCAGGCGGCTGCCAACCTTCAGAAGGAGCTTCACAAACGAGACATTACTTTTTGCTTTATTGGTGGCATCCCCCTACAAAAATGGGGCGAAATTCGTTTTACAACAGACGTGGATCTGACCGTTTTCTGTGAGCTAGGTGAGGAGCTACATGTTTTTGAAGTGTTGGATTTCATACTGGATTCCCGCATCGATGACCCCAGAGACATGGTTCGATTCGGCCGGATGTATCTCGGACATACCCAAAAGGGCGTGCAGGTCGACATTTCAATCGGATTTACCCCCTACGAACAGCGCATGATGGAGCGCGCTCAGGATGTCGATTACGGAGTCGACGTTCCGTTGCACGTCTGTTCCGCCCTAGATCTGACCGTCTTGAAGACTGTTGCGGGGCGAATGCGAGACTGGGCAGATATCGAGCGGATCATCCAGCGTAGCGGCGAAACCATGAATTGGGATCTGGTCTACGAAGAACT
>CAZEHJ010000148.1:0-3220 GCA_964512485.1 uncultured Rhodothermales bacterium | reverse complement strand
TGGCGCGATACACCACACCCATGCCACCTCGACCCAGTTCGTCGAGGATTTCGTAGTGGGATATGGTGGTGCCGATCATTGGCTTGGCTCTCGTGTCATCCGATCCAATAACGATTCTATGCGGCGTTCAGCCTCTGTCACGCGCGGTTGCAGGATATCATCTGCATCCTGCCACAACTCAGCGAATCGTGTGTAGTGCTCGACAGCTTTGTCCAAGCTGTCTGCTTCTTCGTAGAGTTCGCCGAGCCTGAAGCGGGCGGGGGTTTCAAGTGTGCGGCATCCCGTATCTCCAAACCCCGTTGATATGTATTTTTCGTACCATTCGATTGCTTCTGCTTGACGGCCAAGTCGATCCAGTGTGGTAGCAACGTCGTCAGATCCGCATTTGAGATAAGGCCCATTCACGCTAAGCTGAATGAGATTGTCAATCGAAGCGTCGCTCGGATCGATCAACGCGTTGAATCGTGCCTCGTTTGTCGGGAAATACATTATTTCCCACAGCGAAATCGGTCGAAACTCAGTGATGTATCGCTCAGTCCTTTCAAGATCTCCCATCTCCAAATACAGGGCCGCGAGTGTGTGCACTGGATTTGGGCCTTCGAGCTCAAGGCCGTTTGGGAATCGGTCAAGATGAGAGGAAAGAGCAGCACGAGCTATTGCCGCATCCCCGTGGGCGATTAGCGCTTGAAGGATAGCATCTATGCCGAAAAAATTGGCCGATATTGAATCGCCGACCGCCAGACTTCTTCTGATCAACGCATCTGAGCTATTTTTAGCTTCCTCCAATCTGCCCTGACGAAGCAGTGCATCGATCGTAATGCGTCTGGCGTCGCTCTCTATTCGTATCTCTTTCGCTACCACCGAAACGGAATCCGCTTGTTGAATCGCCCTTTCGAAGTTCTCGGACTCCAGATCGAATAGGGCCCTCATGCGAGCCACTTGGTCGTGATCAGGAAAAACAGCGGAGGTTTCATCAATCAATTCAACGACTTCATCGGTGCGACCCAAGTTCAGAAGAGAGATGTAGAGATTTCTGAAGACAGTAATGCTGTACGGAGCAACCTCAATGGCTCTTCTTTCCAGTTCGACCGCAGGCTCCAACCGACCAGACTGCGCGTAGCTGTTGGCAAGATTTTGCAACGTCCTTATATCATTCGGATACTCTTGCAAAACCGCTTCCAACGCCGCTACTGCCGCCTGAGGATCAGCTTCAATCATGAAAGAATACGCTGCCGATACCTGCAATCGCTCCTTGAGTGAAAGATGATCTCGCATGTCATTCGCTTTCACGAAGTAGGACATTGCGATGGGAAGCTCACCGCCACTGTTCAGGACAACGGCAGCGCGATCGTGCCATGCCATGCCAAACGTCGAATCGAGCGCGACCGCCTCTGCAAACGCCGCTTCAGCTTCCGCATTTCGAGCTTGCATCATCAGCTCAGTTCCAACATTGAACATGCGGATCGCCTCAAGCGAGGAAGAAGTGACAACTTCGAAGATCGGTGAGAGTCGAATGGTCTTCAGCGATTCTCCTATTTCATACCTCATCGACTTCGTCAGGCGGTCGATCGCGCCAACAAGGTCCGCGGCGTCTGAAGCATTTTCACGAAGTTGTACGAGGGGGGCTCCGGTTTCCGTCGAAATCAATTGCACACTGAGCTGATAACTGTCGCCGATCTTACCAAGCTCACCGGTCACAATTGCCTTCGCGCCGTGTCGCTCTGCCATCTCCATGGCAACATCTTCGGTCACTGCAAGATTTCGATCGCGCTCCATGTATGCGAGCATATCCATTTCGGTGCTTCGGGCCATCACAGTGATCGCTGTACTTTCCCCGAGGTCCATTTTGAATGCGGTTGAGACCGTTTTTCCGAGCCCAGCTTCCTCAGATAAGTTCTCGAATTCTGCGACGATGATCGTGTCGAATTCGTCAATTACTCCGGCGGTAAGAAGTGTCGCAAATTCTCCGATGCCGAATGCCCGCAGCGCCATGTATACGGCTGTGGCTGCGCCGAATGCAGACATGGCAACCATTCCTCCCTGCATGGCCCGGCGCTGGGTGAGCCACTTGATCATTCCTGTGGCCTCACGTAATTCACCCGTGTCCATTTTCGCCCGTCGCTTGTCAAGCGAGGAAGAAAGCAGGAGGGCTGGAAATCCTGCAAGCAAAAGAAGAAGCCCCACAGGAAAAACCCAGTCCGGTAGGCCGAGCCCCATCATTGCGCCGTAAACAACAGCAGCCCCGACGGCTGCAACACCGGCATATTGTATGATCGTGCGAGAGGGCTTCGCTTCAACTTCAACTCGATCAACGATGATCGTCGCGCCGGCGCCGGGGAGCGTGTCTGCAAGCTCTGTGGCATTTTCGTATCGGAGATCCCGGTCCTTCTCCAGGCACTTGTGAACAGCCTTTCGAACCTCTTCGGGAAGTCCCTCGACCAGCGTTTCAATCGGCTCGGGGTCCTGATTCAGGATCGAATACAGCAAAGCAGCATCGTAACCGGCGGAAAAAGGTCTCGAACCGCTCAGGAGTTCATAGAACAGCGCCCCCAACGACCAAATGTCACTTCGATGATCCACATCATCTCCCCGTGCCTGCTCGGGGCTCATGTAGATCATGGTTCCTATCGTGACACCGGTGCCCGTGAGATTTCCGCCTTCGCCGAGCTTGGCAATTCCGAAATCGAGGATTTTGGCGACACCCTTGGAAGTGAGGATGATGTTGGCAGGTTTGATATCGCGGTGTACGATGCCTGCCTCATGGGCTGCCGATAGTCCTCGGGCAATCTGCCGTACGATTTCACATGCTTCTTCCTGAGGGACAGGGCCCCGTTCAATACGATCCTCGAGCGATTCACCCTCGTAAAGAGCCATCGCCGTAAACAACTGGCCCTCATCGGTTTCTCCGATCTCGAAAATCGTGCAGATGTTCTGATGATCCAGGGCGGAGGCAGATTTGGCCTCGCGAATGAATCGCTCTTTGTCTTCGGGGTTGTTGGCTGCCGAAGGAGGCAGAAACTTGATGGCTACGATCCGGTCGAGCTTGATATCACGTGCCGTGTAGACCACTCCCATTCCTCCAGCTCCAAGCTTGGAGAGGATTTCGTAATGGGATATGGTTTTGCCGATCATTGCCGCTTCGGTTCAGGAATACGAGCAATGTAGGAAAACAGAGTAGAATTGTGGTGCCAAGACGGCCGTCCCAACCCTCAGGTGGAAT
>CAZEHJ010000147.1:2222-3283 GCA_964512485.1 uncultured Rhodothermales bacterium | reverse complement strand
CGCCTGCTTTTCGTCTGTCATGAAAGCCCCATGCTCTTTGGCGGGCTGCCGTCGCATTGCTGCGCTCAGCATGATACTTAACTTTGTCAAGCCCTTGCGTCAAGTCAGCGTCAACCCACCACATCCGCCAGCCGCATCAGCGCCCGGACAAGCGCCCGGCCGTGGCCCGTAACGCGGCCGCCCGTGACGATAACCAAGCCGTTGCCAAGGCGCGCCTTGACGATCGCAGAATGTTGCATCGCCGGCATCTGCGCGAAATGCCCGTCCCACCGACGCTTTGCCCTGGCCGCGTCGTCGATCTTTTCGTCGATGTCGCGCAGGTCAACCGTGTGGGATTCGTCCGCCTCGATCGCATCCGGCACCATCGTGATTGCCGCGCCCTTGGCGAACGGCGACATGCCGAGGCACAGCCGTTCCCAAGTCGTCTGCGCCTTGCAGTAGGCATCGAAGGCGGCCCATGCGCGCTGGCAGTCGGTCGGCGGCAGTGTCAACGCCAGCGCCTGCCAGACCGCACTGCCGCTGTGCTGACCACTGACGGCATCCAGCGCGGCCTGTGTTGCGTTGATGCCGAGCTGCCGCGTGCGGGCCACCAATGCCGGGGCGCGCTCGTCAACCCGTGGCGATGGCCCCGGGCGCCGCACTGGCTTGACGACCAGCGGCACCATCTGGCGCGGCGGCTTGCGTCGTGGCTTTTTCTTGTCACCCTTGCCCATTAGGCTCCACCGGCTTGATAACCACGACGCCGCGCATTTTTTCGCGTTCGATGCGGATCGCGCCGCGTTCCGCCATGCGGTTCAGCATCGTGTTGATGCCCGACCGCGCCCGCAGGCCCACACCGTCGGCCATCTCCTGTTGCGTCGGCGCGATGCCTTCCCGCTCGATGTGTCCCTGGATGAACAGCAGCAGCGCGCGTTGCTTGTGTGTCAGCATGGTTCTTTCCTCTCTCGTTTTGTCATGCCCCGTAGCGGCGCTGTGCTGCCCACTGACGGGCGGAAGCGTTTTTCGGGTAGGGTAGCCACCCAAAGACCCGTTCCGCCGATCTGGGCTGTGCTCATGGCGTC
>CAZEHJ010000147.1:0-2122 GCA_964512485.1 uncultured Rhodothermales bacterium | reverse complement strand
GCCTCGTCGGCGGTCGTGGCTTCGAAGAACATTGGGCAAAGACCGTAGGGCTTGCCGCGTGCGATTGCCTCGGCGCCGTCTTGGCGGATGTATGCGTGGAACACGACGTCGCGCATGGGGTGTCGGTATTGGGTCAAGCCACCCCCCGTTTGCGCAAGGCATTGAGGATGGTGGTGTGGTCGCGACCGCCAAGAAAATGACCGATGCGGGGCATTGACCAACCGAGGCTTTGGCGTAGTGCTGCGCAAGCGTCGAAACGTGCGGCGACTATGTGGCGGGCCCGGTCCGGCCCTTTGATCTCGGCAGTGGTTACGCCGGTTGCGGCTGCGATGGCGGCAAGGATTGCCTCGCCGTGGCGTGTGTCTTGCGTGACGCGGATTGTCACGGGTGTGCCATCGATGGTTGCGATAGTGGTGCTGGTCATTGGCGTGCCTTCCTTTCCCGTGCCGCGCGGGCTTGTTGGATCAACTTGTTGCCATCGCGTTCGCGGTTCAGTTCTGCGATTTCAGCACTGCCTGGCGCGGCGGCTTCCGTCCAATGGATGCGGCGTTTTGGCTGCTCGTCGTCTGTGGCGTTGTCGTCGCCGGTTTGGTGCCTGCCTGCCCTGAATCGTTTTGGATTGTATCCGGCGCCGTCAACCAAGGCTTGGGCACGGGCTTTTTCTTCCGGCGTGCGGTCTGGCAAATCGTCTGCGCTGGCCTTTTCGCACTCGGCGCGGTGTTTGATTTCATGCATCAGCGGCCGGATTGCCTTTGCGGCTAGGTCGATCAGATCGGCTGGTGCCGGGCGATGCCTGCCGGTCTTGGCCCAATCGGTGAAAGCCTTTTCGATGGCCCAGATTGGATAATTGCGCAGGCCGGGGCAGTAGGTGCTGAGAACCTTGGCGCGGGCTTTTTCGGACATTGCCGGCGCGAAGTATGTGTTCAGCGCGGTGTTTGCGCGGTCGAGGATGATGGCGTCGGCGATGGCCGGGTTATCACCATGGAGTGATTTTTGGAGTTGGGACCGTGACTTCGCCAGCAGCGACTCGGGCGATATAGTCTTCGATTGCACTAGGTCCGTTTTGCGTTCCATTTATGCGGTTCTCCGTTTTTGGCGTCAGGGGTGGTGCGTCGATTTCGGCGGCGCGCCGTTCCATTTGTGCGCGGAAATACTTGAAGGTCTGCGGCGGCCCCGGTTCTCTTTTTTTCCGCATGGATTCGGCTATGACGGCCAGCATGTCTTGCAGGCTCAGGCCAAGATCGGTTTGCCACCGCTTGAATTCTTCCCCGTTGGCCTGCGTGTAGAGGCTATGCCCTGTTGGGCCGGTGATGCCCGATTTCGGGTCCGCGCCCATCGCTTGCACGGCTGCTTCCATCGGCGTCTGGGCATCGGCGTCGTTGGTGCTGGCGACGTCTTCGCGCGCGCGGTAATGGTTATAATCACCAACACTATTACCCTCTCTTTCTTTATGGGTAAGGGTAAGGGTAAGGGTAGCATCCTCTGGGGATACCGTTCGGGATGCGTTCGGCTTTGCCGGGGGACCGGCTTTTTTCTCTTTATTCCAACGCGTTCGCGATTTATCGGCTTGCGAAGCCCTGAATTTAGCCGTTCTAGCGCGTTCTTTAAGCAGCCTCTTTTGCGTCCAAGTTTTTTTTCTGCCGTCGTATTGCCAGAAGGCCAGAACGCCGTCTTTTATGGCGGCCCACTCGTCCGGGGTGCAACACGCAAGGCGGGCCAACAGCTTGTCGTCATCCGGCAAACTGCACGTCGGGCGCCGCCATGCCTCCATGATCAACAACAGGTAGGCGCCGTGCTCCATCGCGCCCAAGTGGCGCGTGTCGGCCAGGTATGCGTCGGTCCAGATTGAAAGCGCCGGGTAGTCAGCCATTACGCACCCCCCGCCCCTTGGCCGCTATGCCCATGCGCGCCATCGCCTTGGCGACACCCTGCTGGCTGCAACCGAAATGCCGGGCCAGCGCCGCTTGCGTGAGCGGCCCATGCACATAAAGCGCCACGATTTCCGCGCGCCTGGTTTCCCAAAGCGCGACGGCATCACGCCGCCGTCGCACGTTTCCACTCTGTTGATCCTTGCTCATATCCCCACCCTAACCACGGCGTTGCGGCTTGGCAACCACAGCGC
>CAZEHJ010000146.1:0-3451 GCA_964512485.1 uncultured Rhodothermales bacterium | reverse complement strand
ATCCCGGCTGACCATGCTCGCTCTGACGGATCGATTTCAACCTGATAACCGTGCACGCGCCCGTTGTTGTACTCGGGAAGACTGTTACTGCGAATCTGCACCCCTGAATTGATATCCGGATCGACCAGGAATTCGTATTCCAGAATGAAATCGCCGTAGTGTTTGTCTGAGGTCAGGAACGTGTTGGGCGTATTCATGACCGTGGTGCCGGTAACGACACTATTTTCGACCTCGTATGTCGCGTTTCCATTGAGGACGGTCCACCCCTCGGTCGAATTCTCACCCAAAAGCGGCGTCCAACCACCTTCGGAGTCTTTGAGCGACTGGGCTGTGTATGTCGTTGATGCTGAGTTCTGGCGAACGCGGGCCACGTCGGATTCGGTGATTCCGCTGGCCTGGTTTTCCCAGGAGTTACGGACGAAGGTCAGGGCATCTGCGATGTCGCGATCTGAAAACGGCATATCCCGCAGACCGGGCATGTGATCAACGATATCAGGAGCCTCATAGACCTTGCCGTCCACATCAATTGGACCCTCAAGTCCATCCAGCGTCATTCGAATCAGACGGTCCGGATCCTGGAGAACCCAGTGCGAGCGAAGAAGTGGCGGCGCCGTTGACGCCATGCCTTCGCCTTCCCGCCCATGGCACGTGGAGCAGAATTGATTGTAAACGCCTTCCCCCCGTTCGAATGATGCATCGAAAGACGCAGGAAGAAGCCGAACACCTGACAGGGATTGAACAAGCGCCATTCCGGCAGCCTGGTTGGCTGCGCCCTGCAGTCGATCCGTTGCATTTTCTGCTCTGGCAACAGCCAGGAAGTCCTCTTCCTGATCTTCGAGACTGCCCAATACCACATCGATCATCGATGGAGAATCGGGGTGCTCTCGCTCGGCCGCTATCAGGACTGGCCAGGCATCGCGCCCCATCGAAGACGCGGCCGCTGCGATGTGAAGACCTTCTTCATTGCTCGATCCATCAAGCATGGACTCTAGAAGCCGCCTGGCAGGAGCTCCTCCCATTTCCGCCGAGAGCCTGGCGATGGCACCCCGTACTTTGGGGTGCCGGTTTTCAGAAGCCAACTCCAGAGTGCCGAATGTCAGCTGGCCGATTCCCTCAAGCGTCCATAGTGCATGCACGCGCGTTCGGGGATCTTCTCCGCCTACCGCCAGCGCTTCCAGCGCAGTGCGCATTTCCGTGGCGTTTCGCTCGACGAGAAGACGCTGTGCCGTGTCGCGCCACCAACCATTTTCGTGTGAGAGATGCACGACGAGCTCCTGATTGGAGGCTTCGCCGAGGCGGGGAGTCGGTCCGAGATCGTTCGCCTGCCATTTCACCCGATATATGCGTCCCAGGCCGAGCGGCGTATCGAGTCCACGCATCTCAATCTGTCGTTTGAGATAGTCCGTCAGGTAGGTCACGTGTTGGATGACGCCGCGGTACATATCCAATATGTAGAGGCTCCCATCCGGGGCCGTGTATCCGTTCACTGGACGAAATCGCTCATCGGTCGAAGTCCAGAACTCCCGGTCTTGATACGGGAATCGGCCGGCCACCATGCCTTCCTCGTCGTCGAGCACGACGCGCTTTACGAGATGAACGCTTGTCTCGCTGACGAAGGCGTTTCCTCGATACGATTCAGGGAAATTATCGCCGCGATAGATGACGGGACCTGCAGCCGAAGTGACGTTGACCAGCTTGCCGTCATCGCCGAGCGTTGCAGGTCGGTAGCCACGGTTTACACCCGGAGTAACCCTGCTTGGCCAGGTCCGATTCGAGGCGCGGCTGCGGCTGTACACTCCCCGGTCGCCGACATCGCGGTGCGGATTTCTGGGGATCGTGTTGGGAGGAAAGTCATCTCCGAGCAGCGTCTGACTGTTGTTGTTGTAGAACAGGCGGCCCCAGTCGTCCTGTGAGATTCCCCATTGACCACGGTACTCTGTCGTCTCCTTCAGCCATTCTCCATTCTTGAGTCGATAACGCTGATCTGATTTGGCGTTGTAGATCCAGTTGTCCATCGCCACGATCAGGCCGTTCGGTTGATGCTCTGCGTTCATGCCGACAGCGTAGACGGAATCCACGACTGTGATATTACCCGGTTCGTATCCCCCTTCTCCGGTTCGTTCCACAAAAAGGAGGTTGGGAGGCACGGCGACGAGAACGCCACCATTGTAGATTGAAATGGCGCGTGGCAGGAAGAGACCGTCCATGAACACGGTCGATGTCTCATTGAAGCCGTCCCCATCCAGGTCGCGCGTTACGACGATGCGCCCCGCAGGATCGCCCGTCTTGTCGCCCTCGGTCGTCCACATATAGTCGCGCATTTCGACCACCCACATCGCTCCGTTCTCATCAAACGACAGAGCTACCGGATCCACGACCTCGGGCTCTCGCGCCACAATCTGGATCTCGAATCCATCCTCAACCTCAAAGTCTTCAATCGCCTCTTCTGCAGAGATGACCGGCGCCGGAGGAATGTCGTCCGGATCGACAATATCGACGTCCATTGGAGCGTCCTGCCCTTCAGGGATGGGTTCGGGTGCAGGTGCTTCAGAACTGCAACCCACGAACAAAAGAAGGAAGGCCAGAATCAGGATACGCATGGCGGGAAGTGTTGGATGGAGGAAGAACCTACACCCAGCCGCCCAAAACCTCAAAGAAAATCTGCCAGCTTCTTACTTCAACAGCGTCATCACACGGCTTTCAGCTGATGTGCCAGTTTGCAGTCGATAGATGTATGCCCCACCTGGCAAGCCGCCCGCATTGAAACGAGCGCCGTGCTCTCCAGAAGGCAGAACTCCATCCACAAGCGTGGCGACCTTGCGGCCCATCATGTCGAACACCGAAAGCGTGACGTGCTCAGACCGATCCAGCTCGAACTGAATGTTGGTCGTTGGATTGAATGGATTGGGGTAGTTCTGGTCCAAAACCGAAGACTCGGGCACTTCCACCCATTCGCTGTCCGTCGCCTGACTCAGCGAAATGGTCCGCATGAAATTCTGGGACGAAATCGACTGCACATAAAGCGTGGACCCATCCGGGGACACGGTTATCCCGTTGGGTTGGGAGAACTGTGCGTTTTCGAGCGATCCATCGACGCTGGCTTTCGTGCCATCACCGGCGAACACTTCCAGATTTCCCTGCATGTCGATGCGAACCACCTGATTGTGGCCGACATCTGCGCCATAGAGGTATCCATTGGAATAGACGAGGTGTCCGATCGTGATGGAATGCGCCTGCGGCAATGCCGTTGCGAACGCTTCAATTTCTCCAGAAGGCGTGATTTTGTTGATGGTCGTGTCGTATAGATTGGCCGCATATACGTTTCCGGCCTCGTCCACAGCGATTCCGACCGGTCGGTCGATTCCACTGCCGGCCGCGAATCGTTGAGCAGTTCCTTCCACGTCGACCTTGCTGATGCTGCCGATGCCCAGACTCGGTGGCGAGTGTCCTA
>CAZEHJ010000145.1:0-3484 GCA_964512485.1 uncultured Rhodothermales bacterium | reverse complement strand
ATGCAAAAGCCCGAAGACCTGGGTGATGTCTCGATCTTGATGTTTGATGAAATGGAAGGCTTAGGCATCGATTCGCTCCGCTCAGGGATATCCCTGCCTGATGCCGATGATCGATATGAATTCCATGCTGCCACCAAGAAAAGTGATGGGTCTACCACCATAGTGATTGGAAGCGAATCAGTCGATGTCCACCCAATCATTCGTCGTGCTTATGATGGCTGGAAGAAGCAAGAGGAATATCAGCACACGATTCTTGAGGGAGATGACCTGGTTGAGTACTACCACGCTGTCTTTGACACCATGCCCCTGCCGGATTGGAAGGAGCGAATGAAGAAAGGCGCCGAGGCAAAAGAAGAGTTCGCAACCTTTCCTTTCACAGATGGCTGGCTCTATTCTTTTTCCCGGGATGACTTTAGTGATGAGCAGTTTGATATCTACGGACGATTTGCCAAGGTCTTCGGATTGACGTACCAGCGGTATCACGATCTCAAGACTGCCGAAGCCCAGGCACGAGAGTCGCAGATCGAAGCCGCCCTTGAGCGCATCCGCTCACGGGCGATGGCAATGACCACGTCGAATGAGTTGCTTGAAGTGGTGATGACCATCCATCAGGAATTCAGCGGTCTGGATCTGGAGTGTGGAATATTTTGGCATGCGAAATACACGTCTCAGGGCTACGAAAAGGCCCTAACAGGTGTTGGTGGCACGAAGGTCACCACCATCATGGAGCTGCCGCGAGACTTTTCAAAGGTGCCCGAACTCGCCACATGGGAGCGCGGGACTGAAAAGCTGGGTGTCTTCAAGTTTGATGCCGACTCTGCGGTCGACTACTTGAACCACATGATCAGCAAAGGCAACTTCCTTGAAGTGGATCCCAATGCGATCACGGAAGAGGCCGTCCGCGAGAATCATGGCTGGACCTTTGTTCAAGCCCGTACGACACACGGCGAAATCGGCTTCACCTTGTGGGGCGAAACCGACCCGAGCGAAGAAGCCAAGGACGTGTTAATCCGTTTTGCTGGTGCGTTCGACCTGGCCTACACGCGTTTCGAAGACATCCAGAAGGCCGAAGAAGATCTCGTAAGGCTCAAAGAAGAGAAAGCTCGTACCGAAAGTGCCCTCAAGGATCTGCAGTCCACGCAGGAGCAGCTTATCGAACAAGAGAAGCTGGCATCTTTAGGCTCCCTCACCGCTGGAATCGCGCACGAAATCAAGAACCCACTCAACTTCGTCAACAACTTCGCCGAAGTGAGTGTGGAAATGGCAGAAGAACTGAAAGAGGCGGCGGCTTCGGGCGATACGGAAGAAGTGGCGTCCATTGTACAAGAGCTCATGGACAACGCCGAACAGATCGCCAAACATGGAAAGAGAGCCGACTCCATCGTGAAGTCGATGATGCAGCATGCCAGAGGTGGAGCCTCAACGGTTGAGGAAGTCGACTTCAACGAATACGTCGATGAGTACGCCGGTCTGGCCTGGCACGGTATGAGAGCCAGAGATCACGGTTTCCAGGCCGAAGTCGAAAAGAATCTGGACCCGGCAATCGGCAAGGCCAATATTCAGCCTCAAGAGTTCGGACGCGTGCTGCTCAACCTTTTCAATAATGCATTTGATGCTGCGAAAGATGTTGAAGACGCCTGTGTAGTCGTTACCACTCGGTTGGAAGAAGGCTCGATAGTGTTGACCGTTTCAGACAACGGCCCTGGCGTTCCGGAAGACATTCGAGAGAAGATTTTTGAACCCTTCTTTACCACGAAAGCCACGGGGGAAGGCACCGGACTTGGATTGAGCCTCAGTTACGACATCATCACCAAAGTGCATGGTGGCACGATGACGGTAGGCTCATCAGAGCAAGGCGGCGCAGAGTTCACTATCACACTTCCGGGAGGCAACGCATGAGTGATTGGGTAATCTTTCCGTGGAATGTGATGCCTGTGATTACAGGCTTCCTGTTTGTGATTCTGGCGCTGTACATCGCTCGCATTCCGAAAAAATCCAAGGCATCGAAGACGTTGCTGATGTGGTTGGCGATGGGTGCAGTAAATGCGTTAATCACGTCCTTCAACAATATTGCAGCAAATTCTGGTTGGGAGATACCGGAATTCATTGATGGAATCCTAAAAGGCACCGAGGTCTTTCTGAATCCACTGATGTTGATTCTCTTTCTGCTTTTTTGCTACGAGCTGGGCGGCAACACTCGGGTCCGGGAAAAAAAGATTGTGATTGCGATCACCTCGGGTTTCGGCCTCCTTGCCGGAACGAAAGTCTTGCTTAGTCCTGGTCAAAATGTACTGCTTATCGGCTCGGTCATGCTCATCTTCTCGATTCTGAATGCGTGGGTACTGATCCGGAAATGGAGATCAGGAGTCGTTGAAGAAGGATTCAATCGAACCTCGTATCTGGCTTTCGGAATCTTCGTGGTGCTGCAAGTGCTTCTGTTCCCAATCGTTATGACGATGGTGAAACTGGGTTTGGATGCCCCAGCCGAGTTCATCAAAGAGGTTTCGAGTGCTGGGCTCCCGATAATTGTAGGACTGCTATTTTTGCAATTTGCGCCTGAGCCCACCAGTCTGGAAGCAAAATTTATAGCAGTCGCTTTCCTTGCCGTAATCGTGTTGACACAGCTTCAGATTGCACCAGTCAACACTCGGGGGGAACTGCGACCAGCGTACGCTGAAGTCCTACCCAATATTACCATCGAACTCGTTCCTAGAACCGATGGAGGGTATCAAATTGAAGGGCGGGAATTCAATATGTCGGAAGCAGCGGGAGATTCGCTGACCATGGAGGAGGGCACGGAAATTGGGATGCCCGTTCCGTTTGACATTCAGTTTTATGGACGCTCGTATGATTCGTTATACGTGTCCGCCAATGGATACATCAATTTCTTGCCGCGACCGGATACCAATTATGTGCGATTCTATATGCAAGATGTGCCCAGTGTTGCAGCACTTAACATGAATTTAGATCCTTCAGAAGGAGGCTCCGTCTTGTACTTAGCTTCGGAGGATAGTGTGGTCGTAACGTGGTCCGAGATTCCGCTTCAGACGCGATCTAGCGACCCTATTCGTGAAGACTTCCGCGCTGTCAATGCACAATTGGTCGTGCGAAGTGATGGTGTTATTCGAATAAGCCGCGGAGACGCCTTGACCCGGCCAGTGTATTGGAGAATGGGCATATCACCGGGAAAATCGATCCTGGAGTCTGAGGAGAAACTACCCAGTGTGATTACTCAG
The DNA here is from genome assembly GCA_964512485.1 of uncultured Rhodothermales bacterium. Classification (GTDB taxonomy): domain Bacteria; phylum Bacteroidota; class Rhodothermia; order Rhodothermales; family UBA10348; genus CAZEHJ01. The sequence continues at coordinate 248 of CAZEHJ010000145.1, read as the reverse complement.
TTACAGGGTGCGAGAGGGAACCTGGTCGCCGACCATTTTCCAATTTCTGTTGCCCAGGATGAATTCGCTTTTCGCGAAGAAAACAACTTTACGACGCTTACGGCTTTCGGAACTGGCTTAGCCAAGAACGCCCTCTTCAATGTTTTCCTGGTGTCGCTATTTCTTCTGGTTCTCGTCCCCCTTTATTTCAGGTTGGGAATTCGGCGCCGGCTTTCGGCTTTGATGCAGGGACTGGATCAGGTGAACAA
>CAZEHJ010000144.1:1463-3562 GCA_964512485.1 uncultured Rhodothermales bacterium | reverse complement strand
TTAGTCTGGCGAACATCGGCGCAAGCCGAACACGGTGGGCCGCTTGCCGTCGGCGGTGCGGATCCGTGTCTTGGACACGCCGGCGGTGACGAGTAACTGTGCCACTTCGCGCGCGATCCGGTTGTAAGAAGACGTGCCCGGCGCGTATCCCATGGCGTCACAGATTTCGCCCAAACGCACACGCCCGTCGGCTGCGGCTGTCCACCGTGACCATAGCTCCTCGGCTATCGGTGACAGCACTTCAAACCGCTTGTTGCTGTCTTTCAGCGCGTCGTGTTGGTCTTCCGTCAGACGCCAACGGACCCCGGCGCGAACAAGGTGCACGCACTGAGCCCATAGTTGCCTGGTGTCTATGCTGTGCTTCCAGTTGCACGACTGCACATTGACCGACCACCAACGGCGGTTGCCCGTGGTGTCCGCAAGGAAGTCGGGCCGGTTGACACTGGCGAAGAACGATGTGCGCCGCGGCCGTCGCTCTGCTTCGCGCGCGTACGCGGCGCGGTAAATGTCGTAATCAAGATCAAGAAAGGCTTTCAGAGCCGCGATGTCTGACTTCCGAAAGGTGCCGTCGACTTCTCCGATTTCGCAGATCCAAGACGACGTGGCCTGTTGGATGCTGTCGCGGTTGCTGGGATCGATGGATCGGCCGATCAAGATGATCCCCTCCGGCGCGGTGGCACTGCCCAGCGAGCGGACCCATTGTGTCTTGCCGCACCCTTGCGGCCCCTGAAACGTCAACACGCCTTCGGGACGAAAGCCCTTGTCCTGTACCAGCGCCGCAGCACATTGAAGCAACCACGAGCGGATCAACTCTGGCGCCATCGTGTCGGCGGTGTCGACCGTATCAATCAGCGTCTCAATCCGGTCGACACCGTCCCACGCGGCATCATCGATCCACTCAAGCGCCGGGTGGTATTCGTCGGCGCACGTCGGCAAGTCTTCGCACACGTTGTTAGCGGACAAGCCGTGCCGGCGCGCGAGGGTGCGCAGCCAAGCCAGCGACGTTCCGTTGACCCGTGCGGCGTTGACTTCGAGCCCGCCGAAGCGCAGCTCTAGCCCGTGCGTCATGGCGTTGTAGCGCACAGTAGCGCGGTGCGCGTCTAGCAACGCCTGGGTGTTCTCTTGCCGCGTTCGGAGCGGACGACCTTCGTTGTCCACGTAAGGGAACGCGATCGTCTCGGGTGCGTACATCATCAGCGTTTCCTCAGTATTCCAACGAGCCGGAAGACGTCCACGATCCGCCGGTGGTCGCAATGCGCGTGTCGGCAACGAAAGCCGGGCGGGTGTCCGCCGGGGAATCCGGCAGATTCCCAGACCACGGTGGACGTGTCCGCCGCCGGGTCTTGCGCCGCTTCGTCGCTGTGCTCGTGTTCCCATGGGCAAGCGACCGCGTGGCGGCCCTTGCCCAGTTCGCGCCCCACCGCCGTCAGCTCACGGAACAGCGCCAGCACATCGATCTGCCCAAAGTCGATTTCGTCTTTCGCTGGCGTGTACTTGCCGAGCTTCTTGGCCTTGTTCGCCTTGTAGACGGCGACAGCGGGCGGAAGGTTCGCGATAACCTGGGCGGTGTGCCACATGCCCCATGGCGACAGGTCAACGACGCGAACGGGCTTCGGCTCGCGCTTGCGGTGGTCGAACCCGGCAACCCGCATCACACGCGGCAAGTCATGCACGCCAGCGTCTGCAACGTACCGCTTGATGAGCCGCTTCTGCGCGTCCTTGAACTGGTCCGTGGTGCAGTCGGTCACGCCCCAGTACAGGTGATGACCGCGGCCGGAAGCAACGACCATCGAAGGTTCCATGTGCACAGCTTGTGGAGCCGCGCGCCTGTCGATGTCGACAAACAGCGCGCGCACCCTACGCACGTTGGAGGCCTTGCGGCCCTTGCCATCGCCTTCGTTGACCATGGCGAACACACCGGCGCCCTGCTCGTTGAGCGCAACCAAGCGTTGCCACGCAGCCGCCAACGGCGCGGTAAAGTGCACGGCAAGTTCCGGCCGCTTGGCCGGCGTGTCGTCAAACGTCTGCCAAGTCACCGGGTCGTTGGGCGATACGAAGATCCCGGACAGCCACTTGATGGCTTCTTTGTAGCGGTCATC
>CAZEHJ010000144.1:0-1363 GCA_964512485.1 uncultured Rhodothermales bacterium | reverse complement strand
CGAAGGTGGCGACACGTACTTCCACCGCGGTCAACTTGACCGACGAAGCGATGGTGCCCGGTGCGTACCGTCAGCAGCGGTGGCACATCGATAAGCGGTCGTTGCTCAAGGCGCTGCGCGCCGGTGAAGTTGTGCCCGGTGCGTCGCTTGAGAAGCGTGAGAAGCAATCACTGTCGCTGAAATAGGCGACACAACCGGCGCCTGGCAGCGCCAACGGAGCAAGGGATGAGACTGACACTCGAAGACGTAATGGAGGCGTTGGTGCTGTGTGCGCTGCGCGAATCCAGCGAGCATTACGACCGGGCACGCTTCTACGCCTACCAGCTCGAGGCCCGGCAGCGTGTGCCGGCGTACCTGCGGCCACGTCCTGACGATACGCTGCACCGGCTGCGCGAAGCCGGGCACGAAGCTGCTATCCAAGCGGAGATCGAGATCAACCGTGCGCTGACATGGGTTACGGGGGTCGCTGATGCGTAGGCAGATGAACAGACACACAGCGCGCGAATACCTGCTTGGAATGCTCGCAGGGCGCCCGGCACTACCCATCGTGGGCAGCGAGTCGCACCGAGACGCGCTGCGGCTTGCAGTAAAGGCGCTGGCGCCCGTCGAGGCGTGTCCACGGTGCAAAGACCTACAAGCGGAGATAGACGCGCTCACAGAAGCGTTCTCCGCTTCGTGGGGCGGAAGCAAGGAGGGGCGGCGATGATGGCTTTTCCGCGCCAACGCCGGTCACCGGGCGAGCTGGCACAACTGCACCAGGCGCACAACGATACGCCGGCGCAACAATCCGCTGCGCTGTTCTGGCGCGAAGTGCACCGACGTACCGACAAGCGACGCACGATCAACCGTGTCCGTCGCCGGGCACAACGGGCCGGGCTGCGCGCCAAGATCCTGCCCGGCAGCCGTTCATGGTCTGCAACCATGTCGTGGTATACGAGACGATGACACGCCACATGTCAGAAGCGGCTACAGACCGCTGGGCCCGTGTCCGTCGTCGCCGGCGCAACACGGACGCCCGTCCGCTCGACCCTGAAACGTCGTGGGTTGTGCCTGCTGAATGGCGCACGGACCTGGTCGACGCGATCCACGAACTCGTTGCAGAGCGCAACTGGACCATCGCAGAAGCCGCGCGGCGCAGCGGGCTCAACCGTCAAGCGGTGCGTCGCTGGAACGATACGCTCAGTCCAAACATGGAATCGATGCTGATGCTGTGTGCCGGGCTGGGCATTTCGCCGCTCGAGTTGATGCGGCGTGCAGGATTCGAATAACGAACCGGAGTGACCGCGAAAACCCACCCCGTTAGCCGAGTGGCTACACTGACTGATCGCGCTGTGAGGGGTAGCGGAAGCAAAGGGACCAGTCG
>CAZEHJ010000143.1:0-3581 GCA_964512485.1 uncultured Rhodothermales bacterium | reverse complement strand
TATGGCCTCGTTCATTCCCACCGAGCAGGCGCCCATGGTTCGTACGGAGCGCTTCCGCTGGTCGGAGGTATTGAGCGGCGAATATGACCTGTATAATCCGCGTTAGTCCGGGTAATGCTGCAATGAGATCGCGCCGAAACGCCCTGTTCTCCTCTTTTATCGTCCTGCTTCTGGTGGGGTGTTCTCGAGGCGGCCCTGTCGTCGATCCGGCTGAAGTGTTTGCCCGCTATGACTGGTGGGATAGCGAAGATTGGCGCTGGTATGAGGAGCGCATTCCCTTCATCGACACGCCTGATAAGCAGATCAACGAGGTCTATTACTATCGCTGGGAAGTGCTGAAAACGCACCTGACGTATGGCTCTCCCGAGACGGGATATACCTTCACTGAATTCATGGACCGGCCCTTCTGGTCGGGCGCCTATGGTGGCATATCGTGCCCTCTCGGTCATCAACTGAGCGAGGTGCGCTGGCTCAAGGATGCTCGCATCATCGATGACTTCGCCCGTTACTGGATCGATACTGAAGATGCGCGTCCCCGCTCCTACTCGAACTGGTATTCTTCCGGTTTGTGGCAGATCCACGAAGTGTGGGGCGATTCATCCTGGATTGCGTCGATGCTGCCCTACATGGAAGAGCAGACCGCTGGCTGGGTCGATGAGCACTTCGACGCCGAACACGGTATGTTCTTCCGCACCGGACATGACGACGGTATGGAAGTCAACATCAACTCCCGCCAGGCCGAGGACAACTGGGTGGTTGAGGGCTACCGGCCGACGCTGAACTCCTATCTGTACGGGGATTTGTTGGCCTTGTCGAGGGTTGCACGGCTCACGGGAGAGGCCGCCAACGCGGCTCGATATGCCCAGCGAGCAGAAACGCTGAAGCAGCGCGTGTTGGACGAATTGTGGGATCCTGAACGACAATTCTTCTTCCATCAATGGGCGCAGGATCACCCGCCGGGCATCAAAGCCAAGACGCTGACGCACGAAACGGGTCCGTATGCCGGGAGTGAACATGGTCGCGAACTGATCGGGTATGTGCCCTGGCAATTCAACCTGCCGGACGAGGAGCATTCGATGGCATGGCAGTTCTTGATGGACCCGGATTACTTCAATGCCGAGTACGGGCCGACGGTCACAGAGCAGGGTGATCCGCTCTTTCACGTCTCGCCCAACTGTTGTGTGTGGAGCGGGCAGTCATGGCCGTATGCGACGACCCAGACACTGGTGGCCATGGCCAACTTGCTCAACAACTACGATCAGGACGTGGTGGACCAGGAAGACTATTTCGAACTGCTCAAGACGTATACGAAAACCCAGTACAAAGACGGCAGGCCCTACATCGCCGAGTCAGCGAATCCGTTTGACGGGTCCTGGTTTGGCAGCAACTTGCCCAATCATTCCGAGCACTATTTGCATTCTGGATATGTGGATCTCGTGCTATCGGGGTTGCTGGGAATTCGGCCACAAGAGGGAAATGTCATTGAGATCTCTCCGCTGGTGCCCGAGGACTGGGACTGGTTTGCCGTGGAAGGTCTGCAGGTGCATGGTCACGACATGACCATTATATGGGATCGCGATGGATCGCGTTACGGGCGTGGGCCCGGTCTGCAGGTTTTTCTGGACAACCGAAAAGTATTCCAGTCATCCGAGCTTGAAGATGTGCGCCTTGAGGTGCCCTCCCGCGGTGCGCTGGAATTCGAACGGCCACACAATCTGGCCGTGAACAACGGTACGCGCTTCCCGGAGGTCTCCGCGTCCCACTCCTCTCCTGAGCACCCGCCATTCTATGCGATCGACGGCGGAATCTGGTATCACGATGTACCCGTAAACCGATGGACTGCAGAGGGTACGAGTAACGAAGAAGACTGGATCATGGTGGATTTTGGAGCCGCCCAAACAGTGTCCGAAATCAAGCTGTATTTTATTGATGACGGCGCACGAGTCGTTCCGCCTGCCTCGTTTCGGGTGGAAAGTTGGATAGACGGAGCCTGGAGAGCCGCCGACGTTCAAAGTATCTATCCCGGAGAGCCGACCGGAAGAAGGGCCAACATCGTTCGGGTCAGTCCGCATGAAACGGAGAAAGTCAGGGTCATTTTTGAACACGCCGAAGGATCGGTGACCGGATTGTCGGAATTTGAGGTGTGGGCGCCGTCCGAGGTTGAGGTTCAAGCGCCCCGGCGAGACCCCGCCAACAAAGCCCTCAACCCGGACGGCGCCGATTTCCCCCACTTCACAGCCTCGTTCGCCAACAACCCCGATGGATTGGCCGTGCTGGGAGATGGATCATTCGGCCTGACGACCTATCAGGCCAACCGGTGGACGAGCGTCGATTCGCCCAACGAAGCGGACTGGGTAGAGATTGACTTCGGAAAGGCGCAATCCATCTCCCGCGCGGATGTGTATCTCTGGGGGGATTCACCCCGGTACCTGGCACGCGTCGATTCGAGTGTTTCCTCTCCCCGGTCGCTTCGCGTCGAAGTGCTCGTGGGTGATGGGTGGCGGGCAGTCGAAAATCCGGAGTATTTCCCGTTGTCACCGCAGACGATGGCGCGGAATTCGATTTCATTTGACGCAGTCGAGACGTCGTCAATGCGTATTCTGTTCGAACACAACCTACCCTCTTTTTCCGGGGCGACTGAAATTCAGGTCTGGTAAGCACCCTTCTCAAACCATGCATCGAATTCTCGTTCTTCTCCCACTGTTGCTCATGAGCTGCTCCTCCCCCGATCAACCAGAGATAGGCGTCCGATCCCGGACATGGGGCACGTTGCCCGATGGGCGTGAAGTCAAAATGTATCAGATGGTCAGCCCGACAGGGATGATTGTGGAAGTCACCAATTATGGGGGCATCATTACGAAGCTTACCGCCCCGGACAGAGATGGAAACTGGGAAGACGTGGTTCTTGGGTACGACACGCTTGAAGGGTACCTGGAAGAGACACCTTATTTCGGCGCGATCATCGGTCGCTACGGGAATCGGATAGCCAACGGGAGTTTTGACATCGATGGCGAGAGCTACGAACTGGCTACCAACAACGGCGAAAACCATCTGCACGGTGGAGTGGCCGGCTTCGACAAGGTGCTCTGGGATGCCGACCCGTTCGCGATGGGAAGCGAAGTGGGCATAATATTTACCTACGAAAGCCCTGATGGAGAGGAAGGCTACCCCGGAAATCTGTCGGCGAAAGTCACCTACCTGCTTACTACAGACAACCGATTGATATTCAGCTATCAGGCCACGACCGACAAGCCCACACCGGTAAATCTCACCCAGCATTCGTATTTCAATCTGGCCGGTCCATCCTCTGATTCCATTCTGGACCACGAGATGATGATTGCGGCAGACCATTTCACACCGATCGACGAGGGACTCATTCCGACGGGTGAACTGGCAACAGTTGAGGGTACGTCGTTCGACTTCCGCGCTCCGACGAGAATTGGCGAGCGAATCGAAAACGGCGGTGAGCAACTCGAATTCGGACTCGGATATGACCACAACTACGTCCTCTCGGATATGTCTGAGGGAATGAATCTCGCGGCGAGAGTGATCGAACCGGTCAGTGGTCGCATCATGGAAGT
>CAZEHJ010000142.1:0-3601 GCA_964512485.1 uncultured Rhodothermales bacterium | reverse complement strand
GAGCGTCGGATTCATAACCCGGAGGCCGAGAGTTCAAGTCTCTCTCTCGCCACATCTTGAATGCCGGTCAACTCCACGTTGACCTCTACAGAAGGCCCTTTCACGAATGTGGAAGGGCCTTCTAGTTTACCGTAACGGAGCGATGTCAGTTGATTCAGCACAGAACCACGTACGAAGGACAGCCTATCTCCCTTCTCTGGTTCATCCGTGTTCACCGATCCATTTTCTCCCTTAGCACGACCAGAAAAGCAGAAGAGGCCGAAGCATTCCCTCCGGGAGGTGCGTAGATATTCCACCAATCGGCCTTTATCGTGTAGGTACCTTCTGTAAACGTCACGACGTTTGAAAGAATAAACTGTTCTCCGATGGGAAGACCACTGGCCCCGTTTCTCTGAAGCTGTACGTTGATTTGTTCACCTTGTGGCGGAGAAATGGTCAAATGAAGTTCGTCATCGACACCAAATGGTTTAACGCCATCCGGACCAACTGTGATCACGATTTCACCAAATTCGTCTGGAATATGGACCGATACCGTAGTGGAGTGGAAAATACCCGCAGGCGAGTGATGAGATTGTATCGGCTCGGCCAATAGCACTTTCATGCTTATGACATCATCAAGACTATCGGAATTGAATCCCAATAACTCACACCCGGAGCACGAAAGAAGCGCAAATGTTAAAAGCAGTATCGAGGTGCGCATTATTTTCCTCCAATTTGATCAAAAGCGGCGATTCAAACAGTACCACGATCGTACTTACGCTATAATGGACTACATCGATGTGCGTGACTCTCTGAAATGAGAGTCGGGTATACCCGGATTCGCAGTTTCCACCAACGTGTTCTAAAGCTTTCGGAATCGCAGGCGTGACACCCGGAGGCCGAGAGTTCAAGTCTCTCTCTCGCCACATGTTAAATGCAGATCAACTCCGCTTTGACCTTGAAAAAGCTCCCTGATTGCAAAATCAGCGTTTTTTTTGTTTGAATCAGAGAGTTCTACCCCGGTTCTATTGACGGTTGCGAAAGGAAAGACTCGGTCCAACTAGCACATCCTTTGCTTTGACTCGCGCATATGGCGAACTTATTCGGCAGCGCCGACTTACACGCGGTGCACGACGAAAACAGAACAGACCCAAAAAAACCGAACAGGATTTGAATGGAAGATGATGGTGCCGTCGCGGGTGTAAAAGAGCACGTCACTCAGAATGAGAGTGGCAGTCTGGGGCAACTCGCCGCAACGGCTATTTGCGGAAATGATATCACTTCATCGTGTTTGTATGTTTCGGCGCTGGCGATTCTTTATGCAGGAAAATGGGCGCCCGTTTCTCTGATCATGGTGGCCGTCGTGCTTTTCCTGTTCCGCGGAGTATATGCAGAGGTCGTGGGAGCGCTGCCGCTCAATGGCGGAGCCTACAATGCGCTTCTGAACACAACCAGCAAATTTCGAGCTTCAATAGCTGCTTGCCTGACCATCCTCTCCTATATGGCCACGGCGGTCATATCGTCGAATGAGGCGATGCACTACGCTCACGAATTATGGTCGGGATTGCCCGTGATGACGGCGACAATCGTGCTTCTCGGCATCATCTTGGCCCTCACGATCATGGGGATAACGGAGTCAGCGACGGTTGCCGTGGTGATATTCATCACCCACATTGCGACCCTGATTTTGTTGATTCTCGTGGGAGTGAGTTTCATATCAATGAACGGGCTCGAAACGCTGACATTGAATCTGAATACGCCCTCCGAGGGAGGCCTCATGATGGCGTTGTTCTTCGGATTTGTGGCCTCCATGCTGGGTATTTCCGGCTTCGAAAGCTCCGCCAATTTTGTGGAGGAACAGAAACCCGGTGTCTTCCCGAAAACCCTGAGAAACATGTGGGTGGCGGTCACGGTGTTCAATCCCGGCATTGCCCTTCTTGTCCTGGCATTGATGCCCATTTCTGAAGTGGGCGGACACCAGGAAGCGTTGCTCGCACACCTGGGTGAGATCTCCGGCGGCGGCTGGCTTTCCAGTGTGATATCGATCGATGCAGCCCTCGTATTGAGCGGTGCGGTATTGACCAGTTTCGTGGGCGTAAACGGTCTCATTCACAGAATGGCGTTGGATCGATGTCTTCCTCAATTCCTGCTGTCTCGAAATCGTCGCGGAAGCACGCATTGGATTCTGATTATCTTCTTCTTCCTGTCTGTATCCGTGCTCTTCATCACGGCAGGTGATCTGAAGGCCCTGGCCGGAGTCTACACATTGTCTTTTCTGGCGGTAATGGTGCTTTTTGGCCTTGGAAATATCCTCTTGAAGGTAAAACGCTCCAAGCTTCCACGTCCTTCCAGAGCGTCCTGGCTCGGCACTATTCTGGCCATTGTTGCCGTGGTCACGGGCTTCGTAGGCAACGTCATCCTGAATCCTCCCTACGTGGGCGTATTTCTTCAGTACTTCGTACCGGCCATGCTGATCATCGGAATCATGCTGGGCAGGATCTGGCTGCTCCAGGCTGGACTTTTCGTGGTCCGTGCGGTCAGCAACACCATTCTGGATAAAATGGGGGCCCTGGGAAAACAGATCGCACACAAGATTGAACAGATCAATTCCCAGCAATTTGTCTTTTTTACACACTTTGACAATGTGTCTACTCTCAACAAGGTGCTGCTCTATATCCGCAAGAATGAACACACCAATCGTCTGAAGGTGGTGACGGTGGTTAAAGACGGCGAAAGGTCCCCGTCGAACTACGAGAAAAAACTTCAGGTACTCGATGAAGCTTACCCGGAGATCAAAATTGAATTCGTCAAGATAAAGGGTGTCTTTGGACCGGACCTCATCAAGGAATTGTCTGAAAAGTGGAATATTCCGGCCAATCTGATGTTTATTGGATCACCCGGCGACCATTTTATGTACGGCCTGGCAGATCTGGGCGGCGTGAGGCTCATCATTTAATGCTGGATGTCCCGAGGGTGGAAACGAGATGTTGACACACGATGAAGCCAGAGAATTTTACGATTCATTCGGCTCAAAGCAGGATCATCAGTTCTACGAAGATTCCGCTGTCAATCTGCTTCTGGATAAGGGTCAGTTTCACAATGCCAGAAATGTGCTTGAATTCGGTTGCGGAACTGGAAAGCTGGCGCTGCGCTTGCTGGAAGACATTCTCCCGGGCGATTGTCACTACCTCGGAGTCGACATCAGCGAGACGATGGTCAATCTTTGCAACGCCAGACTCGCGACATTCTCCGATCGCGCGGAGTGCACGCGCAGCGATGGGTCGTCTTATCTGAACGTTTCGGACCACTCCGTCGACCGACTGATCTGCACGTACGTCCTCGATTTGATGGACGAAGAAGACATTTCTGCATTCGAGCACAATGCGTACAGGATTGTGTCTCATGGCGGGTTTTTGTGCCTTGCCAGCCTGACGCACGGCACTACGATTCCCTCACGTATGATCGAAAAAATCTGGCGGATATTGTTCGCAATCAAACCCGCCCTGGTCGGAGGCTGCCGGCCCATTGATGTGGCACCAATTCTTCCCGAAAGCAGATGGAATTTGATCCATTCATCGACCGTCGTCTCCTTCGGAATCGCATCTGAGGTTGTCGTCGCTGC
>CAZEHJ010000141.1:0-3605 GCA_964512485.1 uncultured Rhodothermales bacterium | reverse complement strand
TCGTGGCTCAGGTTGTGACGCAGGTCGTGGCTCAGGTCGTGAAGCGGGTCGTGGCCGAAGTCAAAACTACGCAGCCAGTCGAAGCGGGTTACATGTAAAAAGAGGTGCGGGCAGCATTCGCTGCCCGCACCCCCCGGCGCCTTCCATTGATTGAGTCATTTCGCGATGGCCGAGGCTATCGCAGCTGCACGCTACCGGAGGGAAAGCTGGATACATTGTTGTCCATGGAGTACACGGTAAACGGTGCGGATGAGGCCGGAATGGCGCCCACCAGTGGTTTCAGCGTAAAGGGTGCGGCACTGTCGTCTGGAAACGGCTCGATCGAGATCACTGCTGTTCCTCCGCTCAGATCTGTCGGAAAGCTCAGGCCCGAGGGAGCATTCGAGAGAAAGTCTTCACCGGGGAAGGGTGGTCCTCCCTGTGTCCCCGAGAACCCGTCAAACGCGTCGGCGCCAGATCCGGAATCGAACGTCCCTGTGGTAACCGGAGTGCCGCTTATGACGACCCATCCTTCGTAGACCCAACCCTGAGGAAGCGTTGGAAGGGAGAGTCCTGCTGCAGGTGCGGCGCCTGTTGGATTCAGCCACCAGATGCCACTGGTTTCGTTCGAATCAGCACCGTTGGTCGGTGTCGCGAGAATAAACTCACCTTCCGAAGAGGAAAAAGAGTCCGATAGAGAAGAACCATGGGAAACGGACAGCGTGGTTGATCCAGAAGCAAAATCTCCGCCGAGATATTTCGTGGTCGCTGGTACGGAATCCGTGTCACCGGCGGGTTCTATCGTGAGAACAAACGCCGTCGCATTGTCCACGTCCGCGTCAACTTCGAATGAGCCGTTTCCGATGCTCGATCCGTCAAGGTCCATGAGAGTACCCGAAGACGAAACGTTGAACTTTCCGGTGCTTATGGGAGAACCATCAATGATGAGCCACCCTTCATAGTGGAAACCACCCGATAGAGGGTCCACATTGGACAGGGCCAGAGTGAATCCTTGACTATCTGATCCGGAATCGCTGTCACAGGCGGCCAGAATAAGAGTTGAGGCTGCAAATAGTGTGACGAGCAACCTGGATGAAAATCGATTCATGTTCGTGATAGAGTCTGTTTTTTGAATTGTTTGCGGGGCGGCGGGCACATCTCGATGAGAGGCTGGCCGAACACAATCCAATGTTAGATATGCTCTATCACAGCAGGATCACGGCAGACTAAAGTCGTTCTAACGACTGAGTCACAAAGCAGGAGAGAAGCCTCCTTTGGATACGGGTAGCCAGAAGCTGAAAGTCGTTCCAGAGTTGAGCTTGCTCGTCACACTCAGCGTACTGTCGTGCAGTTCAATGATCTTCTTTGTTATGGCGAGGCCCAGTCCCGTTGCGTCTTTTGTTCGACTACGGCTTTTGTCGACGGTATAGAATCGATCAAAGATGTATGGCAGGTCTGACTCTGCGATCCCGGGGCCATTGTCGATTACGTTGAGATGGATCTGTTCGCCATCCCATTCGGGTACGACTCGGATGATTCCCCCTTCGTGGGAGTATTTCAGGGCATTGTCGATCAGGTTTGTGAGTGCCCGTTCTACGAGGGCGATGTCTCCCAATGCCAGAGCCGGATCTTCTGGAAATTCGGCAATCAACTGCACGTCCAGTTCCGTCGCCCGGGGCGCAAATTGCAGAACAACGTCCTGAACCAGGTCACCGAGTGAAAACGGCTCCGGATTGAGTGCTATCTGATTGGCATCGAGCTTGGAAAGCTCGAACAGATCACCTACCAGCCTGTTGAGCCTCTCTGTTCCGGCAATGCCCGTTTCCAGGTATTTGGTCAGTTCTTCCTTCGAAAGCGTGTCTGACTTGATGAGAATCGTTTCCAGATATCCCCTTATCGATGCCAGCGGGCTGCGCAGGTCATGAGAGATATTGGCAACGAGCTCCCTTCTCAATCGATCTTCGTTTTCCAGGCGCTCAATATTGTTTTCGAGAGCGTCGGCCATGGAATCCACTGTGCCGGCAAGCGTTGAGATCTCGTCGCCGCCTTTCAAATGAATGCGCTCGGAGTAGTCGCCCTTGCCGTACTCCTCGACCACGGAAGAGATATGGCCGATGCGCCGGGTCAGAAATCCAAACGCGATCAATCCCACAAAAACTGTTAATAGGAGTATCAATCCTACATTTCTGACCAGACTGCTCAGGATATAACTGTCCCGGATCATGGCCGTAGTCATGTCAAATCGATCACTGCCCAGCACCACATACAGATAACATCCCTGTTCTCCCATGATCTCAAGTGGGGCAACCGTGAACGGTTTCATACCCCTCTCGCTGAGGGGGTCTTGACCCCAGATCGGCAGGTCCGCTCCCGCAAGGAAAGCATCCATGGGAGCTGTGTCGAGCACGCCCATGATCGGCTCGCGACCGGATGGAACGAAGAGCGCCTTGATCATACCGGTGCTGCCAAGCAGGTAGATGTCGATCTTGGGATTGATCCCGATGAAGTATTCAATCTTCTCCTGAATCGAAGCGTGATCGATGCTGTCGGTCAGAAAAGGCTGAAAGTCGATGGCCAGGACATCAGCCAGATCCTGATTCAGCTTTTGTTCAGATTCGTCGACGAATCGATTCACGGAATCAAGGCTCTGCCATCCGATGACAAGGCCCATACCAAGAATGAGCAAAAGGAAGACGCCGGACAGTCTGAAGTGAAGAGATTTCAAGCGTTCACCTCCGGAGCCATTTTCGGGTCAACAAATCGATAACCCAGACCCCGTTTCGTGAGGATGAATTCGGGGCGGGCAGGATCTCGTTCTACTTTGGATCGCAATCTGTTGATATGCGAGTTAACCGTGTGACTGTATCCCTCGTACTGGTATCCCCAGACCAGATCCAACAATTCCTGTCTCGAATACGTTCGCCCAGGGTTTTTTGCCAGAAGCAGAAGTAATTCCCACTCCTTGGCGGTCAGATCCAGTATCGTTCCATCCAGAACTGCGCGTCGTCTCTTGATATCAATCTGAAGAGCACCAAAATCGAGAATGGCTGACGTTTCCTCTTTTTGAGTTTCGGCGAGGTTTGAACGGCGCAAGAGGGCGCTGGTCCGGGCCAGCAATTCTCGGATGGAAAACGGTTTGGTGAGATAATCATCCGCGCCCAACTCGAGACCGAGAATCTTGTCGATCTCCTCGCTGCGTGCCGTCAGCATCAGAATGGGTAAGTGTCGATCGTCTTTCCGAATGCGTTTGCAGACTTCCATTCCGTCCAGACCAGGAAGCATCAGATCAAGAATCACCAGGTCAAATTCACCATCTTGCGCCAGAGCCAGTCCGGCCAATCCATCTTCGGCCCGGGACACGAGATGGCCCCGATCCTGCAGATGTATCTCCAGAAGGGTCCCGATCTCCCGATCGTCTTCAATCACCAGAATACTTGAGTTCGTCTGAGCCATCCCTGTGGTCAATGGTTTTCCAAATCAAGGATTATGATAAGCAGTCGTCACTCCCGTTACATCACGCGAACATAACATCCGTTGCGGGACGGCAATGCGCATTCAGGATCAGAAGCGTATTCAGGATCAGAAGCGCATGCTCACGCGCACATTCAAGGTGCGTGGGGTGAGTC
>CAZEHJ010000140.1:0-3624 GCA_964512485.1 uncultured Rhodothermales bacterium | reverse complement strand
AGCTCCTGAAGCTAGCGCGTCTACCAATTCCGCCACCAGGGCAGGTGACAAGCGGGTTGCCCGCTTCAATCGGGCACGAATGGTACGAAGATCGAGAAGCCGATACAACAGAGAGATCCGTTTTTACGCCCCTTTCACCATTCGATCATCCATTGAGGTTTGCTGAATATGCATTCCGGGTCGAACCTTAACAGCATATCCTTTTGTCGCGGGAATAAGAAGACTATCTTTCTGCCTTGATTGCAAAACAGCTTCTGATTCTACAAAAAGGCTCACATCTCTATGAAACGAGGACTGATACTAGCATTCGGTATTTCACTGTTTTTCTCATTTGAAGCCTCGGCGCAGGAGTCTGCTTCTCCAACAGTGGAAGCCACCTTCGTCGACGATGCTCCGAGAATCAACGGATATCTGGATGAAGCCATCTGGGCCGACATTGATCCGGTAACAAATTTCGTCCAGCGCTGGCCCAACGAAGGAGCCGCTCCCACCGAAGAGAGTTGGGCGAAAATTGCCTATGACCGGGACAACCTGTACTTCGCCTTTCAGTTTTCTGACAAGAATCCGGAGTTGATCCGTGCAAAGAACATGGAACGCGGAGGACGCAACGACCGCGACGACCACGCCTACATCGGAATCGATACGTTTCTGGATGGTCGCAACGCATTCCTGTTCGAGATGAACGCGCTTGGCACGCAGGATGATGCCCTGATTGCCGACGAACACATGACCATCGACTCCTACAGCTGGGACGCCGTGTTTGAGAGTGAAACCGTCATTGATGAGAATGGCTGGTCGATGGAGGTCCGCATTCCATTTCGGCAGCTGCGTTTTCCCGAAGGTGACGACCTGACGTTCGGCCTGTTCATGCGAAGGACAGTCAACAGAAAGAATGAAATCCAGAATTGGCCACTGGTGCCCCTCACCTACGGCAGTGGCTATTCGGATGACATGAAAACAGTGTCCCGATATGGTAGGCTGACGGGGATCAAGAACATTCGACGCGGCAATAACATCGAGTTCAAGCCGTACCTCATCAGCGGAGCCCAGAAAGTGCGCCCTGACCTTCGTTTCGAAAGCACGGAGTCGGATAACAGCTACGATGCTGGATTCGATCTCAAGTATGGCCTCACCTCCAATCTGACGCTGGACCTGACGATGAACACCGACTTCGCTCAGGTCGAGGCAGACAACACTCAGCTCAACCTCACCCGGTTTAGCCTCTTCTTCCCCGAAAAACGCGAGTTCTTCCTGGAGCGCTCGGGTATTTTTGAACACGGCGATTCCCGCCGCACTCAAACGTTTTTCTCCCGACGAATCGGTCTAACTGAATCTATTCTGACGGGAGCGCGCGTTACTGGTCAGGTCGGACGTTTCAACATTGGCGTACTCAATATCGAGACCGGCCCCGATGTGGGAACGATCGGAGAAAAGCTGGGCCGGCTCTTCGGAGATGAGTCAGCCAATAACTCTGTGGCCCGTGTACAGACGAATTTTGGTACCCGCGGATCAGCAGGCGTCATTTTCACCAATTACGATCGTGGCGACGAATGGAATCGTGCCCTTGGGTTTGATGTGAATCAACGGTTTGGTTCTGCCAGCAGCGCCTCGGCGTGGTATACGAACGTGACGGATGCGAATTCGGATCTCAATGATGCGGCCGGACACGTGGGCGTAAATTTCAGAAACGATATCTACGGAACAAGCCTGGACTTCACCAGCGTGGGTGAAAACTACCGCCCGGCACTTGGCTTTGTCCGCCGGCGGGACATGAAGCAGTATATCAATACTGTGACATACAGCCCTTTCCTGGAAAACGGGCCGTTCCGCCAGATGACCTTCCATTCGATGCACATTCTCACGAACGGGCAGGATAATGATCTGCAATCGTGGTCCGTCAACACAAGTCTCGGTTTCACCAGCCGAGAAAGGGATCAGATTCGGGTTTCGGGTTCTCGTGAGTTCGATCGTTTGGAAGGCGCGTTCAGAATTCGTCCAAACGCCGAAATTTCCCAAGACGACTACGAGTTCACCCGAGTAGGATTGACACTCATTTCTGATCCCGGACGCAAATTTTCCGGAACGGCGAGAGCAGAAACAGGAGGGTTTTACGGAGGAGACCGAACTGACCTGAGTGGCAGTATCGGATATCGTCAATCGAAACACCTTACACTCGGTGGAAGCATCAGCAAGAGCAGCATCGATCTCCCGATCGCAAACGGCAATTTCAGCGCCACAACTGCTTCAGTCGACATCCTGGCGAGCGTCAGCAAGAAGCTCTTTGCCAAAGCGCTCATTCAGTACGACAACTTCTCCCGGGACGTCAATGCGAATATCCGCATCGACTGGATTCACACGCCGGGATCCGACCTGTTTCTGGTCTTCAATACGTCCTACCACGTGACAGGAGACAACGAAAACCTGTTCGATCCTCGAGCCGATTATCTGCTCAACAGCGCTGTAGGAGTAGCCAAACTGACGTATTTGATCCTGTTGTAACGTAACCCACACGGAAACTCTACGTTTTGAGGGTATCTGGCCATAGGCCAGATACCCTCTTTTGTAGCCACCTGTATCGAACCACATCAATTTCAACGCCATGAAAAAGTCATGTTTGTTGGCTGTGCTTTTTGCCTGTTCACTCATTACATCCGATTTCGCAGTGGCTCAGTCCACTCCACCGGAGATTACCGCCGTTTATGCTGAAACGGCTCCGCGAATTGACGGGATTCTGGACGATGCCATCTGGCAGCAAATTCCTGCAACGACCGAGTTTGTTCAGCGCTGGCCCGAGGAAGGTGCCCGACCCACAGAAGACAGCGAAATGCGCATCGCCTTCAATGAGGACTACCTCTATTTCGGGTTGAATTTCATGGATAAGAATCCCGAAGAAATCCGGGCCAACATATTCGAACGCGGTGGCCGCCTCGACAAAGACGACGTCGTCAGGATTGCGATAGACACGTATAACGACAAGCGCAATGCGTATGTCTTCGAAATCAATTCGCTGGGTGCGCAGGACGACGCCACGATAACCGACGAATCGATGACGCTGGACGACTGGAGTTGGGATGCGGTCTTCTATTCGGAGACCAACATCGATGAGAACGGTTGGACTCTGGAGGTCGCGATTCCATTCCGACAGATTCGCTTCAGCAAGGATGATGTTCTGGAAATGGGTTTGGCTATCGAGCGAACGATCAATCGCAAAAATGAAAAGGCCATCTTCCCTTTCATTCCACTCTCCTTCCGCATGGGATGGATCCACGTTTCACAGTATGCGACACTCAAAGGACTTCGCGACCTGAGAAGAGGAAGAAATATTGAACTCAAGCCGTACCTGATTACTGGAGCCCAGGAAGTACGCCCTGACCTGGCAGTTCGAGATACAGAGTCAGACTTCAACCGAGAAATAGGGCTCGATGTCAAATATGGAATCACGTCCAATCTGACGCTGGACATGACCGTCAACACGGATTTCGCTCAGGTGGAAGCAGACAATGTTCAATTGAACCTTACCCGCTTCAACCTCTTTTTTCCTGAAAAGCGAGAGTTCTTCCTCGAACGGTCAGGCCTTTTTGCTCACGGCAATTCCAGGTCAACACAAACATTCTTCTCCCGCCG
>CAZEHJ010000139.1:0-3771 GCA_964512485.1 uncultured Rhodothermales bacterium | reverse complement strand
TCGACGCGGCTCAGGAAGTGTGGAATTGTTTGCTGCCCGGGCATCGGGCGCAGTTTTCGCGGGAAGTTGTAGCTGCCGGCAGCTACATCGACGGTAGATCGTCTCCCGTCCGGAAAAGCGACGGTTATGGCAACGCTCGAATCATCCGTCGATCCCAATCCCTGGTGAAAGGCCAGACTGCGGTACGAGAAGTGGGCACCGAGGAATTTCCAGCTCTCGCTGTTGTCGGCGTGCAGGTACATGGTGGATCGTCGTTTGAACTCATCCATTGAAAGGGAGCCAAAATTCAGGACCCGTCCTCCAATCAGGGGCGCGCCTTCTTCCGCGCCGTCAACAATGTAGACGTCTTCGCCGAATACCCGCAAAACGACAGGAAGGGTGCGCAGCTCAACATCGACCGGATTGCGTGCCCGTTCGTCAGGCGCGCGCAGACGCACAAAACTGTGTCCGTCTTTGAGCATCGCCACCAGGCGGCGAATCTGCATCCTGACCTGTGTGTCGGTGAGGTCCGGAACGCGCCCTTTTATGTCCCGCGCAAGGGTCAGGAATTCCTGTGAGCGAGCCGGGGCCGATGGCGATGTGTGCATGCGCTGCGCTTCAGAGACCAGAAAATCGATGTCAAACTGCCAGCGTTCATTTCGATCTGCGATGTCATGCGTCGCGCGACCTGCAATCGCAAGTAGTCGAGGATTATCCCGGAAAGAGACGAAAGCATCGTTTTCAGGAAGTTCGAACCTATTGTCCAGACCCATTTCCAGCGCCTTTTCGAGCCAGATCAGGGCGCGATCCACATCTCCCGTCTGACCGTAAGCTTCGGCAACTCGGCGCGCCGTCACGGCGCTGTAAATCGAGCCAATCTCCAGGCTTCGTTTCAAAGCCGCCGCCGCATCATCCCATTCTCCAAGTCGTGCAGCCAATCGTCCTTGCAGCCACCACTGGTCAGTATCCATGTCGTAGCGCTCGTTCAGGGAGCGCACAAGATCGTATGCCGCCTGCGTACTCCCTTCTTCCATCAGACGTTCGACCTTCTGGCGGTCAGCGTGATATTGCGCGGGGTTTTCCTGAGCCCGGGCCGGCAACGCTGCCAGAAGCAACACCGCAAACAGAAAGATCGGCAGGAATAGTGCTGGAACGGTTCCGCGTCGAACATATTCAGTGACGGACATGACGCACCCGGTGGTTGTGTGATCGGTAAATGTGCTGACGCAATTCATCCGCGAATTGTTGCCCGTGCGTGGTGATTGTGGCTGTTCAGGACGTGAATCTGCTCCATTTCTGGGCTGTGAGCGTCTTCCTCCTCCCTTTTGTCCGATTTGACACCCACCACCCGGCGTATCTATCGTTGGGGTTCACCGTGAACCGAATACATCCGTTGCACGTGCGGTTAACCAATTGCGCCGCGCGCCGTAGGAGTGTGTTTTTGTGACGTGACCCCAGAACTACATCAACTACATCGTTGTCTATTTCCCGTCACCGGCCCGAAGTGTCCATGAAACCCGTATCACATCGCACGATAATCCGCCTCGGAGCGCTCGCCCTGCTGTGCAGCTTCAGCGTTGCTTCGAAGGCGCAGGAAGATCCATTCTCCTTTCGACCCTACACGGTGGTCGAGGGCATGCCGGGCGACGGTGTCCTGGCCATTGACCAGGATCTTGATGGGTTCATGTGGATCGGCAGCGAAACCGGCATGGCGCGCTTTGACGGATACAATTTCGAGATCTTTACGTCGAACCCGGACGACTCGTTATCGATTTCCAGCAACAGGGTGTTCTCCTTTGCCGCACGCCCGGATGGGCAAATGTGGGTGGGGACGATGGATGCAGGGTTGAATCTGTTCGATCCGCGCACCGAAATGGCGCAGCGTTTCCCGGCGGACACCTCCGGAAGCGACGTGCTCACGGGACCATCGGACAATTACATCACGGCGCTGCACCGACTCGAGGACGGGCGCCTGCTCATCGGCTCGAATGCCGGCGTGGACGTCTACGAAGACGGACGTTTTCGTGCGCTCCCCTTGCCGGTGGACAATGACATGCCCGTCGTGTCCGCCTTTCTGGAGGCCGATGACTCGTCACTCTGGATCAGCTCCTATGCCGGCCTCTTTCGCATTGACCGGCGCTCGCTCGAAATCTGGCGACCTGAACATGTAGCGGCCGCAGACTCTCTTTCGATCAACAGTATCGCGCTCGATGACGCGTCGACGCTCTGGCTGGCCACACTCGACGGTCTGTTTTCGCTGCCCGCGGGGTCAGATCAGCTCGTTTCTCACGCTCAGGTCACTGCCTCGCAGTCGCAGTGGGCGAATCGCTCGTATTCAGTGGCGGTGGATGACGATAACAGAGTCTGGCTGGGCACAATTGGCGGAGATGTGGACGACGGATTACATCTCTATGACCCGGAAAGCGGTCAGTTTCGGCGCTTTCGCTCGGACCGTGACGACCCGAACAGCCTTCCCGGAAACCGCATCCTGCGCATCTTTACCGATGATACAGGCCTGCTCTGGGTCGGGACCCGATACGGAGGACTCGCCATGGTCGATCCGGAAGGCTCCGACTTTGCCTTTCACGGCAGAGACGGGCTGTATGCCGGCATCGGGACCGAGATATTTACGGTGGCTTCGACAGACGAAGGGGATCTGCTCACGGGCACGTGGAACGGCGGCCTGTCGTGGACCCGTCCCTTTTCGGATGCATCCACACTGTGGAGCAACGCGGCTACGTCGAGCCCACGCCTGAGCGGCGTTGACGTCCTTTCTATCTTCGTCGATGGCGATGACAGCATCTGGACATCAAGTTTTGACGGCCTGGATCATATCTCCCGATCGGGTCGAATCCTCGAACGCTATTCAACCACTTCCAGTCCAGCGCTTCCCTCAGACTGGGTGTCGGCCGTATCGCGCGCGCCAGACGGGTCGTTGTGGGTGGGCATGTGGAGCCATGGCATCGCGGTGCTGCGCCCCGGAGCCTCTTCGTTTGAACGCCTCACGCATGATTCAAGCGATTCAGAGACTGTGCCTTCGGACAATATCCGGCAGATTTACCCATCGCATGACGGACGCATGTGGGTGAGAACGGACAATCATCTTGCCGCCCATGACCTTCGTACGGGCTCGTTTTCGACGTTTTCGCCTCGTGGTGTGACATCGGCGGCCATCGAGCGTGATGGCGCAGTTTGGATCGGTACCGCGCAGAACGGCGTGGCGTTTGTCGATCGTGCAGGCAATGAAAAGAATCCGTTCACCGTTGAGCATGGCTTGCCGCACGCCAGCGTGTCAGGTGTTCAGCTGGATTCAGCCGGGCGCCTCTGGATCATGACGGCTCGCGGACTGGCCAGCCTGGATCCGGATTCGAAGACCATAACGCAGCATCACACCGAGCCCATGCTGCGACCCAATAAGATGGGCTGGTCGGCGTCTACCCTGATGCCAGACGGACATGTGGTATTTGCCGGAGGCAATGGCTACCTCGCTTTTGACCCGGCTCATGTCGCGCCAGACGCAAACGCGCCGGAGGTCCGCTTCACGGCTATCAAGAAGGGTGCTGAAGAAGCCGTGCCGTATTCCGGGGATCAGGGTCTTTCATTCTCACACGCTGAAAACGACGTGCGTTTCGACTTCGTGGGGCTTTCCTACCGCGACCCTGAGCGCACCGTCTATGAGACCCGTCTCCTTCCGGCGAGTGAGCACTGGCAGGCGCCGTCCGACTCCCGATCGGTCAACTTTGTCAATCTTCAGGCAGGGACATACACCCTCGAAGTGCGCGCGGCCAACAC
>CAZEHJ010000138.1:0-4041 GCA_964512485.1 uncultured Rhodothermales bacterium | reverse complement strand
CAGCCGTTATGCGCCTACCCAAACCACTGAGAACATGAAAGACCTACCGCAGCCACTCACGATTGTTTATGTAATGGGATCGATCTTTATGCTGCTCGTAGGCTGCACTGACGCGCCTGTCGTAGAATTGCCAACGTATTTCATTGATCAAGACCAAGTCGCAGAAGCGATCGAGGCGGCCGAAGATGCAACGGGTCTGTCGGTACTGTCCGGTGAGATTGAAGGTGCGGCTTGGGTCGGTCAAATTCCGGAAAACTGGAATGGCGATCTTCTCATCTACGCTCACGGCTACCGTGGAGAGATGCCCGATCTGACGGTCTCCCTGGCGCCTGAGTTTGGTTTTCTGGTTGAGCAAGGATACGCCTGGGCAGCGTCGAGTTATCGCCGAAATAGCTACGACGCGGACATCGGTGTTCAGGACACGTATAACCTCACCATAATGATGCAGGAATTGCTTAGCGAACGTGGTGAATTGGACAAAACGTATATCACCGGTTGGTCCATGGGAGGGCATATCACGGTTGCAGCCATTGAACAGTATCCGTCATTGTATCAGGGAGCGCTGCCTATGTGCGGTGCATTGGGCGATGTCGAACTGATGGATTTCTTCCTGGATTACAACGTCGGTGCGGCGGCAATCGCCGGGTTGCCTTCAACATATGCTTGGCCAGACAATGATTGGATGACGACGACAGCTATGGATATCAAGACTGCATTGTCCACCGATCCAGATGGAGCGTGGGCGGGTGGGAGAGCCCATATGCAGGGGGGGCCGTTGCCGCTGACAGAACGCGGTGAGACCTTCAAATCTTTTGTGGAGGCTGGTTCGGGTGGCGAACGGGTAACGTTTGATCTGGCATGGATCTTCTGGCACGGCTTGGCTGACTCAACTGGTAATTTCTTTTTTAGTTTGGGCGCAAATGATGGTACGATTGCCAATCGCCCCGGTCTTGTAGCGCAAAACTCGGACATGTCATACGAAGGCGAGTATGGATTCGACATTGACGACCAGGTAAAGCGTCAAACCGCGGCTTCACGTAACCGAAATCCAGAAACTCGCGACCTTCCGGCTGTGATTGTCAACGGAACACCAGACATTCCGGTTCTTTCAGTCCATACTACAGGTGACCTCTTGGTACCGATCTCAATGCAGCAAGTCTATGCTCAAGAAGTCGAGAATAATGGCAGGAGTCACCTTCTTGTTCAGCGAGCTATTCGAGACGTTGGGCATTGTAGTTTCACGGCTGAGGAGATAAGGCAGTCGTACACCGATTTGTTTAACTGGGTCGAAACAGGCGAGCGACCTGAGGGAGAAGACCTATTGAACGACATGTCTACACCGACTCTTGGCTGTCAGTTTACTGAGGGAGATGGCGGCAGTGGCCTGCGATCTCTCGTAGAGACATGCAACATCGGCGATTAATGGACTAAGTCGAGTTCATATTTTTACATACTGCGATGTATGCGTGATCGACGAAGTCCTCTACGATGGCGCATAACAAGCGCATGTTGCCGGCTCGCACTATTGGTTGAGCTGGTCTGTAACGATTACTTTCGTTCAGGTGAGCGGATGCTCGCCGCAATTCCGCCAGCCGTTCTGCGGAATGAATGTCACTTTCGGGGTGAACTACGGTCTTTAATCCAATCGGTCAGCATTTCTTCGTCTACGATTCCGGCCGCAAGACCTTCGATCATGGTCACTGTCTCAGTTTCTTCTGGAATGAACAGGAATCCATTGACAAACAGGAATGTTCGAATGGCAAGCAACGAAGTTCGCTTATTGCCGTCGATGAAGGCATGATTTTTCGCAATCCCAAATCCATACGTAGCTGCCAACTCGAATAAGTCCAAATTGGAGTCGTAGTGCCACTTGTTTTTTGGCCTATTCAAGGCACTTTCGAGCAGTGCAAGGTCGCGGATACCTGGAGACCCTCCGAATAGCTGCAATGATTCAGCGTGAAGCATCCGGATTTGAGTCTGATTCAGCCAAACAGGGGAGGAGTGGCTACTCATTTTGCAAGTTCACGAAAAGCGTTTCTGTGTGAACGCATAAACTCCCTAGCATCTTCCATGGCTTTGTCAAAGTCAGGATCGTAAGGAGTCACACTCATTCCGTCACCCGAGCTTGAGATGAAGACTTCATCTCCTTCGTGTATGGCCATGGAGTCTGCCACCGATTTAGGGACAATCAGTGCAAGAGAACCACCAAGTTTTCTGATTTTGGTCTTTTCAGTCATGTTGCCGCCAGAATAGCTTGTTTCCAGTGTATCGGGGTAGTTATATATAAGTTAAACAACAATGTTTCTTCCTGATTGAACTCATTCCGCAGAACAAGCACATGTTGCGGGCTCGCACGACTGGCTGGGTCGGTCCGAAACGATTACTTTCTGAGAGGTGGGTGAACTGCTCGCCGCAATTCCGCCAGCCGTTATGCGGATTCCTGTTCTTTATCTTTGAAACGTATCAGTCGATACAATTGGTATTATGGGTAATACCATATAGTATGGTTGTTCGGAACATGTGGTATCGTGAGTAATACCATATTAGGATGAAGACAGTAGTTATCGATACAAACGTTCTTATTTCGGCCCTCCGATCAAGAAACGGAGCTTCTTTTAAGCTCTTATCTATGATTGGAACGGGTTCATTTGAGACAGTCATATCGGTCCCTTTGGTGATTGAGTACGAATACGCAGCTGTAAAAACAGCCTCTCAACTCGGACTCGATCTTCCGACGATTGGAAACATCCTCGATTATCTCTGCCAGGTAAGCGAGCATCAGGACATTTTCTTTCTCTGGCGTCCAATTTTGCGAGACCCAAGAGACGATATGGTTCTTGAAGTTGCCGTCGCTTCTTCGTCCGATGGCATTGTAACATTTAACAAACGCGATTTTGAAAAGGCGGATACTTTTGATCTTCGCCACTGGACACCCAAGGAGTTTTTAACTGAAGAGGGACTGTTATGAGTACGCTTAGCCTACGACTTCCAAATTCACTTCACGACCGTGTAAGAAAGCTTGCCGAAGCGGAAGGTGTATCAATCAATCAGTTCATCTCGACAGCAGTTGCTGAAAAAATGTCTGCCCTCATGACGAGTGACTATCTCGAAGCCCGTGCTGCTCGAGGATCTAGAGAGCTTTTTGATTCTGCCCTCAGAAAGATTCCTGATACACCTGCGGAAGAATATGATTCTCTTTAGGAATCCCGTATAACAAGCGCATTTTGCGGACTCGCACGACTGGCTGAGTCGGCTGGAAACGATTACTTTCTGAAAGGTGAGTGAACTGCTCGCCGCAAATCCGCCAGCCGCTATGCAACCAGGTTCGAATCACAGAAAGTCGCAATGAATCAGATTCTCAGTCACCTCCAGATTTTGCTCGTTCGTGATCTCCGAGGCATGAAAAGCGAGATCGCAGCTTACCCGGACGATGAAATGGTATGGCAGACCCCAGCCAGCATTTCGAATTCAGCGGGAGTTCTCGCGATGCACGGGTGTGGAAATCTGAGCCATTACATTGGTCACGTTCTCGGCGGAACAGACTATGTTCGCGACAGACCTCTCGAATTTGCGGTGCAATCTCTATCGAGAGAGGAAATTTCTCGTGAGATTGATTCGACGATTTCAATGCTAGAGTCAGTTCTTCCCTCACTTGATATATCAAGGCTGGCGGAGAATTTCCCGGAGCGAGTTGGAGGCCATCTTTTAAATACACAGGCTTTTCTCCTTCATCTGACCACTCATTTGAGCTTTCATTTAGGCCAAGTGGGATATTTAAGGCGGATGATGACGGACTCTAATACTAGCACCAGTCCAGTTTCGCTATCTGATTTTGGACTTGAATAGGAGTTGATCGAAAGTGGAGATGCTGGTTGCATGACAAGCACATGTTGCGGGCTCGCACGAGCGGGCTCAGCTTTCAGGAGCATGGAAATACTCGATCCTCAGGCTGAAAGGAGGGAGGCTACATGTACGACGGGCTAACACTCAATATTGTCCCTCAGATCGATTAGCTTTCTGCACGTGCGGTGAACAGCTCGC
>CAZEHJ010000137.1:0-4083 GCA_964512485.1 uncultured Rhodothermales bacterium | reverse complement strand
CTACTTCTAATGAACGGCTCACTGAAACCCTGAGCACCCCGTAGCGCGTGTTGCGCCCCGCAGTATCGCATTCAGGCGGCGAAAAATCCGCTATTTCAGGGCCAAACCCGGCCCCTAGATTCATCTATAGGCGGCCCAAAATATCTAGCACTCCACCAAAATTCTCAATCATGTCGATGGACTCGACAAAAAATTGCCGCAAATCGTCAAAATTCGAATTTTCGTGGTTTTCAAAGAGACGATAATATGCAGTCCATTTTTCATCAGGCGTTGTAACCCATTTACTCCCGGATTTTACAGATTTGTTAAGTTCAGGAATTTGTTCAATCATTTTTTGCCTAATATCATCAGATTCACTAGAATCTGATAAACGTTCGACCAAAATACACAACCCTATGTTTGGAAACGAACCAATAAGAAGATGCGTGTCTTTTGTATATTTGATACTGAATTTTTCAATCAATCGGCTTTGGTTTCTAATTTCACGGCCAGAATACTTCTGAAGGTTCTCACCCAATGTTGGACATCCGCTAATGTAAGTTGAGACATTGTCAAAGACCTGTACCATTGCCTGAACTTGTGGTTCAAAGTCATCCATGAAATTAAAATTAATGTCTCGCGTCAAATACTCCCCAACTCCAAATCTAGATAAAATGTGGATTATTGATTGATCCAAAGAAGACGGTGATTCTTTCTCTGATAATATCCTGGCCAAATCTTCCCAAGAGATGCATTTCCACCTTCTCCCATCCAACGGGATTACGTCTTTCTTCAAAGTTCTTCTCTGTGCTACTATTCGATACTCTATTTGTTCATCTTGATTGAAATGATATTGCTTCAGTTGTCTATTCGTTGGGAAATCGTTGCCTATTTTTGCTTCTACAACAATGTATCGCATTTCCAATCCAGGGATAGAAAATCTAAAAATAATGTCTGCAATTTTATTATTCGACAAACGATGTTGGGTTACAGATTCAATCTCAACCTGATCTAAATTAACAATATCGTCTATTTTTAACCACTGAAGAATTTCCTTTTTCATGGCCGCGTTCGCCATCAAAGCTATCGTTGAGGTCAAAAAGTCTTCTTTCTGGTGTTTATCACCCCGTCTAGAGGAATACATTCTGAACAAGTGATTCGGAGAAAATTCACACCACTCTTGTTCAATTGTCCCTAGAGATTGACTATCAATTTCATTCGACAAAATTTTCACCGTTATTCGCGTAGCCATGATTCAATTTTCGCGCATGCTTCGCCAAATCCCAAAATGTGTCTGATTGGCTAGTGAGTATCACTATTCTCATCGGAAAACCTCAGTGGAATTCAGGATCTTGTTCAATGCTCGATATGTTGCTCGCATTCTCTTTGACTGTACGAATTGTCGTCTCATCAAATCCTTCTGAGTTCTCTGACTCAATTGTTACTCGGATTTTCGTATTTGACTTAGGGTCAACAATCAATTGCTTCACGATGTGCTCTGTTAATTCATCAAATTCTTTTCTAGAGCTGTCAGATTTGATATTTGCATCAATTATGATTTGTGTGGTCAAGGTTCCAGAATCATCAGTTCCTCCACCTGGTTCAGTCCCTCCACCTGGTTCAGTTCCTCCACCAGGTTCAGTTCCTCCACCAGGTTCAGTTCCTCCACCAGGTATTGTATCATCAGCAGCCTTTGCAGCAGCTTCCTCCGCCTCTTTGACTACTTTCTCTGCAACATCTTTACGAATCAGGACTGCATGGCCGTCCATTTGGAATGAACCGAAACCCTCACCTATTCTTGGATTATCATATACGCCTTCCTTTGATGAACGAGCATGCCCAAAATCTCTTCCAGTTACCCCTTCAGAAATCGCGTTTTCGAATGTTTTTTGATTCTTCAATCTTGGGAAATATATGAATTGAAAATAAGCTTCACATGCGCGCTTCAAATCGATATGTTCTTCATCCTTGAGAAACCATTTTTGTAAATCTTCAGAGAGCAATTTTGGTGAGTACTTGGGAACTAGGTGAGCATCACTAACCATCTGTTGCGATGCTTTGAATGCGATGGATTGTATCGGGTCACTTGTTGGCAAATTTCTTGTATTGAACTCAATCTCTCCTTTGGGGTCATCTTGTACTGGAACAACAAGTGTTCTGTACGCCTCAGCCAATCGAGAAAGAGCAGTCGTCTCTGAATTCTTAACCATTCTTTTTGCTTCCTTGCGCTTGAAGGCATCCAAATTGTAGGTGTCAGGGTGGTCAGAGATATGAGTCCAAGCGAGTAGAAGTCTGACTGCCTTCTCAAGATCACTCCATCTAGTGCTATCACAAATAACGAATGAGAGTGAATTTCGATAGAGGCGATTCCCTCCACTCTTTGATTCCAGAATTTTCGTGATGGTTTCTTTCCACACTTCATCGCCTTTGTCTGTCCATTTTGTATCAGGAGGCATAATCACTAGACGTTGGCTCATCTCATCTGTAATCTCAGTGGGTTGGTCAGAGAAATGCAACCTCTCAAATTCACCCCGACCTTTGGCGGTATTCTTCTTGAGGGTATCCATGATATAGTCGCGAACACGAAAGCCTTCTATTTGGCTGGCCCTTTCTTCTGCCTCTCTGTTGAGATTCTTTTGCGTATCGTACCAATATCGACTACCGTCATCGTAGAGATTTGCGGATCGCTGTTTGATGTGTTCCAATACATCGGGTGGTCTGCTGACTGGAACCCCTGGTTCCAATGATCCAAGTCGAATGTGAAGGATGTCTAGTCCGCTAGCCTGAGATCGAATCCTTGGTGCAGTGCCAAGGAACATGGTTCGAGCAACTCTGCGAGCCATTTGCGTTTCCCCATACATCGGATTGAGGCCGTCAATACGGTGAGCCACACTTTTCTTCCCATCAATTTCTGTGTCGATAATTGGCAGCCAAACCGTCTCATTGTCAAGATGGCGGGTGAATTCTGTCGCAACGGTCTTGTCGAACAATGGTAGAGTGCCTGGCATAATCAATGGGGAATTATCGTTATCCTGCCATAGTGTGGCAATCACTTTTGCCATCAATTTAAGCACACCTCTGGTACGCTGAAACTTCTCTAATTGAGACCAAGTCCCGTAGAGTTGGTCAAACACTTCTGGATGAATAGGATAACATGACCTCAAGCGCACAGAGTAATCCACATCACTTGATTTCTTAGGGAAAATTTGTGACTCGTCCAAATAAAGTTTGCAAAATGCTTCGACTGTTGTTTCTCTTGCATCTTCATCAATATCAGGATTGAAAAGGCGGCGCTTGACAATTTCAAACCCTTCATCAGTGTCTAAAGGAATACCAATGTCATCTTGACGCTTGACACGATACTCAATTGCATCACGGGTTTTCTGACCATCTTCCCCACCAATTTCAATATCAGATTCGGGGATACTCATGATCCCAACTGCATTGCTTGATTTGTTCAACGCTTCAGTAAGGTGTTGGAAGAAATCAATATTTCCATCCCAATTACCCGCAGTGAGTGTTCCCCTGCCGTGCAAGCCCCGAACATAAGCAACGGCTTCATCAATGAAGATACAACATGGTCCAAATTCCTCAAATAATTTTGTCAGTGTGTTTGAGCCTGGTGAAACACCTTTAGAATCTGCATCCTCAATCATCGCATACCCTTTGGCGCCACCCAATTGACCAGCCAAATGACCCCACAAAGTTCTCGCTTTGATATTTGGATGCCCTTCAATAGCAGTAGGTTTTGTTGGGTCAAGAGCGGTTCCCACTAGCACAGCTACTTTGGCGTTTTTTGGGGGGCTTGATTGCCATGATGGATCGAAAGCGGCCAAGATATCAGCATCAACTTTGTTCAATCCCTTCAATAGATGGTATAGGGCAAGCATTGTGTGTGTTTTACCCCCACCGAAAACAGTCTTCAATTGAAGGATTGGTTGGCCTCCGTGACCAGTCATCCTTAGCATAGACATATCAACAAGTTTGATGATACCCTTTGTGATGTGAGTACGGCGGAAAAATTCCTTAGAATTGCCATATTCTTTTGCGGCAGTTCCCGCAATCACCGAAGATAAATCTGCAGCGAACTCAGCAGATGCGTAT
>CAZEHJ010000136.1:0-4159 GCA_964512485.1 uncultured Rhodothermales bacterium | reverse complement strand
TAGAGCACCTGCCTTACAAGCAGGGGGTCACTAGTTCGAGTCTAGTATCGCCCACCCGATCCGTCGGAAATGACTTCCGACCCTGAACCCGCTTCAGTATAGACTGAAGCGGGTTTTTTTGTTTGCCCTCCATCCCATCTCTCAGCAGGCAATTCCAACACGACGATATTTCCAATCGAAGGGTAAATAGTGCGATATTGAGCTGCGATTCTCGTTCCACCACAACTGAATGGGCCATGACCAAAAGATTTGTCAACCTGCTGGTTTCGATTCTTTGCCTCACTCCTTCGACCGATGCCACCGCCCAGAGCCATTCCCAGACGCCTGAACAGACGTTCTTGGAGTGGACTACCCTGAAACACGATGTCGAGGTATACAAGGCCCGACGGGATCGATTGACTGACCTGCTTGCCGCCCAGGGTGTGGACTATTTCCTCGTTCCCGCTTCTCACGGCCGCTCACACGGCGGGACGTTTCGGCAGACCGACGATTTTCTGTATTTCACCGGTCTCGAACTGCCCTTTTCCGTGTTGGTGATCGACGTCGAGCAAGACGCCACCATTATATATGCGCCCGCGAGAGATGCGCGCTTCGAAAGCGCCTCCCGCCGCAACGATTTTCCGGGGCGGCCCCTCGCAGATGATCCTGAAATCGCCAACCGTTCTGGCATCGATGCGATACTCGAGTATGAGACATTTGAATCCGACCTCGCCGACTGGGTGATGGCAGGAAAAAGAATATCCGTCAATCTGGGCGGCAGGGGAGAGGCCCTGCCCGTCGAGAAAGACTTCATCATGGATTGGAATCCGGCCATGACCCTGATCGATCGTATCCATTCTCTGCATCCCGGAGCGCAGGTATTGAATTCCTTCGAAGCCATCGCCCGGCTCAGGATGGTGAAGGGACCGGAAGAAATCGAAATCATGCGGGAAGTGGCGAAACTCACCGCCGATGCGATTCGGAATGCTGCAGGCTTCGTCCGCGAAGGTGTCGACGAGCGGTCGCTCGAAGCCGAATTGGAAGCAACATATAAGCGCGGCGGAGCCCAGCGCCTTTCATTCTCGTCCATCATCAAGTCAGGCCCCAATTCCCTGTGGCCGTGGCGCATCCTGGCGGCGAATCATGATCGGCGCAACAGGGAAATGGTTGATGGCGATCTGGTGATCTTCGATGTGGGTACAGAGCTGGACTATTACGTCAGCGACGTGGGAAGGACGTTTCCCGTTTCAGGCACATTTAGCGAGGCGCAGGCACAGAAGCTGAATATGATGACATCGGTGGCAGATGCCATCATCGCAGCTGCCCGGCCGGGCGTGACGCTGGGGGACCTGCTCGAAATAGCACATCGCGCGACGCCCGAGAACGAGAAGCGATACATGCAGACAGGCAGCTTCTTCGGCCATCACATCGGCATGTCGGCGGGCGATCCCAGTCTGCTGGACGCCGTTCTGGAGCCGGGAATGATTTTCACCGTCGAACCTTGGTACTACAATCACGATCTCGACATCTCCGTATTTGTCGAAGACATCGTACTCGTAACGGAGGACGGAGCCGAAGTACTAACTTCAGGCCTTCCGCGCGACGCGGCCAGTCTCGAAAAGATGGTCGGGCTACGGTGAATCGGGATCAGAACCAAATTCCGGGGGTTGGCCCGCTTGTCATGCATGATCTCAGTCTGATTCTCCAACCATGACCATACCATCTGCCGACACCTTTGACGCCAGAAAACTGGCCATTATCGGTGATTTCAACATCGACGTAATCCTCGGTGAGGTTGATAACCTGCCGCGCGTCGGATATGACACGGTTTCTCCCGAATACTCCATTGAGCCCGGGGGCAGTGCTGCCATTGTGGCCCTCGGTCTGGCACGCGTCGGCTGGAATACAGAACTGTACGCGAATGTCGGGAACGACCTGTTTGGTCACTATCTCAGAGATGGATCGCGCGAGGTCGGGCTTCGACTCATGAATTGCGCCGATGACCGTAGCGAATCGACCGGACTCAGTGTGGCCTTTTCGAAACACGGGGATCGCGGTTTTGTGAGTGTCCCCAATCCAATTTCCGAGTGGCAGGCGCTGGACCTGCTGCGCGATGAACCCCCAGCCCACCTTCACATCTGCTATCATCCCTACCTGCCGGGGCTGACCGAAAAGCTGCGCAAGCTCGTACCCGAGCTTCGTTCGCGCGGATGCACTAT
Organism: uncultured Rhodothermales bacterium; assembly: GCA_964512485.1. Classification (GTDB taxonomy): domain Bacteria; phylum Bacteroidota; class Rhodothermia; order Rhodothermales; family UBA10348; genus CAZEHJ01. The sequence goes on along the minus strand of CAZEHJ010000136.1, from coordinate 1,961 downwards.
TTCAGTCGACCCGGCCGGACCGGGCCCACGCGCCATGGATCCGCTGATTGCCCTCAAAGATCTGGGACAGGTAGACTTTCTGTTTCTGAACAGACAGGAAGCCGGCGACTTTCACCTCGCCCTGCCGCCCGACGAGGAGTTTTTCGATTTGCTCGCTCCAACCATCGTCGTCAAGAGAGGAGTAGATGGAGCTACAGCCTATTTCAAAGATGGGACTCTCGAAGTGACCGAGCGCCCAGTCGATACGATCGAAACGACGGGTGCCGGAGACAATTTTGCCGTTGGTTTCCTCTCTTCATGGCTGAAAACAGGTGATATGGAGACCGCTTTGCACGCCGGAAACCTGTTCGGGTCCGAATCGACACGCTTCCCGGGTGGTGTTCGCGTCCAGGACTCCTATCCGGATCTCTTGAAAGAGCATGCCGACCTGTTCGGAGCAGGCTGATGGTAGATGTTCCGAACACCCCGGCCCGCAATGCCCTTATCCTGGGTGCAACTGGCCTGGTGGGTGGCCATTGTCTCACGATGCTACTTGATGCTCCGGAGTATGAAACGGTGTTTGCGCTTCTGCGCCGAACAACCGGAATTGACTCAAACAAGCTCGTTGAAGTCACTCTCGAGGCCGATTCAGATTCTCCGTTCCGGATAGATGCTGAAATCGACCATGTCTTCATCGCGTTCGGAACGACGATCAAAAAGGCGGGCAGCCAGGAGCGCATGACGGAAATCGATGTGGACATTCCATTCGCTGTCGCGCAAAAAGCGAGAGAGGCGGGGGCGCGTCACCTGTCGCTCGTTTCTTCTCTTGGGGCAAATGCGGAGTCGCGCATCTTCTACAACCGGATCAAGGGAGAACTCGAAGAGAAATTATCCCACCTTGGATTTGAGTCCGTTTCCTTTCTTCGGCCTTCAGTCATCGGCGGAGAGCGCTCGGCGGACTCCCGAATGGGCGAGGCCATTGGTCAACGCCTCATGAGCCTGCTGCCCCGGAAATGGAAGACTATACCAGCCGAAGTGATTGCCTCGGCGATGATAAAGACCGCCCTGCATCCAGAGCCCGGTGTCCGCATTATTCCTTCCGAGGAGATCTGGGGGATTTCACAGGGTTGACTCAGGAATCACCCTGGGCCAGCCCTACTGCAACCGGAAGGTGATCGGAATGCTCATCTTGACCCGCACACGTTCGCCGCGCTGAACACCGGGTACGAACTTCGCCTGAGACAACACCCGAACGGCTTCTTCGTCAGCACCGCCACCGATTCCACGCTGAACGGTGGCTTCATCGACGCCGCCATCTTCGTTTACGATCACCTGAACATAGACCCGGCCTTCGATACCTGCCTTCTTGGCGATCTCCGGGTATTTGATTTTTGAAGCCAGGCCTTCTATTCCATCGATCAGTACCGGTTGCTGTTCCACGATCACAAACGGCTTCTTGTCAGCGTTCTGTTTTGAAGCCGGCAGGTCCATGATCAAGTCCTGCGCTTCTTCGAGCAGCACGGGTTCGGTAATGCCCGAGTCGGAGTCGGAGCATCCTGCGAGGATAAAAAGACAGATCGACAGGGTCAGGATTGGGGAAACGATAGAGGAGCGCATGATCAGGGCCTGGTAATTGAGTGGTATTGCGTATTCACGGTGTGAGTGCGAAATAATGACTCAAGTACCAACCCAGAGTTGCTGCTATTGGTCAGCGTCGGTCGTAAACGCGTACACCGTGCTCGTCGAGTAGGTCTCTCCCGGCAGAAGAATCGTAGTCGGGAATGAGGGTTGATTCGGTGAATCGGGGAAATGCTGTGATTCGAGACAGAATCCGGAGCGGTGTTCGTAGACATTTCCGCCTTTGCCCGTGATGGATGAGTCCAGGAAGTTTCCCGAGTAGAACTGCAGGCCCGGCTCTTCGGTACGTACTTCCATGATGCGACCACTGACCGGTTCGATCACTCTCGCCGCGAGATTCATTC
>CAZEHJ010000135.1:0-4222 GCA_964512485.1 uncultured Rhodothermales bacterium | reverse complement strand
TTTCATTGATGGTCAACGGCTCTGAACTGGCTGAATTGAAAGACAAGCTCAGACAAGACGCAGCCCTCCAGTTTGAAGCCTCAGTTGCCAGCCAAATCCAGAACGAAATCAGTTCGCATGAAGCCGGCCTGGAAAGTCAGGTATCTGACCTCGTCTCGGCACGTCTGGAAGATCTGTTCCAGAATGACTCGTGGGCTGATAGCCTCGAGTTGGCCGAGCAGGGAATCAAGGACGGAATACTGGATGCGCTCAATGAAGCAGCATCCAGCGAAGGAGAATTGACCCATCAGGTAAGTGATTCTGTTGAACAGATGTTCCTTCAGGATCCTGAACTGAGAGACAGATTGGAGCGGGAAACCAAGAAATCACTCGTGGATACCTTCTCGTCAGAAATCACCGAAGAACTGGCTGATTCAAATTCGATCGTACAAGAGACCGCAGATGCTGTCATGCAGCGCATGGGTCTCGTAGAGAGAATCATTGACGAGGTTCGCAACAACGTCCACAGTCACGTAGCAAAACGTGCTATGGAAGACATCGCGGATGTTGAGAAAACGTCTACAGTCACGTTCGACACGATCGATCTGAGCGACGAGGCGATTTCCGAAAGTATCGAAAGTGTAACAGAGCAGCTTCTTAATAACATCGCCACCAGATCACTCGATTCGATCTCCGATATCGAACTGGTCAAGTCGAAAGCCGGTGAATGGATTACAGAAGATGATGAGATCGTTCAAGCTGCGGTAGCTGAAGTTTCAACCCATGTTGTCTCTCTTGTGAGGGCTCGAGTACAAGCCGATGCCCGCGACACGGACAACGTTGTTGGAAACATCATTTCAGAATTCTCAGAGGACAACGAACACGTTTCCTCCGCAATCGCAGAAACACGCGAACGTCTGATGAAACGTATCGTCAGCAAGACCATCGCAGACTTCGAGAAGTCCGATCTGGTAGCTGAAGAAGCAAGTAAGCGCGTTTCAGATGTCAACAAACACGTTAAAAACGCTATTGACGCCACGTATGATGCCTTCAGTAACAGGGTTTCGGACAGAGCACTGGACCGTCTGAAGGACGCAGAAAAAGCTGCAGTTGACGCTTCAAGTCGTGTGCCGACCGAGCACGAGGTAATTCAGCAGGCTATCACGGCTGCGAGATCACTTTTGATCGACGACATCGTGATCGAAGTAGGTACTCGCATGCAGTCAGCAGAAAAAGTGTCGACTGAAGTGCGCGACCGCATGGATGAAACTCCAAACGAAGTAGTACAGGCGGCCAACGTATTGGAAAACATTCTTCTGTCGGAAGTCTCTGACATGACGAAAGAACGACTCTATGACGTTCAGCGTGCATCGGAAAAAGCCGAGACACTTCTGAATGTGACAAAAGAGCTGACCGCGATAGAAGAGACTGTGCGCAAGAAACTTTATAAAGGCATCGCTGACGAGGTAACCTCGAATATCAATGACAGCGAGAAAGCCGGAACAGATGCCTTCTGGTATGTCGACCAGCAGCATGAGAACATTCTCAATGCCATTGGCGAGGTCAAGAAGCAGCTGATGTTCACCATCGCCAACGATGTGATGCACCAGATGGCTGATAAGAATCATGTCGCCGAAGAATCACGTGCATTCATTCCTGGTACATCGGCCCAGATTACCGGGGCGACCAGCAGGTTGTACGAAATCCTGGTCGAAGACATTGCTCATCAGACAATAGGTCTGCTGCAGGATTCCGACGAGGTCATCAAGGATGCTTACAATCATGTCGATGGAAATCATCAGGTGATCTCCAGCGTCAGGTCGATCGTTCAGAAACACATGACGGAAAGCCTGCTTTCCAATGCACTCTCGAACATTGGCAACTTTGTTGCTCAGATGGATGAGGGTTCGGAAAAATCATTCTTCCAGAATGCGTTACAGCAGGTTCAGGGATCCCCTGGTCAGAACCCTTCTCCAGGTATATCAACCGAAACGAGTTATGCTTCGCCGAAAGCGGCATCAATGGTTGAGAATATGTTCACCGAAGAGGCGCCAACTTCAGTATCTCCTGATTCGGTGAAGCGAGAGGCATCCCTGGAGGATGAATCTCCGGCCGGAGCTCCGATGGACGAAGATGCATGGTCGACTCTTTCGGAATTGAACGAGGAGGCAATCGAGCAGGAAGCAGATGATTCCTCTTCAAAAAGCTGGACGGTGAGTGAATTCCGCCCGACGGAAAATGACTCTGAAGCGAGTGCACGTTCAGGCGACGGCTTGCTCGGCAAGGCTCCTAAACCATCACTTCCAGTTTCCAAGACTCTGTACGTCTACGGCGTCGTGAGTACTGGCTCTGTCCAGAAGGAAGAATTCAATGGAATCGAAGGAATCACAGACGGATCTGATATCAAACTTCTTTCATGCGGCGAATTGACCGCTATCGTAAGTGAGGTGCTGGATCCTGCGTTTGCTCCAGATGCGATAAATGAGTCGATGAGAGAGACGACTTGGTTAAGATCGCACGTCCGGGCACACGCTGACGTTCTGGCTGAAGCACAGTCTGTGCTGACGGTCATTCCACTTCGATTCGGTTGCGTGTTCAATTCAGCGAAGGAAATCGCTTCATTCGTCGAAGAACGAAATGAATCGCTCATGGAAGCCATTTCCAGACTCCGCAATCGTTCAGAGTTCAGCGTGAGAGTTGCGCTTGACGAAGACCGAGTCGCTGAAGATGGATCCGGTTTTGGTGCAGATGATTACGATGAAATCGCCACCGGCATATACGAAAGCCTGGCTGAGATGGCAGGTGAGAGTATTCGAGCAGCGGATTACTCTGATGATCTGATTTTGAATGCGACGTATCTGGTCCCGGTATCTTCTGAAGGTGCTTTCAAGACGGAAGCCAGGAAGCTGTCGGCAGCGTATGACGCATATGGAATCAGTGTCGAGGTAACCGGCCCTTGGCCTCCATACCACTTTGTAGACATCGACAAAGATGGTAGTTCATCCGAAACAGAAATACCCGTCTAAATTCGAAGGAATTGAAAACGGGGTTTGTTCAGCGCGTGGCCTCCGGACTTTGTCCGGAGGCCACGCGTGATTTGTACCCATCTGAAGGATCCTCCTGCAAGAGCGTGCGTCAACAGGCCACCTTCATCCCATTCAGCATTCCGGCAGACTTTCGACAGGGAAATGTCCTTCAGACTCGAGTCATATATCGCCAGGCGCTACCTCCGCGGTGCTGAGGGGAAAAGCGAAGGAAAACGCTTTCTGAGACTGATCACCTACATCTCAGTGTCAGGCGTGACAGTGGGTGTCATGGCTCTGATCCTGGCTCTGTCGATCGTTCGCGGGTTCAGCAACGAAATCAAGTCTAAGGTAATCGGATTCGGCGCACACGTTCAGGTGGAGAGCATGCGCGATGAACCACTCGAGGGAGTGGGATCGATCAGAGAGGCGTTGGCATCTGAGCCATTCGTGACATCCGTTTCTCCCGTAATTCAGGAATTTGTACTGCTCCGCAGAAATGCCCAGAACATTGATGGGGTGTCCATTTGGGGTACGGAAAGCGTGCCTGACTATATCGAGACCTCAATTATTGAAGGACGGGCCTCACTTGAGACCCTGGATGCGGGCAAGCCTGGTATTGTGATCGGATCTTCGCTGGCACGTTCCCTTGGGGCGAAACCTGGAGACAGGCTGACGGCATTTTCTATCCAAACGGACGCAGGTCGGCCTGGCGTTGGTGCGCCCCGCCTGGCTCAGTTCATAGTTTCCGGCATCTATGAGACGTCGCTGGCGAATTTTGATGAACTCTATGTTTTTGTAGGGATCGATCACGCTGCCCGACTTCTCGACTATGCCCCGGACCAGTTAACCCGCATTGATGTCAGAGTTGAAGAGGGGATGGATTACACCTCGGCCGCAGATCGATTTGACGAGAAACTGGAATTTCCTGCCATCGCCCGACCAATCACGGAGGTGTACAGGAGTCTCTTTGCCTGGGTCAGCCTCCAGGAAAGCATCATTCCCTTGGTCATTTCGATTATCATATTTGTGGCTGCCGTAAATATCATCGGCACGTTGCTCATGATCATCCTGGAAAAGAATCGGGAGATGGGAATACTGGCCAGTATGGGGGCAACCGCTTCGTTCAGGAAGCGAATATTCATCCGTCTGGGCTTATTCATAGGTGCAGCCGGAGTGATCACAGGAGAAATCCTTGCCCTTGTGTTGGCCCTTCTCCA
>CAZEHJ010000134.1:0-4351 GCA_964512485.1 uncultured Rhodothermales bacterium | reverse complement strand
TCAGTGCCGTATGAAGATGGAAACAGCATCGCGATCGTCGCCAAACATATGGCGGGCAACATGTTCTCCCGATGGACGGATTTCATGACCACTGATGGAGAGAAAGAGAATCGAAATCGTGATGACGAATTCGAAATGGATGAAGCGTGGGGGCGACGCGAACTGATGGCCTACTGGAATCGGGGCTGGGACTGCCTGTTTGATGCCCTGGCACCCTTGGAAGCCTCAGACCTTGAGGATACCGTGACCATTCGAGGCGAATCACACTCGGTGGTGAGAGCCATCAGCAGACAGATGACGCACTACGCGTATCATATTGGCCAGATCGTATTGCTGGCGAGGTATTATTCTGGAGATAATTGGAGATCACTGTCCATTCCCCGGGGACAATCCAAACCTTTCAATGCAGCCAACTGGGGAAAAAGATCGGCAAGTCGCCCAGAACTTGGGCAATGAACCGGAATCGGTTGTACACTCTGCATCCCGCGGCCGGCCTGAGCCTAAAGGCGCTCACGTCTTCGCCTGGTCGCGAAAGAATAACCCCATCCGAAATTCATCGTTCATGACCGACCTGAAAGGACTCTGGGCTGCTTCAGTCACTCCCCTGTCTTCCGACCTTAGTGCGGATTCCAAACGACTGGCCAACCACCTGGAGTGGCTCTACAAAAACGGCTGTCACGGATCGGTTTTATTCGGAACGACGGGCGAGGCCAACTCGTTTTCTGTCCGGGAACGCAGGGCGGTACTCGACGAATTGGCGGCTTCGGGCGCTGAAATGGGCCGCATCATCGTCGGAACGGGCATGTGTGCCGTTACGGATTCAGTCGAGCTGTCGAGACATGCCCTCGAAGCTGGATGCGCCGGCGTGCTGATGCTCCCTCCATTCTACTACAAGGATGTTTCTGAGGAAGGACTGTACGCAGCGATCGCATCCACGATCGATAAAACGGCATCCCGGGATCTTCGCATAATGTTGTACCACTACCCCCGGATGGCTGGAATTGGCTATTCCGTACCCGTCGTTCAGCGTCTTCGTTCTGCCTTTCCTTCCGTGATTGCGGCGATCAAGGATTCCAGCGGAGACACCGACAACCTCACACAATATTGCAAAGAGCTGAAAGGGATGGCCGTGTTTGCGGGAAATGAGGCGCTCTTACCCTACGCGCTTGAAGAAGGAGGTGTGGGATGCGTATCGGCGACGGCAAATCTAACCTCCCGACTGATTCGACAGGTGTACGACGGCGAAAAGTCCGCCGGAGATCGCATGATTCGCACACGCAAGGCCCTCGAAGGACTGCCACTGGTGCCGATGCTCAAACATGTTCTCGCAGACGCTTTCTCTGATGATTGGCGAGCCGTCAGGCCACCCTTGGTGCCTCTGTCGAACTCCAACCTGGCGCGGCTGGGCGAGATACTCGAGACCGTCGGTGACTTACCGAATTTCGTGAGCGAGGACTAGTTCTGCGTCCGGATCTGCATTGAGTATTCGACTGCGGTTCGCTATTCTGCCGGACTCGAAATGTTCAATCGATCCGAATCTCGAACTATGCGCCTTCTTTCTACCATTCTTCTGGCCTGCACCTTCCTTCTGACATCGTGCACGACGGTCAACGTGACCGACCCGGTGGCTGCCTCGAAACCCGCAGCTTCGCCCAGCACCCCGCAGAAACCAGCGAAACCGGCATCTCCGTTTAAAAAATGGAGCGAGGTCCTCAAGGACACACGTGCCATGAAGGGACAGTTCAATCTGCACCTGAAGCGGGATCAGACCCTGTTCATGGAAATCCAGCCCGACCAGATCGGCGAGGAATTTGGTTTCATCAGCCATTTTTCGAAAGGAACAGGTGTTTTTGACATCCATGACGGACTCTACCTGACCGATACCCGTCTGATGCGATTCAACCGGGTGGGCGACACCGTATACCTGCATCACGTCAACAACCGGTTCAGAGCGGACGAAGGCACACCCATGCAGAACTCGCTGGACGACAATGTTGGACATTCCATCATCGGAGCCTTCAAGATTGAAAGCCAGCATGACTCGACGAAGGCCCTGCTGATAAATTTCACCTCGTTCATCGTGTCGGACTACATGAAGTTGACGACACGGATTCGTCCCTACTTCGCCAATCGTCCGGTTCAATTCGATAGGACGCGTTCGTACGTCTCGGGCGCGATGGCCTTTCCGGAAAATGTCGAAATAGACGCCATGCTCACGTTCAAACCCAATGGAAATTCCGTGACGTCTTCTGCGGGAGTGTCCGACGTGGCCTCTATTCCTGTAGGTGTGAGGTATTCGTTCTTTGCGCTTCCTGCCAACCCCATGGCCGCGCGTACAGCAGACGACAGGGTTGGCTACTTCATGGATGCCAGCCGCGATTTCTCAAATGACAAAAGCCTGGACCAGATGGTCCGAGTCATAAACCGTTGGAGACTCGTGAAAGCCGACCCGACGGCCGAGGTCTCCGATCCTGTCAAACCCATCGTGTATTACATCGACCGAAGCGTTCCGGACGAATACCGAAAATGGATCAAAGAGGGCATCGAAGGATGGCAGAAAGCCTACGAGGCTGCCGGATTCTCAAATGCCATCATTGCAAAAGACGCGCCGGATGACTCAACGTGGAGCGCCGAAGACATGCGCTATTCCACCGTTCGCTGGTCCGCCGCCCATCAGATGGGCTACGCGATCGGGCCATCTCAAACGGACCCCAGAACGGGCGAAATCCTGAACGCCGACATCCTGCTATCATCCACCTTCATGCTCGGCTGGACGAATGAATGGCAACAGCTGGTCGGAGAAGAAGGTATTCTTACGAAAATGAACAAAATGGACGAGCAGATCGCGCTCATGACGCCATCGGAGCGTGAACGCCTGTGTCTCGTTGAGTTCGGCAAACAGCACCAGATGGGTATGCTGCGCGCCACCCTGATGGCCGACGGCATCATGGACCCCATCGGGGAAGTGCCGGCCGAGTTTTACGGGCCTGCTCTGCGCGATCTGGTGTTTCACGAAGTGGGACACACGCTCGGTCTGCGGCACAACTTCCGCGGCTCCGGAGCTATCGACTATGATCGTATGCAGGACACGGACTATACGCTGGAAAACGGCCTGACGCTCTCGGTCATGGATTACGCCGGCACGAATATCAACCCGGACCGTGACAATCAGGGACACTACGTCAATGAAGAGGTCGGCGCGTACGACATCTGGGCCATCTCATTCGGGTATACAACGGATGACGCCGATGCCGAAGCGCTGGCTCGTCAGTCGGCCAATCCAATGCACGCCTACAACACGGATGGCGACACACATCTCGGACCACTTGGTATCGATCCGCTGTCAAACACATGGGACCTTTCGTCCGATCCGATTGCCTATGCACGCGATCAGCAACAGCTCTCACAGCAGATACTGCCGGTTGTTGAAGATCGCCTGGTCGGCTCGGGAGACTCCTACAGCCGCCTGCGTGGCGCGCTGAACGGACTTCTTTTCAATCATATCTCCCAAATGGGCTCTGTGGCCAAAATGGTTGGCGGATCCCATTTTTCGAGAGATCACAAAGGAGATCCCGACGGCCGCGTTCCATTTACACCTGTTTCCGGAGCCGAGCAACGCGAGGCGGTTGCGTTCATTCTTGAGACAGTCATGTCACTGCCCGACGCCGTTCCGAGCGCGGAGCAACTCAATAAAGCAGCTCCCAACCGAAACGACGACTGGAACAGCGGCTCCAACCCACCTTATGACCCAGCTATTCACGAGGCCATTCTGGGAATGCAGATGAACTCCATCGCGACTCTGCTGCACCGAAACCGGATGAAACGCATGATCAATGCGCGCTTGCGACAGAGCGATCCGTACTCGGTAGCCGAAATGTTCGAGTCGACAGGTGATGCCGTTTACGCGTCCCTTGGAAACAGGAGTATCAACGGGTATGACCGCAACCTGCAGATTGCCTACGCCGATTTCCTGGGCGCGACGATGAACAACCTACGACCGTCGCCTGCTACTCCATCTGCACCGGAGGAAGCCCGCGCTCTTGCGCGTCTGGAACTGAGCGAACTGGCATCCGATGTCGAATCAGCGATTGGAGGCTCAAACCAGGATCGCGTCACCCGCGCTCACCTGCTCGAGCTTCAGGCTCGTGTTGCCGCAACCTTTGAAGTAGGGGCCACCAAAGAGGTCAGGTAATCCCTCTACTTTGTCGATGTGTTCGAATGTGGGGCGGAAGCTGTGGCTTCCGCCCCACACCTTTTTCAGCGAAGCTTTGACGGGGCTATCACCTTCTTGTACATTGGCGCTCCCACAGACCATTGGTACCCATGTATAAACGCCTCCTCCCTCTCCTTG
>CAZEHJ010000133.1:0-4393 GCA_964512485.1 uncultured Rhodothermales bacterium | reverse complement strand
TTCTTCAGAGCATGAACAGGATTCGCCTGTGCAGCGGAAATGGTTTTCCCTCCGATGGTTATGAACGCGAGCATGAGACCAATGGCGAGTGATACCGGGAAGTACCAGAGCGCGATATCTGTTCGATAGACAAAGTTCTGCAGCCAGTCATTCATCAGGAAATAGGCAGCAGGCCAGGCAATGATATTGGCAAACAGAATCCATTTACCAAAGTCTTTAAACAGCATCATCACGATGCCGGAAGCCGAGGCTCCGAGAGACTTGCGAATACCAATTTCTTTGGTTCGCTGTGAGGTAACAAATGCCGCTAATCCAAACAACCCGAGACAGGCGATGAGAACGGCAAGGCCGGAGAATATCGTCAAGATCTGACCCACATTTTTCTCGGCCATGTATCGTTCTTCAAACACCTTGTCGAAGAACTCGTACTCAAAAGCCTGCCCATTGGACACCGCTAGCCATTCTTGCTCGATTTCAGCGATCACATTCGTAAAGTTTCCAGATGCGATTCTGACCGAAGTGTTTCTTCCATACCCGTTGTTTCCTTCCAGACCGTAGTAGGCAAAGGCGAAGGGTTTGATATCATTCTGAAGAGATTCGACATGGAAATCTTTAACGACACCGACGATGGTCATCTCCTGATCGGTAAACATCGGCTTGAGAGTCTTCCCGACCGGATCTTCCATTCCCAAAAGTGCTACAGCTGTTTCATTCAGCACGATCCCTGCTTCGTCGTTCGGATAATCCCTTGAAAAATACCTTCCGGCTGCCATTTCGAGCTGATAGACGTCATCAAATCCATCATCGGTAAAGTTCATCCAGATCAACTTGTTTTCGGACTCTGGCTGATCTGAAGGCCGAAACATGTTGTCATTCTGTATCTGTCCGAAAAGCGTCTGACTGTTTCCGACGGCCAATACCGAAGAATTCTCTCTCAGTCTCTGTTTGAACGATTCCAGGTCCGGTCCTATGTCGTCTGTCTTTTCAACGACAATCACCTGCTCACCCGAGAAGCCCAGATTGGTATTCTGGATGAACTCCAGCTGACCATAAACGACGAGTGAGGCCAGAACCAATACGGCAGACACCGAATACTGGAATACAATCAGCCCATTGCGCAACAACGACTTGGATCCTCCTTTCGTCCCGCTTCCCTTCAATACTTTTGCAGGATTAAAGGAAGACAGAAAGAAGGCTGGGTATGAGCCCGCCACGAGTCCTATCAATATCGCCAGGGCAAAACCAGCTGGCAAAATCAGAGGATCTGAAAGTGGCGACAATTGAAGATTCTTGCCTGTAAACGTGTTAAGCGCAGGAAGGAATACTTCAACCAGCAGCATTGCAATACTTACGGCGATCACGCTCATAACAACGCTGTCGGAAAGGAATTGAGTAACAAGCTGATTTCGGGATGAGCCCACAGCTTTCCGGATACCGACCTCTTTAGCTTTCCTGGCTGAAATCGCAGTCGACAGGTTGATGTAATTGATGCACGCGATCAGCAATATGGCAAGACCGATTCCGGCGAAGAGCCAGATGTAGATGATGTTGCCGTTCGTTTCAAACTCCGCTCTGAGTTGAGACTGAAGGTGAATATCCGTCAGCGGGGTTACCAGGTAATCGAATTCGGTTCCGCTGGCCTTTACCTGCTCTACAGACACATTAAATAGCGCGGCTGCCTCTGGCCACACATGTGCGTCTACAAGGGCCGGCAGTTTTGCGGCGAACTCCTCGGCGCTCACGGATGGGTTCAGAAGGAAATACGTATTGAAGTTGTTCTGGGTGGCCCAGGACGTGTTTCGACTATTTTCTCTCGTGACCATGGACGCGAAAAAGTCGGCATGGAAGTGAGATGCTTCCGGCATGTCTTCGACTACTGCAGTCACGGTGTAATCCGCTCTTCCGTCCATCTGAACCACTTTCCCGACAGCATCGATGGAGCCAAAATATTTCCTGGCCATCGACTCGGTAAATACGATTGAGTTGGGCTGAGTCAGCGCCGTTGACACGTCACCCTGAACGAGCGGAAGGGTGAAAACTGAAAACACATTGGAATCAGCCCAGTACATGCGCTCTTCGCTGAATGCCTTGTCCTCATATCTGAGGACGGGGAATCCACCCCGGCTAAGCCTCGTGGCTGCTGTCACTTCTGAATAATTATCTACCAACCCCTGAGCAAGCGGTGCGGCTACAGTGGCAAAATTGGACTCCGTTCCGTCAAGAAAAAGGTGCACTCCAAGACGGTGAATCTGATCGGCATTTTCGTGATGCCGGTCATAGCTCAATTCTTCTCTGACATACAATCCTATCAGAATGAAGCATGCGATTCCCATCGCGAGGCCGCCGATATTGATAAAGGAAAATCCTTTGCGGTTGACTATAGACCTCAGAGAGGCCTTCAGATAGTTTTTGAACATGAGGCAGGGTAGCTTTTCGGTACGTGCAGTGCCTCGCTTTCGCCTATTCATGGCGAGAAGCGGGTATGTATGGATGCGTCTACCTGCGCCGATTTCTTCCGTGTGGCGCGTTGCCTCCTACACGGCACTCAGGACACAAAGGTTACACCTGCCAAGCATCTTGAAGTGTGAACACAGCGACTTAGTTGCCCGACATTCCCCTCAGAAGGGCACTCAACAGCTCATTTCTGAACGTATCGCCGGTCAATTCCCAGAACATGGCCCCGGCAAATCCTTTCGTCGCAATGTATTCCCCTTTGAGTTCAACCGAGCGAGGATTTTCGTAAGTGATCATGACGCCATTTTCGCGATCAAAGAGCCAAGGCACCTGCGCCTCATCGTGCCAAAAATGCTCCATTTCCTTGTATTTGGTTGATACCTGGTGCCAGGTCGTACTCATGCGCGCCGATCCCTCGTTTTCCTGGTATAGACCATCATTTTCGTCAGCGACTCCTTTCCATGACTTACCGAAGAACGGAACGCCGACGACCAATTTCCCCGGAGGAATTCCACCATCGAGATAGGTCTGCATTGCATCGTGAACGTTCGCTTGTTTCAGCGATGAATCTGCAGGCTGCGGTTCCGACGTGGTCGAGAAAAGAGGAGCATTGAAGTTGGTCTGCTCGCTCCAGGAACCGGCAAAATCGTAGGTCATCACATTTATCCAGTCGAGGTAGAGATGGATCTGATCCAGCTCCATGCGACGCGCCATCTCAACAGAAGCCGGAGCCGCGATCGTAAGGAGGTAGTGCGTCTCATTCTCTTGCCCGACTCTGTCGAGCTCCTCGCGCAGCGCTTTGAGAAACAGGGTGAAATTGCGTGTGTCACGCGCATAACCCGGCTGCAGGCCGTCACTCGCGGGATATTCCCAGTCGATGTCGACGCCGTCAAAACCATGCTCTACGACAAAGGCGGCTGCAGATTCGGCAAATCGTTTTCTCGAATCCGCTGTCCGAGCTGCTTCGCTGAAATGGGCCGACCAGGTCCATCCACCCACACTGATGAGAGCCTTGAGATGGGGGTTATGCTCTCGAAGACGTTTCAGAATTTCGAAATTACCTGTGCGACTACGCCGTCCGCGTTTGGGGAGGTCGAGATCTGGAAAGCCAACCTTGACGGTACCGTCCGTCGAATCAACATCTGCAAACGCCAAATTTACGTGAGTCAGTAGATGCGCCGGTATATCCTGAACTTGATACCCTTCATTGTCCTCGGCCGCCCATGTTGGATAATATCCGACTACCAGCATGCTGTCCGGAGTTGCCGGGGCGATATAGGGAGGAAACGAAACCACGAGAGCGCTCGAGGAACATCCACTCACAAACAGAATCATCACGATCCATTTGAAGATGGACCCGGATTGAAGTGGAGTCTTTTCAGGCATCAATTCCAGAATTGGAGTCTTGCTGTGTTGGGCCAGGTTCAGGACACGGCCTTTTCAGCATAGGTGTCCCGAGGTACGGAGCTAATGTAGCAACATATGCCAGCCCAAGCGACCCTGGTCATGAAGGAATTCAGATTTGAGGCGGCCGATCAATCCGAACGAAGCGAATCCACTGGCGCTGCCACAGCCGATACCACCGCCTGATAACCCACCGTCAGCCAGGCAATCAAAATCGCGGATATTCCAGCTGCAGCCAGTATGCCTATTCCTAACTCCGTATGGAATGCAAACTCATCAAGCCACTTGTTCATTATGATATAGGCGAAAGGCGCAGCCACAATGAACGCTCCTCCTACGAGAAGAATGAATTCGCGAGATAAGAGCATCACAACGCTCGGTACCGACGCACCAAGAACCTTTCGGATTCCTATTTCCCGTGTCCTTTGTTCAGCCGTAAACGAGGCCAGTCCAAACAATCCCAGGCAGGCGATGAGAATGGCGACAAAAGCAAAGACGTTCGCCAGTGTCCCCATGACCACCTCGCTTCGATACG
>CAZEHJ010000132.1:0-2500 GCA_964512485.1 uncultured Rhodothermales bacterium | reverse complement strand
GAACAGGGCGTTCAGTCAGTGGGGGTAGACGCGAAACTGAGTGAGCTACCCTTGGGCAGGTTGAAGCGTGGGTAAGACCACGTGGAGGACCGAACCGGTGTCTGTTGAAAAAGGCTCGGATGACCTGAGGGTAGGGGTGAAAGGCCTATCAAACTCAGAGATAGCTCGTACTCCCCGAAATGTATTTAGGTACAGCGTTACGTTAGTCTACTGGAGGTAGAGCACTGGTTGGGCTAGGGCCCTTCACCGGGTACCAAACCCTGTCAAACTCCGAATGCCAGTAGTATGATGCGTAGCAGTGAGGGCGCGGGTGATAAGATCCGTGTCCGAGAGGGAAACAACCCAGACCGACAGCTAAGGTCCCAAAGTTTACGTTAAGTTGAACAAAGGGGGTCTGATTGCTTAGACAACCAGGATGTTGGCTTAGAAGCAGCCATTCATTTAAAGAGTGCGTAACAGCTCACTGGTCGAGCGATTGGGCATCGAAAATTTTCGGGCATCAAACGTAGCACCGAAGCTTCGGATTGACAGTTTACTGTCAGTGGTAGGGGAGCATTCCAGCGGCGCTGAAGCTGAACCGTGAGGTTTGGTGGAGCTTCTGGAAAAGCAAATGTAGGAATGAGTAACGATAAGACGGGTGAGAAACCTGTCCGCCGAAAGACTAAGGGTTCCTGATCAACGTTAATCGGATCAGGGTTAGTCGGGACCTAAGCCGAGGCCGAAAGGCGTAGGCGATGGAAAACGGGTCAATATTCCCGTACCTCCCAAAGGCGTTAACATAAGGCGTGACGCAGGAGCGTAAGGTCCGCGCACAGACGGATGTGCGTTGAAGTGCTTAGGCTGAGTGGTAGGCAAATCCGCCACTCGTGAAGGCTGAAACACGACAGTAGGGGGAATCGTCAGACGAACCCATAGTGACCCCAAGCATGCTGCCGAGAAAAGCGTCGTATGTTGCCAAGGGAGCCCGTACCGTAAACCGACACAGGTAGTCGAGGAGAGAATCCTAAGGCGCTCGAGTGATCCATGGTTAAGGAACTAGGCAAAATCGCCCCGTAACTTCGGGAGAAGGGGCGCCTCCGTTCATCCAAAAGCGAACGGAGGCCGCAGTGAAAAGGCTCAAGCGACTGTTTAGCAAAAACACAGCTCTCTGCTAAATCGTAAGATGATGTATAGGGAGTGACACCTGCCCGGTGCTGGAAGGTTAAGGAAGCGTGTTAGTCTTCGGACGAAGCTCGCGACTGAAGCCCCAGTAAACGGCGGCCGTAACTATAACGGTCCTAAGGTAGCGAAATTCCTTGTCGGGTAAGTTCCGACCTGCACGAATGGTGTAACGACTTGAGCACTGTCTCAACCATGGGCTCGGTGAAATTGTGGTGCCGGTGAAGACGCCGGCTACCCGCAGCGGGACGGAAAGACCCCGTGCACCTTTACTGCAGCTTGACATTGACTTCGTCCAAGGAGTGTGTAGGATAGGCGGGAGACTGTGAAGTGCTAGCGCCAGCTAGTGTGGAGTCACCCTTGAAATACCGCCCTCTTCTTGGTTGAAGCCTAACCTTCGGCCATTATCTGGTCGGGGAACAGTGTCAGGTGGGTAGTTTGACTGGGGCGGTCGCCTCCTAAAGAGTAACGGAGGCTCCCAAAGGTGTTCTCAGCATGGTCGGTAATCATGCGCAGAGTGTAAAGGCACAAGAACGCTTAACTGCGAGACATACAGGTCGAGCAGATGCGAAAGCAGGGCTTAGTGATCCGGCGGTTCCGAATGGAAGGGCCGTCGCTCAAAGGATAAAAGGTACGCCGGGGATAACAGGCTGATCTCCCCCAAGAGTTCACATCGACGGGGAGGTTTGGCACCTCGATGTCGGCTCGTCGCATCCTGGGGCTGAAGAAGGTCCCAAGGGTTGGGCTGTTCGCCCATTAAAGCGGCACGCGAGCTGGGTTCAGAACGTCGTGAGACAGTTCGGTCCCTATCTGCTGCGGGCGTTGGAAATTTGAGCAAATCTGTTCCTAGTACGAGAGGACCGGAATGGACGAACCTCTAGTGTACCTGTTGTGGCGCCAGCTGCATCGCAGGGTAGCTACGTTCGGAAGGGATAAGCGCTGAAAGCATCTAAGCACGAAGCCCATTGCAAGACTAGATTTCCCCTAAGGGTCGTTATAGATTATGACGTTGATAGGCGATAAGTGTAAGCGCAGTAATGTGTTCAGCTGAGTCGTACTAATTACCCTTGAGGCTTAAAATCCTGTTATTTTACAGGGTTTGCCTCGTGCCAGAAGCTCTTCTGGCTCGATACAAAAGCAACGCTCGAGTATATATTTCTTACTGCGCTACGGAACGCTCATTACATCAGGCAGCTGAATGCTTCAGCTGCCAACATTTTGATCTCGGTGATTTTTGCACTGGGGGTCCACCTCTTCCCATTCCGAACAGAGAAGTTAAGCCCAGTAGCGCCGATGGTACTGCCGATGGTGGAAGAGTAGGTCGTCGCCGAGGTCTTTTTTT
>CAZEHJ010000131.1:1860-4437 GCA_964512485.1 uncultured Rhodothermales bacterium | reverse complement strand
CGATCAGCTCGGGCTTCATGTTCTGGACACTCATTCCGTGCTGCCAGAGCGCGGCGAGGAATCGGGACCAGTCGGGGTAGGGCTTCTCAGGTACGGGTAGCTGACTCATCTCAATCCTCTTGTGTGTGCAGTTTCGCGGCGGGTCTTCTCGGTCTCGTACGAAGGTGAAAGGTGGGGCGCCGCGTGTTCAAGGACGGCGCCCCGGGGTCGGGCCCCCCGCGCTATGAAACGGGGGGCCCAGGGGGCAGGCCCTCCTAGGTGCAGGGCGTGAAGCGGAACTCCGCGTAGGGATTCCCGCTGGGGCCGTCCTCGTGGAAGACGGTGATGTTGATGTTCTCACCGTGCAGATCGTTCGGGGCCTTGCCCTCGGCGACCGACTTGTCGGGCCAGACAGCCTTGACCAGCTTGGCGTAGGTTGCCTTCGGGTGCAGCGGGCGCTTGTAGTTCATCCAGGTGGCCAGATCAACGTCGGAGGCATCGCACTCGAACTTGATCAGCAGCCGGGCCTGAACACCCTTCTCCTGCTGCTGTTCGTTGGGCTCGAACGGCTCGACTGAGGTGATCATGGCATCGGGGTAAGATCCTTCAGGCGTCAGCGGCCTCTTGCCGTCGGCCTCCTCATGGGAAAGCGGGTCGTTCAGAATTGCGGTGGGGTCAAAATCAGTTTGGGTCATCTTCAATAGTGGTGGGTGGAGCGAGCGTCAGCTCGCGGTCTAACTTGAGTAGGAGGTCGTGCAGTCCGTTTCCGCCGCCAGAGGCCAAGGGCTTCGCCCTGAGCAGCTTCTCGACGAGCCCCCCGAGTGCCTCCTGGTCCCTCGGGTTGGCTGATTTCATGTCTTCGAGCGCCTGAAGGATGCGATCATCCATCAGATTGGTCATGCTCTTGTGTTCGGTGTCGGCCATTGGCTATCCAGCGTCTCCCCAGGTCTCTCCTGCTCCGGCCTCAGCCGCGAAGTTCACGGCCTCGAAGGAATCAGCATACGCTTCGTTGGCCGCGCTTTCCATCGTCCCCTGTAAGAGCTTTGTACGTCCTTCGGCCTCATCAGGTGCCCCTCGCGGGGCCAGGATCTCATCGTGGACCATCCCGATCGCGCCCAACCCTTTGCGCTCGACCTCGCAGACTGCGGCCCTGAGCAGTTCGGCTGCCGAGCCCTGGACCTCAACGCTGATCGAGGTCCGGGTCTTCTCCCGTGCCCGGTAGATCCGGGTCCGCCCGGCGACGGTCCGGGCCATCCCAACCGACTCGGCCCTGCCCCAGCAGCCCTCCATCCATTCGTTGAGCTTGGGCAGTCCCTCCTTGTACGCACGGAGGAACCGCGCCGCCTCGGAGCGGGTACTCCTGAGCTGGTACGCGAGCCCCTTCGAGCCCATCCCGTTCAGGATGCCAAAGTTGACGGCCTTCGCGTTGAACCGATCCTCGTCAGTCACCTCCTCGATGGGCCTCCGAAGCATCGAGGCGGCGGTCGAGCGGTGCGGGCAGCGGCCCTCCCTGAACGCGGACAACAGGACGGGCTCGTCGGCGAACGCGGCCACAACCCTCAGCTCGACCTGGGAGTAGTCGGAGGCGATCACCCCTGTCCTGTCCCGGTCGGTGATCGCGTGCCGGAGCCGCTTGCCGAGCGCGGTCCGCTTAGGAATCTGTTGGATGTTGGGCTCGGCGTAAGCGAATCGCCCGGTCGTCGTCCGCGTTGTCTTGATGTGCGGGTAAATCATCCCATCCTCCTGAAGGTGATCAGGCATCGGACGGATGAACCCGGACATTAGTTTGGACACCGATCGGTACGCGATGATCAGTTGGGCCAGCTTGTCGCCGCTCTCAGCCATTAGGGTCAGGGTTTGTTTCTTTGTGTCCCTGATCTTCCGGCCCTCTCGGGTCAGCCAAGCCTTGAGTTGTTCCGGAGCGTTCGGGTTCCCGTCGAACCCGGCCTCGGACAGGGCCAGCCGCGCCGCGCCCTCTTTGGCCTCAACCTCCTGACCCAGAGCCTCGAACGGCTCCGGCAGCACCCGAACCCCGCGCAGTTCCATGAGGTAGACGGCCCGCTCCAGCTCGTGGTCAGGCGTGAGATTCCCCCGCTCAGCCGCGATCAGTCGGGAGGTGCAGAAGCAGTCGTCGGCTAGGTAGGTGAACAGCTCCTCGTGAGGGATCTCGGCGATCCGTCCCTTCTTGAGCGCGTCGGGGGTCGGGATCTTCTCCCAGCCGCGAACCGCCGCTAGGTGCTCGAGCGAGTGGAACCCGGCGGTGTTCTTGAAGTAGGCGGTGCCCATCGAGTCGAACCAGGGCCGGGTCGGGACGATCCCTCCCAGCGCGTGCAGGTCGAAGCGGAGGTTCTGTCCCCCGAGCCTGAGCCGTTCGAGGATCGGCCCGATCTCCCAGCAGACGAACTCCTCCCAGGACAGAATGAAACAGTGGCGCGACCCGAGCGGGGTGAGCCCGATCCAGTGTGCCCGGTGCGCCGCGTCGGGTCCGACCACGCTGAGCCCGTCGGTCTCCGTGTCGAGAATCCAGACCCGTTCGGGATCGGCGGCCAACAGTGAGCGGATCTGTTCCGCCGACTCAGGCCGATGGATCTCGACGCC
>CAZEHJ010000131.1:0-1760 GCA_964512485.1 uncultured Rhodothermales bacterium | reverse complement strand
AGGACGATGTTAGCGGACAACATCGGAACCTTTGGCCCACCCAACAGCGGGGTCAGCCCGTCGGTGATCAGATAGTCAGCGCCCTCCCGGGTCGCGGGCCCCTCTGAAATCATTAGGTGTACCCGTAGCGTCGGGGCTCCCAGTCCTTCGAGGTAGAGCGCCCGCTGGGCGTCGAGCAGAGGGAAGTCGACGACGCGGAACCCGTCGATCTTCAGGCTGAGCGGGGTCCAGATTAGTCCCCTCAGCCGGGTCTCTTCGAGCCGCTCGGGCTCACCCTCTAGCGGCTCGGGCCGCTCGGTCAGCGCGAGGTAGTCAGACGGGGTGATCAGTCCCGAGTAGCCCTGCCGCCGAATGAGGTGCGAGGTGAATCGGATCGTCGGGCGCTCCGGCCTAGCGGCCTTCGGAAGGTCGGCCCAGTTCAGCGCGAAACACTTGGGCAGCTTTGCTCTGGCGGCCTTCCCTGCTCGGCTCAGTTGCCTGTCCATCTGATCGGTGTAGCGGCTCACTGTTTGGCTTCCCAGTCTGCCCGCTCCGCGATGCCCCTCATAAGTTCAGCAGCCGCCCTGAAGGTACCGTACCGATCCTCCAACGCATTAGCGGCGGCCTCTAGATGGTAGCTGTTGAAGCCCCCGCCGACGAAACGACCTAAACACTCGGCAACGGTAGGGGGCTCAGGCTCTTTCTCGTAGTGGAGTGTGATCGCTACAGCCCCCCTATCCTCAAAGCATTGGGCCAGATGAAACTTGAAGCCGTCCGGCTTGTTACCCGGCTCATTTGCCAGCTTCGTCAGCTTTGTCCTAATACTGTACCTATCGTCCATCTGTCTTCTCCTTCTCGTTAGGGGTACTACAGGGGCAACCTAGCACGGAGGGTGCGTGGAACAAAGAGCCGCTTGCGTGCGCGGGTAAGCATGACGTAAAGGAGCCGAAGGGTCTCGGGCTCCTTCATGTCCAGGCGGCTGAGCGCCTTCCGTCCCCAGGGCAAAAGGTAAACCGAATCGGCCTCGGCCCCCTTCGCGGCGTGCCCTGTGCTGAGGATGAGCGGGTCGTCCGGGTCGCCCGCGTTCGGCACAACCCCGGTCTTCCTGAGCCCCCACTCTCTGAACGTCTTGGCAACGGCCCGGCGCGAGTAGCCGAGAACCATCCCGCCGCCTGGCCTGATCCCGACGTCCTCCCAGAGCAGAATCTCGGTGCGGTGGTCCGCCCTGAACTTCGAGGCCGATCGGCGGTAGTAGGGATTCAGAACCTTGGCCGCGACTGAGGCGGCTGGGTCGCCGACCCTCCAGCCCTTGTCGATGACGCTGTACTCTGCGCCCTCCAGCTCCCAGGCGGGCGGCAGCGCCGACCCTTTCAGTCCCTTGGCCCTGCCGAAGATCGACTGTCCCGGGTCGCCGTAGATCGTGGCCTCGCCGCCGGCCCGCACAAGTGCAAGAGCGGCCCTCAGCTCGACCGACGACATATCCTGGGCCTCGTCGATGGCTACGAGGTCGAGCTTCTCATCCTCTGGGATCGGGGCCCCTGCCTCCAGCCAACGTGCCACCGGGAGAACGAACTTGAGCTGGCCGACGGGAGCCTCCCGGGCGAGGTCGAACGGCGGCGGCTCGCCCTCCTTCCAGGCGTGCAGCTGTTTGGCGAGGTCGTCCTGTCTGGTCTGCGCCTTCCGGCTGGGCGCGTCGGCCTCGTACTGCGAGAGCGCAGGGTCGTCGGAGTGTTTGATCTTGCGCGATCCGTACCCGCGCCCCTTCGACCCGGTGAAGTGCG
>CAZEHJ010000130.1:0-4474 GCA_964512485.1 uncultured Rhodothermales bacterium | reverse complement strand
GCCTCATCGATCACCGCTGCCAGTTCTGCTTCTGAGATATGGGCGTACACCTTAAACCAATCCACTCCTTCTTCAGACCAGTACTTGACAACTCTTCGGGCATCTTCAGGCGTAGTTACAATCGCATTTGACACCGCCCTTTTCGGACCGGTTGGTCCGTTGATATATGGCCCTGTGACAAACATCCTGGGACCCAATCTGCGCCGTGTGTTGACTCCATGCCTCAATTTCAGTTCAGCATACGGCGCCATGGTCCCTGTTGTGCGTATGGTAGTCACGCCCGAGGCCAGGTACATCTTGGGCGCTGTAAGATTGAGATGGACAGTTCGTGCTGTTGTCGAGTAAACCGTGTGGTTGTGTAGCCCCACAATTCCCGGAATCAGTGTTTTTCCTGTCCCGTCAATCTGGTGAGCATCGTCCGGAATGTCACCATTGATTGATTCTATTATCCCGTCCCGCATAACGACCGTCTGTCCTGCGACAGCCTGAGCCCCGGTTCCGTCAATGATGGTCACATTCTCAATAGCGACAACCGCCGCATCGACGGCGATGTATTCTTTGATCTCTTCATCCCATTCCTGGGCAACGGCAGCGCCCGTCATCAAAAGACAGATGACGACGGCAGACAATAGGCGATACATAAACCCTCTGGATTAAGTGCTGAATCACATCGTCGATAGACAACAGGGTCTTCTACCGTACCCCGACTACTCCTTCAATGGCATCTACCATTCGAGAAGAGTTGAAGCCCACACCATCTTTGAAGACGAGAGTCGCTTTCGTTATGACGGTTTCATCGCTGGCTAGATCTCCTTCAAAAACGACCAGGTCGGCCCGTTTTCCTTCTTCGATTGAACCCGTCTTGTCATCGATCCCCAGGATGGTCGCTCCATTGAGTGACATCACGCGAATCGTTTCAGCCGGTGTAAAGCCGCCTTCGAGCAGAAGTTGATAGTTGCGCTGGTCTCCGTATCCAGGGAGCGCACCACCATATCCGGTTGGGTCGACACCGGCCGCAAGCAGGCCACCGGCACGATGAAAAGCGAGGTCGTACGCCAAAGATTTCTCCCACTGCTCTACGGTACGACCGGCTGCACCCGAGGCAAAGCGCTCCTGGGTCGCGAGGTATTCGGCTCTTGTTTCTTCAGACATGGCAGCGAGCGAACGATCATCTGCTCGAGGGCGTCCCTGAACATACATCTCAAACACAGCTGGCGTCGTTGTCCGACCAACACCGGCGTCGATCATGGTTTTGAAGGTGTGCTGGACCTGTTCGGAATTGAGATCAAGATTAACGTAGTCTGCGCGCCAATCTCCAGTAGGGCACTTGTCCGGCTCTTTATTCGGCGCGTAATCTGAGTTGGTGGAAAGGTCATGTTCGATGCTGTCTATTCCCAACTCCACCGCCTCAGTGTGACCTATCGAACAAAGGTGTCCGGTCACCTTCACGCCGTGAGCATGAGCCGCTTCCACTACTGCTTTCAGCTCGGCCCGCGTGACCTGAGTGTAGACCTTCATCCAGTCGACACCCTCCTCTCCCCAGTAACTGGTAACGCGGGATGCATCCTCTGGACCTTCGAGCCACGCTTCATCTCCTCTGAGGTAAGGTCCGGTGATGTACATGTTCGGACCCGCTTGTGTCCCGTTCTCAATGGAGGCCCGCAATTCTATTTCGTCATATGGAGCTACACTTCCTGTCGTCCGAATGGTCGTCACCCCCGAAGCCAGGTACAGCATCGGAGCAGAGAAATTCTGCTGCACACTCCGCTGTGAAGTCGAGTAAAACGTGTGGTTGTGCAGCCCGACAAGACCCGGTGTAACGGTGTGGCCTTTCAAATCGACGCGAGTTGCACCTTCAGGAACGTTGACTTCTGATGACGAGCCTACTGTTTGAATTACGCCACCATCCAGTATGATGGTCTGATCTGTCTGAGCAGCCGCTCCGGTACCGTCAAAAACAGTGACATTTTCCAGGGCGATAAGGCCGCGCTGATAGTCGATGTATTGATCTACCGCATCTGAGAAAGAGTCCTGAGCAGTAGCATTACCGCATAGAAATACGGCCAAAAGAAGAGCAAATAGGCGATTCATGGCATTCTGGGTCTAGTGGGAGCGTCATTATAGCAAATGCCCTCCTGCATCGCCAACAAATCAAAGGACGGTAAACGCCGTCATCATACCTGCTTCGAGGTGTTCTGCAATGTGGCAATGCATCATCCAGGCACCAGGGTTGGTGAACTCAACGACGATATCGGCCGTCATGCCCGCGGGAATCAGCACGGTGTCTTTCCAGGCGAGGTTCTCCGTGGGGCGCCCGTTGTAGGCCACGACCAAGAACCGTTGACCGTGAAGATGGATGGGATGCTGCATCCCGTGCTTTGAATCCCGGAGATTCTCAATTCGGAGTTTGGCAACAGAATCGCGCTCGAATTCCCAACCGATATCCATGTTTTCCTTGCCCGTTGAGGGCTCCCGAATAACCCATTCTGTCTCGCCGCCCGTTGCGCTCCAGTTCATCATTGGCATCGTTCCTGACCACTCAACCGGGGGGAAGTAGGCTTGGTCGACTTTGAGAATCCAATCCACTACTGGGGCGAGGTTCTTTGTCCGCAGGAAGAGCTCCACTTCATGAGTGGGGTCGGCTTCAATCCAGGAGCGGAACGGGTCGATTTCGGCCGAGACGTCCTCGCGGGTCCGTGTCGCTCTCGAAGCTTCGACGTTCGGGCCCGAGACATGAATAAATGCAAGAGTGTCTTTTTCCGGAAAAAACACACCCGTGGAGTGGTTCAGCGCCTGGACATGATTGACCAAAGGATACACACCAGGTTGTGAAAAACTCAGGTCAACAACGTAGCGCTCGGCAGGTGCGATCGGAACACTTTCCACCCACGTCTCCTGCTCAAATGCTCCCAGATCAGTTGCGACCGCTTTGAGTGCGTGGCCCTCAACGGACAGGTTTAATGCGCGCGTATTTGCCACATTTGTCAGGTAGAGGCGCAGGGATTCTCCTGTTTTTGCTTCCAAATCGAGCATCTGCTCGCCGTTCACAAGCAGGATATTCCCGAAACGCCCCATCAACGTGTAATTGGCTTCTTCTTTACCGTATGGCACATTTCCATCATCGGTGAGCGTCAGATCATCGAAAATGAGCACTTCTTCACGGTCCACTTCGCTCAGCATATCCGGAGATCGCACGAGCATGTTGCCGTACAATCCCAGGTCTTGCTGGATGTCTTCTCTGTGATGGGGGTGGTACCAGTAGATCCCCGGATCCGGAAAATGGACGGTGTAAACAAATGTACCACCAGGAGGCACTGGATCCTGCGTCAGACCAGGCACACCGTCGAACCTGTTGTCATGCCTCAGGCCATGCCAGTGGATCGAACTTTCAAACGGTGTGTCATTGATGAATGTGATGGTGACGCGTGCTTCCTCGGGAACGTCAATCAGGGGACCGGGGATTTCGCCGTTGTACCCCAGCATTGGAATGCTCTTTCCGGCTACCTGCTTCATGACATAATGTGACCTCAACGTCAACGAGTCACCGTCGACCATGCGCTGAACGGATCGCGGGCGAGCGGATGGGAAGCTTTCGGAGCCTTCAGGCAGCCACGGAGAGACCAAGGGCTTCAGGCCACCCATGTACGACATCATGTCAATCTGTGGATGCATGGCCGGGTGAGGCCACTCATTTTCATGCATGCCCATATGGCCATCTCTTGATTCAGAGAACACCGATAATTGGAACATGTCATGCGGCTCCATGCGGCTGGACGGCGAACGCCCTCGCAGTGTCAATGGACCTGTCCTTTCCAGTCCATCCGGAGTCGGCTCCGGGCTTATGATCAGTAAGAATTTGTTGAAATCCACTTCTTCCAGCTCAAAATGGCCGTTTCCGACTTCTCCCAAATTCACGACGGGGCTTAAGGTGAGGGGCGATGCCCACAATATGTAATGCTGAAAGTCACCCAGAGAGCTGGCCGGTGGCAGTCCTTCAATATCCAGGACCAACTTGAATCGTTGACTCCCTTCGCGACTTACAGTAACGCCGAATGGAGATGCTGGCCGGGCCATTTCCACATGTCCGGATGCGCCTTCGAAGCGCTGTGTCGGCAACAGCTGTATGCAATAGAGAGACAGCTGTTTGCACTCCGGGACCTGACCACTTGCGGGCAGAACACAGGCACACAACAAGGCTAGCCAGAAACGTCTCATTTCAGTCCCGCTTCAATCTGCGCAATGCTGTCTCTCAGTTCGGCCGCGCGTTCGAACTGCAAGTCTTTGGCAGCCTCTTCCATTTCGGACTTCATCTGAGCCACGAGATCCTTCTTCTGATCTTCAGTGAGATATTTGATGATCGGATCGGCCACTTTTTTCAGCTGATCCGGTCCGTCATAATACGCTGAAGCTGGTCCGCCTCCATGCGTCTTCTCATCCGCGATGGCCGTGCCTTCCATGACCTGGTCGATGGATT
>CAZEHJ010000129.1:0-4584 GCA_964512485.1 uncultured Rhodothermales bacterium | reverse complement strand
GCTTCTTCAGCGTCGACCGCAGCATCTACTGCTTCTTCAACCGCTACTGCGGCTGGAGCTGCAGCATCAGAGGCCTTGCGACGGCGTCCGGCACGACGAGTCTTGCGACCTGCTCCTGTGCTGGATCCGAATGGCTTGATATCGTTGTAATCAACGAACTCAATGATCGCCATCTCGGCGGAGTCACCGGCACGCTGGCCGAGTTTGATAATTCTGAGGTATCCGCCCGGACGATCCTGGATCTTTCCGGCAATTTCGCCGAATAGCTCCTTGACCGACTCTTTATCCTGAAGATGGCGGAAGACCTGGCGACGGTTCAGTGTTGAATCCGTCTTGGCTCTGTTGATGATCGGCTCAGCATACATACGAAGCGCTTTCGCCTTCGTAACTGTCGTAGTAATCCGTTTGTGACGGATCAAGGCGTTGGTCATCGCTGAAAGCGTTGCTTTGCGATGGCTGGTTGTACGCCCGAGCTTGAATCCTTTTTTCTGGTGTCTCATCGTCTATAATCTTGTGTCGTCCTGAGGACGCTCGGCTTATCCCTTTACTTCTTCGAGGAATCGATCTACATCCATTCCAAACTGAAGATTACGCTCTTCGATGACCTGCATCAGTTCCTGAAGGGACTTGCGGCCGAAGTTGCGGAATTTCAACATCTCGGACTCTTCACGACGTACGAGGTCGCCGATAGTCTTGATGTTAGCTGCTTTAAGGCAGTTGTGAGCACGAACCGAGAGGTCCAACTCATCGACTGACTGCGACAGCAGCTCGCGTACACGCTGAACTTCTGCATCAACTTCCTTTTCTTCTTCCGTCGGCTGCGGCTCACTGTCCATCTTGATGAAGAGATTGACATGATCGCGAAGGATCTGCGCGGCCGAGGCCAGAGCGTCTTCAGGAAGAACACTTCCGTCAGTTGTCACTTCCATCGTCAGTGCTTCAAAGTCGATTTTCTCACCGACACGCGTCTGATTGATGGTATAGCGTACGTTTTTGATGGGCGTGAAGATCGCATCCATCGCAACGACTCCAATCGGGTCGTCAGCGCGTTTGTTTTCTTCTCCCGGAACATATCCACGTCCACGCTCCATGCGGAGCTCAACTGCAAAACTGGTTCCACTGGAAACGATTGCGATGTGGTGCTCTGGATTCAGAACTTCGTATTCGCTCGTAGCACTGGCAATGGTTTTTGCCGTCCACGTGCCGCCTTTGACGATGAAACTGATGTTGCCATCGGCTCCTTCGTTAGCGCGGAAGCGAACTCCTTTAAGGTTCAGGATAATATCCGCAACGTCTTCAGTCACACCATCGATGGTGGAGAATTCGTGCTGGACGCCGTCAATTTTGACGGCTGTAATAGCGACTCCCTGAAGGGAAGACAGCAGTACGCGACGAAGCGCGTTACCGATTGTGACCCCGAATCCGCGTTCGAGCGGTTGAATAACAAAACGGCCATATGTTTCTGTAGTCTCTTCCAGTTCGACTACGTCAGGCATTTGGATCGAGTAGGTGCTCATATCAGCTTGATCTCTGTAAAGTGATCTGAATACGCCAACCTGTGCCAATGATGCGGCTCCAGGCGACGCTCGTGAGGAATTTCAGGAGGGATTACTTGGAGTAAAGCTCAACGATGAGCTGCTCTCTGATATTCTCCGGAATGTCCTCGCGATTCGGGTAATCAAGGAACTTGCCTTGAAGCAACTTGCGATCGACTTCAAGCCATGGGAAGCCCTTGCGAGAGCGATCCAATGACTCACTCACAACAACCAGCGAACGGCTTTTAGGGCGCAGAGCCACTAAATCACCACTACGAAGCTGAGCTGAAGGAATATTGACGACGCGGCCATTGACCATGACGTGCCCGTGATTCACGAGCTGTCTGGCCTGACGGCGGGTTCTGGCGAATCCAAGACGGAAAACCGTGTTGTCCAGACGTGCCTCAAGGAATTTCAGCAGGTTCTCACCTGTCACACCCTTCTTGCGGGCTGCTTTCACGAACAGATTCCTGAACTGTCGTTCAAGAATGCCATACGTGTACTTGGCTTTCTGTTTTTCCTTGAGCTGAACCGAGTATTCGCTCTCTTTTGAGCGACGGCTTCTGCCATGCTGCCCCGGTGGATGGGGCTTTCTTTCGAGCGCCTTGCTGGGACCGAATATCGGTTCCTTAAATCGACGCGCGATTTTCTGTTTTGGGCCTCTATATCGGGCCATATGTTATTACCTCTCGTTTGGAGTAATTCAAACGTACGAGCGCTTTTCCGCTGCTCGTAGCCGGGCTTAGTCCTTGTGGTATTCAGTCTTTCGACTGACACCCGTCGTTCGCGTCAGACGCGGCGACGTTTTGGGGGCCGGCAGCCATTGTGGGGAACTGGGGTAACGTCGCGGAT
Organism: uncultured Rhodothermales bacterium; assembly: GCA_964512485.1. Taxonomy (GTDB): domain Bacteria; phylum Bacteroidota; class Rhodothermia; order Rhodothermales; family UBA10348; genus CAZEHJ01. The sequence goes on along the minus strand of CAZEHJ010000129.1, from coordinate 2,197 downwards.
CGTGGCGATCTCAAGCCCTACGGCTGAGAGTGCACGAATCGCTGACTCACGACCAGATCCGGGACCTTTTACGAATACTTCTACTCGGCGCAGTCCTAGATCATGAGCTTCTTTGCCAGCTGCCGAAGCGGCAACCTGTGCGGCATAAGGAGTGTTTTTACGACTCCCCTTGAAACCCATTTTTCCGGAACTGGCCCAGGAAATCGTATTCCCGTACTGATCGGTAAGCGTCACCTGCACGTTGTTGAATGTAGCTTTGATATGAGCCTGTCCATTGGACTCAATCACCACATTCTTTTTACGTGCGCGTCCGCCCCGTTGTCTTTTAGCCATTGTTCGTTGGGATGATTAAACGGCTTCCATCAAAATGATGGAAGATGAATAAATTTACTTACGTGGTGCCGCTTTCTTACCGGCAACCGTCTTCTTCTTACCCTTACGGGTACGTGCGTTCGTCTGGGTGCGCTGTCCACGAACAGGCAGGCCGCGACGATGGCGAAGACCTCTGTAGCAACCGATATCCATCAGTCGCTTGATGTTCAACTGCACTTCCGTGCGCAGCTGACCTTCAACCTGGTACTCGTCCTCAATCAACTTTCGGATTGCCTTGGTCTGGTCTTCAGTCCAATTCTCCGGCCGTTCGTTGGGGTCAATTTCCAGACGAGTCAAAATTTCGATAGCGCGTGAGCGACCAATACCAAAAATGGCGGTCATGGCGATTTCGCCACGCTTCTTAACGTTTAGGTCCTGTCCTGCAATTCGTGGCATAATACCAGCAGCTAATGCATCAGATCAGAGCGTAAGCTCTATCCCTGACGCTGTTTGTGTTTAGGGTTCTTCTTGTTGATCACGTAAACGCGTCCTTTGCGACGAACAATTTTGTCGTCGGAGCTGCGTTTTTTGACACTGGCACGAACTTTCATGTCAATAAATGTCTAATTGCGTGTCTTAATACCCTCTACGCACTCAAAATGCGCATTGGGCCATTTTTGGTTATAGCCGATCTCTTACGCCACGAACCAAATGAGGTTCACGACATAATTGTGAAGCTTACTTGTAGCGGTAAACAATCCGTCCTTTGGACAGGTCGTATGGTGACAATTCTACCTTCACACGATCCCCGGGCAGGATCTTGATGAAATACATTCTCATCTTTCCCGAAAGCAGTCCGAGAATCTCGTGACCGTTTTCGAGTCTGACCCGAAATTGTGCGTTTGGAAGTGCATCAATCACTTCGCCGTCCTGTTCAATGGGCTTCTGCTTAGCCATATGCTATGTTCGCAGTCTGTTTATAGGGTAACTGGTCGAGGGCGTCCTCGATATACTTGAAGGTGGTCAAAACCTCTGCCTCTCCCGGGCGCACTACGATCATGTGTTCGTAATGAGCTGACGTTAGAGAATCTGCCGTTTTTACCGTCCATCCATCTCCCTCAGTTCGAACACCGGCCGTCCCACGATTAATCATGGGTTCAATGCAAATTGCAAGACCGGTTTTCAACTTCCGTCCACTTCCGGCACGTCCAAAATTGGGTACCTGTGGATCTTCGTGGAGGCCACGACCGATGCCGTGTCCTACCAGATCTTTGACCACACCATATCCTCTGGCTTCGCAATGCTCCTGCACTGCATTGCCGATGTCTCCTATACGTCTTCCCGTTGTCGCCTGAGCGATACCCAAGAGGAGTGACTCATAGGTGGTGGTCATGAGTTTTGTATTGTCTTCCGACACTGTTCCGACAGCAAACGTAAACGCGCTGTCTCCGAAGTAGCCGTCCAACAGAACTCCGCAGTCAACAGAAACGATATCTCCGTCCTGCAGCGAAACGTCTGAGGGAATACCATGCACAACCTCATCATTTACCGAGGTACACAGTGTCGAAGGAAATACCTCATCTCCAACTCTGTAGCCCTTGAATGCCGGTTCTGCACCGTGATCTCTGATGAACGTCTCGGCAACCCGGTCCATCTCCGCTGTCGTCACTCCGGGAGTAACGAGGGAAGCCACCTCGCCCAGCGTGCGTCCAACCAGATCGGCTGACGCGCGCATGCGCTCGATTTCCCTATCGCTTTTGAGATGAACCATTATTCCGTTGTTTTAGCGTCTGCCCCGCATACGACCGGTCTTCATGAAGCCGTCGTAGTGTCGCATGAGAAGATGACTTTCAACCTGCTGCAGCGTATCGAGCGTCACACCGAC
>CAZEHJ010000128.1:0-4688 GCA_964512485.1 uncultured Rhodothermales bacterium | reverse complement strand
CTGCTTCGGTCTCCAACTTGGTCAATCCCGTCCCGGCTGAAATCTGATCAATGATATCTGCTTTAGTCACGGTTTTCCTCCTGTGGGAGCGTATCTGATTGCATGTCAACAGCTTACGCTGTCTTCAATCCCAAGATCCTAAATGAAGCCTATATTGGCAATGCCTGTCGGCCGAACTTTTTCACTCTATTCAGAATTCTCTACTGCCACCTGCTCTCTCCCATATAGGTGCCGAATTAGCCTTCAGAAGCACAGTAATCCCCTTTTCCAGGGTATGCTGGGACGTGGAAATGCTTCACGGAAGCGAATTGCCTTCTGGTCCTTGTTTCATTTACGGCAATCATTGCAACAATTACGATCCGTTTATTCTGAATGCTTTCACGCGTTTGGGCGAAGCAACTGCCGGGGTCATGACCATGGAATATCTCGAATCGGGACCCTTGGCGAAGCTCTTTTCTTGGGCTGGAATCGTCGGCACCGAAAAACGCGTTCCTGAACCGCACTTGATTCGCAAAATTTGGAGGATGCTCGACGCGGGTCGTCGAGTTGTAATTTTTCCAGAAGGCGGGCGGAGATGGGATGGCCGTCCGGCTCCCTGGATTGAGTCGACCGCCAAATTATTCATGAGAGCTGGCGTTCCGGTATACCCGGTAGAGATAATCGGATCGTATGTCGGCTGGCCCAGATGGGCACCATGGCCCAGGCCTGCTCACATCAAGCTGAAAGTCCACGATGCAATCGATTTCAGTGACCGTCCTTCGTTTGAAGAGGGTCTGCGTCGACTCAAAGCACCCATTTCCGGCAACGAAAACGAAGTCAGCGAGGCTGTCTCCCCTTCCTGGGCGTTTCGGCCCGCGGTCGGAATTGACAGACTTCTCTATCGGGATTTGTCCAGTGGCGACTTTGCCGGCTTGAAAGTCGTGTCCGGGAAACGCCTCGTCAGCGTTACGGGTGATTTCCAGTGGAGGGTCAATCCGGATTCCACGCTCACAGATCTTGCCTCGGGCACCACGCATACAAGCGCAGAGCTCTACGACAAAGTACGCTTACTTCCGCTTCCCGACGACCGAAACAGGCCTGTTACGAAAAGCATCGGAAACGTAGTCTATCACGAACACGAAAGAGAACATCGGGAAACGAAGGTGAACTGTAGCTTGTGGCACGACAGACTCCAACTGGACCATCGGGTTCTGCCACTCGAGCAAGTGCGATATATGGGTCTTGAACGTAGTGACCGAATCTGGTTCATGACATCGACTGAAAAGATTCAGATTCAGTTCAGATCTGGCAGCGTGCTAGCCTGGCATGACGTGCTCGAACGCCTGGCTCCCCACATTAACAGCTGATACCTTCATGGAAGCTTGGAACCTGGAAATGAGCGTTGCTGACCTGCTGTTTGATTTCATGATCATCAGCCTGCTACTGGTTTTGGGAACGATTTTGAGGCGATACGTACGCTTTTTTCAGCGCTTTCTCATTCCTAACAGCCTGATTGCGGGCTTTCTTGGGCTTTTGCTCGGCGTAGAATTGCTCAATTTTCTTCCCTTCGATCCGACTCGTATGGGAGCCTATGTGTACCACCTCCTGGCGCTGACCTTTATCAGTGTGGGACTCTATCAGACCGACAAAAAACACTCCTCAGCTGCAATGAATCTGGGATTCATGCAAGTGGCAGTGATGTTGATTCAGGGAGTGTTTGGCCTCGCGATCGCCATCATCGTCGCCCTAACGGTGGTTCCAGATCTGAACCCCGCGATGGGAGTACTTCTTCCCCTTGGATATGCCATGGGACCCGGCATCGCCTATTCGATTGGTCAATCCTGGACGGCTTTTGGTTATGCGGGAGCGGGTGCCACTGGACTAACGATTGCAGCTGTCGGATATCTGGTTGCCTATTTCTTCGGAATGACCCTTGTAAACCGGGCGGTAGGAAAGGGACAAACGACGGATATTCCATCGCACGTGCGCACGGGAATCAGAAGCAAAGAAAATCGGCCGGTAGGTGCAAAACTGTCGTTTTCAGGAGCAGCAGTTGAACCTCTTGCCGTTCATCTGGCACTTGTCGGTGTCGTATACCTGTTGACATGGATCGTAGCATCAGCTCTTGCAAAGGCCCTCATGAGTGCAGGATTGGAGCAGGAAATACCCATTTTGTGGTCATTTCATTTCATCATTGCCAATCTGTTGGCTCTGGCGACCAGAAAGATTGTGTTGAAGGGGCGCCGGGGTGCGTGGATTGACGATGGGATGATTCACCGTGTGACCGGTACGTTTGCCGAGTTTCTGATTGTAACCTCGATCATGGGAATCAGCCTGACCATCGCACTCAGGTTTGCATTACCGCTCATTGTCATTTGTCTGGTCGGTGCCTGGTTGACGTATAAATTCGTCAAGTGGACTTGTTGGGCCATATTCAACGACTTTCGATTCGAACGCTTCATCGGAATGTTTGCCCAGATGACAGGTACTATCAGTTCCGGGATGGCATTGCTGCGGGTTACCGATCCAGAATACCGTTCTCCCGTAGCCCAGGAATTGGTGCTTTCCAGTGGCATTGCCCTTGGCCTTGGCTTTCCGTTGCTGGTGCTGATCAATATGCCGTTTACTCGATTCAACGGATCCATGAGTGGCTTCTTGATCGTGATGGCGGCGATGGCCGTGTATCTCGTTCTGCTGATCGTTGGATGGCGTTTCTACTGGCGTCGAACATCATCCGTTCATCACGAGAAGTCCGATCCTGGCAATTAAGGCTGCGGAATACGATAGCGACTCAAAAGAGGAGATCAGGTACCTGTGACTCGAATGGCTTCTTCGACACTCGTATCGCCATTTAATACCAGCTGACGCGCAGCATCAGGAAGTGTCGTCATACCTTCTTCAATCGCAACGGCCCTCAGACTGTCTTCGTCGACGAGATCCTCCGACGACATGATTAAGGACCTGATCTTCGGCGTGAACAACATCGTTTCAGCGATAGCACGCCTTCCCTTGAAACCGGTCCCTTTACATTTTCGGCACTCATCGTCGCGGCCGGCCTGATAGATGGTCGTGCCATTGATATCTTCGTCAGTGAACCCGATGTGGTGCAGGAAGTCATGATCCGGGTTCTCATTCGGCGCCTTGCACGCGGGACATAACATCCTCATCAATCTCTGAGCGACGATAATGTTGATGGCGTACGCGATCAGAAAGGGCTCCACTCCCATCTTGTATAGACGGCTTACCGCGCTTGGCGCGTCGTTCGTATGAAGAGTCGAAAATGTGAGGTGCCCCGTATTGGCCAGCTTAATAGCCAGTTCTGCCGTAGGGCGATCACGCATTTCCCCGACCATAACGACATCTGGGTCATGCCTCAGGATGGCCCTGAGTGCTCCTTCCAAACCAAGTTTCTGTCCCAGCTTAATTTGACGAACTCCTTTCATCAAGTACTCGACAGGGTCTTCAACCGTGAGCACATTGACCTTAGGTGTTACCACTGAATGTAAAGCAGCAACTAACGTCGTACTCTTACCTGACCCGGTCGGACCCGTCAGGATGACCATACCGTGCGGCTGACGAATGGCTTCCTGGAATCGCGTATATGCATCCTCCAGCAATCCAATCTGCCTGAGATCAGTAAGAACTTTTCTGTCATCAAGAACCCTGATGACAATGCTTTCCGCGTGCAGATTCTGTTGCGGTGAAGCAATTGGAAGAACAGATACGCGGAATCGAATGAGCGTTCCTTCTATCCAGCGCTGGATGAAACCATCTTGCGCGATATCTCGATCGAAACGATCCACGTTCATGGAATTGTCCTTAACGACGGCCAGGAATGACTCTGGCCGGAATCGATCTTCAACATGCCATTCGTCCAACTCCCCATCGACCCTGAACTGGATCACAATATGTCCATCTGGATTGGGGTAAATGTGGATATCCGAGGCGCCTACTTTCACTGACTCCAGAAGTGCTCCTTCAAAGAGATTGATCAGGTGGGATCGACTGATCTCGGCTTCCAAAGCATCTTCGTCGACGAGACCCTCCTCCTCGTATGTCATCCCCATGTCGACAGCGGTCGATTCATTCAGGTTCTCGAGGTACATATTGCGGCCGAGAAAACTCTCAGAAGCCAATGCCCCCATGAAGCTCTCAGTCGTGAACTGTACTTCAAATCGTCTGAGGCGCAGACTTTGAATGATCTGATGAATTTCCGGGCGGGTCGGGTCAGGCGTGACGAAGATCCACTTCGACTCACCTGATCCTGTATCCCGTTCGATCTTTACAGGCAGGACAAAATGTTCGATCATCTCATCCCACGCTTCCTCAGCAAACCTGTTTTGGTGAGTGTCGAGGAATACGAGGGCATCTGCAACGGATACTTTGGCCTCTGTGAACGCGTACAGTTTGGACGCCTCGATAAAAACGTCCTGCGAATCCAGCTCTTTGTGTAGGGCCAGGACTCTCCACAAAGGAACGCGCATTCCTTTCTGATTGAGTTGGACCCACTCTTTCCACGACTCGTGGACCTGGTCTTTGGTCGCAATACCTATGTTGAGCAGGTGCTTGACGACACGGTCACGCCTTGCGTCGAGTTCAAATTTGGACGGTTTTGGAGCGCTGGAATCTGGGCTCGGCAGGTCCCCGTTGAGGACCGCCGGGATATTTTCGATCGGCTGGGTATTATCTACAGAGCGAAATTCTTCGTC
>CAZEHJ010000127.1:0-4754 GCA_964512485.1 uncultured Rhodothermales bacterium | reverse complement strand
CCCCAACACACTAAAAGCCGAGTCTAGACACTTTTTAGCAATTCCTTGGCTGGGTCTCCAGATTTGAAAAAGCGCTTCAAATCGTTTATTAGCACTTTTTTGTGCAGTACTTAACTCCGCACTGGATCTTGGTAGAATGCGTTGGTAGAACGAACGCGTCGCGCAGTACGTTAATTCATACCGCATCGTCGTATAATTATGGCGGTATGAAGAACTCGGTCTTAGCTTTGGCTTTGGCTTGGGACAGGCAGCTTCTTTGTTTTTGTCCTTTCCTGTCTGTCTCTCGTATTGCTTGAGTGGGCCGTTGTCATGGCGGCGACAGCGGCCACGAGGAAACACGACACAGCGGCAGAGGCCCTCAATGAAAGTGGACGATGCCGCGTCGTGGGAACATCACGGCGGAGCGTGACATCGTCTTCGGCGCGCGGTAGTCGCGCGCCGAAGAGGGCTCGGAAGGCGCGACCGGGGAAGAACCCGTGTCGCATATGCCAATCGCGGGAGCATACCGGCGGACAATGCCCAAATAACCCCGACTACGGGATGTCCAGGGCACAAAAGCACGCTCGCGATGTGCGGCGGATGTGTGGCGTCGACGACGTCGACGGACACTACAAAGTCGCTGTCCGCGACGTCACATGGACAGAAGCCAGGAGGGAGCCGCACTCGTTCCTCTCCAAGCATGAATTTGCATGGAAAGTATACGAGGAACCACTGCGACACGCATTGGTAAAGCGGCAGCGCAGACTGCACAAGAAGTTAAATGATTGTGTCGGGACAGAAGAGCATGTGACGTCGGTGTACGAACCTCACCACTTCTTCCGCCTGTTCTTGCCGCAGATGCTGCTCGCCCAGCTCGCGCAACATTCGAACATGCACCAAGCGGACATTGTGAAGGTTATCGGACAGCACATGTACCTGTGCGGTTTGGCTGGAAGTAGACGTGAGCGAGGAGGAGTATCGGATGCAATGATGAGCGACACTGAGTTCCAACGCGTGCTCTCATCGTTGCGTCCCTTCCGCGAGGAGATCTACTGCCAATCTAGGAAGACTGCTGCCGGGAGGACAGCGGCTATTGCCGCGCTTGATGATTTCGAGTCTATCATCAGCTCGAACTCGTCCAGTCATCTCTTGCACAACGGGACGTCAGTCTTTTTGTCTCTGGATGATTGCCGCCTTGGACTATCTCACAGGCATGCGCCGAGGGTTAGCTATAACCCTCGGAAGCGCGAGAAGCTAGGAATTGACGCGGATAACGTTGCATCGCCTGTTCAACCGGGATTAACAGTCGCATTCAGATACCGAAAAAAAGGGGAAACGCACCAGGCGTCGGCGATGTCACTAATGACGTCGATTGCAAAGAACAGGACTATGCCACGCCTAAACCCCACATTCGTTATGGATCGTGGGTATGGCACGTTCTCGTTCTTTGCCGAAGCGGCCACTCGGAACATCAGCGTGTTGACGATGATAAATTGTTTGCCGCGGCTGTATCACCCATTCCGGGACGCCGAAGATGATTGCAGTGTCACCGGATACCGCGCTATCCTGGGTGTCGCTCCAGCATCAAGCGATGAAGGGCTTGATTCGTCGTGTTGGTACGCGAAGGCAGATACTCAGTTCAGAGGGACCATGCCCATGCGTGTCGGCCGATACACATCTGCGTTGGAGGCTCGTTTGGCGACAGCGAAGCTCCCGATGTCAGGAGGTGGGCACAAGTTGGTTGCCGCTGTCGCTGTGCGTGACTCCATTGGCAACAGCGCGACCGCAAATACGATGCTAATAAGATTCATCACTTCGATGGACAGAGCCGCAACGTACGCCAACACTTACGTCTATGTGCCAGCTGCGCGCAATGACCATGACGCGTCATTGTACTCGAGCGAACAGTCGTTGTGGTGCGGCGCTGATAATCCGCCAGGTCCACCGTCTCGAGAGGAGCTGCGGCGCATCGTCGATCTGGACCATCACAACGACGATAGTGCTGATTCCGGAATGTCGGCGCCTAATTTTGTAGGAGATGGTGGCATGTACGACACCACTGATGGTGACGTACTGCCAGTTGGAGTGAGGGTGGACGCGGGTGCAGACAACGTGATTACTGGCGACTGCGAGGATTACGGTGCCGGCAACTCCACGCCCTCGTCGCGGTATCTGAACCCACCACCCGGATGGGAGCGGTGCGCCGTCGGGTTCACGGAATGCCGGCTGGCGGGACTGAACAGAGGGGTCATTCAACTAGACAGAAGCCAGCACACATGTGTAAGCTGTAAAAGGCCACACCATGGAATATGTGGTGTTGAAGAAACGAAATTGTGCAGTAGGTGTCACGCAAAGAGTACGTTGCTGGCCGAGACGACGAGGAGTGGTGCCAGTACCGGCGCTGGCGCTCCTGCTCGTACGTTCCGCAGCACGAGGAGCTCGTCAAGCCAGCAACCCGTGGAACAACTGGAAGTGCTGCATTACGCAATGAGTTTGCGACAGGACGGGGGGGGGCTGAGAACCGAAGCAGAGATTATGCTTGACGCGGAGGCTGCACTCCTGCACTACTGCGTCATTCTCTCTGTCGGGCAACGATGCTATGACTGGGCGGTACTGCGGCGGTTTCATCTCACGGGGACAACGACTGCGCACTTGCTTGGGCGTTGGAACACGTGGTCCAAAGCGAGGGCCAAGCACCATGGCGCTGTAGACGCGAAGGCGTCGCAACAAAAGCTGCATAGTCTGTGCGAGGCGTGGGCGAAAGCAGAGGCAGCGTTGTGGAAGGCAGCGCGGCGGGCATGGTGCGACCCACGAGCCCGTAGCACAGACTGTATGCTTGCAGGACACGAGAACGAGGCAGACGTCATTCATTCATTACGACAGTGCGCTAGAATAGCTGGAGTGTGGAACGTGGGACTTCTCGAAAGCCGACAGTGTCAGCAGCTGGCTGTGTCGGCGGACGCAATTGCCTGGGTGACGAGCGTTGCCGGGGACAGCGCACGCTACGAACTGATGTGCGTAGAGATCAAGACCAGAGTGACAGCCGCGAAGGTGAACGAGGCAAAGCAGCTTGCGGCGGACATGAATAGCGTCATGCACGCAACATGGATCGATGTGGAGCTCGGAAGTGATGACTTCAAGATGTTTGTCCCGGAGATTCTGTACAGGCGCCAGATCACCCACCAGCTGCTGGTCACTCAAGCACCAGCTTGTCTCTACGTAGTCGCCGAGCAGGGTGGCTCTGTCATATACAAGTTGACGGTAAGGAGGGCTGCACGTATACTATCGGACCACAGGGCTGCTTGCGACAAGTTGATAGCCTTCTTGGGGATGAAATGGTCTTACCCGATGCGCTATGAGGATGTCGACCTTCCGCCAAATATGCCGCCGCCCATGTGCGCCGATTTCCTTTCCCACTATTGGCTGTGGGCATCGATGCGTCAACATGTTCTTCGTCATGGGCCGTTTAAACCACCTATTCACAGGTTGTACCACTCATTCCAAGTGATGTACAACCTGTTCATGGGCGGCATCGACAAATCCAGCCAGCGGTTCCAAGAGTTCAAGTTCGCTGGAGTGAACCCACCGTGGCCAGCACACATCGTGATGCGCGGCGTCGGTACATGCGCAATAAACGCATGGCACTGTTTCAAGCTCCATGAGGTACGACAGTATCTAAAAGAGGGAACCTACAGGTCTTTGAAATTTATTCGATCACGAATGAACCGGGGCAGAACGTTCAAGGACTTTATTCGCAGAGTTGGCAGAGCGCTGCTTCTGCACCCAGAATCCATCCTGGGTTTTGCAGCGCGACAAACGTCTCCTGAGGGGCAGATTACCCGGGACCATCGTCATTTTCATCCTGTGGCGGAGGACGTGGCAAGGTTGGACTACTTGCAGCAAGTCGCAAGACGTAACAAGTACCAAGTGGCGCATTGGTTCAATACGAACGAAGGCAAACAGCTGCGATCATGGAAAACGGTCCATGCTGTCGAGACACAGGGGAAAAAACAGTGTAGTTTTTGCACACTGTTGCGCCGACAGGCAAGTTGCAAACGCCAGCCAACAAGCCGTTGTTCCACGTGTTGCGTGCACCTGTGCACGAGGACGCATCGCTTCCCTAAAACTCTCGTCGACGTTGCAGCTGGTGACGGCGAAGAAATTATGGCATCATGCTTTATGCTATGGCACAAGTTGGCGGATCTTCCAACAATATGGCCTCCCGCGTCTGGTACGAACAGCGCAGACGACGATTATTCAAGTGGCGACAGCAGCAGTAGCAAGAATGGTGTGACGGGGTTAAACGCACAAGAAGGACAGCGCGCGCGCACGCCTCTGTCGTCGCGCCGAGCTTGGCACAGGCACTCGCCGTCAAGGCCGAAGCGCACCACGCCCAGAGCAAGAAGGCAACGAATGAATGCACCATCATAAGATCATAACGGCATTAAAACGGCAGTATGTTGCCCATGTTCATTTTGTGCGAAAAGCCGAGTCTAGTAGTTTTTTGAACTTTTTCGAGAATAAAAACACCCCCCCGTTTCTGCGATTGTATGGCAGCTGTCTGCACCGCGCGACAATCACCACTGCATGTTATTGGAGTTCTAACATACCCTGGAGGCCAACAAAGTCATTGAGTGCCCCATTGCTCCCCATTTTGGGTATTAAACCACATAGTGAAATGAAAAGAGTATTCTAAGCGCTTTTTCAATATGTGTTGGGGATAATAATAATAATAATACGGGTATCGCGTATTGATGCGCGCATCAAGTGCGTCT
>CAZEHJ010000126.1:0-4866 GCA_964512485.1 uncultured Rhodothermales bacterium | reverse complement strand
GGGGGGGGATGCATACTCATGATTGACCTCCTTATGGCAAGGTTGCGGGTGACATACTTGCGAGCTCAATCCATCCCCACACTGTGTACGACAACGTGGGAATGACAACACCCAAAACCAGAAGCAGCCATGGATTGTCCATCAGCTTCTGCAATGCGTGTTTTTGTTCGTTTTCGGCGTGTTCCATATGGATATCCTGGTCGGTAGTAGGGTTTGACGGACCTATTTAAGGTTTTAAGACCTTTTTATCTATAATAACGGCAAAACGTATTTCTGTCAATGAATGCACACGGTCTTCAAGATTGATATTGGCGCATACCGCGCATAAGATGAGGCCGTTTTTCGAGAGACTATTTTTCCATTTTTTGTGCGATCGACCTGCTGGCCGCCCACTCTTCCCTCAACACCGAAACGGGTGTTCACCTCTGGCCATCTCAAGTTTCGGCTCTGGCAGAAATGTCCTATTCTGTAAGCTGTAAAAGAATAGACAGATCACCGCGTGATTGCATCCGCTGAAATACTTGCCTGGTTGATCACACTCTACGTTGTGTGTGGTATCGTGGCAGCTCCGATTCTCGCCTTCAAGGGTCTTGATCATATCGATGATGCGGCCGAAGGATCATCCCTGGGGTTCAAACTCATCGTGATCCCGGGCCTGATTTTGTTCTGGCCCCTTATCGTGAGTCGTGTCAGACACAACCAGAAAGCACCCACTGAAAAAACCCCTCATAAGATCTTGTGGAGGAATAAATCGTGATTCTTCCTCTCTTGAAACGGCATCGATTGACATTTTTCGTCTTGGCGTTCGTGATAGCCGGCATACTGTTTATTGCGTTCCAGGCCAGAATGCACCGTTCGCCTGCCATGCAGGGCAATTCGACCGAGATGGTGGATTGAATGGGACACGTGTATCAAGCAGTTGGATTCAACAGACAAAAAGTCGTTTATGACTTGGTGGCCACATCAGGAATCCTCGTCTATTTGGCAGTTTTCTTTATCGCCGGAAGCGTGATGTATCCTCTGGCCTCCCCTGAGACCTTACTGATCAGATCTCTTTCGACTGCTGCGTTTGGCTTGCTCCATATCATTCTCTCCATTGGTCCCCTCACCCGCCTCAGCACTCGATTTTTACCCCTGCTATACAACCGTCGCCATCTTGGGGTCATGATGGCAATGCTTGCTTCCGGGCACGCCATGATTTCGCTCATCCAATTTCATGGATTTGGAACCCTTCATCCGCTGGCCAGCGTGCTGATATCGGATGGCTCCTTCGTACGACTGAGTGATTTCCCGTTTCAACCATTCGGATTGCTGGCCTGGGGCATCATCCTGTTGATGGCGGTTACGAGTCATGATTTTTGGCTCACTCAGCTGTCGGCACCAACCTGGAAGCGACTACATATGCTCGTTTATGTGGCCTACACTGCTCTCGTAGCGCATGTCGCCTTCGGAATCGGGCAGGATGCTCTATCTCCTCTCCCCCTTTCTGCGACGGCAATTGGAGCGTTGTGGCTCGTGGGTCTGCACCTTACCGCCGCGTTTAAATCGAAACCTCCCCATGAGCGTTCAGCGCGCCCGGATTCCTTCGTGCTCGCCTGTAGGGTGGATGAATTGGAGGACAATCGTGCGGTTGCGGCAACAATCTCCGGTGAAAAAGTTGCCATTTACAGGGATGACACCCGGATATTTGCAATCTCTGGCGTCTGTCAGCATCAGAATGGACCTCTCGCAGAGGGGAGATTGATTGATGGCCTCGTGACCTGTCCGTGGCATGGGTATCAATACTGCCCTCTGACGGGCCGTTCCCCGGAGCCTTTTACTGAATCCATTCCGACGTTTGACGTAAGAATCGAAGGAGGCCACGTATTTGTCGCTCAAAATCCGAACGAAGAGGGTGTCGACAGCACGCCGGCCGAGATCTGAAATGAATGATTCCTTTTACATCGGTTATCACCAACGAACTGACAGAGCAACAGCTCGACGCATTGTTCTGGCTTCAAGCATTCTGCTGGTTCTTTTTGTCGGATCTGCGTTCACGTGGCTGAATACGCTCACGGACGCGGCTGACGGCTTCTACGAATTCGGCACCGTTCGAGAATGGACGGGACTCCTGACGAGCGACCCTTATCCCACACTTGTCACTCGCGATGAATCGGGCGAGACGAAGGAGGTGCTCCTCGTTACCTCATTCAAAGAAGGGACCGAAACAATTGGCTCCCTGTATTCGGGTCAAATGGTCAAATTGTCCGGGACTAAGATTCAGCGCGGCGGCGTGATCATGGTTGAACTCGACGACGCACCGATTCGTCCCTTGAGTGACGTAGAACTCCTCCCTGTTCCGGATTCGCCCGAAGCGAGGAGAGTAACCGTAAAGGGACGATTTGTGGACAGCAAGTGCTGGCTGGGAGTGATGAATCCCGGGGAAGGAATCGTCCATCGCGCCTGCGCAAGACTCTGTATCAGGGGTGGTATTCCGCCTGCCCTCATCTTCGAGGACGAAAACGGTCAACAAGTAATCGCTCTGGTAGCTGGTCCGGATGGCGAACCTTTGAGAGAAGACATTCTTCCTCATGTCGCGCTTCCGGTGCAAGTAACAGGAAGTTATACGCCCTCATACAAAGGCCGTCTCGCCAGGTTTGAACTGGATCGGATGCCCGAGTAATCGAATGTCCTATCTGGTCACATTGCGATAGAAAAGAATACCACCAGATACTCCGCCCAGAAAGAGATCCAGATCACCATCGTTGTCGATGTCAGCCCATTCTGGCGTGGCGATGGCCTGCGTGTCAATATCCAGAATTCCCCATTCTGAGAATTCTGCCACTTCTGGCGTCCCGTTGTTTACGTAGAGGAACATGCCGTCGAGTTCTGATCCGATAATCATGTCGTAGTCACCGTCGGAATCGAGATCGGCAAATGAAGGAAAACTCCTGCGACCGATATCAATATCCAGCCATGTGTCCGATACCAATACGAAGGACGGGGCCGCTGATGTGCCTTCGTTCAGATAGTGGTTGATGCTGCCCGACGCCTCACCAACAAACAAATCTAGGTCGCCATCATTATCGATATCCACAAGAGTAGGCGATGCGTTCTGCCCCCTGGTCAGCGCAGCGTAGACCGGATCAACTTCGGTGAATGCGTATTGCTTCGCATCTCCATCATTTCGGAAATAAGCTACCTCCTTGTTCCACTTCCCAATCAGGAAGTCCAGGTCGCCGTCATCATCGAGGTCCGCAATGGCCGGATTCTGATGATAGGTCTTTGTTAGATCAACCGTTTCCAGGTATTCGAAGGAGGCATTCTCTGCCGTCCCCGTGTTTTCAAAGAAAAACATCAAAGATGTCTTCTGATTGGTAGGCTCGATCTTGTTGGCCACAACCATGTCGAGGTCGCCGTCATCGTCCAGATCAGCCATTTTCACGATGCTCTCGCTTCCTGCGTCCAGATCGTAGAGATAGCGCATGGATTTGACTTCAAACTTGCCCCGTTCGGTCTGCTCCATCAGATACAGGTTGTTGCGGGACGTGCCATTGGCATTGAACGCGCCGCCCAGAACACCAAATACCATATCGAGGTCGTCATCGGCATCGATGTCGAGCAATACGGGGGCATTGTATCCGCTGGTGGCGACCGGATTGTTGAGTGGCCAGCTGAGTGGCTCACTACGTAGGGAAGGCGCACCACAGGTACCCTGGTTTCTCACCAGAAGCAATCCTGCCTCGAAAAAATCACCCCAAAATAGATCCAGATCTCCGTCGAGATCAACATCTGCAAAGTTCATCGTGTTGGCGCCGTGTAATGAAACGTTCTCACCGACAATCTCGATATCTTCCCAGCGATCCGTTACGAATCTGAATCGGGGAACGTTGTTGGCATCGTTTCCGACTGATTCATAGCGCGTTATCGTTCCCGTCACTCGACCAATAAAGAGGTCCAGCAGTCCGTCACAGTCGATATCCACGATGTGTGGGATATTCTGGCGGTCGGCAAAAATGGGTGTGCCCGTCGCGTCCCGAAGCGAGTCGACTGCCACGACGAAATTCGGAGACTCAGGCGTGCCTTCGTTACGGTAATAGCGGATGTGGCTGAAGCGTTCTTCCGTAAGAATATCCATGTCACCATCCTGATCAAGGTCAACAATTCGATACCACTCCCCCGTATCCAGTCCCGCCCAGGAGTTGGTTCTCCAGGTGTAGTCTGGTTCGGCGGCAGATCCGGTGTTTTCAAAATGAATGACACGTCCAGATTCCTCCTGGATAAACAGGTCCTGATCACCATCCGCATCCATATCAGCAAACTGGGGACGTGGGACGTTGAATCCTCCCTGGAAGGCAAGTTGATGCTGAACACCGACACTGTCGACAATTGCGAATGGCGTCACCTCCCGAACGAAGGTCGGGGGAAATGTCGATTGAGTTGAAGCACAACCCCCGACTACGAACGAGACGAGTAGAAGAAGGAAGCCGGATAATTTATTCAGTGACATCAGATCAGAATTTGGGGAATTTGTCGGGCGGGGCATGAAATCGAACGGCAGGACCATCCTGCTCGCCGGTCCTGCCCGTACTAAATTTCGGCGCTCAAACTACCACATTGGCCCTATATATACAGACAAATATCGGCGAAATCAGGTCGAAAAGCCCCGTGTGAACATCGGATCAATCCTGTTTCCGTCCTACGCCGAAAGACATACGCCAGTTATCTTTGACGAACGTTTTTCAAACAGGATACACATGATTCTGATAACCGGTGCCTTTGGCCAGATTGGAGTAGACCTCGCTGACGCGCTCGTAGAACAACTTGGCGAAGGCCACGTCCTCGTCACGGATCTTCGTATGCCCGAGCACCAACGCCCGGGTCGAA
>CAZEHJ010000125.1:0-5109 GCA_964512485.1 uncultured Rhodothermales bacterium | reverse complement strand
GCAGCACAATCTCACTCTCACGACCACACCTCCCCATACGCTGGGCACACAGATCGCGAGATCAAAACTCTATCGGCAGAAGAGATTGCGGGATTGCTGAATGGCGATGGCCTTGGGATGGCCTTGCCAGCTGAACTGAATCAGTATCCTGGCCCACTTCATGTGCTGGAATTGGGAGAAATGCTTGACTTGTCAATTGAACAACATTCTCAGATCCAAGCAATCTTCGAAGTGATGAAAGAACAGGCTCGATCACTTGGTCAGAAAATCGTAGAACAAGAGCGACATCTAGACGAATCGTTCGCAGAAGGTACAGTCACCGAAACAAGCTTGGGAGAATTGCTCGAAGCCATCGCGCTGACCGGAGCAGAACTCAGGGCCACACACCTTCGCGCCCATCTTCGTGTTCTCCCTATTCTGACCGAAGCTCAACGCGAACATTACGAGAAGGCACGGGGTTATGCAAAGTGACGCGGTATAACAAGCGCCTGTTGCGGGCTCGCCCGACTGGCTGAGATGGCCAGAAACGATTACTTTCTGGAAGGTGGGTGAACTGTTCGCCGCCAACCAGCCAGCCGGACCCGCTCTACCCAACTGGAGGCCATGAAACCCAAACAGGAAAACGTCGGTCGGCCTTCTGCAGCGAAAGAGCTCGGCCTTACCGAGCTCATCGCGATCGGCGTCGGCGGGATGATTGGTGGAGGAATTTTCTCCATCCTGGGGCTGGCCGTCGATATCAGCGGTCACGCGGCGCCTTTTGCGTTCCTTATTGGAACCATAATCGCATCGATTGCGGGATACAGCTATGTACGACTTGCCCTGACCTATCATAGCGACGGCGCGAGTTTTACTTATCTAGAGAGAGCATTTCCTGAAACACTTTCCATTGCGGGAATCGCCGGGTGGACAGTTGTCGTGGGCTACATTGGGACTTTGGCCCTCTACGCCTTCACCTTCGGGGCCTACTCGGCCCATTTACTCGGCTTCAGCGCTTCTAATCTTGCCAGATGGTCTTTGTCGGTCGGGAGTCTATTGTTCTTCCTGTTTATCAATACGGCAGGCGCCAGCAAGATGGGCAAGGCGGAGGATATCGCAGTCTACACCAAAATATTGTTACTCGTGCTTTTGGCCGCCGTTGGTTTATTTACTGTTGACTCGTCTCGGCTACGACCGGTTGTTGACCATGGTCCTAGTGCCGTCCTCTTAGGTGGCGCCATAATCTTCGTGGCATTCGAGGGCTTTCAGTTAATTACAAATGCGGTGTGTGAGGTGCGCCGCCCGGAGCGTAACATTCCAAGAGGACTTTATGGATCCATTGCCATAACGTCTGTCATCTACGTCGTCATTGCCTTCGTGGCCGTCGGGAATCTGGATGTATCGGCGATTCGTGCCGCCGAGGAATATGCTCTTGCGGCTGTAGCTGAGCCGATCCTCGGAAGAATCGGTGTCGTCCTGGTTGATGTTGCCGCCATGCTTGCAACGTCGTCCGCAATCAACGCAACGATTTTCGGCGCCAGTCACATGGCGTACGAGATGTCCCATGACAACCTGGCACCTGGAGTTTTTTCATTTCGCAATCGGGCCGGAGTTCCTGTGAGCGCAGCGATTGTCATAACGGTACTCGCTGTTCTGTTGACAGCGATGGGTGGGCTGGAACTGATCGCGTCCTTTTCGAGCCTGACGTTTCTTCTGGTGTCCATTGCGGTCTGCGTCGCCAACCTCAAGCTCCGTAACGTGACCCATTCTGCCTTGACTCCCATTGTTGCCGGGATTTCGTTGATGCTGACCGCCGTGGTGTTGTTAGTCCTGTATTTGGCGAATAACAAGGTTTCAACGCTATACTTTGCTTTGACCGCCTATGCCCTCATCGCTATCACCTTCGCGGTGTTTCAATGGTTCGCGAAGCGACGGAGGTGATCGGCACGGTCCGGCTAACAACGGTATGTACCTGAGGGTTCTACTTACCCTGCAGGTGATGCCGGAAGGTTACACACCCATTCGCTCTGTGGATAGCCTTGGACACAATAATATCTTGAAGAGCTGAAAATCATCCCCCGACTATTGTGGCCTGAAGACTTGATCGGTATTCGACTGTTGGAGAGATTGGGAACTACCCCGACTCGTTATCTGATCACAACTAGATGATTCTCCTATGTTCACTCGCCGTCAGTTCCTCCGCCAGGCAGGTCTTGCATCAGCCGCTCTCGCACTGCCGGTACGTTCGCAGGCGCATTCCTTTGCGCCTCATGAGCGGCGTGAGTCAGTCCAGAAGGTCGTTAGAAGCGAGGAATTCTGGGAGAAAGTAGCGGCCCAATACGAAGTTACGAGCCAAGTCACTAATCTGGAAGGTGGCTATTGGGGCATGATGGCAATGCCCGTCTTGGAGGCCTTCCATTGTAACACGGATCGGGTCAATCGGGAGAACTCGTTTTACGCCCGGACACACTTCGACCGTCAGGCCAGCGAGATACGTGAACGCGTAGCCTCGACCCTTAGTGTTTCCCCAGGCGAAATCGCATTCTCGAGAAATGCTACTGAGGCCCTCCAGGCCCTGATTAGCCAGTACAACCGCCTCCAATCAGGAGAAACGGTCATGTATGCCGATCTTGACTATCCCGCGATGCAGCAGTCCATGAACGCGCTAGCAGTTCGCCGTGGAGCAAAGATTGCGACGTTGGTCATCCCTGAACCGGCGACATCGAAAGAGCAGATTCTTCAGGCCTACACCGAAGCTCTGAGGGCACATCCACAAACCCGACTCTTGTTGCTCACGCACGCCAACAACAAAACGGGGCTAATTCACCCAGTTCGGGATATCACGGCGCTTGCACGCTCTCGCGGTGTCGACGTGATCGTGGACGCAGCACATTCTTGGGGGCATGTTCCTCTCGACCTAGAGGGATTTGGAGCTGATTATGTAGGACTGAACCTACATAAGTGGATTGGTGCACCACTCGGTGTTGGCGCGATGTATATCCGAGAGTCCGGCCTCAACGGAATCGACCGAGCCTACGGCGACCTCGGTAGTCTGAATTCAATTCAAAGTCGGTTGCATACTGGCACCATGAACTTCGCCACTATCCTCACGGTCCCTGAGGCACTCGACTTTCAGGAGTCGATCGGCTGGGAAAACAAATACGCGCGTGTTCGCTACCTCCGTGACCTGTGGGTGCGCGAGGCTCGAACAATTAGTGGTGTGGACATTCTGACGCCCGACGATGATCAGCTCGTAGGTGCTATCACAAGCTTTCGACTGCGAGGCTGTGGAGGGGGGGCAGAAAATCGAGATGTCGTCCGGCAATTGGTCGAGGATTACGGCATTTTCACGGTTGCTCGTTCTGGATTGGACGGTGGTGACTGCGTTCGCGTCACTCCGGCGCTGTACAATCTGCCTCCTGACCTGGAGAAGTTAGTTGGGGCGCTCCAGGAATTGGCAGGGTAGTCGCTTTTGGCGATTAACACATTTGGTAATAACCCTGTGTGAATCAGGTAATACGCTGCAAGGGCGGACTCGCTCTGCCGCAGAACAAGTGCATATTGCGGGCTAAAACGACCTGATTGAGTTGCTTCTACCACTCACGCCGGTAGCTAAACAACCATCGCCCAGTTGGTTGACAACCAAAAAAAGCCCCATATTCTGATCGGTATTTCGATCTAAGTTTTTACGTGAGGTGTGATATGGATTCCAAAACTCTGGGCCGGCGCAAGTTTCTGGCGAGTGGTGCTGCTCTTGGGCTTGCTCCCATCGTTCCCCTTGTCGCCCGAGGCAGCGGCCTGGCAGCCGCGAACAATTTCCAGATGAAGATTGAACGGGTCGAAACTATTCCCGTGCGCATTCCCATCCCTCACTATCGTGACGGAATGAGAAAGGCGCGCGAATACATGGACTATGTGTTCGTCAAGATCTACACCGACTCCGGCATTGTGGGAATGGGTGAGGCGCCCACCGATGCGGTCGAGAAGCTGGAAACCATCAAACTCCGAATCGATCGCTACACCGCTCCGAGACTGATCGGACAGAATCCACTCGATATCAACACAATTCACAGCCGCATACGCGTCAGGCAAAGTGGCAAGTGGATGGCCCGACACGCAACGGCCGCAATCAATTACGCTTTATGGGACATCAAGGGGAAAGCGCTGAATCTGCCGCTTCATTCCATGCTCGGTGGCCTCTATAGAAACAAGGTGCTGTGCTCGGTCGAGGTACGAAGAGGCACGCCTGAAGAAATGACCAGACATGCCCAGGAGTATTACGATCAGGGAATCCGGGGCATCAAAGCGAAAGTGGGAATTGATCCGGAGCAGGATGCTAGATCAATGAAATCGATCAGAGAAGCTTTGGGCCCTGACATCAGCATCAGAGCGGATGTGAATCAGGGGTACACGATTCAGGAAGCCGTCAAGTTGTGCGAGCTGGCCGAAGAATATGATGTGGGACTTGAATTGCTCGAACAGCCGACATCCAGAACTGATTGGGAGGGCGCAAACCGGATTATGAACGCCGTAAACATCCCCGTTGAAGCGGATGAAGCCGCCGACGACCTGTATCAGGTATATCAGCTCCTGCGCAACGACGCCGCCGACATCATCAATACAAAATGCTCCAAGGCCGGCGGTATTTCCGGAGTCATGAAGTGGGCAGCGGTTGCCGAAGCGGCACGAAAACCCATCGTGATCGGAACGGAATACGGACTCGGCAACATCGTCGCCTCCAAGATTCACCTCGGATGTGCGATTGACAATGCAGATCCTATTGTAGAGTTCACCGAATACGCTCTCCACGATCTCCTCGTGAAAGAGCCTCTTAAACTGACGGACGGATACTTCGATGTTCCAACCGGTCCCGGTCTGGGCGTGGAGTTCGATGAGGAAAAAATAGAGAGATACACGGTTCGCGATTTTCCTGAATAAGCAACGTCGAGGTAACTGCTTGCACCCCGAAACGCCATGGAGTAGGCCAGGTCGCGTTTACCTTTGATTGGCATATGACGACAGGCCCTTAAACCGGCTCAGGCGCGTCCGCGAGTCGCGTTTGTCCTCTGAGAGTCAAATCGGCCCCGTTATCCTCCATTTTGTCCTCTTTGTCTCCTGTAACCATCCCGATTA
>CAZEHJ010000124.1:0-5259 GCA_964512485.1 uncultured Rhodothermales bacterium | reverse complement strand
ATCCGGGCGGACTCTCAGAGATGCCGGCCAACGTTCGCGAAGATTGGTTCAGACTATCTCTGTATCGTGGTCTTGCCGACGATGCGGCTGCAGCTGCTGAATCACTGATCGAAGGAAGTTCTATCCATCGTGCTGATGAACTGCTTCAGACAATTGTTCAGAGTGGATGGACCAAACAGGCACTTCCCCTCTATCGCAAATTCTTTCAGGACAAACCCGAAAGTGAATTGCTGCGCCGCCGCCTCGTAGCTCTCTGCGTCAAAGAAGGACAGATGCAGGAAGCGAGAGAACTGGCTCAGCCCAGCGCCTTGAAGCTCGCTGCCTAGACAGGAAGTGTATCACCCCTTTCATCGGTAAGAGCCATGAGCGGTATCATCAATCGAATAACTTCCAGGCTTTCGCTTCGGCAGCCACCCGCCCGGGAAACATCCCGCGCTGCAACGGTTGCTCTCGATTCCGGCAGGATCAAAGCATGCGACGTGGTGAACATTCTCTGGAATGACCCGATGTCTGCAGCCACGGTCCTTAAACGAGCCAACCAGTCGTATTACGGCATGAGAGGTTCAGTCGGTTCTCTTTTGCATGCAGTTGAGGTCTTGGGACCAGAATCGTGCCTGACGATGTTGTCTTCAAGCTCAGAACACGCCGTTGAGTCCCCTGTCTCGGATGCTGTCATACGGCATGCCCGAGCCACCGCATTCATCAGTCATCGCCTGGCAACCGGTGCATGGCTGACAACAGAAGACTGCCTTTCTCGACCAGGGCTCGTTGCAACAGCAGGTTTACTGCACAGCATCGGACGGTTGGCACTGTGTGCCTCCTTCCCTGCGGAAACCGAGTCTCTGTACGGATTTTCCGAACTTTCATTCCCTGTTTCCGGCTCAAAAACCGAACTCGAACAATTGCAGTTCGGAATCGACTACTCTGAAATCGGTGAATTCATCGGGCGAAAACTGCATTTCCCGACAGAACTGACCCTTTGCATCAAAGGACACACGACTCCATCGACCCTTCAGAAAGATTCTTCAGGTAGACGCCTGGCAGCCATAGTTGGAACGGCAGCCCTTGTAGCCGAAAAATGTGGTTACGGAATGGAGCCTCAGGTGTCTATACCCTATGAACTACAGAATGAAAAGATTGCACTCTTTCAATCAGAAGCAGCTCTGCAGGACGACGACATCCGACGGGTCTGCGATGAACTGAACGAAATGGATTTGAACAAAGCAGATACCGCGACCACAGGGCCTGGTATCAATGGATCCAAAGCCGAAGACCGCAAACCCGAACGATCACTTCGATCTGTAGGTAAGTCGGCGTCCAAAGAAAATTCAACGACTGATCCGGGCACGTCTCCGGCAACAAGCATTTAGATCTGATGCCTCGCACTCGAGCACATATGAATCAGGAACGACAGGCAAAGCAGGAGCGTCCACCGGTTTCCAGAAGCGTGACGGAGAAAGGACATGAAGCCTCCAGCGCGGGATCTGGTCTCAGCAAGGAATCGTTTTCCGAGTTCTCCCAGGTTATCACGCATCGTATCGGAAGCCTTTTGAGCAGTATCGAAGGATACACGGATCTCATTCTCCCCTCTCTGCATCACTCGGATGACCGGGAGAATGCGTTTCGGATACTCGAAGGCGTATCGCGAATCAATGGAGTTCTGGGCGATCTGAAACACTATCAGGAGTCATTGAAGCTGTCCAGCCACCTTGTTGAGGCCCGGCTCATCGGCAACGAAGTCATTCAGTTGCTCTCGGATTCGGAAGCAGAACGCATCCGCATCGAAAACAGCATCTCGGATTCTGTGCTGATTAATGCCGACGACAGACTACTCCGTCAGGCGCTGCTTTCCGTCATGCGTAACGCATTCGAAGCAGTTCAGACCGACAAGCTTGCGATATCCTTTACGGCCGACAGTATAGACGAAGGACAAACCGTTCGATTCCGGATCTTCTCCCCTTCGCCTATCACTGATGAGAAGGTCAGGAAACAGATATTCAGGCCATTTTTCACGACCAAAGCCTCAAATCTGGGTCTCGGTTTGACGATGGCCCGTCGCATCTTCAGAGAACACGAAGGCGATATCGTGTTGAGCAGTTCTGAGCTGGAAATGGGAACCGAGTTCACCTGCACCATTCCCCGCGCAATTCAGGGATAATAGAACGGAATACTCCCTTATGGGGTATATTGAGTCACCCGGCAACCGGGCCTTTCTTTTCCGTAAGCGCATTTACCACGTACACAGGTTTCTCAGCCACGTATGGATCGCGAACCGCATCTCCTATTCGTCGACGACGAAAACCTCCTTCACAATCTTTTTGAGCGACTGTTCACCCGCAATGGATTTCAGGTGACGTGTTGTGCGAGTGCCGTTCAGGCCATTGAATTGATGGAGTCCGAATCGTTCGACCTTGTGGTCACCGATTTCATGATGCCCGACATGGACGGCTTTGCCCTTCTGGGGCACATTCGCAAAAACTATCCGACCACGAGAGTAATTATGGTCACGGCGCATGCCAACGTTCAGCATGCGGTACGGATGATGCAACATGGCGCCATCGATTACATTCCCAAACCATTTACGACAGCAGAACTTCTCGAACGGGTCAACGCATCCTTGAATGCGGAACTACCCGCTCCCGAATCAGAACCTGCGAGTGAGAAAAGGAGCCGGAATGCTTCGGGAAGCGATTCATCGGTGGAATACATCGGGGAATCCCCCAGCATTCAGCGCCTGAAGTCCATTCTCCCGAAAGTCAGCAACAACAAAGCTCCTGTGTTTATTCAGGGCGAAAGCGGGACTGGTAAGGAGATTTTGTCCAAGCTCATTCACCACACGAGCGATCGCGCGGATGGACCCTATCTGACCATTAACTGCGCGAATCTGCCGAGGGAATTGGTCGAGAGTCACCTGTTCGGGCACAAGAAAGGCGCGTTTACGGGAGCTATTGAGGACATGGTCGGGGCATTCGAAAAGGCAGATGGCGGGACATTGCTGCTCGATGAAATTACGGAAATTGAACTCACGGTCCAGGCGAAGCTTCTCAGGGTTCTTCAAGAGTCAGAATTCCAGAAAGTGGGCTCAACCGAAGTCAAAAAGGTTGACGTGCGAGTCGTTGCCACCAGCAACAGAAATCTAGGAGAAGCTATCGCGGAAGGTGTTTTCCGGGAAGATCTCTACCACCGATTGGCCGTGTTTCCTGTGACTGTCCCCCCTCTTCGCGAACGCTCCGGCGATGTGAAGCTGTTGGCTGAGTATTTCGTGCAGAAATATTGCGCCCTTTATTCACTCGAGTCAAAGAAACTATCACCTGACCTGCTTGCCTATTTCGAGTCACTGGCGTGGCCCGGTAATGTCAGGGAGCTGGAGAACATGGTTCAACGCGGCGTCCTTCTTTCTGCAGAGCGTTCGGAGATCGTGAAGTCGGACGTGTATGACGATTTCTTTTCAGATGTAGACCCGATTCGGGAGCAGTCATCCAACGGCAGCAGCGCCAAGCTTTCAACGATCGATGACATGGAGCGGCACATGATCTTGCAGGCTCTCGAGGACTCGGGAAACAATCAGCAGGTAGCGGCGGACAAGTTGGGCATCAGCGCGCGCACGATCCGCAATAAGCTGCGCAAATACAGGGAAGACGGTCTGATCGACTGAAGGAAGCTTTTTCCGCTTCTACCAGGTACCCGAAACGGAAAGTTTTTCCTAATCGGCTGAATCGCACCAATCCTTAATAGCCATCGGAAAATTTATTTTCACTTCAATTCCGAAGGCGTCTATTTGCTTAAAAAGACTTCCAACAGTGCTAATCGGCACTTCTGTGACCGTTTTTAAGCGATTCTGAAAAATTTCTGATTTCCGGCTCGAATTCTGATTCGAGCTGACTGGATGCTCTAGGTCCATGGGTGGCATAGCCTTTGCTCTTCAGGCTGATGTTGATTCAAAACACCCATCATCCGAACGATGCGATCACTCTTTTTCCAACTCAGCCTGCTCGTAGGTACGATTACGACGATGAACCTGAATGAAGGCGACTATTCGCTGACAATGGCGGTTCTCATCGGACTTCTCGTAGGAAGCTCCATTTGCTTCATGTTGATGCTCGGCGATTTC
Organism: uncultured Rhodothermales bacterium; assembly: GCA_964512485.1. GTDB lineage: Bacteria > Bacteroidota > Rhodothermia > Rhodothermales > UBA10348 > CAZEHJ01. The sequence continues at coordinate 1,148 of CAZEHJ010000124.1, read as the reverse complement.
ACGATAAACCGTGTACTGGAAGACAGAGCAGGATCACTGACTTCGGTTCGCTTCTTCGAAGAAGCAGGGGATTCGGATTGGCTTGAAGAAAGCATCTCCGAAAACATTGAATCCGACGACCAGGAAGCACTTGCGGCCTGACCCCTCCCCCCTTACAAACACACTACCCCTTGTACCATGTCAAAGGATTTACAGAGCATAGCAGTTCAGTTCGTTTCAGAACCGACCGAACGGAATCGAGAAGCTGTTGTAATAGCTGCGATTCCTCTCGTCCGCTCGATCGTTGGTCGTCTTTCCATTCCGGATCATCCTCTGGCAACCCGAGAAGATCTTGAAAGCGTCGGACAACTTGGCCTTCTTCAAGCACTCGACGGATTTGATCCCGAACGAGGAACACCCTTTGTTTCCTACGCTTATGGTCGTGTGAGAGGAGCTCTCGTTGACTATCTGCGCTCCATTGATGCGCTTCCACGCGAACGTCGCCGCCTTCTTGCTGAAGCCCATCACGCGATGGACGTTCTTCGTCAGCAGCTCCATGGTGAACCCTCGGATCAGCAGGTTGCTGAGCACCTCGAAATGACACTGGTTGAATACCACACTTTGCTGCGCGACGCTCAGTGCCGATTCGCTTTATCCCTTCATGCCCCCATGGACGGAGAAGGAGACCAGACTTTTATCGAATCGATTCCCAATGCGGATACAACCAAGGCTTTTGAAGCCATCGATCGCAATTCGCTGAAAGATTACATCAAAACGCTTATCAACGAGCTTCCTGAAAGAGAGCAGACCATTTTGGCTCTGTACTATTTCGAGAACCTGACGCTTCGTGAGATCGCGGGTCTCATGGACCGTACCGAAGCTCGCATCAGCCAGATCCTGGCTAAAGTGCTTAAGACTCTCAGGGCTCAGTTGGCAACCGTCTCCAACAAAGCAGCTTAATTCTCAGGTAGATTGCTCTTCATCCAATACTTATTTGGGTGAATCGATTCATCTGCGGGTAGGGAGGGTCTCCAGGGCGCGCGGCATAGCCGCGCGCCCTGGATCCATTTTTACCCCAACCGAGATTTTGAAAAGACTGATCGCAGCGCATTACCGCATTTTAATCTTCCGCGAAGCGGCGAACTATTGATGTGACATGCAGTATATTG
>CAZEHJ010000123.1:0-5389 GCA_964512485.1 uncultured Rhodothermales bacterium | reverse complement strand
ACATGAATCTTCAGAAATTTACGATAAAGGCACAGGAGGTCGTGAAAACGGCTTCAGAAATCGCTGCATCCAAAAACCATCAGGGTGTGGAGCCTCCCCATTTGCTGCAGGCATTGCTGGGTGATACGTCGGGTATTGCCATGACGATGCTCACAAAACTGGAAGCATCCGTAGATCTTCTGTCCGCTAAAACCGAACAGGCACTCGAAAAGCTGCCGGTGGTTACGGGCTCTTCCGTTTCGGGTCAATATGTTGGGGGGGAGGCCAAAAAGGTGTTCGACCGTGCCCTCGCGGAAGCCGAGCAGCTGAAAGACGAATACGTCGCCACAGAACACCTCGTCATCGCTCTCGCTTCGTCCAAAGAAGCCATTGGCGAAGCGCTTCGCGATCAGGGTGTGACAAAGAAGAAAATCCTGGCCATTCTCAAAGATGTTCGCGGAAGCCAGAAGGTTACCGACCAGCACGCCGAGAGTCGGTATCAGGCTCTTGAGCGCTACACAAGAGATCTGAACGACCTGGCATCGAAAGGAAAAATCGATCCGGTCATTGGCCGTGACGATGAAATCCGACGAGTACTTCAGATTCTGTCGCGCCGAACGAAAAACAATCCCATCCTCGTGGGCGAGCCTGGCGTCGGAAAGACCGCCATCGCCGAAGGCCTCTCCATTCGAATCGTGCAGGGTGATGTCCCTGAAGGACTCAAAGACAAACGCATTCTGGGACTCGACATGGGTGCCCTCATCGCGGGTGCAAAGTACAGAGGCGAATTTGAAGATCGCCTAAAAGCCGTTGTTCGCGAAATCACTGAATCGGATGGAAAGATCGTCCTCTTCATCGATGAGATACATACCCTCGTTGGAGCTGGAGCTGCCGAAGGCGCGATGGACGCGGCCAACATTTTGAAGCCGGCACTCGCCCGCGGCGAACTCAGAGCCATCGGAGCGACAACTCTGGATGAGTACCGCAAGTACCTCGAAAAAGACAAAGCGCTCGAACGACGATTCCAGATGGTGCTCGTCGGCGAGCCCACCGTTGAGGACACCGTTTCAATCTTGCGCGGAATCAAGGAACGCTACGAAGTTCATCACGGAGTCAGAATCACAGATGGTGCTCTCGTCTCCGCGGCTGAGCTGAGCAATCGATATATCACCGATCGTTTCCTTCCCGACAAAGCCATCGACTTGATCGATGAATCGGCCGCTCGCCTGAGAATCGAGATTGACTCCCTGCCTGAAGAACTTGATCAGCTCGAACGCCAGATCAGGCAGCTTGAAATTGAGCGTGAAGCCGTCAAGCGTGAAAAAGACGAAAGCAAACTTGCCCAGATCGCCGAACAGTATGCCAATCTGGACGAAATGCGAACCGAGCTGAAAGCGCGTTGGACTCAGGAAAAAGAGATGATCCAGACGATTCAGCAGGCCAAGGAAGACATCGAAAACCTGCGAATCGAGGCTGAAAAGCTTGAACGCTCGGGCGAGTATGGAGAAGTCGCCGAACTCAGATACGGCAAGATTCCGAAACTCGAGGACGTCGTTACAGAAACGAAAGCCAAGCTCGACGATGTCCAGAAAGGTGGAGCGTTGCTGAGCGAAGAAATCGATTCCGAAGATATCGCAGCAATCGTATCGCGCTGGACCGGTGTACCGGTATCCAGGATGCTGGAGAGTGAAAGGGCCAAACTTCTGCGTCTCGAAGAATCACTCGAAAAGCGGGTTGTCGGTCAACCGGAAGCCCTGGAAGCGGTAGCAAACGCCGTCCGACGCGGCCGGGCTGGACTCCAGGAAGAAACCCGTCCCATCGGGTCATTCATCTTCCTCGGATCAACTGGTGTCGGAAAAACTGAGCTGGCCAAAGCCCTCGCGGAATTTCTCTTCAACGATGAGAACGCCATGGTTCGCATCGATATGAGTGAATATCAGGAACGACACACTGTGAGTCGTCTCGTCGGTGCCCCTCCCGGATATGTTGGCTACGAGGAAGGAGGCCAGCTCAGCGAACAGGTACGACGTAAGCCGTATTCGGTCGTTCTTCTGGATGAGATCGAAAAAGCGCATCCCGAAGTGTTCAACATTTTGCTTCAGGTCCTCGACGACGGACGCTTGACGGACAATCAGGGTCGCATCATCGACTTCAAGAACACGATCATCATCATGACGAGCAACCTCGGCTCCGAGGTCATACAGAGTAGACTCGATGCCGTTGATGGTGATATCTCGAAGGAAGACGAGGACAAAATGAAATCGGATCTGTTGGCACTGCTCAAACAGCGTCTACGTCCCGAATTTCTGAACCGTATCGATGAGATTGTGACATTTCATCCTCTGCGTAAAAAAGACATTCGCAGGATTGTCGACATTCAATTCGAGCGCGTTCGCAAGCTGGCTCTTTCAAGCAACGCCATCGAGGTAGACTTGTCCGATGCAGCCAAAGATCAGCTTGCCGAGATCGGGTTTGATCCTGTTTTCGGAGCCAGACCACTCAAGCGCGTCATTCAGCGTGAGATCACGAACAAACTGGCCGAGGAAGTGCTCTCCGGATGGATTGAGGCAGGTGAAACGATCAGGATCGACGTCGACTCGAAAAGCGATGGTCTGACCTTCGAGACACTGTCTTCTGGTAAGACCAAAAAGAAGGCCAAGAAAACGAAAGGGCCGAAGACGGAAACCGATTAATTTATCTGAGATCGTAGATCTGCGATTTCAGCCAGAGCTTCGGTGTGATCACCGTCAGCCGATTCAAGAAACGTCTGTGCCGCGTCCAGGTTGGTTTCGGCCGTCTTGCGACGATTATTCGAGATCAATGCACGCGAATGACTTACGAGGTCCTGGGCCTGTCCTGCCGTTTCGGGACCCGAATCTGGAATGACAGCCGTCACGAATCCGTAGTACCGTTCAGATTCAGCCGTTCTTCCCAGCTGCTCGTACGCCCCTGCCAGTGCGCGACTGGTTCCGATGTAGGCGGGGTGGGAGGTACTCCGGGCTCTGGCAATTGTTGAGAGAGCAACGAGATAATGATCGATAGCGGTCTGCAGCTCTGCTCTACCCACGAACAGATCACCCAACATCTGGTGGTCCCGCCCGACGAAGTAGTGGTCCGGCCCAAGGTCGCGTTCATGTATGTGTGTCGACTGCTGCAGCAGTGGCTCGGCCTCCGCGTATCTGCCTTGCCTCATATAGACCCGACCCAGCATATTCAGGGATCTTCCCGTAATTCCGTGATCGTCACCATATATGTTGGTTCTGCGCTCAATGGCTTCCTTGAACAGTGCTTCAGCCTCCTCGTAAATGGCCAGATCGAGTAGAAATGTGCCGAGATTGTGGAGATTGGACGCGTAGAACGGATGATCCTCACCTCGCGCGTCTCTGGTCATGTCCAGACCTCGTCGATAGAATGACTCCGTTTCCTCGCGAAAGTCCTCGTATCCCGATTGAATAGCCAACTCGTTGTACACGGCGCCGAGGTTGGAAAGAGATTCTGCCAGATCACGATGCGTGCCTTCGATCAGGGATTCTCTAATGGCCAGAGCCTGCTCCCAAAGGATACGCGTCGTATCTGCGTTCGCGATCGGATTCGAGTAGTATATCGTCACACCCAGATCATTCAAGCTCTGAGCAACCGATAGGCTGCTTTCGCCGAACAATTCACGCCGCATTGCCAATGCTTCTTCGTGAAATGCGATGGACGCTCGAGTGTCGCCCACGTCATCTGACAATACCCCCATCCCGTGCAGAGCGGAGGCAAGTTCGGCCGACGGTTCACCGTCAGAGAGCCCGCGTTGTATTTCGAGAGCGGATTCGATGAGCTCCATTCCCTGCTCGGCATATCCCATGTCCGCATACACCTGGCTCAACACCCTCATCATGTTACTCTGAACCTCAGGCTGGCTTGTGAGGCGATCAGACACATCGCCCGCACCGATATCCAGTAGCTCATGTACCGTCAGTTCACGCCCCTGGGCAATTTCTGGATTAGCTTTTCCGAACAGCTCCATCATGAAGTCAACCACTTCCGCAGACTTCTGAGCCTCAAGTTCAATCTGGTCCCGCTGCATGCCTGTCACGACGGCAAACTGCACCGCCATGATTGTCGTTGCCACCAGAAGAACAATCCCTGCAAAAGCGGCGGTCACTGCCAGTTTATTGCGCTGCACAAACTTGCGTGCGCGATAACCCATGGTATCTGCCTGAGCAGAGACAGGTTTTCCAGCCAGGTAATTCTGGATATCCTGAAGTAGCTGGTCTGCGGATTGATATCGGCGATCGGTCTCCTTCCGAAGCGCCATCAGGACAATTCGGTCCAGATCGCCCGTGAGCTGTTTGCGCAAGCGATCGAGCGGCGTCCGTCGCTGCAGGCTCACGGACTCCGGGGTCAAGGTGGCGTTGGCGGTCGGGACTTCCTCGATCTTCGAAATGATCGTGCTTGGTTTTTCGGGGGCCTGTTCGAGGATGATTTTTTCGATCTCGCCTCTGGCCTTCGTCTCGAACGTGAACGGCCGGTGTCCCGTCAGAAGCTCGTACATCAGTATACCGAGCTGGTAGACGTCCGACGCCGTGGTTACGGAATTACCTCTCACCTGCTCGGGTGACGCATATTCTGGAGTCATGACCCGAAGCTCGGTGCGCGTCATGGGCAGCGTGTATCCCGTAAGGTCTGGATTCAGGAATTTTGCGATTCCGAAATCCAGCAGCTTCACCTCCCCGTCTCGCGTGATGAGAATATTTCCCGGTTTCAGATCACGGTGGACGATCAGATTCTGGTGGGCGTAATGAACTGCTTTGCATATTTCGACGAACAATTGGAGGCGGTCCTCCAGTAAAAGTCGATTGTCGTTGCAATATTTGTCGACGGGTTCGCCGTCCACGTATTCCATCACGAAATACGAAACACCCTCATCGGTCGCTCCTCCGTCGAGAAGTCGGGCGATTCCTGGGTGTGTCAGACTGGCAAGGATCTGTCGCTCTACGCGGAATCGTTTAAGGATATCCTCGGTGTCCATTCCGCGACGAATGACTTTCACAGCCACATATCGCTTGAACGCTTCGTCGTCTCTGACGGCCAGAAATACCTGCCCCATTCCGCCACGACCCAATTTGCGGACCAACCGGTACGGACCAACTGTCTGTAGTTCGTCCTTGTCTGTATCGTCTTCGGAAACAGCGGACGCCATTCTGGCCAGCGCTTCGTGCAGTTGCCCCCCTCCTCCGGATTCGAGAAACTTGTCCGATTCGCCGGATGCTTTGAGCATCTTGAGGACCTGTGCCAGAAGCTCTTCGTCAGCTCCGCATTCGGACCGAACATACTCCTCGCGAGATTCCGGATCTCTGTCGAGCGCTCCGTCGAGAATCTTCTCGATTTGTTGCCACCGTGCCGGATCGATGTTCTTCATCCG
>CAZEHJ010000122.1:0-5409 GCA_964512485.1 uncultured Rhodothermales bacterium | reverse complement strand
GCTGTGATGCACCCGCCGTACCACGACGTTTGTCATCACCTGCATTCGCGTCCAGGGCACTGAGAATCAGCACCGCACAGACCACGAGCGCACGGATCATCATATTCAATGATGTATTCATGATTGTTTTCCTTTCTTGATTGTTCATTTTGCTCGTGGGTTCTAAAACGTATTCAGCTGTACACGCTTTTTGACGACGCCAAACTTGAGGACCTTCTCTCCGAGATCTGAATCAACGTGGATGATGTACATACCACTGGAGATCGGAAGCCCTTCGTCAGTCGCGAGATCCCAGGGGAAACTCGCATTCGAGTCGTTCTTGACGAGAGTGCGGATCAGCGTACCCGAAACAGAGAAGATTCTCACGGTAGCCTGATTCGGCATGTTCGTAAAACGAACCTGATCAACAAGCTGGCTGACTTCGTAAGCCGAAGCGCCTTTGTATGGGTTCGGTGAGATACCGATATCATCGAGCGCACTTTTTGCTTCTGCGTCCGTGCGAGCGCGAGCGCCCAGACCATCGGTCGAGAAGGCAAAGCTGTCACCAGGCTGATTCGGCTTCGTCGTTGCCATGCGGAATACGGTTCCTGCTTCTGGCTCGCGCTGATCCAGTGGGACTGCATCAAGCGTTCCGTCAGAGACATCACCCGCGTTCCAGTTGTAAAGAACGATACGTCCAGGAGTCGAAATGCCACCCCATTCAGCTGTTCCATCACCACCTGCACCAGCTTCAGCAAGGGCAAGTGTTACCCACTTGTCGTAGCCAGCCTGTCCAGCAGACTGATCAACAGGATCAAAGAAGTAGATCCAATCTGACTCAGGGTCATCCGCACCACCGGACGAGGAGTGGTCATTGGCGACCATTTCCCATGTCGGGTTTCCACCGTTATCAAGGATAGCAGGGATCCAGCGAATGTCATCACTTGGGTCATCAGGAGTTGCAATACCTGCATTCCAGATGCTCATGCGGCCAGCCTGGATGATTCCAGTGCCCCACCAGTCCAGCTCGTAGTCGCCACCGTCTGAGAAACGAATTTCCCAGTCGAAAGGCATTACCGGACCCCAGCCATCACGGCCGACGATCGAGCGAGCGAGGAAGGAGGAGTAGTCGCCACAATTCGATGGGCAACCACCGGACATACCGGTTGCGATGTGCCAGCGACCTCCATTGGTAGACTGCTGAACACCTTGAGTAGCGCGGCCCGTTCCAGGGAAGCTTCTCCAGTCAGCAGCAGCACCATCGGGCGTAGCAAGCTTGCCCGAAGCATTGTGCGTCACGGTGAAGTCCAGGAATCCGTTGGGAGCGCCTGTGATATTCAGCGAAAGACCGTCGAGCTGAATCACATCGCTTCCTTCCGGAGCTGCGGTGTGGATTCCGTCGTACGCAGCAGTGCCGTCGAAGACTTTTTCGCCCGTGGTCGTGTTCATCACGTCATAGGTTGTGATAAATGCAGAACCTGACTTGCGAACAGCTTCCTTGCTTCTGATTTCAGCAGCGCGGCTCGATTCGCGTTCGTCGATGCCCACACCATTGTTCCGCTTGTGACCATCGTCCACATCCGGAACTTCGAGAGCGAAGAACTCAACAGCGTAAGAATGGCCTGTAACTGCAGCAGGATTGACGATGTTGGCCGTCACATTACCGTTACCGATGTTTTCGCCTTTTACGGACTCAACGTCAGCATCAGGCGTTATGGCTGCGGCCACGGCTTCTTCTGACAGAACCAGTTGCGTACGCTGTGGAACGACGTTGACTCTACTGATCGGGCCAGGGTAAACCTTCTGTCCCGAGGTAGCATTATAGGCATATGCCTGTACGCCAAAGGAATAATCTACATAGTTGGTGAGTCCAGACACCCGGTGCGAGTGGGCTAATCCAGCATCACTACCCTCAGCGGTGACAAATGTCAGGTCAGACCCTTCGATTACGCGCGTGATGCCATTGACGACATCGTATGTGGCGAGAAGGGTTCCTTCCTGGTCCGAGCTGTCATCGAATTGGAAGACATTGTAGCCTTCAAATACGTAGTCATTATCGGTAACGTCGTCTGAAAGTAGCGGATCGATCACGTTATAGGTGTCGAGGAAGTTGTTGTCAGTTGGTTTGTATCCCCACTCCAGAAGAACGCTTCCGTCATCGACCGTAGTCGTGACGCGAGGTCCAGCTGGAGGAGAAGGCAATTCGAAATTGATATCGAACACTGCCTGCGCCAGCGCATCGTCTTCCTTCATTTTCCGGACTGAATCCAGATTGTCGTCACCGAAACTGGTCACGATTCCAAAGACCAGAGTCTGCTCATCGTTTGGCTTGACCGTAAAAGGACCCGTAGCCATCACAAAACGACGATCGGCGGGCGCGATCGCGCTACCCTGACCATCTGAATCAAATTCTGACCAGAATCCTGGAGGATCGCCAGGAAACATGAACGAGGTCGGAATATTCGAAAAATTGCGTCCCGAGCCTCCAAGTGTGATTCGTTGGCCATCCTTCCATCGACCGCTCATGTAATTGTACATGTCGGGGCCATTCCTGGGGTCACCTTGCAGGCCACCCGTATTGTTGTAGAATGTGAACGAAGTCATTTTCAGGCGTTCGTTCTCTTCGTCAATCTGGCCGTTGCCGTTGTCATCAACGCCGTTGTCATTGACGAGCGGACCCTGAAAAAAGTCATATCCGGCGGCCGGAGGTGCTGCGCCGTATCCCTCTCCACCTTCGTCGTCGTTGTCGGCATTGTAAACAAATCCGAGTCCGAGGGTAGTATCGGATCCGACGTAGTCATCATCGAAATTGCCGAGGTCAGGATCCGAGAAAAGCCCCATATACGTGTTCTCGAGAGGCGTACTTCCTTTATAGATAATGCGATATTTGTAGAAGGTTGTATTCCCGATAGCACCCGCAGTATTGAACGCAAACGCCGTTCCGTGAACTTCAACGCCCATTGCTGGAGTATCAGTTCGTGTATGCTGGTTGCCGCGGTCGTTCATGACCCACCACAACATCTGGTCTCCCAGAATGGCTGGGCGCTCACCGGCAGCCAGGTTGATCTTGCGATCTACGCGGCTCGTAAGTGGCTGATCTGTGAGGTCAATGGCGTCGCCGTTTGCGTCCAGAGTCGGTGCGCCAAGTCCGGTCGGCCAATCCTGAAGATCAGGTGTTGCCGCACCAGATCCCTCGTACGCAACGACAGCCTCTTTGGAAACTTTGAAAACGCGGTCGTAAACCGAACAATCGTCCGGAGGCGAACCATCATCATTCAGTGGACCGGCCCAGAATTCGTAGGGGCCATAGGTTGATCCGGCAAGACGAAGCTGGCCAGCTACCTGACCACCCATCCAGATGCCGGAGGCGAAAATTGCGTTCGACGGGCCGCCCTTAGGAATATTATAAACGTGAGGGCTTCCGCGCCAAAACAGGTTACCGTTATTGAGAATGCGTGCGCGCACATTGTTGATGTCCATATAGGACTCTCCGATGGCTTGCTCGCAACTACCCACTGTTTGAGCCTGAACTGGTGTGCTCAAAAAGCCCGCCAGAGCAAAGGTGGACAGTAGAAAGATTCTGCTGAAGTAATGCATGATTAAAACGTGTCTGTATCGATGTTGATCGACTTGCGCCCTCCAAGAGTGGATGATTTCAGGGAATGCACTTCGTCTTTGTGTGCTGATCACTCTGCATCGACGAATCTCTGTCAGGAGATCCCTCCAATAGGGAGTTGCGTCCGCAGTGCCGATTGATCGGGTGACCTTTTCTGCGCCGGCGTTACATCCTTCGGAAGAAGGAAAGAAGTGTCAGGTGGACCGGTGCGGATCCGTGCATCTCCAGCTCATGAGTTGCTGATTCAGCGCCAAGCGAAAAGCGGAGTCAGTTCATGAAAGTCAGCTTGCGGTGCAATCAATGATTGAGTGCATCACTTTTCCGATCGGCGAGATTCGTGCCAACGGGCGTACTCCATCTTCGATCGACGTTTGAGCCCTGTAAACGGCCGATCAATATCTGCCACTGTTCAATTCTGCAATTCCAGGTGTTCATGACTGAACAGGGGCCGTTTTTGCCGGGCAAATGGATCTGCCCGAACATCGTGACTTTCGGCACATGGACAATTCTTATATCCGTATAACTTCCTGCGCACCAATGATAAAAGAAAATTTTCGAGGGGCCGGTATGATCGCAGAACCGGGAATGTACAGGAAACAGACGATAGAGAAGAAGGCCGTGATCGATCCGACGCGACTCGGCCTGATTGGAACGTCCCAGGCCCTCAATTCGGTTGTGAATCAGATTCAAAAGGTGGCTTGTACAGATGCAAACGTGTTGATCCTGGGGGAGAATGGCACCGGAAAAGAGGTGGTAGCGAATGCGCTGCATCGATTGTCGAATCGACGGGGGGCTACCTTTCTTCCAGTGGACATGGGCGCGGTTACGGAAACACTGTTTGAAAGTGAGCTGTTCGGGCACAAGAAAGGGTCCTTTACAGACGCCTTCGAGAATCGCATGGGGAAGTTCGAGGCAGCGAATGGAGGGACCCTCTTTCTCGACGAGATCGGGAATCTCCCTCTTTCACTTCAGGCCAAGCTGCTGAATGTGCTGCAACAGAGACATGTCGTTCGAATCGGATCCAATGTGGGGACCGCCATAAACGTTCGACTTATCTGTGCAACGAATCAGCCCATCCATCATTCAGTTGCTGAAAAGCGTTTCAGGGCAGACCTGCTCTACCGGATCAACACCGTAGAGATCTTTCTTCCTCCACTTCGGGCAAGGAAGGAAGATATCCGCATGCTTGCCGAGTATTACAGGGCCAAATTTTCTGCACAGTACAATCCGGAAGTGCTCACCATCTCGGAGGCTGCAATTCGATTGATGGAATCATACGACTGGCCCGGAAACGTTCGGGAATTGATGCATAAAGTGGAGCGCGCTGTGATCATGACAGAATCGGCAGCTATTCAACCGTGTGATCTTCAGTTTTCAACGGCGACGGAATCAAGTGACCGGTTGGTATTGGAGACACTGAATCTTGAAGATGTCGAGAGGCAGGTAATAGACGTGGCGATGGCGAAACATGGAGGCAATATTTCCTGTGCATCCAACGAGTTGGGCCTCACGCGAGCCACCTTGTACCGGCGACTCAAGAAGTATGATCTCTATTCAACAGCCGGGAGAACGTGATTGGAAATCACTCCCATTGCGGCCGTTGCGATGGCATTTTCGCCTCCGATCGCTTGATAGACGCCGTCATAATCTGTTGTGACCACCGCAACAAGGTTTCTGGCAGGTGAGACGTAAATGAATTGCCCTCCGAAGCCCCACGCGAAATAAGATGATATGCCATCGGTTTCGTCTGTCCACCAGAGATATCCGTATGACACGTTTGTCAATCCCGCCCAGTTGAACGAAAAACCGAATTT
>CAZEHJ010000121.1:0-5526 GCA_964512485.1 uncultured Rhodothermales bacterium | reverse complement strand
GACCCGCCGGTAATCGTCACGCTGGCCGACGCCTGCGTTGCAATCGACCCCAGCCCCAGGCTAGCCCGTGCCGTTGCCCCGCTTTCATACGCGAAAGCCCCAGCGCCGGTCGCGACAATGAACTCGCCATCCGCCGACGCCGCGCCCAACGTGTTCAGGTCATCCAGCACCGCGCCCGTTGATTGCACGCCAAGATTCGTCCGCGTCGTCGCGGCGTCGCCAACCGACAACGCGCCCGCTTTTGTCACCCCGAATTTACTGGCCCCGCCGACCAGCAAATCCATCAACATGGAATCCGCTGCCGACGCCGTGTCAGTAACGTCCATCTTTATCGCGTTGTAAGTCGTCGTGCCGACCGTCCAGGTGTCTACTAAGTCGTAAATGTTGGCCATCTATGCGCCCTCGTCTTCGCCAAGGCCAAACCGTTCCGGCTCCGGCCATTCCATTGCCCACGGAAAGCCCTCTTGCTTTGGCGCATCGCGCAGCGCCCGCCGGTAGGCCTTCCACGCCGTCTTGCGCGCGGCGGTAATCGGGGCATCTGCCAACTGCGTCCAATCCGACGCTGCCAACGCCCGCCCGCGCGCCTGCCGCACCTGCGCCGCCATTTGCGCCGTATCGCGCGCGTTGCGCGGCTGCGCGTCAGCGGCGGCCCCTGAATCAGAAACGGGCACCCACTTGAGCGCCCGTTCCCCATCTTCATTTGTGACGACTTCCCGTCGATGCCGCGTCATGAGAACAAGTCCTTCCGCCGATACATGTATATTTTGCCGCCAGCCAAATTGCCGGCCTGCGCTTTGAACCGGACGAACGCGATCTTTTCTGCCGGTGATTGCACCCTGGAATAAGCACCATGCGAAACCGCAGTGGTATTGTCGACCACAGTATAAGCGGCCCATTTATGCGTTGTGCCCGATGCCCTTGGCAGGCCCAGTGTCACCTCGCCATCAACGCTGTTGATCGACGCCAACAACGTTGCCGTGCCTTGCAGACCCGCCGTGACATAAGAAAACCGCATTTCAAAATTATCGGTCGTTGGCGCGCTGCTCCCCAGTATCTGCTCAAAATAAAACCGATACGTGAACCCGTCCGCGAATGTCGGGCTGTCCAGCGTCGCCACAGCCCCATCGACCGCAAAGTCATATATGACCCCGTCGTTGCCGTCGCCCACCGTCACCATGTCATATGGGCACCAACCTTGCGCGATAACCGCCGCGCCCGTCGCGCTTTCCGCCATCGCAATGGGATTGTCGCGTAGCTTGGTCATGAGCGGCTGCGTTATCGGGCTGTCCTGGTCGATCTCCGTTGACGCGATGGTGGTATAGGTCGTCATCTAGTTAATCCTCGCGCATGTTTCGCCGTCCGATAGTTCGCCGTCCGTGTCGCCCGCGTAGGCATCGCCAAACCCGACCGTTGCCGCGCCGGGATAGTTCGCCGCCCCGGACGCCAGGATGTAAAAAACCTTGCCGTATAGCGTCGAATCTTCCGCAGTATAGCGCACCGTATGGCCCGGCACGCTTTCTTCCGCCGAAGTGATTATCCATTGCCGCGCGCGCTTTTCGCCAAACTCGTCCACGTCCAAGTAATGGCTGATCTTGATGGTGTCGCCGACCCAATACGCCCGGTCCTTGGCGTCCATCTCAAACCGCGCCTCGCGCGGTGTTTCCTTGTAGCGGTTGACAATCTTGTCGGATGTCGTCGCCGCCAAGGCTTCCGAACCCAGCCACCGGCTGAACACCTCCTTGACCGACGCCTCGCCATAAAGCGCGTCCGATTCACTTTCCAAGTTCGCCGTGACCGTCGAATATTGGTAGTTCGCCGTGTCGGTCAGCGACCCCGCATAGTCCCGCAAGCCGTAATACAGATACACCTGCGAAATCCGTTGGCGCGGCTTTTCCGTGATCGACAACCCCGGCAAGATGTTGGCCGCGTCCGTAACCGATGGCGGGTCGGCATCGACGCCCCGTATTGCCTTGATCTTCAACAGCTGGTCGCGTTCATCCCACCACAAGAAAAACTGGCACTGCTCTTGCAGCTCTGCAAGCATCTCCTGCACCGACGTCGGCACCGTGACCAACGTCGTCAGGACATAGTTTTGCAAGTATGTCGTGATTTCCGTTTCCCACGCTGCGATGTCCATGAACCCCGTATCAATGCCGGCGTAGGTTTCCATCAGCGTAACGCACGCTTGGTCAATCGTCTGTGCCGTGAACCGCAGGCATTGTTGAGCCGTTTCGTCCACGGCATGGGCCGCCGCCGTTGACCCATCCGTGCCCCGCGCAGTCAACGTGAAGGTGATGCCGTTCGACGACGTCGCGACGCTGGAATAAGTCATCACCTCCGACCCTATGCGCAATGTCCCGCTGGCCGCGTAATCGCCGACCGTCGCGTTGTCCACTTCCACCGACAACACCACATCATCAATCGCCGTATAGATGGTTCCCGGCGACGCGACCGGCGCCTTCGCCTTGCGGGTTTGCACCCGCCCGAGGATGTCTTGCCCGGTCAGCGTTATCTTCCCGTCGTCCGTTATGGCGCTGGCCCCGGTCAAGAAGTATTGGCGCGATGTCATCGCGGACAGTGCTTCCCCGCTATACCCTTCATATATGCGGATAATCACGTTGTTTCTGTGCAAGTTCCGCGTCAGCCACTTGGTCCAGAAATGGCCGCGTGTCATCGGATCAAACGTCCGGCCGCCAATATAGGGATCCACGATCCTGTCGGTGTGCGGATGGTCCATGAACGTGACGCGGCATTCGGACCGCAGGCCCACGCCCGCCAAGTCTGGATTTGCCCCCGCAAGATTGACCCGCGCCGGGCTGGTGCCGACGCTCACAAGCGAGGGAATGACATAATCCGCGCCGCTGACCCCACGCTCCGCCGCCGCACCCGACGAGAAGTAGAGCGACTGAACAAAAGACGCCGTCATGTCCGGCGCCGCTTGGCTGTCGTAGACCTTTAACGTCTCAATGACGCCGTTGAAGTTCGATGTGCTTTCGCCAACGGCCGTTGTGCCATCGACATAACCGCAGCCGCCATCGCTGTTAGATGACCAGTTCGTGCCCCACGATACCGCCGCCGTGTCTGTCCCGACCTGCGCCAACGTTCTTTGTCGCGCATCCCACCACCACAGCGTCACGCTTTTTGCCGTGTTATCGACCGCACCGTAAAAAACCCCGGTCTTGCCCGCGTAGGCCGAAGCCGCGACCGATACCTTCGCCGTGTCTGTCGGATGCCCCGTCGCGCCGTTGCCCGCGCGGAATACCAGGTTGCTGGACGTCACGCCGAGATAGATCGACTTGCCGGTCGCGCCCATCTCCCAAATACACCCATCCGGGCTGGCCGGCGTCCGCAAGTAAACCGCGAAAAACAGGTCTTGCCCCCGCGTGAAATCACCATTCGTCAGCGTATCAAGCGCGGAATAGGTCCGGTCGGCCGCCAGTGGATCCTCGGGCTTGTGGCGGTAGTTTGCGGTGTCTTGGCATGACCCGCGCGTGTTGTAGCACTTCGCATCCACGCCGCCCGTCGCAGTGCATGGCGCTGTCCCGTAAACGTTGGCGCACAAAGGCTGGCGGATTTCGACAATCTGGACAGGCTCGCGGCCGATGGTGGTGCTAGTCATATGAATGCCCGACTGCGTCTAACTGAACGCTCATGAGGTCGCGCGCGCCCATGTTGCTGGGGATCGGTGTCCCCGTCGCGTAGCAAAGGCCAACTTCCGAAAAACCGTCCGTCGCGTCTGGTCGCCACGCAACGAAAAACGGTTCATCTTCAACCGCCGTCTGGAACGTTCGCCAGTTCGACCGCACCCACGCAGCCGTCAGATTCGACCATGCAAACGACGTCGCATACTTGGCCCGCGTGACCGACCGCCCAAGGAATTCCCCGGTCGAAGAAACATTCGTCCGCAAGACTGGCTGGCGCGACAAATCAAGCGGTGCATGGCCGCCGTAGAACGTGCGCGGCATTTGCAACGCCGTGCCGAATTTGACGACGCCAACCTCCGGCGCCGTGCCATTCGTGATCTTGATTTGGGCTTTCGTGCCCGTCACGGCCCCGAATATGCAAAAGATGGGCATGTCCGACGATATTGCCGTCGTCGGGATCATATTTGACCATGTCGCGCCATCGTATTTAAGCACCTGCAAGCTGTTGCCATTCGTGCCCAATGTGTGCGCGCCTATGACGCAATAATTGAACGACGACGACGCCGCGAAGGTGTTCGTCCACGTCGCCGATAAAGCGCTAGGCTTCCAACGTTCATAGGTCAGCGTGTTTTCCGCCGCCGCGTCATCGTAACCCGTCGCCGTGCTGCTCGACGTTATCGTCCCGCCCGTGATCCAATTGCCGGCGTGCGCGATGCGCGCGTGCGTTAGCGGTTGATCCCCGCCTGGCAACGAGTAGCTGCTTTGAAAGATGACGCCCATTACGCAAGCCGGACGTTGCCGCCCGCCTCCCCTATGGTGTTGAGAAGCTCAGTCACGGATTCCCGCGTGAATACGTCGCCTTGCAACCGAACCACCGTGTCCGGTGCCGCCGGTGTCGCGGCCGTCGCGGCCGTCGCCGCGCCAGCACCGCCGCCGCCCGCAGTAACCGAACGAATTGCGCTGACCGCGCCAATGCCGGCCGCCAGCACTTGGGCCGCCGCTGCCATGCGCGCAAACATCGGCATAGGCTCAGGACTGTTCAGAGCTTTGGTATATGCGCCCCATGCGTCAACCATGGATTGCGCCGCCGCGAAAGACTTTGAAATGCCCAGCAGCTTTTCGTTTTCAGACCCGACCAGCGTCGCCAAGCCTGAAAAATAGCCGGCCCAGGCGCCGGTCTTGTCCGATAGCGCGCCCGCCGTCAACGCCGTGATGCGGTCGTAAAACGAGGCAATCCGCTTTTCGACGCCTTCCATTTCAACGTCCACTTGTGACGCGATGCCATCGGGCAAGAAGCTATCCCCCAGCTTGAAATCCCGGAATGTATCCATGATCGCCCGGAATTTTGCCCACGATGGCATGTTAGCCATAGCCGTAAATTCTTCGCCGATTGACGCAAACGCCGCCGTCATAGCTTCAGCGCCCTTGACGATGTCTTGCGCCCCGCTATTGCGCATCATAACGATCCCGACGTCGTCCACAGTCCCAAGGCCGCCAAGGCCCGGAATCTTTGAAAGGGCCTCCAAAATCAAGTTTACAGTTTTCAACGCAAAGTCAGCAAGCTCCGCCAACCCCAGCTTCAACTGCCCGAAAAATATCCTGAACGATGCCCCAGATACAGACAACATCTTCACGAACACGGCCGGCATAATCGAACCGAATTCGCGCGCCATGCCCCCCACCAACGAAAAAGCTTCAGCAAGAGACCCGAGTGCTTGCCTAAGTTTCAACATGGCGTCAACTATGAACGTGATGCCCGTGACGATTGCTATCAGGCCCGCGCGCTTCAATGCGAAGAACAAGACGTTCATTGCGCCGGCAAGACTGAGCGTCGCAACCCTGGCCATAATAAACGAGCTAACCCACTTGGTCGCAAAGAACG
>CAZEHJ010000120.1:3458-5652 GCA_964512485.1 uncultured Rhodothermales bacterium | reverse complement strand
AACATGATGCCCTGTATTTCGAAGGAAGGAAGCGATCTGACCTGTACCTGTGGGTATCCAACACCCCACATGGACCCTCGCCAAAGGCCATATGGCATGATGGAGCCCACTGTCGAACTGCATGCTCACCGCAGCACTGATCTTACCTTCGTGGTCTCAAACATCCACACTATGGATGAGCTTCGACTCACTGGTAACTGTGTGTATGTTGGGATCCTCGCTGGTTCGATCAGGTGTTTGCCCACTCCATTCACTCACTCCATGGAACAATCCAACATTCAATCTTTCACAAGAGCGGGATCTCTTGATGTCTGCATCTACTGACTAACTCAACCCCATTGCTCAGGCATTCGACACTCAGGGGCACCTAAGCTGATCAAAACCATGTGTTAGTCTACATGTTCGGCACCCCAAGTGGGCACCCAAAGAGAGAGCAAGCCATTCACCGACCGAACAATGTCTTTTTTTGAAACTTCGTCGACAACCGCATCTGGGTGCGCAACTACCAGGCCCCCCTCACTCACTCTGACCACTGCCGCCACCCTTCATCAGTAGTACAAACCCACAACTATTTAGACTCACCCAGCAAGTTCGCCTCGCGCAAGTCAGCCAAGGTCTTCTCTCTACACTCCAAAATTAGGTGCCGACCGAGGGAGGCGTCCTCCGCGTCCAGAGCCCCATGCCCACCCGTCTGCTGATGTCTTTCTCCAGGCCACCGCATGCATGCGCTGCTCCTGAAACCGCCATCTCTAGCAACTCGCTAGCGTCCCGTCGTCCCCATTCTTCTTCACACCACCAGCCCAACGAGGCTAGAGTATATGAATTCGGCTACGAGCGAGTGGAAGCACGAGCAAGAACCGCCTGAGACAAAAACAAAAACACCAAGTAACTCTGAAAACACCAAGTAACCCCCTAGAGGGGTCTGAACAAGCACACCCTTGCAAGGGTGGTCAACCCTGCGAGTCTGAAGCGACGGACTCCCCCCCCCCAACCATGGACAATCCCTATGCGGCCCAGCAGAACACCAACCCTCAACGCCCGCATGCAGCCACCAACAGCGACACTAACCCCTCTCTGGCACCACCGTTTGAGTCGCGAGCCTCCACCACTGCATCCCAAGCCCCGCCCGCGCGGAACCCGCAAAGCACACAAACCCACAATGCTCCGCCAGCCCCCCCCCCACCCACACAGCAACAACCCCCCCCAGGGCCCTGCGGCCCAGGTCGAAGCAACACACAGCACCCGGCGTGGCCTTTCACAGCTGGCGCTCCGTGCCTCCTACCGACCCCTGCTGCGTTCCAGCGTCAACAGGTCCTCATTTCTCAAATTGAATATCTAACTCGAACCCTGCTCTGCCTACAGCATGAGCTGCTCGAAAACGCCCGGCTGATAGGATCACCCTTCGCCCCATCCCCCTTCCCACACATGCACATGGGATACCCTACCACCCCTCTGTGGGCCATGCCCGACCCCATCACCACACCACCTGCCATACCTCTGCTCGATCCACACCTGCAACAATCCCCCTGTGCCCCACCCTTCGCACCCTTCGTCGCACCACCCTGGAACTATGTGCCGGGCCCCGACCTTGGCCCCACCGATGCCAGCAACCACCAGACGCTCAACCCCACCTACACCTCCCAACCGCAGCCACGCTGGGACACACACAGCGTGGCTCCCACCACCACTGCACCTCAGCTCACCAACCCCACCATCAGCCCCCCGCACACCACCGAGTCTCCCACCGAGGCCTCCCAGACGCCTGTCGTCGAGCACCCACCACCGCCACCACCTTCCGTCGATGAGCGCAACCCCACCATCACCACCACCACCGACGCTGACCCCGCCACCAGCCCACCCTCCACCTCTGGACCCCTCCAGGCACCTGTCGTCGAGCACCCACCGCCACCACCTTCCGTTGATGAGCGCAACCCCACCACCACCACCACCACCGACAATGACCCGGCCACCAGGCCACCCTCCACAACTGGGCCCCTCCGGGCGCCTGTCGCCGAGCACCCACCACCGCCACCACCGCCGCCACGGTCCAGTGGTGAGCGCAACCCCATCGCCACCACCGCCAACGCCACCAACCAGCTCCTGCCCACCGTCGAATCCTCCCAGGCGCCTGTCGTCGAGCACCCACCGCCACCGTCCTCCGATGATAGGCGCAACCCCACCACCACCACCACCA
>CAZEHJ010000120.1:1789-3358 GCA_964512485.1 uncultured Rhodothermales bacterium | reverse complement strand
CAGTCCACCCTCCGCCACTGGACCCCTCCAGGCGCCTGTCATCGAGCACCAACCACCACCGCCACCACGGTCCGATGATGAGCGCAACCCCACCACCACCACCACCACCACTACCACCACCACCGCCGCCGCCGCCGCCACCACCGACCAGCTCCCGCCCACCACCGAACCCTCCCAAGCGCCTGTCGTCGAGCTACCGCCACTGCCACCATCCTCCGATGATGATGGGCGCAACCCCACCACCACCACCACCACCACCAACGGCTCCCCGTCTCGGCAACCATCTCCCGACCAAGTCAACCCATCTGGCCCCACCGTGGGCACCTCAGTCGCATCAGGTCAGCGCAGCACGACGGACGAGCGGCAGCCGATTCTCATTCACAACAGGGCGACCACTCATACCGCCTCGTGTGAGACCGCCCCTGACTCAGCCACGGCAACACCTCACTCAACTTTCGGTCAATCTGCCACTCCCAGCGACTCTCACGCCTCGAGCAATGCTCCATCATACCTCCAAGCTCTTGGGAGAGGCTCACGCAACGGGACACGCTCCTGTCAGAAGAAGACACGGTCCCCTATCGGCGGCCATTTCACCACCACCCTGTCAGACCATGAATGCATTCGCAGGTCGCGGCCGATGTCACGCCGCACCTACACCGAAATCACTTGGACGCAGCAGCTTGGGCATGACCTCGCTGGTATCCGTCGCTTGAATGGGAGGCGCGATCCACATCCACCGGTCACTTCAATGGCTGCAATCTCCCTGTCACACGTTGTCGAGACACGAAACGGGCAATCGGTTGAAATTCCCAGCAGCGAGCTGATGCCCACAACTGACCCAGATGAACCACGTTTTGACCCCGAGGCTGAAACCTATGTGGTTTTCAGCACACGCACCACGCACGCTGCTGGTGACCCCCCACAAGCAACTCGGAAAATCATTGCACTCACGCAGTCCTGGGACATCTGTGACCGTTTCACGAGCGGGACTCTGGCGCTCTATTTCAAGGCAAAGGACTATTTTGACGCTTACTACTCGCTGCTTGCAGTCCTCTGTGGGGGTGCCACGGGAGTTCTGAACGGGTGTGACGAGAGATTCCTTCGTGATGCCCACAGGGTTGTCCAAGACCGCCTCCCCTTCGCCGAGCGGCGTGAACTGTTCGCCCACTACCCACTGAGAGCGAAGCGTCCCCGGAAAGTTGACGGTATGCACCTGTACCGCAAGCTGTCTAATCGTGCTTCCTTGAAGACCCCACAGCCTCAACGGGCCACCTGCCCAACCGAGCACCTCCAGTCGCAACAACCAAGCACCAAGCACCGTGGGCGACCGGCACTGACAAATCTCCCAGCACCCCCCTGCAAGAAACCGAGGGTGGGCACCCAACCTCCTCCCTCCAACAGAACCGAGGACGCGCATCATTCCACACCCCCGGGGCCTCCCGAACCTGCCCTCCCCTGCCAACAGCACGCAGACCACCCTTCCACTTCGGCCAGCACACCAACGTCACCCCCCACCCCCACCAACACACCCACTAACACACCCATCAGTGCACCCACCAGAACACACCC
>CAZEHJ010000120.1:0-1689 GCA_964512485.1 uncultured Rhodothermales bacterium | reverse complement strand
CCAGAACACACCCACCAACACACCGCCCCCCATTGATGCACCCAGCACCCACCGACGCACCTTTCGGAACACCCACCAACGTACCCCCCACCGCATCCATCGGGGCGTCCACCAACACCTGCACCCACGCGAACGGCACGTCCCCCAGCACACCACCCAGCACACCCATCCACCTCTTCCCCCCAATGCGCTCACCGACGCACCCACCAGCCCCCATCGACGCACCCACAGACGACCCACTCTCCAGTGCACTCAACAGCATTGCCACTGATGCACTTGACATTGATGATTGCGGTGAAAACCGCGCACCGTCTCCGTGGGAGGGCACACGCCAGCACTCGCTCACCCCGCGGAGCCCTTCACCATCCCTCCCCACCCCCGGCCGGTCCAGCCCTGCCTACAGCATTCCAAGTACGTCCAGCCACCGAAGCGGGACACCCAGACCCGTTGGCATGACCGGTGCGAACGCTAGCACTCGCGACAGGGTCAGGACAGTGCCAACAGCAGCCAGGACAGCACCACCGCCTCCGCTGAACCCTCGACCAGTTGTCAAAACCCGACCAGTGATCCAGAGGAGGACACCGACACAACCCGCAACCGCCAATCACAGCACGTCCCCGGCCAACTCTAGCCCTCCCCGCCACCAACCTCACTCCCCACCGGTCCCTAACCCACCTCCTAAAAAACGACCAGCGGACGAGCCCCATGTGCTTGGCACACGGCAAGAGTCCCCAGCAAGCATGTCGGACGTACCGCAGTCACCCTCGCCTACTCCCACCATTCGTGACACCGACAGCATGACAGACGCTCCACTCGAAGATGATGTCCAGCAACACCCCACTCCAGCACCCCACCAATCCTACGATGCCTAGTGTCAGCCCCGACGTCATACGCGAGACCCTGTCGCCAGACGATCTGGTCGGCGCAATCTATGAACCAGTCATCGCGCGAGGACTGGTTGGAACGCCTCTCATGAAGACGTTCAGCAACAAGCGCACCTACCCTGGCACAGTCATCAGCTACGATGTCTGCGTCGCGAATGAAGGAGCGATCCTGCACCTGGTGCAATGGGACGACCCAGACCAACCTGCCTCTCAGAACCAGGAACACATCACCTTCTCACAGCTCCTTGAATACCACCGACTCCGCTGTGTCCACCTCACAGCAAGCAACTCCACCCCGACCCCCACACCCATCCAACTCCGCTCCCACCAGGCAGATAATCCAGTTCCCTCGGCCGAGCTCACCCATTATCTCACCACGACGTCCACACCTCATGCGCCACCTCCACACCCACAGTTCCCAGTGTCCCTAGGTGTTCCTGACCACATCTCCTCCAGTACACTCCTCATCACTTGCCCGAGTGGCTCCAGTCGCTACAAAGTCGTGACGCGCCAGCTCGAACATGACAGCACTATCACCTGGCACCTCCAAACGCTCTCGGACCCCCCCACATCGCTCCACCTCACTAACTCATCCTTTATGGAAGTCTACCACCTAAACAAATCCCACCTCTGCAACCCCCCTCGCCAGTCCTCTGCATCGACGACATTCAACCCCATCGCCAACTACTCGCCACTCACTGACAGTCCCTCCAGGTGGACCAGTGAGCACCCGCTCTGCAACCTTCTAGTCCGTGTGAAAGCCCTCCCACTTCAAGTCAGGCCTCCGGGTCCGAGCCGGCAGACC
>CAZEHJ010000119.1:3245-5686 GCA_964512485.1 uncultured Rhodothermales bacterium | reverse complement strand
ACCCTGCCCGTCACGGTCTGCACCGTCCACTTCCGCGCCGAGTACCTCGCTGCCGCAGCCGCTACCCTCGACATACCCGTAGAGCAGTTCGACGCCACCCTGGACGTGCTCTCGACCGACCCGCCGACGATCTCGCCCGGCTTCTGGAATGGCTGGATGACGATCACAGGTCCGGTCATGACGCAATCGTGGAGCCCCGACGCCGTGTGGCATGTGAGCTGCCGGGCGCTCTAGCCCCACCTCCCCGGTCCCCAGTCCGCAGGCGGTGGCAAGATGCAGCCGAGATCGCGAGTCGTACTGAGGATACGGTCCATTCGCTCGGCGGGCGTCTCGGCCTGCCAACGGGACCGTGCGGTCCACTCGTCATCCTCGCGTGTGTAGGCGAGATCGAACGGGGCGCTAGGGCTCATCCGAGAGCCAGTCGAGCAGCATCGCGAACTGGTCCGGGGGCCATGTGAGCCCGTACCGGTTTCCCATGACCAGGTGAATCAGGGCGATCTCGCGGCGCGACGCAGGCGGAGGCTCGACGGCCGCGCGGCTCGTCTCGAAGTCGCAGGAACCCCAGCGGCGCGCTTCGCCCTCGACCTCTCCCATCGGCCGGTTGCCACGGGCCGCGTTGAGCTCGCCGACCGCCGGCCGAAGGTTCAGGGGGTCGCCCTCGGCGCGCGCGAACTCGGGATCGACGAGCCGGCAGCACTCCCGCCGCGACTTGCCGACACACTGAGCGAAGCGGTCTCGCTCCTCCCAGCAAGCGCGCCCCTCGCCGAGCTTTGAGGCGGGGACAACGTGCTCCCACTCGACACGCCACGAGCGCACGGTCTCTCGCTCGGGCGAGAAGCCGCAGCTCTCCGGGATGATCCGCCAGCCGGCGTCATAGAGGCAGCCGCAGTAGAGCGTGCGGGTGCCGGGCGGATGGGCCGCGCGCGCTGCGCGCTTGCCCTGGCTGAAGTTCGCGGGCGTGTCCGCGCGGGCGAAGCCGGCGGCGACCCAGAGGGCGAGCGTCAGCGCGAAGAGCGCGACGACGTGCCAGGGCTTCCCGCTGTGTCGGCATGAGCCACCATTGGACAGCGTGTGAAGGCCGGTTTTGCCTACTCCGCGCACGTCCCGATCTCGCCCAGGAACCCGCTGAAGTCTGCGATCGACACGCAGCCGTCACCCGTGTAGTCGCCCCGTAGAAGCGCTCCGACCGGAGGCGGATCGGCGTCAGGGACGATCAGCGACGCACCCGTCAGGACCGCCGGCACGCTCCAGTCGAGGCCGTCGGAGGCCGCACGAGCGAGTAAGCGCGCGTTCGGGTACGTCCCCGGATCCACGTCGAAGGCGGCGACGCACGTCTCGCCCGGCGAGCAGTTCGGCCCGATCGCGAGCGAGCACGCGAGGCCCTCGTGCGGGCAGAGCAGGTACTCGGTCGAGGGGGGCAGTCCCGGGTTCGCCGGGTTCCGGAAGGTGACGGCCACGGGATCGGCGCGGGCCTCCATCGCCATTGCGAGGGCACCAAAAATCAACGCGATGGCGCCTAGAACGAGTTTCCAGTCCATGTGACAATTCCTCCGGCGGTCAGTCCTCCTGCCATCACGAAGGCTACGTCGGCTGCGAGATCGCCCCACGAAGCGACCGGCCGCTGCTCGTACTCGCGGACGACCGCGACCATAAGAGCGGCGATGGGCGCCGTCACGAGGGGTAGCGGCCCCCAAAGCGCCGGGACCGCCACGGCCATCCCAAGCGCGAAATGTGCCGCCTGTTCGCCCCACCACACGGCATCCCGAAGGCGCTCGAGCATGGATCTAGGGGGCACTCGAAGCGCCCTGCCCCACAGCCGAGAACGCTGCGCCGATGCCCCCGAAGAGTCCACCGATCACCCGCCCTGCGGCGTTACCGATCTCGGTCACAATGCCAAGGAACGTCTCCGAGGCGCGGCCACCTTCCACCGTGCTGACGTACCCATCATCGTCCACGCGGCAGAGTCCGCCGTCACCCAGGCCCCAGGCGATTCCTTTCACTTCGCAGGCAACCACGAGTTCGGCCTGCCCCGTCGTGTCGACGACCTTGAACGGCTTGGGCTCGAGCGTGCCTGCAAGGCCCGTGCAGCCCGTCAGGGCGAGTGTGATCCCGAGGACGAGTCCCATCTTCACGACGCCGGAGAGCTTCGGCAGCCAGCCACGGTCGCGCGCGACGTGCATTCCCAGCGCAACGAGCACGACGACGATCGCCCCCATGTTGTCGGTGAGCCAGCCCGGAGCCTCGACCGAGCGAAGGGCGCCCGTCGCCATGTTGGCAAGCGGGATTCCGAGTCCCACGTTCTCGATCGCTGCTCGCGGTGCGCTCACCGGTGCCCGGTTGATTCGCGGCATTTCGTTCTCCTATTTCGGATCGTACTCGGCGTGGACGTGAAGATCATCTCCCTCGCCGTGCGCGATCACATCGTAGTCTTCGCCGAGTAG
>CAZEHJ010000119.1:0-3145 GCA_964512485.1 uncultured Rhodothermales bacterium | reverse complement strand
TCGCGGGCGAGGCGGTCATTCTCCGAAATCTTCTCGGCCTGCGCTTCCTTGTAGGCTCGAGCGCCCGACACGTCCAGAAACGTCGACGCGCCGCCACCCGAGGTCAGGCCCAATGCCCCCGCCACGACCCAGGGCAGCAATGTCCTCACCGCGGAGCTTGGGACGTGAACGTCGAATCCAGTTCCCGTCGGCTCTGACATACTTTCCCCTTCGCGCGAAGAATCTCGCCCGCGCCAGTCTACGACACGACACTTCCAATGCCGACGCGCTGGCCCATTTTGTCTATGTGTTTCTCCGCGCGTCCCATGCGGTCCCTCAGGTTGGTCACATCGGATCCGGTCGCTGCGATGGCCTCTCGCCGTTCGGCATCCTTGCTGAACAAAGTATCAATGCGACCGTGAGTCTCGTCGACCTTCACGCCGAGCGCCTCGTGATCACGCTTCACCTCGGCACGCAGAGACTCCAGAGCGGTCGCATTCGCTCGAACCTGCCACAACAACCCCCCAGCAGTAATGAGAACAGCGCCTAACGTCAGCATGTCGGAGAGGTTTACAGTCCCTAACTCGAATGTCATCGGGCGAATATCCTAGAAGAGTGCCCACGTCCCGCCTGACTGGCACTTGCAGGCGGCTCGCGTGTTCGTGGCGTCGTTGGCGTCCGAGTCGAGGATCCCGGCCGTCTCTGAGCAGAGCGTCGGCGTGTCTAGGTCATGGATCAAGTGGACCGTACCGGGCACCACATCGACACCGCAGTCGCCTGCATCTGCCGCCGAAATCGAACCCGTCAGGTTGTCGGCGACCTTCACGTCGTCGAATCGCAGGTTCTTCCAGTACGGGACCGGGCCTTTGATCGTCGACCAGTTGGTCAAGACCGCCGCGTCGGACGGATCGTTCTGAGCGGTGTTGGCCGAGTTGCCGAAACAGAAGGACTTACCGATCCCCGGCGTATCCGGGTCGTATACCTGCACGTCGATGTTCTCGAAGACGAAGTGGTCGCGGTCGTCGTCGACATCCACGTTGAGGCCGTGATCCGCTGTGGAGTCGTCGCCGGTCAAGCCGTCGAAGAAGATCAGGCAACCGTCATGCCCGTATTGCAGCGAGACAGAGACGCCCATGTTCCGGACGATGCCGAGCCCCTTCCAAGGAGCATCACCCGAGTAGTCGACGCGAGAGATCAATGCCTGCGGGAAATTCGAGCCCGACGGGAAGTTGTGGTTTTCGAGGAAGATGTCCTCGAAGATCACGTTCCACGCGTTCACATCGTTCCCGCCTTCTACGCTGCCCTCGAACCAGACGATCCCGCCGAAGTTGCCGTATCCGGTCACGCCAGAAACCAGGATGTCGCGCGCTGCGCTCGTTCGGAACAGCGAGGTGCCTACGTCGTTTCCGACGAGTTGAATGTCTCGTAGCACTCCGCCGGGAGCGCCCTGAAAGTTGAACAGGCTATCGCCCGCGTTCTGGATGAACTGATCGGATTCCATCTTGAACCCGTAGGCGAAGGCCGCTTTGACGAGCGAATCCGAGCCCGTGAGCCAACCCGACCAGACGTTATTCTCGAACCACCACCCACTCGCATCGGTTCCGAGCCCGCGCCCATTCGCGATGAAACTGTCCTTGATGCCACAGTTCATACACGCCACGGCGCCGTCGATTCCAGAAAACGCAAGAGTCGACGCGGCCGTCCCGCCGCCCCCGAAGTAGAGGGCGAGATCCTCGACCCTCCCCCCGTAGCCCTGGCTGAGCGACATCAGCTCGACCTGGTCGCAACCCGATCCGTCGCTCTCCAGACTCGTTGCCAACTCGTCGGCGCCGCACTCGGCATCGAGGTTCGGACTGTCGCGGCCGGCCCACTGCGCGGGCATGATCGTCATGTGACGGAAGCCGCTGCCGAAGTTATTGAACTCGTCCTGCGTCAGAACGTGCGCGTTGTTCACGCTAGGCGAAGTCGCGAGATTGAAGTCCTGGCGCGTCATGAAGTCGTAGACCGAGCCGCCAACGATCGGGTCGTCCGGATCCTGATTCCGAACGTACCGGCCATTCCCTCCGTCGCAGGTAGATCCGTGCATCGAGCCCAGCTCTGTGAAGGCGTACTCGCTGGTCCCAGTGACCTCGTTGCTCGTCCCATACGTCGCCACAGGTCGCGCCTGGTGCCCGAGATAGACCTTCTCGCCCGCCTGCAAAAGATCCTCGACCGCGTCGGCCACGCCGATGCAGTCACCCAGGGCGCCGGGGCAGCCCCCCGTGGTGTCACCCGTTCGCGTCTCGTCGTTCACGGTACATTTGACCCGCGTATTCCCGGAGCAGACGGAGAGGCGATTGTCGACGCAAACGACGGGCTGGCTTCCGAGGTACTCGTAGCTGGCACGAACCACGTCGACCACCTGCCCGATCGGCGTCACTTCGATCCGGTCGCGTACATTCGTCACCGTAGATGTCGTCGTCACACACCCCGTCGTGCTGTTCGACGGCCACGCGCAATACTGCTCGGACCCTTTCGCCCCGACCGAAAGTCCCCAATGACCGCCCGTATTCGTCCCGGCAAACGTCGCTCCGCCCGTGATGTTCACCCAAGTGCCCGCCGTGACGGGCGGATAGCCATCAGCGATCCCGCCGGACTGGTTGATGTCGTTGCCGTGGTCGCTCAGCCAAACGGTGCCTTGACGGCCATCCTGAATCCCGGTCTTGTCCGACCCCTCGCCGACGACGTAGCGCCCGCCGTAGCTGGTGAACTTCTTCTGCGCGACATAGGGATGGTCGCGCGTGACGGGACACCCGTTCGCGACCTGGCTCGACGACTGGCCGCAATAGGCGTCGTGATAGATGCCGCGGGGGAGATAGACCGGACCTCCCTGCTTCACCTGATCTAAGGCAATGGCGAGGTCCGGCCCCGCATACATCTTGATCCGCTCAGTCCCGTCAAGACACGCGCCCTGCTCGTAGGTATTGGGCGAGCCGCCGTCCTCAGCCGTGCCGAAGCCATCGGAAGTGCAGTCCATGTACCACGAGTTGCCTCCCGCGGTCGTCGGCGTGTCGTAACTGCTGACCCCGTTGGCGTCGACGCCGCCCTTCTCGGCCGTCCAGTTGTAGTTGCCGCAGGTCCACTCGTAGCGCTGGGTGTTCGAGTCGTAGCCGCCGCCCTTGGTCGT
>CAZEHJ010000118.1:0-5934 GCA_964512485.1 uncultured Rhodothermales bacterium | reverse complement strand
TTGACTACGCTCTGCGTTCGACCGACTTCTTTGACAACGTATCCATGGTCACGGCTGCTGTGAGCCTCTAGCTCGTGCGTGAAAGAACGAACACGATTTCTTCGATTCTATTCCGCATAGTCTATGTCCGTGCATTTCGTAGTCAGAGGGGAATTGCTTCTTGAATCCGAGAAGACGTCGAAGATGACGGGAGAAGGAGTTAACTGAACCAGCTCCCGAATAAGGATGAGTCGGGCTCGCGACTGATGTCGCGAGCCCGACTCTTTTTGCATATGCATTCGATGCACGACAACCCAGAAACCAGCTGAACGATTACAGGCCGTGCTTTTCCAGTCTGCGGTAAAGAGTGGTCCGGGTCAGTCCCAGTTCGTTGGCCGCCTGGGTCACAATCCCACCATGCTTGTTCATCGCCGTCTGGATGATCTGCTTTTCGACCGACTCAAGATGTAGCGTTTCAAAAACCAGACTGTGCGCCGCAGGAGAGATGGTAGATTTGAATTGAAAATCCTCGGGAGACAGCGCCTCGTTTTCAGTCATGATGACGGCGCGCTCGACCATGTGCTTGAGCTCTCTAATATTACCCGGCCACTTGTACTTCTCCATCTTCCGCAGTGTCGCGGGAGCGATTTTTGTCACATTCGGATTGTACTTGGCGGCGCTTTTCGAAAGGAAATAATGCGCCAGGAGGCCAATATCTTCTTTCCGCTCTCTCAGTGGTGGCAGATAGATTTCAACCGTATTGATTCGATACAGCAAATCCTGTCTGAAATAGCCCTCGTGAACTGCTTCGTAGAGGGGCTGATTCGTGGCGCATACCAGGCGAACATCGATTGGAATCTGGTCATTTGACCCCAGTGGAGTCAGCGTTCTCTGCTGTAGAACTGTCAGAAGTTTGGCCTGGAGAGAAGTGGGGAGATTCCCGATCTCGTCCAGAAACAGGGTTCCGGAGGCCGCCGTTTCGAATCGACCCAGTCGATCATGAACAGCATCGGTAAATGCACCGCGCTTGTGTCCGAACAGCTCGCTTTCGAAAAGGGATCCTGAAACCGATCCCACGTCGACGGGGACAAAAGGACCTGAGCGCCTCCCCGATTTTTGATGCAGAGCTCGGGCGACAAGCTCCTTCCCCGTGCCATTTTCGCCAAGGATGAGCACATTGGCTTCTGTACCTGCGACCTTGTCGATTTGGGTCCAGACTTGCCGCATAGCTGCGGAAGCCCCAACAAACCCTTCAGTCTGATCCGTTTCCAGGTTGGAGGATAAACCAGCGGGAATAGACGCTTGAGATGCGCTGCTTGAGGACTCGCCCATCGCAGAGCCCGATTTCGTCGAGGCCTGATCAGGATTCTGTTCTGATATATAGAAAATCAAGTCGGCCAGATCACTCGAGAACGGAACAGGTAATACATCGTGTGCTCCTGCCTTGATGGCTCCCACGACTCTCGAGTATGAGTTCAGACGGGAGGTGACAATAATCAGCGTGTTCGAATCGGCGAGTCGGATGTGCTGGATCCAGTGATAGCTCTCCTGGTCGTCTTTCTCCAACACGTTTTCATCCAGCAGGACCACGTTGTACCTGTTGGCTGCCATCAATGCCGGAATCCTGTCTGGTTTTTTGACAGTGTGAATCAGCCGCGCATGATCCTTCAATAAATTTCGTGCATTCACGGCCTGTTCAGCATCGTGATTCACAATCAGTATATGTCCCAGCATGAATTGGCGGTCTACTTGAGGTTGTGCAGCAAGGAAGATCCGGTCTCAAAGCGTCTTCAGTGAGAATATTGTGACGAACCTCCCAACATGGTCTCTCAAGAGTTCAGATTCAGTGCCAAACGTTCATTCGGAGGCTTGAATCGTCAACCCGCACAGCGCTTTATTCGCGGCTTTTTGAGGCATATTTCAAGGCAGTCATTCGTGAATGCCCTGTCCGTTTTCGTGCAGATAAAGTCTCACCTCCGTACAGGTCTCTTCAGAAAACCCCGCGTTGAAACTCTGTTCAGGCCGATTTTCTTTCATTTCACTCGATGGCACAGATCTGGCCCTCCAGAATTCAAATGCACGACCGATATCGGTAGCTGATTTGTCTTCAATCGCTTTTTCGTCGTCCGATCTGGCAACGATGAAGCCTCGAATTCAGCTTATGTACCGATGAATGATTTCTGGCCTTGATGTAGTGTCAGGCAACCGGACTCATTCCTTCACATCGCCATTCGAGCAGTGACCTCGGGTCCCTACTCTTTCAGGCAACAGTTATTCGATTCCCGGTACGTGCAGAGCAGGGACTCCCTGCGCATTTCACGACTAAACCTGGAGGAGGTGATCAACTCTTGGAGTTGTTACAGAATCAAATAACTATGCACTACACCAGAAAACTTAGTCTACTGCTCACTGCTGTGGCGATAAGCTTCCTGAGTATTCCATCTCAGGCACAGAGTGTCGGTAGCTGCGAACAAGCCATTGGGGAGTCCTTCTTGGACATCAACAATGTGCGCGCGCGCATTCTCAATAATGGCAACCTCTTCTGGAGAGGAAGCCCCAATGTTTACGAGGTCCCCAAGGGCGGCGGAGTAAGCGCAAACTTCGCTTCCGGAATATGGATGGGCGGTCAGGCAGCTGGCCAGCTCCGTCTCGCCGGATCAACCTACGGCCCTTACGAATTTTGGGCTGGTCCTCTGAACGACGATGGTTCGCCACCGGCGAATTGTTCCGTTTATGATCGGGTTTTTAAGATCTCAAAAGAAGATGTGGTTTCTTATGAAGGATCTGGCGCAGCAACTCCAGATCTGAATGACTGGCCAACGGGTCTTGGCGCGCCAACTCTGGATGCCAATGGTGACGAAATCGACCTCACAGATCAGCCACTTGCAAGCCGCATAGATCGCAAGATCAATCTGGCTGCCGGTGAGCGCCCGGCCATTTTGGGAGACCAGATGCTGTGGTGGATCATGAACGACCGCGGCAACCAGCATACCCGTACAAATACGCCTGCAATGGGCGTCGAAGTGCACGGTTCTGCTTTTGCCTTCAACACGGCCGGAGCCATCGGCAATACAACGT
The DNA here is from genome assembly GCA_964512485.1 of uncultured Rhodothermales bacterium. Classification (GTDB taxonomy): domain Bacteria; phylum Bacteroidota; class Rhodothermia; order Rhodothermales; family UBA10348; genus CAZEHJ01. Next base: position 2,877 of record CAZEHJ010000118.1, on the reverse strand, counting down.
TTTACAAGTACCGCATTCTGTACAAAGGAAATGTGCCGCTTGAAAACACGTACATGGGCATCTTCTCCGATCCCGATCTTGGAACCTCATTCGATGATTATGTCGGTTCTGATACTACCCTCGGACTCGGTTTTGTCTACAACGCCGACAATGATGATGAAGGAAATTACGGTCCGGCGCCACCTGCGCAGGGATTTGATTTCTTCCAGGGTCCTCTGGTCAACGACAACGGCGTCGATGACAATGGCAACGGACAGATTGACGAAGAGGATGAACGCCTGAAAATGACAGCCTTCGCGTTTTACAACAACGGTGGTGGTGTTCAGGGTGACCCGGGTAACGGCGCTGACATGTACAACTACATGAGCGGTCGCTGGAAAGACGGTCAGCGTTTCACCCTCGGTGGAAACGGACTTGGATTTTCCAATATCAAGACCTCCTTCATGTTTCCCGGCAATCCTCCCGAATTCTGGTCAGAATTTGATTCAGATGGACAGGGCAGCGCTATCGCTCCTGCTGACCGTCGTTTCGTAATGGCGACTGGACCCTTCAGAATCAATCCACAGGATGAGCAAACTCTTGTCTTCGGAGTCGTAACCAGCTTTGGAAGCGATAACCTTGATTCTGTTCGCAAAATGAAGGAAGACGATGTACTGGCTCAGGCCATTTTCGACATCGACTTTGCTCTTCCTGCACCTCCTGCAGGGCCTCGCGTCACGACTACGGTCGATGACGGAAGCGTTCTTCTGGAGTGGGGTTATAAGCCAACTGACAACAACTTCCTCGATACGTATTTCGCGATTGATCCGCTCCTCTCAGACGACGTTACAGACAATGATTACAAATTCGAGGGTTACAACGTCTATCAGTACAGCGATGCGAATGATCAGGACGGACAACTTCTAGCTACATACGATGTCGTCAACGGCATCACCCGAGTTATCGAAGGAACCGGACTGACTTTCGTAACTGCTGAAGGAGCAGATGCTGGGGTCAAACACTCGCACCGAGTGTCCGGTCTGACTAATTACTCGGACTACGATTTCGGAGTGCAGGCCTACGCCTACAACGCAACCTCCGGACAGAAAGTGTATGCAGGCCCTATTTCGCGAGTGACGATCACTCCGCAGAAAACGGATCTCGTCATCAACGAAGACGCTGTTGCGGCTGCGCTCACACCGGAATCAGACGTTTCGTCCGTGAAAGGTGAGAACATCGGTAATGGTGATGTTACCGCCAACGTGGTCAATCCTGCTGCAATAACGGGACACGACTACGCGGTTGAGTTTTTTGCGCTGGAAGTTCCAGATGTAGACGATGGCCACGGAAAAGTGGGCATCGACGTACGCGAATCGAGCCGCGCTGCTGAAATCAGAAGCAAGGAAGCAGCACGCAAGTCCGGTTCGGCGTTTATCACAACCTATGATGTGATGAACACCACGACTGGAACGAAAGTCTTCGACGGCACTGCTGCGTACGACGGAATCCACACCGCAGCTCCGGAAGGAAGCGATGTGATTCAGCTCGACGGTCTTTCGCTGAATATCACAGGCGCTCCCAACGGATTCCTGGACTTCACCGTGACGCACAATGCTTCGGGCAAGCTTGCTACGCCCGATGGTGCTGCTGCTGACTGGAGAAGCTTCCCTGGAACGGGCCGCGCTACTCAAGGTGTTCAGCAGTCTACCAATGGAGGTCGCTGGCACATCGCAACCGGTATGTCCGGTGGTTGCCCATCGAATTGTGGCGACTACTCCTCCTTCCTCGCTCGCTCGATCGTCGGCCGTGATGGCTGGGGTCCGGTAATGCCTTTCGACTGGGAAATTCGTTTCTCAGACGGTGGCGACTACGAGCTGGACTGGTGGGGCACTGGAATCATCCAGGCTGGCCGCATGAGCATCTGGAATGCAGGTATTGCAACTCCTGATGACCCAAGTGATGACATTCGCTGGATCCCTGCTATCCTTGATAACGGTGGAAACCCGACATGGGAAATGGTCGCCAATGACCACTCCTCGTCCGGTGGTGCGGATGACCCTGAGTCAGATTGGATCTACTTCTTTGATCCTGTTGATCAGTCTGCTGGACAGGCTGGCTACGACAAGTGGGTAACACTTGCCCTTGCTGAAGCTGGTGCAGGTGGTGATGGAACAGCTGAATGGGGTGGCATTTCGACTCCTGGACGTATCGTTCTTTACAACTGGAACGCGGGTGATGTCTCTGACGGAACGCTTGATGCAGTCCCACTGGATCAGCGCGAGCCAGAAGCAGGAACCGTATTCCGCATGGCAACGACGAAGCCGAATCAGCCTGGTGACAGCTTTGCCTTCTCGACCGATGGTCTGGGCGCTCGCGCTCGCACGGACGCAGAAGCAAAAAGTGCGCTCGATGATATCGGTATCTCACCGAACCCATACAAAGGCGCTTCGGCTTACGAAGTCAGCCAGCTTGTTGATCAGGTTCGTTTCACGAACATGCCGGATCAGGCGACAGTGAGAATCTTCTCTGTTTCGGGTTCTCTTGTGCGAACACTGGTAAAAAACAGTTCGAGCGCAAGTTTTCCATGGGATCTCACGACAGAAAACAATCTGCCAATCGCGAGTGGTATGTACATCATTCACATTGAGTCAGATCTCGGTGAGAAGGTTCTCAAGTTTGGCGTCGTCAAAAAACGCGTCCAACTGAACAACTTCTAGAAACAGCCTAATTCAATGAAAATGAAAACAGACATGAAAAATATTCACGTTCGAGGGCTGTCCAGAGTTTTTCTGACCAGTCTGATAGTCGTGGCTCTTCTGGGAATGAGCGCAATCGACGCGAACGCAGGTGATGACAAACGTCGTGGTACGGCGGGTGCATCACAGCTGCTGGTGCCGG
>CAZEHJ010000117.1:0-6262 GCA_964512485.1 uncultured Rhodothermales bacterium | reverse complement strand
TTGTGCTGGTCGGGGATGTTGTGATCCTGGATTTCGATGTAATAATCGTCACCAAACACGTCCAGATACGCCTCAAACACCTTTCGTGCTTCATCTTCACCCTGCTTCAGAATACTCTGAAGAACCTGTCCCTGGAGACAGCAGGTGGTTGCCACCAGCCCCCCTGAGTACTGCTTGAGAGTCTCCAGGTCGATGCGCGGCTTATAGTAGTAGCCCTGCGTGTAGGAGAGCGAAGACAGACGGATCAGGTTGCGATATCCCTCGTCGTTCTTTGCCAGCAGGACTTGATGGTATCTGACCCGATCCGATTTGTCACTCATTCCGGATGCGGTCACGTAAAACTCGCAGCCTATGATCGGGCGGATGCCTGCCCGCTTTGCGGACGTATAAAACTCAGGGACTCCGAAAAGATTACCGTGATCCGTGATGGCGAGCGCGGGCATCTCCATCTCTTCTGCCTTGGCCATGAGCCGCTTGATTCTGGCCGCACCGTCAAGAAGAGAATACTGAGTGTGGCAGTGCAGATGACAGAAATCCATATGATCAAAAGCGAGAGATTGGCGTTAGGAAAACGCCCGGAATGATGTCGTGATAAGAGGCCGAAGACAGCGCCTCCAAGAACGGTTTCAGGTGTCTTTGAATCAACTCATGTTGGTAACTCATAACCGCTCAGATGGTCCCCGAAATGACAGAGCTGATCAGCATTGATTACCGGGCTCAAGACGACCTCTTGTTCTGGGAAGAGATGTCCCGGGCCATGACGTCAGCGGCTTCATCTGGAAGGCGGATCGGGTTGATTTTAGGCTCTGGCGAACACGTTCAAAGAGAGCTCGAAACAGCCGGTCATGATGGATTCAGGTCAAAAGATGTCTTCGATTTGGCATTTTCTCATGCCGACGCGTTGGAAAAGTCTTTCCGCGAAGAAAATCGCAGGTGTGCCGGAATGTTGACAGATTCAGGCGTTTTCAGCGTCGGAATCATGGGCTCTGACCGAGGAATTCTGAAGGTTGGAAAAGAGGGCGTAATCGCGTCTGAAAAAGTAATTTCGAGGCTGTGGCAGGCACCGGGGATTGTATTAGTGTTGTCGACGCTCGGCAGGAGAGAAAACGGCCATTACATGGACATTTATCCGCTTTCTGCGGCGCTTGCCGTTTCCAGTGTTTTATCGGGTGAGTGCAGAATAACCCATCTCGCACAACATATTACGGATTCGATGAAACGTGCCCTTGAGTCTGACGCTACTCTGTCCCTCACTGAGCTTCACGGGCAGGATATCGTCCCGTCCTGGTGGAATTATCAGTCGAAAATGCCTGAATTCAGCATTTCTCACGTCTCCTGGTTGGGTGCGGGCAAAAGGGTCAAAACGAGCTAAAAACGCCCCTCCCAAGTACGTCAAATTGAAGGAATTAGAGGGTTTTGTAGACGCATGAAATAGGGCACGCCGGAATGCCCTTGTGGACAAGTAATTGCCGTTTATCGCTTAAAAATGAAGATTATTCCTTGACAGGACCGCCAGATCCGCTTACTTTTATTCCGATCAGTACGAGGTGCAATTCAGCTCTCCTCGTTTACAGACTAAATTTTATCCCAAGAGGAATCGCAATGAGTAGATTCGCCGATCTCAAAGGCTTCGTAGAAGGCATGGAAGACGACTTCAATAAGTTCTACGACAAGGGCAACAAAGCGGCGGGTACGCGTGTCCGCAAAGCCATGCAGGAACTGAAAGGAATGGCTCAGGACATTCGTGTTGAAGTCCAAGGAATGAAAAACGGCTAACGCCAATTTTTCATGTTTTCAAGAAAAGGCCGTGCTGTTCTAGCACGGCCTTTTCTATTTTATAGAAATCTGCGCGCCCTTATGGCCAGGCGCCCTTACAAAACATACTCTCACGTTATTCGAGACATGATGCGCCTCCGATCAACTCTCATTCTCCCGCTTATCGCCTGCCTTGCCCTTTCCGCTACGACAACAGTTGCCGCTCAGGATGCTGAAGCCGTTGAGGCGGATCCCTCTTTGTGGATACCGACCGTGATTGGGAAGCTGGCCGGATCGCAGGCCGGATTTCAGAACTGGGCAGAAGGTGGGGTGAACACACTCGCGTTCAGCGTTGGTCTGGATGGGAAAGCTGAGCGCACAAAATCATCCTGGAGGCAGATTCACGAAGGCAGACTTTCCTTTGGTCTGGTTAAGCAGGACACGCTGGATTTTCGCAAGGCCGAGGATCTGATTCGTCTCTCTTCCACATTTACCTATACCGGAAGCGGATTCCTGGACAAACTGAAGCCTACGGTGGCTCTGCTTGCGAGAACCCAGTTTGCGCCGGGTTTCAATTTCGAGAAGAACCCATTCAAAGATGGCCGGACGCCTCCCGTCAAAGTATCGGACTTCCTTTCACCTGGTACGTTTACTCAGTCACTTGGGATGACCTATCAGCCCAAGCCGTACCTGAGCCAGAGGTTTGGATTGGGTGGAAAGCAGACTGTGGTGCTGCTTGAAGATCTTCGCACGCTCTACAATGTTGACGTAGACAAAAACGTGCGCCTGGAAATGGGCATGGAAGCATTCACCAACTTCAACAAAGAGCTTGTCAAAAACGTTGTGCTCAAATCCACGGTGGGCCTCTTCGCGGCTTTCAATAAGCCTGAAAGTCCCGATCTGATCTGGGAGAGCCAGCTCAACATGAAGGTCAACTCCTGGTTGAACGTGAATTTCGATTGGGCGGTTCTGTTCGACGAAGACGTAAGCGACAGGGCCCAAATGAAGGAAGTATTCTCGATTGGATTCTCCTACATCTTCATTTGATTCCAGATGAAGGCTCCCCTGAAAAGCCGTCTTCTGAGCCCGGAATTTCTCGTTTATTCCGGGGCCTGCTTCCTTCTGTGGTTGATACCGGTATTTGACCGACTGCATGTTGAATCGAGTGCCGTGCTTGCGTTCTGTTCCTTTTTTGTGGCGGGTGTCCAGTCGATACGGCATATGGGTAGGCCGTTCGCATCCCGTATTCGATCGTCTCTGCTCTGGCTGTTCGTTCCGTTGATCTGGATGAGTCTTTCCATGATCTGGGCCCCCAACTGCGACTATGCTCGCGGATTGCTTTTTTTCCTGCTTTTTGTGCCCATCACCGTGTTTTTTGCGGTTTCGCTTTCTGAACTGCTCCTCGTCCGCACCCGGCGGCCCGTGTTATGGCTGGTTCTTGTTGGTGTGGGCGTCGCCATACTTGGACCGCTTTTCGATATCGGGTTTCATCCGCAGTTCTACTCGTACAATCACGTGTTTGGGGGAGTGCTCGGCCCGCTTTACGAAACAGATCTGGTGGTGCGGCCGGGGATCTTCGCGTTCAGGGCGTTGACCCTTTTATGGGGCTTCCTGTTTCTGGCGCTTGTTCGCAGGCACAACAGGGCCACGCTTGTCCTCACCCTCTCGATTGGCGCTGCCTACATGTTCGCCGGGCAGATCGGAATCAATACACCGGCCGGATATCTTCAGGGCTCTTTTTCAGGATTCGTTCAGAGCGAACACTTTGACATTTACTACGACAGCACGTCGACTTCTTCTTTGGAGCGGTTGGTCGATGAGCACGAATTCAGATATGCCGAGCTGACGTCACGCTTGGGCGTCGAGCCAACAGGCAGAGTGATATCGTACGTGTATCCGGATGCGGATACGCGCGCCCGTTTCACGGGCGCGCGCAGAACAAGCGTAGCGCCCGTCTGGCTGCGTGATCCACAGGTGCACGTTGAGATTGGTAGCTTCTACCAGATCTTTCCCCACGAGCTGGTGCACGTGTTTTCAAGAGAATTCGGATTGCCGCTTCTGCACGCCTCACTGCATGTAGGCCTGGTCGAAGGGCTGGCTGTGGCCCTTGAGCCCCCAGACGGAAGGCCGTCGCCTCATGCCCTGATTGCGGCCCATGAACGCGCCGCACGAGGAGACTCGACGTGGGGAGTAGGGGGACGTCTCGTGACGAGCCTGTCTCCGACGGGGTTCTGGGGTGGGAGAGCGGCTGTTTCCTATACCACCACGGGCTCGTTCGTACGATTCCTCCTGGATGAATACCAACCAGGTGCCTTCACGCGGGCCTACGCAACGGCGGCCTTTGAGCGCGAATACGAAATGCCTCTCGACAGTCTGGCGAGTCGCTGGCAGGCCATGCTGAAATCACTTCCTGTGTCTCACCCTGATGTATCCTCGCAGGCTGCGAGACAGTTCTCCGTTCTGTCATTGTTCGAGGCTGTATGTCCGCACTTCGTCTCGCCCAGGACCAGGAGCTACCGACTGGCTGCTCGAGAGGCATCCGAGGGCCGCCCCGATGAAGCCGAGCGCATCTTGAGTGAGGCCGGGATTGACGACTTCCTGTCGGCAGAGTTGCTCGAGGCCGAACTCTCTCTGCGTCATGGGCGCGAAGGCGCCGACGACTACCTGGTGACCCGCCCGGACAGCATGCGAGTGTTCAGAGAGTGGATTCTTGCAGCGAACGCTGCGGCATTGGCTTTCGATTCTGTCTCATCGAGGGCGTCATTCGACAAGGCCGGTGATATGTTGTCCCGCTTTTCCCGGTCATCAATGGACGCTGTGGCAGCTCGGAGCGCTCTTGCAGCCCGGCCCGATGTGTTCTCCATTCTGATTGGGTTCAGGCCGATAGAGGAGCGGATCGAACAACTGGAGGACCTGCTTTCCTCCAGCGCCTGGAGCACGGAAGAGGGAATCGCTTTGAACTTCATACTCGGCGCGTATCTCCATTCGGAAGATCGTTTTGCCGAGGCCCGCGCTCATCTTGAAGACGCCGCCGCTGGTGGCTATTCTTACGCCTCGTTCCTGGCTCTTCAGGCCGCCTACTACACCGCAGATCTGACCGCAGCCCGGACTCATGCTGATGCTTCTTTTCAGCAATGGGCGACGGACCGGGACATGACAGATCTGATTTTCAACTGGACTGAGAGGATATCTTGGAAAGCCAACTGAATCACAAACGACCGCCATTCAGCGCCCTGAAGGCCGTTGGCTTTGTGTTGGTGTCCATAGTGTTGACCATAGCGTTGTCCTCCTGCGCCGCAAGCGAGGAGGCCCGCGAAGACCGCCCGGAGAGGCGCCCCGAACCATCGGGACTCAACATAAACGACGATTCGGAAGAAGTGGAGTCGGTGCAATTGCATGCCGGTTCAGGCGAGACGTCGCTGCCCATCGTGCAGCTGGGGTCCGGGCTCACCATCCGACTGGCTTTCGACTTGATGACAACCCGGGGCCGCCCACTGACCGTGTATTTCTATCATGCCGATCGTGAATGGAAGCGCGACCTCATTCCATCGGAATACCTTTCGATTTTCCACCGCGACGACCTGATCGATTATCGCAGCTCCGGCGCCACATTCGTCGATTACGTCCACTACGAGTACGAATTCCCGAATTCGACGATCGACTTCAGAATGAGCGGGAATTACATCCTTCGGGTCTCCGAGCGCGGTAATGAAGACGAGATCCTTTTCGAACGTCCGTTCTTCGTCTCAGAGCAGTCCACACCTATGGACATGCGCCTCGACAACGTGCTGGTGGCCGGCCGTCAGTTCTCTTCCATCCAGCCCATCGTGCGCTTCACGCCACCTGACCTGACGACCAATATTTTCGACTATTCCGTCTGTTTTCTCCGAAACAGCTGGTATGAGTTATCACGATGCGTTGAGAATCCGTCCCTCGACGTCCGCCCAGACATCCAGTATTATCTGGAGCCCAGAGATTCGTTTGGCCCACGCTCATCGAGTTACTACCTGAATCTATCGGACGTTCGCCCGGGCGGACGAGTGGAGCGCATTGACCAGAATGCCATACCGTGGAGTGTCACGATGGAGCCCGACTACTCCAACCTTGGCGCATCCGGCATATCGCCCTTCCTCAACGGTCAGTCGGTCATCCGAGAGGGCGTACGCTCGGTGGGCGATCCAGACCATGCGGCGGAATATGTGGCCGTCACATTGCGACTGGTGCCGCCGAATGAACAACGAGCCGCCGGCCGGATATTCGTCGCAGGCAGTTTCTCCAACTGGGTCGTCCAGGAACGCAATGAGCTGTTCTGGGACGCAGGCTCCGGCTGGTACGAAGGCGAGGTGTTGATGAAACAGGGCCAGCACGAGTATCGCTACTTCTCAAACGATTCCTCGCTCCAGCAGAGGCTCGATGGAGGCATGCCCCAGGTCCAGAACATGTTCACCACGTTCATCTATCTGGATGACATCTCCATCCAGAGCGACCGCTTGATTGCGACCCAGGG
>CAZEHJ010000116.1:0-6394 GCA_964512485.1 uncultured Rhodothermales bacterium | reverse complement strand
GCCCGGTCGGTCCTACATTGACCCTCCTTTCGGAAAAAACGCATTTATACCAATAGGACGGCGGTTTTCTCGTGCGTCCTGTCTCCGCTAACCAATATCTGCAGAACAATGAGGATAAGCCGCGCGCTACTCGTCCTGACACTGGTCGCCTTCGTCCTGACCGGTTGTGCATCCACTCAGGGTGCAGCTGATCAGGCATCAACTTCCAGTGCCGCCAAGCCGCCCGCCAAAAATGGCGATGACAAGGGCCCCAAGGCATTTTCTGAAGTCATCAAAGACGATTTTGTAAAGGACGAGGGTCTTTTCAACGTCTATCGTGACAACACCACCTACTACTATTCAATTCCTGACTCAGAGCTAGGCAAGGAGTTTTTGCTCGTTACCCGAATCGCCAAAACCGCAGACAACATTGGATATGGTGGTCAAAAAGCGAGAACTCAGGTCGTACGTTGGGAACGCAATGGCGATAACATTTTTCTCCGAATTGTCGGGTATCAAAATAGAGGCGATGAAGATGATCCAATCTATGAATCTGTTCGCAACTCTAACCTGGAACCGATCATCAAATCGTTTGAAGTTAAGGCGCACAACGAAGACACCACAGGTGTAGTTATTGACGTGACGTCACTCTATACGAGCGACATCCCGGCTCTTGGACTGCAAAGCGGGCGCCGCACCACGTATGGTGTTCGCCGACTCGACGCTTCCCGCAGTTATGTCAGCTCTGCAAAAGCGTTTCCAACGAATGTTGAGGTACGCCACGTGCTGACATACGACGCGTCAAAAGCTCCGTCCAATGCTGCGACCAATTCAATCACGGTTGAAATGTCACAGTCAATGATCTCCTTACCGGAAGATCCGATGACACCGCGGCTTTGCGACGAACGTGTAGGTCTGTTCAGTGTGCGTTTCACCGAATACAACGGAGAACAGCACCGAGCAGAGGAAAAATGCTATGTGACCCGCTACCGCCTCGAGCCTAGCGATCCTGAAGCATATGCTCGAGGAGAACTGGTTGAGCCCGTAGATCAGATCGTTTATTACATCGATCAGAACACCCCTGAAAAATGGCGTCAGCCTCTGATTGATGGGGTAAACGACTGGAATCGCTCTTTTGAAGCCGCCGGTTTCAAGAATGCCATCGTTGGTAAAATGGCTCCAACCGCTGAAGAAGATCCGGATTTCAGTCCGGAAGATGCCCGCTACTCCGTCATTCGCTACTTCGCGTCTGACATTCAGAATGCTTCTGGTCCCCACGTAAATGATCCGCGTACCGGAGAGATTCTGGAAAGCGATATCAACTGGTATCACAACGTCATGCGTCTTCTGCGCAACTGGTATCTGATCCAGACGGCAGCAATCAATCCGACGGCGCAGGATGCTCATTTCGAAGACGATGTCATGGCCGAGTTGGTCAGGTTTGTATCGGCCCACGAAGTGGGTCATACGCTCGGATTCCAGCACAACATGGGTTCCTCGTATGCCTATTCAGTCGAACAGCTGCGCGATCCTGAATTCATGAACTCGCACGGCGTCGCCCCGTCGATCATGGACTACGCTCGTTTCAACTACGTCGCCCAGCCCGAAGACGGCGTGACACAGTTCAGTGCTCTCGTCGGCGAATATGATGATTGGGCTGCCAAGTGGACGTATTCCTGGTTCGACGGCAATCGCACTTCGGAGCAGGAGCACCTGATTCTGAACGAGTGGGTCAAGGACCGTGCTGACGATCCGGCCATGTGGTTTGGCAGTGGATTTGGGGATCCCCGCGTTCAGACAGAAAACATTTCGAATGATGAAATGGAAGCTTCGCGTCTGGGCATCCTGAACCTGGAGCGCATCCTGGACCGCCTCATCGACTTTACTGAAGAGGAAGGCAAGGACTACTCACACTTGCAGGAGCTTTACACAAATGTCGGTGGACAGTACAGTCGCTACATCGGCCACGTGTCGAGCAATGTCGGAGGCGTGTATGAGCAGCTCAAAACAACCGACCAGGACGGTGACATCTACTCACCTGTACCGAAAGCGCGCCAGCAGCGGGCCGTACAGTGGATGTCCGATCATGTGTTCGATACGCCTGACTGGCTGATTCGTGATGACATTCTGCAGCTCATCGAAAACGGCGGTACAGTCAATCGTATTCGCAACTACCAGGTGGGCGGAATCAACCGTCTGCTCGACCTGCAGAAGCTGGCCCGCATGATGGAAGGCGAAGCACGTTGGGGAGATGATCAGTACACGGTCACCGAACTGATGAGCGACATGCGCAGCTCGATCTTCTCCGAGCTCTCAAGCAACGGAGCAGTTGATGCGTACCGCAGGAATCTGCAGAGAGGCTATGTCTCTTCACTGGAGCGCCTGATGGACGCAAACTTCGCGGCGACCGGATTCCTGGCAACGTTTGGTTTCCAGAGTGTGAATGCGAACAACTCGGATCTGAAGATGCTCGTTCGTGGCGAACTCGAAACGACACAGGCCATGGTTGATCGTTCTGCTTCTCGCACACGCGATTCCATGACTCGCCTGCATCTCAAGGATCTGTCGGCCCGCATCGACGAGATTCTGGACGCAGACGACGACTAGGTTCTAAACGCCTCGTTTGAGTGTGGTGCGGCGACGGAGATCGAAGATCTTCGTCGCCGCACTTGTTTTATAGGACCGTGGTTTTGTTTTCCCCGACCTCAAAAGGGGGGAATGCCCCCGCGACGAAAATCGTCTAACTGAAGTACTCTCTGTTCACTTTAACCATCCTATGTGGTAGCTGAAATGACCCACCTAATGCGTTCGAGCATGGCGGCCCTGGCCCTCATGTTTGTTTTAACACCTGCGTTCGCCCAGAACCAGCTCGAACCCGTCGACCAGGAAGTCGTCGATCAGATCCGTGCCGAAGGCCTGGAAAACAGCAATGTCATGAACTACGTGTCCTGGATGACGGACGTCTTCGGACCACGCCTCACAGGATCTCCGGCTCTTGACGCTGCATCGGATTGGGCCATGGAAACGATGGAAGGCATGGGCCTGACCAACGTTCACCGGGACGAGTGGGGACCATTCGGCAAAGGCTGGACCCTGAAGCACTTCAATATTGAAGCACATTCGGACTACGGTACTTTCGACATCACGGCATATCCCAAGGCATGGTCTCCTGGAACGGACGGACATGTTGAAGGCCAGGTCGTCATGGTGTCCGCCGAGACGGAAGAGGACCTCGAAAAATATCGCGGCAAACTGGGCGATAAAGTCGTCATGATCCAGGAAATCCGCGAGCTCGAAGAGCCTTTTGAAGCGATCGCTCATCGTCACACCGATTCAGCACTGCTGAACATGGCAAATGCCTCTCTTTCACCTCCGGGACAGGGAGGTGGTGGTCGCCGCTTCAATCGCGGTGGCAACTTTGCGCTGCAGATGGCCCTCAGAAACCTCGTTCTGACGGAAATGCCACTCGCAGTCCTCGATAGAGGCTCGAAAGGGGACTACGGCACTATTTTCGTATCCAGTGCTTCGGTGCCTTCTGACCCATCAGCCGGATTCGGTGGACCTCGCGCACAGCACCTCGACGCGCCGGACACTCCTCCGCAGATGACCCTGGCGGTTGAACACTACAATCGCATCGCCCGCATGCTCGAGAAGGGCATCGAAGTGCGCGTCAATGTGGACCTGAAGGTCGAATTCAAAACTGACGATCCGATGGAGTACAACATCATTGGCGAGATCAAAGGAACGGATCCTGAAATCGGCGACGAAATCGTCATGCTGGGCGCTCACTATGATTCATGGCACGCCGGAACGGGCGCTACGGACAACGCGTCTGGCTCGGCCGCAATGATGGAAGCCATGCGCATTCTCCAGAAAGTCTACGCTGAAAAAGGACACGGCCCGCGTCGCACCATCCGCATCGCGCTGTGGACAGGAGAGGAGCAGGGCCTGATCGGCTCACGCGCCTACGTAAATGATCACTTTGCCGAGTCCGGTGGAAGGGGGCAGCCCCCAACAAAATTCCACGAGGACTATGACAAGTTTTCCGCCTACTACAACATGGACAACGGCACGGGCAAGATCCGTGGCGTCCACATGCAGGGTAATCAAGGCGTAGGGCCCATTTTCCGTCAGTGGTTGCGCCCCTTCAAGGATCTCGGTGCAGGAACGCTGACCATCAACAATACAGGCGGCACCGACCATCTGGCATTTGATGGTGTCGGTCTGCCGGGCTTCCAGTTCATTCAGGATCGTATTGCGTACAGCCCAAGAACGCACCATTCCAACATGGATAACTACGATCACATGATTCCTGAGGACATGAAACAGGCCGCGACCATCATCGCTGCGTTTGCCTATCACACGTCCGAGCGTGACGAGAAGCTCCCCCGCAAGCCTCTTCCACAGGTTGAGGTACAGCGCCCAACGGGCCGCTAACAGTTCTATGGGCCTCACGGCTCGACGGGGCGGCGACAGGCGATTGAAAATCGCCAAGGTCGCCGCCCCGTTTCTATTTTTGGGCGCCTTGAAGGGCTGTACGTGTAACGCCCACACCCTCGATTCAACTCAGCCTACCTGCCAGGCGCTGATACGGGGGTATTTTCGCCAGCGATATTCCATTCGCCAGAAGCAGGCCATCAAGCATGCAAGCCAACATTACGTTGAATACGAGTAACAAAAAGAGCAATCCTGCGCACTCCATTGTCTCAGCTGAAATTGGCAGGGAGGCTTACCTCACGAAAGTGGTGGCCAATGGACACGCATTCATTTCAGACGAGCCTGAGTCGAAAGGTGGCGGAAACACGGGCCCTACACCCTCAGATTTACTTCTTTCATCGCTTGCTGCCTGCATCACGATCACACTGCGTATGTATGTAGACCGCAAGGGGTGGCCCATGGATGGCGTTCGTGTTGAGTTGGAAAGCTCCCGCGTGAAGGCCGCGGAATGGACTGCCGATCCGCTACCCGAAGGCTTCAAAGGTCTCGTTGACGTGATCGATACCAAAGTCACCATTTTCGGTGACGATCTGACAGAGGAGCAACTCAAGCGCATCGAAATCATTGCTCACAAGTGCCCCATGCACCGCATGATCACGGGACAGACGAGAGTCCCGATGCAACTGGTGCACGCCAGCAGTTCGTGATCATCAGGCCGGTCTACAGAATGGTTTTCGGCTCTGAATAAGAAAGCGTACTTTCGGCCATCTACCGACAGGCCGATCCGCATGAAGAACCGCAACATCGCACTCCTCTCGATAGCGACACTCCTGTCGCTTTCGCTGTGGTTTTCTGCGTCCGCGGTCATTCCCCAACTCACCGATGAGTGGTCCCTTTCCCCCGCCTTGCAGGCCTGGATGACTATGTCCGTGCAGATCGGGTTCGTCGTCGGGGCGCTGCTGAGCGCCATCCTGAATCTGGCAGACAAATACTCAGCGCCCAAGCTCATTGCCGTCAGCGCCCTTTTCGGCGCTGTCGTCAATGCACTCATCCCGCTCATCTCGACCGAGCCCACATCGGCTATCACGTTTCGCTTTCTGACGGGCGCCGCCATGGCAGGTGTCTATCCTCCGGCGATGAAAATCATCGCTTCGTGGTGTAAGGAAGACCTGGGTAAGTATATCGGGCTCCTCGTGGGGGCGGTGGTCATCGGATCAGGAATGCCGCACTTGCTCAATGCCCTCTCGACCGGAGCGAGCGGCATTCCGCCCTGGCGCATCGTGCTCTATGGCACATCAATCCAGGCACTCGCAGCTTCCATCATCGCATGGTTCTGGATTCAGTCGGGTCCGCATCTTGGAAAGGCATCTCGCTTCAACTGGCGTCACGCCACATCTGGCCTGACAGACAAAGCCACCCGCCTGGCCAACTTCGGCTATTTCGGCCACATGTGGGAGCTCTACGCCATGTGGGCCTGGGCGCCCATCATGTTGCTGGTCAGTTATCAAAACGCAGATCTCCCAGATCATTACGCCCGCTACGCTGCCTTCGGAATATTCGTAGCCGGTGGACTGGGTTCATACGTTGCGGGTATCTGGGCAGACCGAATCGGTCGCACCACGATCACAAGTATTGCGCTGGCTGTCTCGGGCCTATGCTGCGTGTTCGTTGGATTCTTTTTCAATCAGCCCTACCTGCTGACGTTCGTCTGCCTCATCTGGGGCCTGGCCGTCGTCGCCGATTCAGCACAGTTCAGTGCTGCTGTCTCAGAACTTGCGGACTCCAGCTACGTCGGCACCGCACTCCAGGTACAGACCAGCCTCGGCTTCCTGCTCACGCTCGTTACGCTTCAGGCCATGCCGACGCTCATCGAAACGATCGGCTACGAGTACGCCTATCTCTTCCTGATTCCGGGTCCCATATTCGGCATCATCAGCATGCTGAAGCTCAAGAAACGCCCAGAATCAGCCAAAATGGC
>CAZEHJ010000115.1:0-6430 GCA_964512485.1 uncultured Rhodothermales bacterium | reverse complement strand
AAAAAAGGCAACAACGATGTCTATCATTGCTGCCCGATGAATTCCGCTTGAGGTCGCCTACGGAAACAGGTAGCGATCCATGTATAGAAATAGAAGCGTGCTTGCGGTTGAAATCCAGACCAGAAAGACAACGACCAGCGCGACAAGCTTCCATGTCTCTGAAGCTGGCGACTTGTCCAGATCGATCGAATTGTCCGGTTCTGAAGCCTCAACGTTTACGTTCATCACAAGCTCATCTGAAAGGTTGATCGCCGTGGCTCGCTGGCCATCGCCCTGGGGGGCCGTCACGCGAGCCACAGATTGCTCGGCTCCGCTCATATCGTGAGTTGCGCGAGCAGTTCTTGAGTTCCAGACCGGCATCATAGGATTGGCCACATGACGACGTCCATCGCCCGACCATACCGGCTGCTGTTCTTCAACCAAGCCGCCGTGTCCGTCTCCCGAAATCTGGCCGGGAGCCAATTCAACATTCAAGGCTCTTCCGTGACCATCACCTGAGTAGTCTGGCAAAAACGAAGAAGGCACACCTTGCGCTCCTTGAACAGGAGTTGCAGATGTACCACCCGCCTGGGCACCGTGCTGATAGCGCGGCTGAAAGGAAGGACGATTTTGCATCAGATTTTCGGTAACAGTAGTCGAGTGCTCTATAGGTCTGTTGCGCCGGTGGGCGGCTGACAGAAACTTCTACTGTAACATAACGAGACTTTCTGACGGATTCGCGATTGAAAACAAGAAATAATTATCCACATCAAAAGAGTTTTTTCGAATGGATTTTTCCACATTATATCTATCCAATTCGTTCGGAGATAACTCTTGCGATTGAGTCTGAGAAATTGATCGTATTCGGGCTACTTACTCCAGAATCGAGGATTCGCTTCTTTCGAACTCCGGGCCCTTATCGACCGAGGCGACTCCGAATCTCACCGAGACTGTCACCACCGTATTTTTCAAGCAGGGCGTTTGCGATCTCCAGGGCTACGACGGCCTCTGCGACGGTCGACGCGGCAGGCACGCTGGTGACATCGCTTCGCTCGTATCGAGTAGGCTGTGATTCTCCCGTCTTGATGTCGGCCGTACCGAGAGGTTTGATCAAGGTCGGAATCGGTTTCATAAATCCCCGGACCACAATCGGCATACCATTTGACATCCCGCCTTCGATGCCACCTGCACGGTTCCGGGTTCGTGAGAATGAAGAATCATCCGCCACGATCGGATCGTGCACATTTGATCCCCGTTCTCTCGCAGCATCAAAACCATCTCCAATTTCAACGGCTTTTTGAGCTTGAATACTCAGGACGGCTCGGCCAAGCAAAGCGTCCAGCTTCCGGTCCCATTGAACGTACGAACCGAGGCCGACAGGCACACCAGTCACGATTACCTCGTACACCCCACCAAGGCTGTCCCCTTCTTTCTTTACCTCTTTGATGTGTTCGACACACCGACTGCTTAACTCAGCATCAAGCATGCGTACTTCACTTTGATCGGCGATCTCGTTGACAGCTTCCGCGCCATTTCCAACCAGAGAACCCAGCCGTTCGCTATAATCGGCCGGAGAATCATACCCCACCTCACCGATGCGTGTCACGTGACTTCCGATCTGAATTCCGAGTTCACTGAGAAGTTTTCTTGCTATCGAACAGCACGCAACCCGCATCGCTGTCTCGCGTGCGCTCGATCGATCGATCACAGGCCTGATATCATCAAAGCCGTATTTCTGAACTCCCGTCAAGTCTGCGTGTCCTGGTCGAGGTAACGTGATGGGGTCTATGCCTTCTCCCGAACCATCCACGGACATGACGTCCGGCCACCCCGACTTATCCTTTTTGTACGCCGCGTTGTCAAGCTTCAGAGCGATCGGGCTTCCCATCGTCTTCGAAAATCGAACTCCGGAGTAGAAATGAACCAGATCCGTTTCCAGTTTGGCTCTGCCTCCCCGACCGAATCCCAGCCACCGGCGTGCCAGATGGGTGTTGATATCCGAAGCCAGCAAGGGCAGATCAGCTGGTACACCCTCAACTATCCCGATGAGTGCTTCACCGTGCGACTCACCGGCGGTCAAATAGCGGATCATGGCGATTCAGATTCGGATACTGGTTGACGAGATCACTCATTGAGCGGACTTAGGTGCAAAAGCACAATCCAGTTGGGTCCACTTTTTTTGACCAATCCTGGTGTTACGCAGCGTTGTGCCGTGCTCCAAAGCCTGCAAGAACGCCTAAAATACACTAAACGAGAGCATTTTGCCCATTCAGATGGCGAATACTGCTTGCGAAATTCGTGACTGCTATCTCTCGACTTCGTAAAACACTGTCGAAGCATCAGATTTCGCAGCTCTTATCAATACCGTTTCATCTCCTTCAAGAGCATCTCGAAGAGTATCGACATTAAATACTGGTACGTCGTTTACGGCTGTGATCACAAGTCCACGCTCCACACCTGCCAGACCGAATGGTGTGTTGTTTCTTACGAACGTTATATAGACCCCGTGAGCAACTTGGAATCGCTGCCTCGTACGCACATCCAGATTTGCGACTCCGATGCCCCATTCTTCCAGGGTTGTAATCATGTCATCCGGAATCTGAGGCTCCACGAATTGCCGCTCAGGTGCCGGCCTGTTCATCTCTGACAACCAGTTGGCATATCCAGGATCTTCTCGACCCTTGAGCGTGACATCAAAATCCAGTTTTCGTCCGTCGCGCCACACCTCTACCGGTATGACATCGCCCGGAGAAAAGAGCGCGATAGCACTTTGAAGCTCGTTCGGCTCTGTCATTTTCCGATCGTTGATCGAAAGCAAAACATCTCCGTTTCGCAGACCAGCTTCGTGACCTGCCAGTCCGCGCTGGACATTTTGCAGGTACACACCCTGAACGGAATCAAGTCCCAGTTCGCTGGCTGCTTCAGCATTCATGGGCAGGATTGAGACGCCAAGATATCCACGTTTCACTTCTCCATACATGATCAGGTCTCGAACCACTCGCTCCATCAAGTCTACCGGTACGGCAAATCCGTAGCCCTCATATGAGCCGGATTCGGTGGCGATGGCCGTCGCGATTCCGACAAGCTCGCCTCGGAGGTTCACCAATGCTCCACCCGAGTTACCAGGATTAATGGCCGCATCTGTTTGAATAAAGCTCTCAATACCCAGATCGTCGACGATCACTCCGACATTTCGGCCCGTTGCGCTCACGATTCCGGCTGTAACTGTCGAAGTCAAACGAAACGGATTTCCTACGGCCAATACCCATTCACCGACTTGAACACTTTCTTTATCTCCAAGCGCAATGACGGGAATGGGAGAACTGGGATCTACTTTTATAACCGCAAGATCAGTCGTCGGATCTGCACCAATCACTCGCGCATCGTATTCGCGCTTGTCATTAAGGGTCACCCGAATGTTTGTAGCTCCGTCGACGACGTGATTATTGGTCACGATATAGCCTTGATCGCTGATGATCACACCGCTTCCCAGGCTCTGCGAGCGCTGCATCTGATTGTCCTGACGGAAAGAAAAGACCGATCCGGCGCGACCCATGCTTTCGACTTCAATGAAAACAACCGTCGGCGTAACACTCGTGGACACTGCCTTGAATACCTCATTCATCGACATGACATCGAGATACTGAGATGGCACTTCCACTTCTGGAATTCTTACAACCCCCGAAGATGCATCCGAGCCCAACTCAACTTTGCGAGTGACTTCAGTAGCAAAACCGTCGTCAGAAAAACCGCCTCCGAACCAGAGAGTCAACAGGATTCCAGACAACAATCCGACGATGATCAGTCCGATCTTATTGATGCTCGCTTTGTTGTTTTGCTCTTTCAAGTGTTTCGTTGTGCTGGTTTTCACAGGCCGCTTATTGCAAACCCACCCGTTTTGCTCAGACGGGTGATCCGCTGCTGTCTATTGAGTGCCAACCGTATGCGATTCGTTTCGTTTCGAGTAATCAAGCGAACTATCGAGTGCGCCCTCAATACTTGCTGACCTAATTGACGTTTCAGTATCCACGTTTATTGTACTTCCCCGTCCATTTGTTGCGGGGCGTACGATCTCACGAAGTTCCTGTTGCATCAATTCCCGCACCGCTTCGCGCGTCTCAAAAGCCAATTCTTTGCGATTCTTCCCTGCCGCGGGAATCGGAGAACCGATTCGAATTAGATAGTGCAGTGGGCCCAGATCAAGCAGGTCCCAGATATTTTCGAACATGTCCTGACCACTGTGCCACGTAACCGTCTTTCGCGAATTGATATCGACCATTTCCCCATTGATTTTGCGAACATGGAAGTAGACTGGAATGACAAAGCCGTCTTCCATCCCGACAATGGCTTGAAAGCCCGTAGTTTTGAATGGAAGAAGATCGGTGCCGTCTGACGTCGTTCCCTCGGGGAAAACCAGAACTGAAACGCCCGATCTCATTCGTTCCTGAATCTCATTCAGCGTTTCTGCCGTTTTCATCACGTTTTTGCGGTGAGCAAATATGATGGCAACTGCTTTGGTCACCGTCTTGATGACCGGCCAGGTTCCCATCTCAGCTTTCGCCACAAACGCCACGTCAAAGTGGGATGCAACAATCCACGGATCCAGCGCCCCTATGTGATTTGGTGAAATAAGCGTCGCCAGGTCTTCGGGAACACTTCCTTTGACCTCGGTTGTGATTCTGAGGCCTTGGATCAGTTTTCGAGCAGCGATTCGCTGCCGGGTTGCTACGAACGAATTGTAGGCGCGCGCTTTCAGCGCGCGCCCAGCCCACATCATGTGCAAGCTGTATCCCACCATCACCAAGAGAAATCGGAAGGCTCGAAAAAGACGCATCTAGAGTCCATTTTTTAATTAACCACGGGAATATCCGAAAATCATTCCACTCCAAGGACCTCTAGACGAAACAATTTTGATGTCGGGTCAATTTTTCAAAAGCCCCCGGTGGGGTGCCCTCGGGAGGTATTCTGCCGCACAAGGGCGTTCCGTGAACGTGATTTACTCTCACTTGACACAACCACTCTTTCCGCGAGGGACGCGATTTTAAAGGGCAACGATTGCTAGGAATTCGCTCCCGATCCAAATCCGCGAATTGCTATTGGACCTCTGCGAGGAGCTTCTGCCTTCTGCAGGAGAATAACAAAGTCACTTCCCTCTCCCTTACGACTTTCGACACGTATCGAAGCATCCATGAGATGAAGAATCCCTGCTGAAACTGCTAGACCAAGACCGGTGCCTTCGTGTGTTCGTGAAAGTCCGTCTGACTCCTGAATGAACGCATCGAAAAGGTCTGGAAGGAACTCCTCATCAATACCGATGCCGGTATCCCGAATGTGAAGTTCTACGCCTTCCGAGGTGCTGTTGAATTCAATCGTAACTCCGCCTTCGTCAGTGAATTTAATGGCATTTCCAACCAAATTATATAACACTCGTGACAAGCCTCGTTTATCTGCAGATACGTATGTCGGGGTCTCTGGAAGGGCGACCTTGAGCTTGAGATTCTTGCTCTGGACCGCTTCCTGGAACTGAACGATCTCCTGAAAACAGGCCGTATAGACATTAAACGTCTCCAAATTGATCTCCATTATGCCTGCTCTCAGCTTGGCCAAATCAAGCAGGGACGTAAGTGTGTCCATCAGTCGAACACCACTTTCTTCGATGATATCCAGAAACTCACGGTACTCAGCGTCTTGCGGAATCTCTTCTTTCAGCACGCTGGTAAATCCAAGAATCGCTGTCAGTGGTGTTCTCAGTTCGTGTGACGTTGAAGCTAAAAACTCATCTTTGAGCTTGTTGGCCTGAGTCAATCGAGTATTAGCATCGGAAAGCCTTTTGACCACTTCCCTTTCTCGTTCTAGTTCTTTGGCCTGTTCTTCCGCCATTTTATGAGTGCGACGCATCAAAACGTATTTCTTTGCAGAAAACAGCGCCGCCATCCCGAGTACACAATAGATCAGGTAAGCCCACGCCGTCCTATTCCATGGTGGTAAAATCACGAAAGAATATGCCGTCTCGCCGCTCAATCTGCCAATTTCATCCTTTGCTTGTGCCCGGAGGGTGTATTCACCCTCTTTGAGATTTGAAATTAATGTTTCGGCATCGCTCGTCCATTCTGACCATTCGGGATTTGAAGAGCCATCAATTTTGTACCTGAACTCGACGGCTTCTGGGTTCACGAACTCTGTGGCAGAGAAGGCAAACGACAAGTTCCGTGCCTCGTAATCAAGGACTGGGACTGCCCATTCCGGCTGAACCAATCCAATACCGCCGCTTTCAGAACGATGTACTCCGTGAAATAGCACCTCGCCAGTCGAATTCTGTTTCACTTCTGCAACGTGGGCATCAAAAAGTTTACTTCCCGGCACGTCATACTTGGGATCATATCTGATGAGTTCACTTCCATTGTTGAACCAAACCACTCCGGTAGAATCAACAAGAATGGAGGAGGTACTG
>CAZEHJ010000114.1:3255-6451 GCA_964512485.1 uncultured Rhodothermales bacterium | reverse complement strand
CACGAATGCTGGAATGTATGGACTTGGTTGTGCGTTGCTGATCGCCATACTTTTTCTGTCCCACGCGGCGCTGGTGAAGCGGCCGAGCACATTTCCCGCGCAGGGCAACTGGAATCTTGTGCATCACCAGATGCCAGATGGTTCCTGGTCCAACAACCACACGCTCGAACAATTTGATCTGTTGTCATCGGAAAGCGAGGTATTCGATCGCGTGACGGCTGCACGCTACGAAACGGCAACGCTTAAGGCTAACGGGCCTGCGCGAAAAATCCGCTTCAAAGAAGTCTCAGAAAACTACTTCAAAACTCATGGCGTCAATGCCCTGCATGGAGCTCTATTCAGCGACATGGCAGGAGATCATTCACGGATCGCATCGACGGGCTTACCAGCCGTGATTCTGAGCGAGGAGTTTTGGCATTCAGAATATGGTGGTGCCAGTGGCACGTTGGGTAAGACCCTGAAAATCAACGGGCGATCCTTTCGAATCACCGGAATACTTCCGGCGAGTTTTCAGATGTACTCGCCGACGGATGTGTTCATTCAGCTCGAGAGGAGTAGGTACCAGTACGCGGAGCAGGCGTCATTTTTAATTGCGGCTCGACTTAAGAACGGGTTCAGCGCCACATCGGCAAATACGTATTTCAAAGAGCGAATCGATTCCAGCCATTCTTATACGTGGCTTTTGCAATCCATTACGGACGTATACGCGGGCCCTCTGAAACACCAGTTGTGGCTGTATATGATGGTGTTCGGACTGGTGGGCCTGGCTCTCTCAATGCATTTCGGTGCCCGGATAAAAGACGTCGGCATCGCTGGGCTGCTGCTCGGAATTCTATTCTCGGCAGTGCTGGCCGCTTCGGCAATTCCTTTTCTGGCTCCCGTCATTCTCGGTCCCGAATCCAGATTGTTCATTCTGGAAATCACTCCGAGAGTGTTCGTGGGACTGATATCTGGTGCCGTGATAATTACATCGATCATCTTTGGATTCCTTCAATTGTCTGCAATCGCGATCGCTCGCTTCCGCGGCATGGAAGCGAGAGAGCAGACCAATCGTGGTTCCGAGCGTTCGTCATGGTCGGTTGCAGTTGTTGGCGGTGTTTGTCTCTTCGTTCTGGCGCTGGCCGTCGATGCGGTCAAGTCAGATCTTCAATTCAGGGCACTGGGTTCAAATCTGGATTTGGATTCATTTGTGACCTCGCTTCATTTCGGAGCGGTTGAGGGCACGCAGGACGAGCAGTTTGCACAACTGATCAGGGTCTCCCAGGAGCTGGACAAGCGCGAGTCATTGACGGCGTTTTCGATTGCTTCGTTCGTTCCGGATGAGCGGACCAATGACCGAATGATCGACGTGATCGGAAAGGATGAAACCATTTCAGGTGAGTCGGCGACTCATCTGGCGAAGATTGGGACGGACTTCTTATCAGTGATGAATGTCTCCTTTTTGGAAGGTCAGGATTTCGATCAAGTGTCCAGAGATGAAAGATCAAAGGGAGTCATCATAAATCAATCGCTGGCGGATAATCTGTGGCCAGGCCAGTCTGCGGTGGGCAAACAGATTCAAACGAAAATTCGGGGGACCGAATTAACCGTCATCGGTGTCGTTGAAAACCACATTTCTCGAAATGCCCTTTCAAAGAATCACCCCTTGATGTATGTCTGGTTCTGGAGGTACGGCATGCTGAGCCCGACATTCTATATCGATTCTGAAGCGGATGTAAAGCAGGTGTCAGCTGCAGTGAGGGAATCGGTCGACGCAGTCAATGCGGATATTGCCTTTACTCCGCTGGTGGTGGCAGGCAATCAGTTGGCACTGAACTCCCGTCGATTGCGATTGCGAACTGTGTTTTTAGTCGGAATGGCCCTACTCATGCTGATTTTGAGCGTCAAAGCTTTTCGGGATGTCGTGAGTTCTTCCTCACGTTTGTCCATGGACAGACTCGTAAAACTGAGGTCGGAAGGAGCCTCCAACATCTCCCTCGCAACACAGTCCATGTTTCCCGGCATTCGGCTATTGGGTGGAGGTCTGCTCGTCGGATTCATGGTGATCTGTTTTGTCTTCCAGTTTCTTCCGGAAGGAATCTTGGAGGCGGTATCTCCGAGTGAATGGACCATCATCCCTTCCGTGCTGGCCATCGTTGTTGCCGCCGTCGTTTTCTCATCCCGGACGGTTCACGATGCGATAGAAGACAGTGCGAATCCGGCATTTCAGCAGGTACGGGATATCGCGTAGGGTGTCCTGAATGTCCTTGAGATCACAACCGGACCGGAAGAGGGGTCAGGAGTTGCCCATCAATCGAATGACTTCCTCGACGAATTGAAAGTGGGTTTGTCCTCCCCAG
Source organism: uncultured Rhodothermales bacterium (assembly GCA_964512485.1). GTDB lineage: Bacteria > Bacteroidota > Rhodothermia > Rhodothermales > UBA10348 > CAZEHJ01. The sequence continues at coordinate 4,112 of CAZEHJ010000114.1, read as the reverse complement.
GATTGGGTGAAATACAGCACTCGTATTTCTTTTTCAGGTATGATCCAACCGATGGTGCCAAATCCACCTGGGTGCCCATATGAAGCGATTCCGGTTCCCGGGCGGAGTACGCCGGGTCCCAGATCCCAATGCAAGCCGTATGGGGTGGTGCCATATGAAGTGGAGAGTGCCGTGCTCAACGGTTCTTGTATGAGCGCCTCGTCCACGTATTTCTCATCGATGAACTGCACACCGTCGATATTGCCGCGATCCATCCAGAATTGGAGGAATTTGGCATACTCCGTAGTAGTTGAATAAATGCCGGCGGCCGCAGGGAAGTAGGTAAAGATCGAAGGCATGTCCGTAGACCACACCTTGACGAAATCACCGGTCTGGCCTCCAAATCGCTGGTATACCGAGCTCATTTCTGCTCGCCACGCCGATCCGGAATTGAGGTGCAGGTAGGACTGCCCGTTCATACCCAGCGCAGAGAGAATCTCTTCTCCCAGATACTCGTCCAGAGAGAGGCCGGTTATGTGTTCGATCACCGCTCCGAGAGTCATCGTATCCGTGGGATCTCGTGAAAAAACAGATCCGGGTACGGTGTTCGGACCGATTCGGGCCAGGTCATCAACTGCTTCTATCAATGTGGAATAGTTTTGTCGGCTGATGGGAGAGGATGTGAATCCATCGGTACGGGTGAGCGCTTGACGAATGGTCGTCGAATGAGGTGCAAACGTCGGGATAAACTTGGATATCGGATCATCGAGGTCGAGAAGACCCTGAGTCGCCAGCCTGAAAATACCCGTGGCCACCACGGGCTTGGTCATAGACTGAATATCAAATATGGTGTTCAGGTCCATGGGAACAGCATTTTC
>CAZEHJ010000114.1:0-3155 GCA_964512485.1 uncultured Rhodothermales bacterium | reverse complement strand
AAGAACAGAGAAGCAGAAGAAGTATGTGGCGGACCATGGAATTCAAACGAGCAAAACGGAAGAAGCATATCTTGTTTACTATGATATTCTATGGAACGACAGGGCGAAATGGTAAAATTGGTGCCCTCATCCCAATTTGTGTGCCCCAAAAGATGGGCCCTCTCGCTTTCATCGCCATCGCCATCGCCATCGCCACCGTGCTCGTCGCTACAATTCAGCTGCCTCAAACCATGATCAAAGGTTGATACAAAGAAAACGGGCCGGTCGTCTTTCGACGACCGGCCCGCTCTCTGCAAGCAGTTTGAAATTATCAAACGAAAGAGAGGTTATCTCTCTTACTTGAAGGTAATACGCGTTCCAAAGTTGAACGTTCTTGGGAGACCCAAGAATACTTCCGCATCGTCAACCGTGTTGGCGTTGTTGCCATCGCCACGGTAAGCATTGAAGCGGGAGTTGTTCGTTGCATCCTGGATGTACAGGCTGTCAAACACGTTGAAGACGTTTCCGAAGATCCGGATGTCGAAACGTGAAGCGCCCAGCATATCGCGAGGGATGTCGTAACCAACACTCAGGTCGAATACGTTGTACGCCGGTACTTCCCAAACCTGCTCACCAGCCTGAGCTGCATCAGTGCGGCTCGTTGGATCGAAGTCTGCGAAGTAATCTGTGTACGAACGACCTGTGAACTTGGCGTATACGCCATCAACAGGGAAGAACGTCACTGCGTATGCAAACTGCGTCTGAGGTGCGTCACCGACTTTAACATCTTTGACGTACAGATTGACATCGGTCTGCGTTGCAGGATCTGATTGATCCGGCGTGTATTTGGCTGAAACGTCATCCGTGTACTTCCAGTTACCCATTGATGCGGCAACGTCGAAACGGACGAGATCCAGCGGCTGGTAGGCAAACTCACCTTCAATTCCGGTGTGCAGTGCATTCAAGCCGGAGATGTTGATGAGACCATCGTCGCCGTCAAGTTCAGTCACGAAACGAGTGATCGTTCGGTCATTCCACGTGGTGTGGTAAACGTTGACTTTACCAGCGAACTTGCGATCCGTTGATCGGAACGTGCCACCAGCTTCGAGAGCGATGAACTGCTCATTCTGCGGATCGGGGTTCAGCGTACCGGTAATGTCATCAATAGCGCCATCAAAGATCGGCACTTTAGACACGAGACCTGCATTGGCGAAAACCGAGAGGTTGTCGTTCGTTGCGTAGGAAGCTCCACCTTTGACCTGGTAGCCACCGATGTTGTCAGACTCAGTCTGGAATGTGCTGCCTGTACCATCATCCTTGAACAGATCTTCGTAGGTATATTTGACCAATGAGTATCCAGCCATTCCGTACGCGGAAAGGGCATCTTTGGTGTACTCACCCTGGGCAAACGCGCCGAGCCAATCGACCGTGTTCGTGTTGTTGTAGTCGAACTTGTCTCCTGGCTGCAGGGCTTTTCCACCGCCGCCCCAGAAGTCACTGTCGAAACGCTGGAAACTGGTGCCACCGAGAAGGTCACGAACCGTGCGGTAGTGCTCAATCTCAGCTGTCCGCCAGTCGACGCCAACTTCAACAGTTACGTTTTCATTGACTTCGTGCTTGAACTTGGAAATACCACCAATCGTCCACTGGACATTGTGGCTGTTGCGGAGGATGCCGCGAGACTGACCGTTGGCCTGGTTGCGGGCAATCGTTCCATCGTAATCGATGACACGAGAAGGACCGTCGTAATTCCAAACGAGTGAGCTCTTCGTTCCGGTTCCACCACCTTTACCGCCTGAGTAATACAGAACGGTTGAGAGGAGGGATTTGTCAGAGATCTGAGCGTAGTGGTTCAGATTCAGCTGAGGTTTGTGGAAGAAGTTCTCACGTTCGTTCAGGAAACCTTTGTCGTTGCGATCTACCTGGCCCCAACCGTCATTGGCGGATTCGCCGTATGACTCAGAGACTGGAGAGACGTTTTCATTCCAACGACGACCTGCTTCGGGGAACGTATCGAGGATGTCCGCGATGGTTGCATCAGATAGTCCTTCGTCTTTGAACACTTCGGTAGCATACTCGTGATCGTACGCAGCGATGTTCTGACGATAGAGGTTCTGTCCGTGACGCTGTGGAGCACCAACGGCATAGAAATCGAGACGATGTTTGTCGTTCACGTTCCATGCTGCTGCTGCGTAGTAGGCCCACGCATCAGTCCATGTACCATCGTAGTAGCCGTCACCCGTCTTGCGAACACCAGAAACGGTGAATGCATATTTGCCATCAATGAGACCCGTTGAAAGGGATACCGTTGATTTCAGGAATCCGTCGTTGCCGACTTCCTGTTTGGCCAATACCTGACGGGTATTCTGTGATGGATCGGTGATGATGTTCATCGTTCCACCAATAGAAGGCGTTGCGAGGTTTACAGCAGAAAGACCGCGCTGGAGCTGAATTGATGATGTAGCATCACCAACACCGTCCCAGTTCGACCAGTAGACCCAACCGTTTTCCATGTCATTGACAGGAACACCGTTGATCATGATGGCCACGTTGCGCTGGTTGAATCCACGAACGTTCACACGGGCATCACCAGCACCACCACCCTGAGCCGTAGCATATACGGAAGGAGTTGTGTTGAGGACAAGCGGAGCGTCACGGGATCCGAGTTCGCGCTGAACCTGCACTTTGTCCACGTTGGTGAACGCGACAGGTGTTTTGCGATCCACGGCGCGAGAGGCAAAGACCTCGAGCGCCTCAAGAGATTGGCTTGCAAAAGCCATCCGGAAATCAGCAGTCACATCCGAGGAGCGGACAGTGATGACCTTTGAACCTTCATCGTAACCGATGAAAGTAACAGTCAGGGTATGGGTACCCGAAGGAACACCGCTGATGGTATAACGACCATTCTGGTCAGTTGCGGCTCCCATCATCGTTCCTTCAACAACGACGTTGGCGCCTGGAAGAGCGTCACCGGTATCGGCGTCTGTCACCGTACCTGAAACATTTACCTGGGCAAAAGCAGATCCCGCAAACAGCAGGGTCACGGCAAGTGCCAGGCCTTTTAAACGTAGCATAGCGTTCATATCCACACGATTTTGTAGGTAGGAAATAAAGGCGATCCCTAACAGTACTTAGTTGGGGAATTACAATCAAGCAAACCTACCAATTGTGGATAA
>CAZEHJ010000113.1:0-6851 GCA_964512485.1 uncultured Rhodothermales bacterium | reverse complement strand
ATGGGGCTTGTGAGTAATGCCGCTATTGCTTTCTTCGCTTGAAGAAAAGTTTCTGTTTGTTGAGCACAGGGTAGCCTATGCTCCTACCTAATCCAGAACAGTGGATTGAACTCTATTCTAATCGTAACATACATGGGACAATGATGAAGCATTCATGTATGACGATACACCCGCCTGAATTGTGGACCCTATTACACCATCTGACTTTAAGGTTGGAACACGGGTAACCGGCCTCGTACCTGGAGAGGTTGTGACAATCACAATGAATGAATGGGATGATGATATCTGTGAGTTAACATATCGTCGAAGAGAAGGGCAACAACAAACACGAATGATGTATCCTGGAGATTGGGACAATATCGAAACCGTTGGTGGTTCTGATGAAGACGAAGGTGGTTTTGGAGCAGATGGAAATCTGTTCAAAGTTGCCGCTGAAGCCCGCCGAATCCAACTTGCTAGCCTTTATGATCCTTTTATGGCAATTCACAGTTCTAAGGTAGAACCATTACCTCACCAGATTGAAGCAGTGTACGAATGTCTTCTACCAAGATACGATCTTCGTTATGTGCTGGCCGATGACCCTGGTGCTGGAAAGACCATTATGTCCGGGTTGTACATCCGTGAACTACAGATTAGAGGGTTGTTGCGCCACTGTTTGATTGTAGCGCCTGGCAGCCTTGTTGCAAATTGGCAGGAAGAATTGCTCGATAAATTCGGATTGGAATCAGAAATTATCTCCCGTGCTCATGTTGAATCAGCACCAGATGGAGACCCGTTTGCGCGACATGACATTTGCATCGCACGTCTTGACATGCTCAAAATGGATGAAGAACTCATCAGGGCCGCCTGTAGTCACACTTGGGATTTGATTATTGTTGACGAAGCGCATAAGATGTCAGTCAGTATCTTTGGTAGTGAAGCAAAGGAATCGAAGAGATTCAAATTGGGAATGGAATTAGAAAAAGCTGCAGTGAATTACCTTCTTCTTACAGCAACCCCACACAATGGCAAGGATGAAGAGTTCCAACAATGGCTTCGTCTGTTGGATAGTGATAGATTCGAGAAGGCGGCTGGTGGAGGTAAGAAACGAAAGAATCAGGGCCGTCCGGAAATCAGTGACATTATGCGGCGGAAAGTCAAGGAAAAATTGTACAAATTCGATGGCAAACCACTCTTTTCCCGGCGTGAGGCTCACACACTTTCATTCACATTGTCTCCTGCAGAAAGAGATCTCTACGATTCGGTAACAGATTATGTCTCAACACAATTCAACAAGGCAGCACAACTCACAGGACAAAAGAAAGCAATTGTTGGTTTTGTTCTAACTCTACTCCAGCGCCGCCTCACTTCAAGTCCCCTAGCAATATTGAGTTCTCTTAAAAATCGTAAAAAGAAACTCAGTGATACATTGGTAGCCGTTGAAGAAGCCATCGCTAAAGGAAATTTTTCTGCAATCCCATCATCAGTCCCCTCTCAACTTCAAGGTATGATTGATGGTGAAGAATGGGATGAAGACTCGATTGGCTTCGATGAGGAAGACGAAAGTGCAGTCGATGACCTGATCTCTTCATTACTCCCAGGTGACCTTGTTTTAACCTCAGATAATGCTGATGTGATTGTGGCTGGATTGAAACATGAAATTGAGGAACTGAAAGCACTCGTTACCAAGGCTCAGCGTGTTCTCAACTTGAGTACAGATTCCAAGTGGACCGAACTCGCCACCTTACTCACATCAGACAAGATGGCTCGAGATGATGGCCATCGCCGCAAAATAATCATTTTCACTGAACACCGAGCCACAATAGAATACCTCACCAACAAGATTGCGGGAATTATCGATGACAATTCCGATAATATGCAGAAGATTGCTGTCATTCATGGTGGCGTTCGGCGGCAAGAACGTTTGACTATACAGCATCGTTTCAATCATGACCCAACCTTGGAAATTCTCGTGGCCAACGATGCGGCGGGCGAGGGTATCAACCTACATCGGGCGGCCAATTTCATGGTCAATTATGACCTGCCATGGAATCCCAATAGGCTTGAACAACGCTTTGGTAGAATTCATAGAATTGGCCAACAAGAGACTTGTCATCTATGGAACTTAATGGCCAAGGACACTCGCGAAGAGATGGTCTTTGGTCGATTGTTGGAAAAGATTGCTAATGAGAAGGAGCAACTAGACGGCGAAGTCTTCGATATCCTTGGTGTTCTACTCCCCGAATCCGATCTAAAACAGATGTTGATGGATGCAGTAAGAAGGGGTGACAGCCCTGAGTCAAAGAAACATTTTGAGAAAGAAATGGGTGATCGCCTCGACCTAGAACGAATTAGGGAGATTCGCAAAGCCAACCAACTCACTCAGGACGAGGCAATGGGGCTTGATCGCGTAGAGGACATTCGCCTTCAAATGGAGAGAGCCAAAGTCCGTCGTTTGCAACCACATTATCTTGCCGCCTTTTTCCGTGAAGCCATCGATAGGCTTGGTGGTCAAATCATTGAACGCAAGAGTGAACCGGGCCGTTTTGAGGTGCGGCGAGTTCCAAAGGTATTGCAGGAAGAGAGCCGTCGTAGGGGTAGAAGAATCGGGCTCTCACCACAATATGAACGCATTACTTTCGATAAAAATGCATTAAGAATCGATGATAGTAGTATAGAAGCGGAATTGATTGGCCCAGGACACGCCCTCCTAGATGTTACCACAGATGCCTTCCTTGAGAAGCATGGTTGGAAAGCATTGGGTGAAGGTGCTATTCTCGTGGATCCTAACGCTACTGAACCGCGCATGTTGTGCAGTGCTGAACATTCTATTCGTGACCATGTTGAGATTCCTGATGGTTCTCTCAGGGTTGCAAGTCGAAGACAATTGCATGTTGAATTGCTCCCCGATGGAACGGTTCATGATGCAGGGGCCGCACCATATCTAGACCTCGATGCTTGGGATTCTGGGAAATCTGGTGATGTTACTTGGGATACTACAAACCGAGATAGTATTCTTTCCAAAGTTGATTTGAAAGAGTGGGAGAGCGACTCCTCAAGCGTATCTCGGTGGGTGAAGAAGGGGCTTGCTCGTCAGCATTACGAAGAGATGCGCCAAAAGCGAATTGAGCGTTGCGAGAGAGTCGCTCGTCAAGTCAATGAACGTCTACTCACCGAGATAGATTACTGGGATGCAAAGGCACGTACTGCACGCGAAAAACATAGTGCTGGCAAACGATTCAACGTATCTGAAGACAGAGCTAGGAAGCGCGCCGAAGACCTCCGAATTCGACGTGATTCTAGATTAGAATTCATTGAGAAAGAGAAGAGTCTGGTCTCAGATCCACCGAACATCATCTCCAAAGCCCTCATCGTACCTCTATCTTGGCTAATCGATGATGCCGAGGCAGGTGCAGGTAGAACCGATTCTAAGATGGATACAGAAGCCAAGGATGCATCGGAAGCTGCTGGAATGAAAGCCGTCATGGATATTGAAACAAATGCAGGTAGGTCTCCAATAGACCGCTCTGCAGAGCGTGGAATTGGATATGATATCGAGTCCATTGACCGCTCTGGTGATGTTGCTCAAGCATGGTTCATCGAGGTTAAGTCTCGACATCCCTCCGCCGACAGCATCACACTCACTCGCAATGAGGCACTTGCCGCCCTAAATCACCCTGAGCGTTTCATCCTTGCACTTGTCGAAGTCGTGGATGGAAAGGCCAACAAAGTAGGCTATATTCGAGACCTTGGTGCATCTGGGGCACTGGATGGGTTCAAATCGGGTAGCCTATTGGCTACATCACTCAACTTGCCACTCAAGGAACTATGGTCCCGAGTAGCAACTGAGGATCTTCATGAGATGAGTGTATGACATACAGAAAGAAACTTATCGAAGTCTCACTACCTCTTGAGGCAATCAATAAAGAATGTGAACGTGAAGCTTACCTTACCAATGGGCATCCCAACACACTTCATAGATATTGGGCTAGGAGGCGTCTAGCATCTTGTAGAACCATTATTTTTGCCACAGTAGTAGATGACCCTAGTTCATGGCCTGAATATTTCAAGGATGAACAATCTGTTGAGAATGAAAGAAATGAACTCCATCAGATTTCGCGTGAATTATCAATTTGGGAAAATAGCAACAATAAGTGGTTGCTTTACAGAGCTATGTGGAAGATTGCTGAGAGTGTCTCACGGAATATAGGTGTGGAATTGGATGTTTTGTCGCCTCCTTCAAACGATGTACTAAATCCAATGGATTTAGATAATTTGTTCAATTGGTTGCAAACGAATGGTCCTATAATCGTAGATCCTTTCTGTGGCGGCGGTGCGATTCCTCTTGAAGCACAGCGGTTGGGACTTCGTTCAATTGGTTCCGATTTGAACCCAGTTGCTGTAATGATTACAAAGGCGGGAATTGAAATTCCAGGGGGATCACAATTAATCATCAACAAAATCACCGCCTCGAATGGAGGAAATAATGATACGACACTCGCCAATCTAATTCGAAAATATGGCAAGGAATTATTCAGCCAAGTGGATGATGTTTGCGGCAACTTATATGCGAATAGACTTGTCACAAAAGAAGATGCAAATGAAAGGCCTGATTTGAAAAATTATGTGGGGAGTGAATTGGAAGTCATTGGTTGTTTTTGGGCCAGAACCATTCCCTCTCCCAACCCGGCTTACTTAGGTAAATTCACTCCAATTAGTAGCACATTTCAATTGACCAAAGCCAAGAAGGGGCGCCACCATTGGTCCGAATACGAAATTCAAAATGGTGAGGTGGTTTTCACTGTGAAGAGGGGGGAGAATACGCCCGATGGAATTGCAAGTGGAAACAAATTGGGAAGAGGAGGGAATTTTACTTGTTTGATTAGTGGCAGTCCTATTGATGAAAGTTATGTAGAGAAAATGGGGAAAGAAGGAAAAATGTCGTCAAAAATATTTGGGATTGTTTGCAAAGGCGATAAGGAGCGTGTCTTTCTTACCCCAAACAATTCTGACAGAATTAATGCAAATGTAGACTGTGATATTGAATTCCCAGATATTCCAATGGCATCTTTACCACGATGGTTTTCACCACCTAGGTATGGTATGACTAGGTTCTGTGATTTATTTTCTTCAAGACAAAAAATGGTCAATGAAAAGTTCTGTGAAACCATATCTAGTATGAAGGAAAAGATCCATTCAGATTTGAATTCTAGATACTCTAATTGCATCAGTGAATCAGAATTGGATTACTTGACATCTACAATTGTTACTTATTTGGCATTCGCATTTGACAAGGGTCTAGATTACTGGTGTTCAGCGGTTGGTTGGGACAGAGGGAGAGATTCTGTCCGACCTGTATTTGTACGTCAAGCGATTCAGATGACTTGGGATTATTTTGAAACAAACCCATTTAGTACATCAACAGGAAACTTTCTATCACACGTAGAATCAATTGCCCGAGCTGTAGAAAATTTACCTAGGAAAACAGGTTCACACTCAATTCAATTAGATGCGAAAAACTGTGTAACTGATGAATCAATAATTATTGTCACGGACCCCCCATACTATGACAACATTGGTTATGCCGATTTATCCGATTTTTTCTATCCATGGATGGTTCGTAATTTAGAGTCATCATGGCCAAAAATTTTCACAACAATCGCAACGCCAAAATCGGATGAATTAGTAGCAATACCTGAGAGATTTGGAGGTAAGAAAAAAGCTGAGGAACACTTCTCACAGGGGCTATCAGGTGTCTTTCGGTCAATTACAGAAAATTATCCAAAAAATCAACCGATGTCGATATATTATGCATTCAAACAAAACGAATTAACACAGGATGGTTTGGTATCAGTCGGTTGGAGTTCATTTCTAAGTTCAATTATTGACACCGGCCTAGTGGTCACCTCCACATTACCAAGCCGCACTGAAAGAGCAGCTAAGCTCATCGGGAAGAATGCAAATAAACTCTCATCCAGTATTGTCTTAACATGTAGAATTAGAGATTCTAATGCCCCTACAATCAGGCGAACGGAATTCATTGCAGAATTAAGAAACTCTCTCTCTTCTGCTGTGCGCGATTTGCAGAAAGGTGGTATTTCTCCAGTTGATCTTGCTCAAGCCGCAATAGGGCCAGGGATTGGTGTGTTTTCAAAGTACAGGGCAGTGATGAATCTCGATGGAAGTGACATGTCGGTTCATCGAGCTTTGGTAATCATCAATGAAGAATTATCAGTGATCCTCGGGGAATCCGACGATGAAATTGATGCGGAAAGTCGCACCTGTTTTAGGTGGTTCTTAACGCACAATTTGACTGCAAAACCTTATGGGGAATTAGATGTCCTAGCAAGAGCAATCAATTCAGACCCTAAACGAATCGAAGAATCTGGATGTATGATATTCAGTGAAGGAAAGGTCAGAATCGCAGAGATTGAATCATACCCAGAATCATTCAATCCTAAGGATGTGGTCAACGCACCTGCTTGGGCTCATGTCCACAGGCTCATTCGCCTACTGGATGTGAAAGGTGAAAGTGAGGCGGCCGCTTACATGAGGCACATGCCAAGCCATCAGCGTGATTCTGTGCGTTCACTAACCTACAGATTGTATCAGATATGTGATGAGAAAAAGATGATGGAACAGGCTAAGAATTACAGCACTCTAGCCGTTTCATGGGGACAGGTCGCAGACCGCTCACAGAAGGATGACAAGGATTTCCGCCAAAGCGGACTAGATGAGTATTAGGAGGATAAGAAATGGCTGAATTAACACCATGGAGAAAAGTTGCCAAACCGCAGACAGATGTTGCAAAGGGAAGATACGCATCTGCTGAGTTCGCTGCAGATTTATCTTCGGTGATTGCGGGAACTGCC
>CAZEHJ010000112.1:0-7011 GCA_964512485.1 uncultured Rhodothermales bacterium | reverse complement strand
CTTCTCCCATCAGGAAAACGCGTTCATCACGCTCCATTTCCTCGGTCATCGCCGCTCGCAGTGCTTCTCTGTACTGTAAAATTGCCATTATCTATTCTATAAAAATGTGATTTATGCGTCGGCGACCATCAGGAAAGGAAAGGGTAATCCCCTTCTTCGTAGACATTGTCGTAGATCTCACTCAGCTCGGGTACCGGACTGGCTTCTGCAAACTCGACTGAGGCCATGACTTCCTGCTTGACGTCATCGTCGATGGAATCCAGCGTGTCGGCCGTCGTAATCTTGTTTTCCAGGATGTAGCTCTTCAGGCGAACAATGGGATCCTCATTCTTCTTGGATTCCAGCTCTTCCTTCGTCCTGTACTTCTGAGGATCGGACATCGAGTGACCGCGATAGCGATACGTTCGAATCTCCATCATCGTTGGTTTGAATTCACGGGCCAGGGCGACGTGATCCTGCATGGCCTTGCAGACCGCGAAGACATCCATCCCGTCGACCACCGCTCCCTTCACATCGTATGCCACAGAATGATGACTGAATTCAGTCTGGCCGAATGCACGGTGAACCGCGGTACCCATCGCATACTGATTGTTCTCGACCACCAATATTGCCGGCAACTCATAGACGGACATCAGGTTGGCAGCCTCGTGGATTGCTCCCTGGCCGACCGCACCATCACCATAAAAAGCGATGGCAACACCGCCGCTCTCCTTGTACTTGTGACCGAACGCAATTCCTACGCCGACCGGTACGTGTGCGCCCACGATTCCGTGGCCCCCAAACAGTCCTTTCTCTTTCGAAAAGAAGTGCATGGATCCGCCTTTGCCCCGCGAGCAGCCTCCGACTTTACCAAACATCTCGGCCATGCCTTCATTTGCGGTCATGCCCAGAGCGAGTCCGTGGCCGTGATCACGGTATGCTGTGATGACCGAATCTTGTCCGATGTTGATGGCCGTTGCCGTGCCGGTTGAGATGGCTTCCTGTCCGATGTACAGATGAAGGAATCCGGCAATTTTCTGTTTCCCATACATCTGCGCAGCGCGTTCTTCGAATCGCCTCTGCAGAAGCATGTTGCGGTACATAGCGAGGACCTCGTCCTCGGACAATCCGCAATCGGTGTGGTTGTATTTGTCTGCCGGGTAGGTCGCAAAATCGACTGTCAGGGACAGTTCATTCGGGATGACGTCACTCTGCGACTCGGCAGCAGATTTCGAACGCGAGGTTCGCTTTTTCGCCGGTGCCTTTTTAGCCGCAGGCTTTCTCGTCTGTTTGGCCATATCAGAATTCAATGATGGTCTGGAAGTTCAAAAAGCCCTCGATAATACGACATCGCTCGCGCATTTGACGAACGATTAACCCAAATTTTACGTCAGTTGTAATAACAAGTAATTACAAGTCAAGGATTGAAAGCGCTTTTCTGGCCGCTCAGGGCCAATATGATCGAACAGAAGCACTCAACTGGATTAGAGAGCACAGTGGTATGGTTTGCCGGGAGTGCTGAACGCGCGTACCTGCTCGATGAATCTGGGTCTTATGGCGCCATGTGGAACGGGCAGGGCCCGTTGTCGTTTAGGCGGACAAGAATTGAAATCGCAGATGCCACGCTCTGTGATCCATCCCCTTCTCACTACGACCTGTAACAGTTTTCAGATGCAACCATCCAAGACGCAGCATCAGGGTGAAAATCCTGTGTCCGGTTCAAAATCCAGGGATGTTGTTGCATCCACGGATTCGTTTGATCTGGAGGCTCTTCTGGCTGGAGACGAGAAGGCTTTTGAACAGCTTGTGATTCAGGAATCACCTCGCCTGTTCAGGGTGATCGTCAGAATTCTGGGAGATGACGACGAGGCGCAAAGCATTCTGCAGGAGACCTTTTTACAGGCCTTCCAGAGAATGGACACGTTTCGAAGAGAGTCAAAATTGACGACGTGGCTTTACGCTATCGGCATCAATCTGGCTCGCGCATCTCTAAGAAAGTCCAGACGACTGAGTTCTCTTGAGGATCAGGAAGTGGAGCGGATGCAGCCGTCCTTCTCGCGCGGAATGTTTGTCGACAGTCCGGTAGAGTGGGATCCGGGGAAGATGGCGGAGTTGTCGGACAGACAGCAACTCGTGCGCAAAGCCATCGAGCAACTTCCGGAAGATTACAAAGCAATTGTGATTCTCCGGGACATAGAAGAATACTCAACAGATGACGTCGCAAAAATGCTGGACATAAGCTCAGGAGCAGTCCGAGTTCGACTTCACAGAGCCCGCGGTGCACTGAGAAAGCTCCTGGATTCTCATTTCAGAATGAGAGGTTCGTCATGAAAATTGTACACATGATAAAAGTGATGCTGGGGCTTGCTCCGAATTGTGAGAAGGTCAACCAGTTCCTTGCCGATTACGTCGAGGGCACACTCAATGAAAAAACGAGGGCTCAGTTCCAGCAGCACATGGATATGTGCCCCTGCTGCGGACCCTACCTGGATCAATATCAGACCACGATCGATATGACCCATGACTGCCCCTGTGTTGAGGCCCCGCCCGAGCTTGTCGAACATACTCTGTCCTTTCTGCGTCAAAACGCTGACTTCAACAGATCGTAGTTTCGGTCAAACCGTGATCAGGGCTGTGGCCCGCAATAAAACTTGGCGCACATGCATTCGGCGCAGACGCTCGTCGTCATTCCTACTTACAATGAAGCCGAAAACATTGGTTCGGTCATAAGCCAGGTATTAAGGCTTCCTCACCATTACCACATTCTGGTCGTGGATGACAACAGCCCGGACGGCACCGGCGATCTCGTGGCTAATCTTGGCCGAAGTCACCCTGAACGAATTCACCTCCTGCATCGTGAAGGCAAACTGGGTCTTGGCACTGCATATATCGTGGGCTTCAAATTCGCGTTGGAACATGACTACGAGCTGGTATGCGAAATGGACGCCGACCTTTCGCACAATCCCGCAGATCTGGAACGACTTACGAGTCCCGTTCAAAAGGATGAAGCAGATCTGGTTATAGGATCACGCTACGTGGAAGGTGTCCGAATCATGAACTGGCCGTTGTCAAGGCTGATTCTTTCCTACAGTGCGGGCATCTATACGCGCGCAATCACTCGAATAAAGGTCCACGACGTGACTGCCGGATTCAAGTGTTTCCATCGACGAGTGCTCGAAGCAATCGATCTGGACCGCGTCAGATCAAATGGATATTCGTTCCAGATTGAACTGAATTATATCGCCTGGCGTAAGGGATTTCGCATCCTGGAGGTGCCCATCGTCTTTACCGAACGGACGGAAGGCCGCTCGAAAATGAGCAAAGCCATCGTGCGTGAAGCAGCGTGGAAAGTTTGGGAGTTGAGACTTCGTTCGCTATTTGGACGCCTCTGAGAGCACTCGTACCCTCGAAACTGAAGGGTCTCGCCTACATACGTTATTCATTCGCGCATTCTATTTTTGCATCCGATTTTGATGCCGATCAGGCGAGCATTGCAGAGTTTATTTACTAATGTTATAAAAACATTCCTTTTTATTTAAGATACTAATATGTACGACCACCTTTCGACCCCGACCAACGGCCAGAACGTGACATTGCAGGACGGCACATTGCACGTGCCGGACAATCCTATTATCCCCTTCATCGAGGGAGACGGTATCGGTCCCGACATCTGGGCAGCTGCGCAAAATGTATTCGACAGCGCGGTCGAAAAAGCGTACAGCGGTTCAAGGCGCATCGAGTGGTTCGAAGTCTACGCTGGTGAAAAAGCGCATGACAAGTTTGGAGAGTGGCTTCCCGAAGACACACTCCGGGCTATCAGAAATCATCTGGTCTCGATCAAAGGCCCGCTCACGACGCCAGTCGGAGGCGGCATCCGTTCTTTGAATGTGGCGCTCAGGCAGAAGCTCGACCTGTACGCCTGTGTTCGTCCGGTTCAGTATTTCAGTGGCGTCCCTTCACCCGTGAAGCGCCCGGAACTCATCGATATGATCATCTTCCGTGAGAATTCGGAAGACATCTATGCAGGAATCGAATTCGAAGCAGGTACGGATGAAGCCACCGCATTTGGCGAGGCCATGAAGGCTGCCTTCCCGGATCGATTCGCAAAAGTCCGGTTCCCGGATACCACCGGCTATGGCATCAAACCGATATCAGCCGAAGGCACGAAGCGACTCGTTCGCGCCGCTATCAAGTATGCCATTGAGCAAGGCAAAGAGAGCGTCACTCTGGTTCACAAAGGCAACATCATGAAGTTTACGGAAGGAGCCTTCCGTGACTGGGGATATGAGATTGCCTGCGAAGAATTCGGCGGAGAAGTGATGGGTGAAGGCCCCTGGTGCAAGTTGCCAAACGGCATCATCATCAAGGATGTGATCGCTGACGCGTTCTTGCAACAGATTCTTACCCGCCCTGCCGAGTACGGCGTGATCGCAACGATGAATCTGAATGGTGACTATTTCTCCGACGCGTTGGCCGCACAGGTTGGTGGAATCGGGATTGCGCCAGGCGCCAACATCAACTACGACACAGGTCTCTCAATCTTCGAAGCCACGCACGGGACAGCACCGAAGTACACGGGACAGGACAAGGTCAATCCGGGATCTATCATTCTCTCCGGCGAAATGATGTTCCGCTACATGGGATGGAATGAAGCTGCTGACCTGATCATCCAATCACTCGAGACAACGATTTCACAGAAGCGTGTCACCTACGATTTCGAGCGACTGATGGAAGATGCGACTCTTTTGAAGTGCAGCGAGTTTGGACAGGCGATGGTCGACAATATGTAGGCTCGGGAGCGCGGCCGCCGGCTTGTTCGGCGACCGGCTTAGGGCCCGTGTTGAGCCACCTAAGCGACTACTGATGTCCCCGAGTGAGCGACCTGTTCAAAGAGCGCGTCAAAATGCTTGACGTGATCGCTCCACTCAAGGTGCTCCGATATCTCTTTCAATGAGATCACCGGAAGCGGACGTTCTTCGCCCTTCAAGATTCGGCCCATAACCGCGAAGAGTTCCTCTTCATCCTCGTACAAGATCGGGGCGTGCAGCAAGGGTGAGTGCAACGATTCCGGAATCAATTCCGGGTAAGAAAGCCTGTTCGGGAGAATGGGATGGCATCCGCAATAGATCGCTTCGAGCATCGATATACCGAAAAACTCGTGGATCGATGTCGACACGACGATATCAGCGCGATGCAGTAGCTTGCTGTATTCCTGAAAATCTTCCGCGTAACCGTAGTGCAGGATGCGCTCTGCGTATCGCTCGAACGCTTTCTCGAATTCGCGTGGCTGCTCTTCAAAATGTTCACCCGCCAGAATCAACCTGAACGTGTGCCCTGAATCGTCGAGGCGATTCATGAGTCTGAAAAATGCTTCGGGATCCTTGTCGTATTCCCAACGCTGATTCCACAATACGATGGGTGGCTTCATGCCCGGTCCCCAGGCATGACCTTCGTACGCCGATGCGTATTTGTCATGGCCTCTCAGATCCAGACCAAGATGCATCACCGAACTCCGCTTCCTGATTTCCTGAGCCGTATTCAGGTGCGTGTAGTCGGGAAACAATCTCAACAGTCTTGGCAGCGCTTCGACAAACTGATCGTAGTGGAATTGAGAGTTGAAGAGGACATGGTCTGCTGCCAGACACGACAGGTAGTTGATATAACCGTAGGTGTGGTCGCGTTCCTTTCCTTCCGGAAGAGGGTACGTGAGCTGGTTTTCATGCATATACATGACCACCGGCACACCTTCCAGAAAGTCCCTCGAGAGGGCCAGAAACGCCGTAAGGTTGACCATGCTCGAGGCAAAAATGAGATCTGGCTTATCGCCGTTGGCATACAGCTTCTCGGCCTTGCGCGCCATAGTTACTGCGCCGCCATGCATCCTCCATTTCCAGAACCGGGCCGACATGGTTACCGTGTCGATCTGGTGTGAGCTGTTGCCAACGAGTCCGTCCAAAAAAGATTTGTGTGAGCCGCCGTACCAGGGCTCCAACGCAAGAATCCGCATATCCAATCAGCGTAATTAGAAATCAGTCGTTTGGATCAGTCCTCAGGAGAGACGTTCGCGGAGCTCGGCTTCCTCTTCCTCAAGGGCTGGTCTAACGATAGAAACACCACGAACCTGCAGGTGATCGCGAAGTGTTTCGTCGAGCACCTCCTCGGCTGTGACCAGTTCTTCATCCCCAGGAGCCAGTGTGATCGTGCGCGTGGCCATGCTGATCTTCACCGACGTGGGGTTGGTGTTCTTGATCAACATTCCTTTGCGTTTTCTGGTAGTCATGACGTGTGGAGCTCCCCGTCAAACGATCGTTTTTACTGGTTCCTTTTGGTGATGCGAGTATACAACAATCGTGTTGCATTATCGACCGATCCGCCCTCTATCAGGCACAGCCTCGACATCATTTCACGGGAATCTTATGGAAATCAAAAACACAGACGGTTGGATCGAATCTGCGTTGCAATTAGTGCTGCCTTCGAAATGCTTTTGTTGCGGAATCAGAGTCTCAATAAGGAAATTCATTTGCGCTACGTGCAAGCGAGATCTGGTTGATTGCATTGTACCTGAGGATGAATTGCCTGGAATGACGCCGGCTGGCCGGCGTGTAGTAGCCGCGTTTTATTACCGGAAGGACTCCCCCGTACGCATCATGCATCGTGCCGCGAAATACAAAGCACATACGTGGGCAGCACAATGTCTGGGAATCCTGCTGGGAAATAGATTGATACAGCTATCGTGTACTCGCGACCTTCCAATCGCCATCGATGCGTGCGTGCCTCTTCCGTCACATCGATCCAGAATTCTTGGCCGCGGAATGGATTCCACATATGTGCTCGGACGCCACGTCGCAAAGAAGTTGAAGGTGGCCTGTCGAACAGACATCCTCACACGTGAACGACTTTCCAGCTCTCAGAGCGATGTCTCGGGCGAGGAACGACGCGAAAATGTCTCCGGGGTTTTTCAAGCCGTGAAGGTCGACGGCAGAAACGTGCTTCTGGTCGATGACGTGATGACAACCGGAGCAACGCTCGACG
>CAZEHJ010000111.1:0-7467 GCA_964512485.1 uncultured Rhodothermales bacterium | reverse complement strand
CCGATATAGTCGTGGCCCAGGCGAATTGCTTCTTCCCGGCTGTAAGAAATGACGTCTCGGACGCGATTTGAAAAATTACCTTCCATACTGATAGGATTGGAGCGGCGCCGCTCTGTTACAATGAGCAGACAATGTCAGTGAACTGAAGTGACAAAGGTATCTGAAATCAAGCAGAAAAGCTTGATCCGCAGCCACAAGTTGCGGTGGCATTTGGATTTTCGAACGTGAAACCCCTGGCATCGAGCCCATCTTGATAATCGACTATTGTGCCCATTAGATAAAGGCCGTGTCGTTTGTCCATAAAGACCGGGATTCCATCGATCTCAAATTCCACGTCGTGATCTCGCTTCTTGTCGAAGCCGAGGATATAGCTCATTCCCGAACATCCGCCCCCTTTGGCACCCACCCGAAGACTGTAGCCATCAGGTATGTTCTTGGACGACATTATGTTACGGATTTCCTCTGCTGCCCTATCTGTCAGGGAAACAGGGCCTGTACTCTGAACAGTGTCTTGCTGTACAGCTGTGCTCATATGGATTTCTCGACGTGCCTTGGGCCTCGTTCGAGCAGATTGTTGGGGTGTAGAACTCTACGTTGGCTCCTGCAACGTTGAGGGAAATCGGCTGTTCCTCTGAGCAGCTGCAAGGTTTGGCTTATCGATATCGCACAGACCAATCTACCTGATCACGGAAACGACTTGCTTGAGCCTCTGAATTCTCTTTCCGTTTGCAGTCATGATCCGGGCAAGTATGACATAGAATCCGGTAGGAACCAGATTTCCCAGATCGTCCCTGCCGTTCCATATCACGGTCATAGACTCGCTCAACAGTCGTCCCGGTGTGAGTGTCCGCCGGTGGATACCATTTTCATCGTACACGTCGAGAGCGGCGACGTGGGCCGCGGACCTGTTCGGTACTCTCAACGTGATGGTGGTTTGAAAGCTGAGCTCGCGATGTTCTGGATAGAACGAAGCGGGCGTTATGCTGAGGCTCACGGACGAAACCGGGCTTTGGTTGGGCCTCAGTCCTGAGAAGTACCCAGGTGTCGCCCCTTCATCGCTTGAGGATGACGCGAAGACATCATTGATGTCAGGTGCCATTCCTGAACCAACTCGCTCTAGCGATACGCCTTTACCCTTGCCAACAACCGGGTGATGCAGGTCCGGATAAAACCAGGCTTCGCACACCACCTCTCCGTTTTCGTTCTTGATCAGAATAAATTCCCCCTGGTTTGAAAGCCCGAGGCTACTCGAAGTAGGGAGGAGGACGGCGTTATCAAGTTGGGCGCCTGGCCAGGGATCGAGCAACGCCGATCCCGGCCAGGCGCCCTCCGTCGAAGTACCGAATCGAAACGCAAGAGCGATGCTGTCGGGTTGGAGAACGATATTTGCCGGGGTCAGCGAAAGGGAATCGACGTGGCCGCGTTCGTCGGGAAGGGAGGAAAGCCAGAGAAGTCTGAGGTTCACGGGTCGATTCGATCGATTCAGGATCTCAATGAACTCTATCTGATCAGGAATGTGATCGTCTGGGTCAGCCAGCGGATCGAACATTATTTCGGTGATCAGGAGCTCGTTCGCCCTTGGGACGGCAGGCCAGTCTTCTCCAGCTGCCGAGAGGGAGTTTAAACGACCTGGAGTCGAACCGGTGGGATCGGTGGAAAATCCCCAATCAGTCGAACCACCGATTCTCTCACGAGAGATTCCTGGCCGAACGTCTTTGGAGGAGTAACTCGTTGAGTCTACGAGGACTTGATTGAGCGAGAGAACCAGCGCATCTCCTCCATTGTTGAGCGTTGGCCAGGTACTGAGGGCCAGAACGTGCACTCCAGCGAGAGATATGTCTGAGAAGTCTTCAGGATTCTGGGCCAGAAGTATGAGCTCGCCCGGGGAGATCAGTATTGATTCAGTGACGTGTCGCCAGATGGGACGCGAGTCCCTGATCAGAATATCGGCGCTGTCAATGGCGTGAGCGCCACTCCAAAGCAATTCAATAAACTCAGCGCTGCCGCCGGAGGGAGCAGATAAATATTCGTTCAGAGAGAGCGACTGTCCGGATGCAGCAGAAACGAGAGTCCACAGCAAAACGAAAAAATGAAGCCTGGAAGCCGTCACGAAAAGTAGATGGTGGATTACACCAGCCAAGACCCATCGCTGAGAGGAGCCTAACCCCTATTGGGCCGCATGTACGGAAAGGTAGCGGATCATGCTCTTGGAAATGACTTCGGCAGAGGTGGCCATTACAGACTCATCGATATCAAACTGCGAATCGTGGAGTACGTAAGCGGTGTCAGGACTTTCACACGTGCCGACGCGAAGGAGCGCTCCCGGAATGTGTGTGAGATAGTGCGCGAAGTCTTCGGCACCCATACTCGGTACGGGAATGTTGAAGATTGCCTGCTCGCCCAGTTCCTCCGTAATGGTCTCGCGCAGATGTCCTACCATTTGGCCGTCATTGACGACAGATGGGGCACCGAGATCGAAATCAACCTGTACTTCCGCTCCATACCCTTCACCCATATGGTGTGCAGTCTGTTCAATCCTCGTTTTGAACGTTTCTCGGTCTTCGTTGGCCGTGCATCGAAACGTTCCTCCAAACTCAGCCATCGCAGGAATGACGTTATATGCTTCCCCTGCGTGCAGTCGGCAAATTGCAATCACTGCAGGCTTTCTGGGGTCGGTGACGCGTCCTACCAGCTGATAAATGGCGACCATTATCTGATTGGCAATCCAGATCGTGTCGGTCGACTGGTGGGGCCTAGCAGAGTGTCCGGTGGAGGAGGCTTTGACCCGAATTCTGAAACGGTCCGCAGACGCTGTTACCGCGCCTGTCATCAGGCCGTATTGGCCCGCTTCAACCGTTGGGTCAACATGAGAGGCATAAACGGCGGACATGCCGTCCAATACTCCATCTCTGATCATGAGCGGAGCACCACTCGGGATGCCTTCTTCGTTCGGTTGAAAAAAGACGCGAGCCTTTCCGTGCATATGTTCGCGATGCTCGTTCAGGTATACTGCCACACCAATTGCCATTGCCGTGTGAGCGTCGTGACCACACAGATGAGCTATGCCGTCTGTGGTGGAGCGATACGGGGTGCTCTTCATATCCTGAATCGGAAGAGCATCCATGTCGGCACGGTAGCCAATCATGGGTCCCGGGTGGGTTCCCTCGATATCAACGTACAGACCAGTTGTAGCGAGCGGACCGTGGACCTTCATCCCATGTGTTTCCAGAACTGCACGAATGAATTTTGAGGTCTCAAATTCATGCAGGCCAAGCTCTGGATTCTGATGTAGGTGCCGGCGGACCGAAACCAGGAGCTTTGATAGCTGCTCAATACTTTTGTTGGAATCTCCGTTCATGGAGACTTTCAGCTCCGAGATTGATTCGTCCTGCGAAGTGGAGATAGAAGACATAAAATCTGGTTTTGGCCGTCTGTACTGGTCCGGGAGTGCGAAGAGATCGTATCAAAAATACACATCACGGAATATACGCTGTGCTGCATAGATAGTCAGTCTCAGGTTTCGCGAAAATTGGGTCAGACCATCCCGAATCGTTTTCTGAAAAACCATTCGATACTCAACAGAACGAGCACGATGAGCAAAAATGGATAAAGCTGCCAAAGACGCGATTGTGAAATACTGGCTTCTGAAACGGGAACGAAGTTCGGAAGGTTATCGAGCCGATTCCTGATCTGATTCGTTTCGCTGGACCTCAGCGCGTTGCCGCCGGATCGGGCCGCTATTTGAGAAAGCAATGCAAAATCTGCCTGAGTTCGTCTGAATTCGAGTGTTCTACGGCCGATGGAGAAGGAGCCATTGTCGAGACCTATTTCAGCATCGTCGCGGGTCGCAGTCGCAGAATAGCTGAACGTCCCGGCCGGTAGACTTCCGATGTCGGTGCTGTATCTGCCGTTTCCGCGAGCTTGCATCTCATATGGAAAGACCTGTCCTTCAGGGCTCGTCAGCAGGAGGGAAAGAGAAGCGTCTGCAACCGGGCGAAGGCTTTCGTCATAGACCTCACCTCGCAAAACGACCGATTCACCTTCTGCGTATTGCCTCTGAGAGGGATAAACACGGACGAGACGATCGTCCTCCGCAGCAAATAGCCACTGCACAAGGTTCGCAAAAAGCTGATTGAATCGTGCCGCTTCAGTTTCGAGATCCTCGGGAAGGATATTCCACTTCCAGAATCCGTGAGCCAAGAGCGCGGCGCTTCTGATCGGGCCTTGACGGCCAACGACGAAGATTGGATCATCGAGCCCGATGCCGCGAATTTCAGATGTCGCCAACACCGTCGCACCCGCGTTGACGACCCAACGATTCTCGTTCAGTGAAACGGGAGGCAATCGCCGCCAGAGTGATGCATCGCGACGGTCGTCGATATCAAAAACTGCGTGCGAGGAAGCAGATGGGGTCTGGAGGAAGGTGCCATTTATAAAGCTTGCACTCATCACCTGAGGCCTGGCAGGAAGCAGGGGGCCAAATTCGCGATCCAAGTTGGTCAAATTGGTTCGTTTGTCCATAACAAACAGGAATGGAATCCCTCCCGAAACCGCCTCAGACAGACGCCTTGACTCCTCAGGAGAAGAGGAAGGCCCCGGGTAGCCGACTGAGACGATGAGATCAAACTCACTCAGGTCTGCCGGCAAGTCTCCCTCATAGAATTCGCCATTGTTGTTCTGAATGAACCGAGATACCTCTGCAGTGTCATCTGACCGGAGCATTCGCATCAGCGCTGAAACGTCTGGAGAAGGCGCCCCGGCAACCAAAAGAATGGACTTCTTCTGATCCAGTACCTGCACATTGAGGCGATTCGTGTTATTTCGAAACGTTGCCTCTCCTTCGTATTGAGATACAGAAACCACGTACTCCTTGCGCCCCGGCTCGCTGGTCTCGTACTCGAGATCGACGGTCAGTTCACTTCCACTCGCAGGAAGGCTCAATACTTCGCGATCTTCTATCTGCGAGCCCGAAGTAAGCGTCACGGAGACTTGCTGCGAATCAAAACCATCATTTCTGATTCTGACCTGCACCGGAACGACAGATCCTGCATAAACGATTTCGTTTGAAACGACATCCACGATGCGCACATCGCGCTGAACAGAAGAATCCCCATGTGCGACGGTAATTACCGGAACCGGAAATCGCTCGGCAACATGGATGGGGTTCGTACCGCTGTTATAGAGGCCATCACTGGCCAGGATAAGCGCTCCGAAATGTTCGTCGGACAGAAGATCCGCTACCTCTGAAAGAGAGCCTGATATGTCAGTCCGACTTTGATCGAGAGAGACGGCTGTCAGAGAATCTGCACTTGTGAGTTGCTCGCCGAAGGTGAATACGCGCGTTTCAAGACCACGCGTTTGCACTTCAATGTCAGCCAGAATTTCCGCAGTTGACCGAGACACTCCTTCGGTGAGAGAGTCCGCCAGCGCCATGCTTTCCGAATTGTCAATCAGGACCGCCACAACCGGCTCGGTCTGTACTGTGCTCGAGCGCTGAAGGAGAGGCTCAAAGAGCAGGATGAGAATGATTGCCAGAGAGACAAATCTCAAAACGCCCAGCAGTATTCGTTTGGCCGGTTCTATGTCCGGGATCGTCGAACGATAGGTCCACCACGCTGCACCTGCGGCTACAAGCACGCAAAACGTCAGAATCCAGGGTGAGTGTCCGAAGGAGAGATTCAAGAATGCTCTTACAAATTGGGATAAATGAGCCAGACCAGATAAGCGACAAACCCTGCCAAAAGAAAGATCCCGTTGAACCTGGAGAGGAAATACTTCCTCCGGGCCAGAGGCCAGAGCATCAGCGAGAACAGTATCATGACGGGAATGTGCATAGAGATAGAATCGGGTTCCACGGTCATAGGCCGTATCATCGCGACCAGACCCACTACGAACAAAATGTTCAGCATGTTGCTTCCCAGAATATTGCCGACTGACATGTCGCTTTCCTTGCGAATGGCGCACATTAAACTGGCGGCGAGCTCTGGCAGACTCGTGCCAATGGCAACGATCGTGAGGCCAATGAGTATGGGCGCAATCTGGAGAATCGTTGCAATACCGATGGCGGAATCCACCATCAGTCGCGCTCCAACCGTTAGCGCAGCCATACCTCCAAGAATGAGAAGTATTCGGATCCAGGGGGCCAGTCGTGGACTGTTCAACAGGCCCTTTAGCCCTGCGCCACTCTCCGCTTCTATTTCAGAATCGCCATTTTGCCCTTCGGACGCGTCAGAATTCGTTCCTTCAACTCGAGTGGACGTTCGAAATATGTATGCGATGAACGCGACCAGACCCGCAACCAAGATGAAACCATCAATGCGGGAAATCAATCCATCCAGCGCCAAAAGGTAGAAGAGACCCGTGACCGCCAGCATCATGGGATATTCCTTTTGCAAGACCTCTTTGTCTACCGTCAGGGGCATGATCGCAGAGCTGACCCCCAGTATCAGGGCGATGTTTGCAATGTTTGACCCGATAATGTTTCCAATAGCCAACCCATCTTCTCCCTTTATGACGGCAAAGAAGTTCAGCAGGAACTCGGGAAGCGACGTTCCCAGCGCGACGATCGTGAGGCCAATAACCAGCGGGCGGATGCCAAATCGCTTGGCCACCTCAGACGCTCCTTCAATCAGCCAATCCGCACCCAGATACAGGATGCCGAGGCCGAGGAGAAAAAGAATAGAGTGTAGGAGCATTCAGTCGTCTGATTTCGCGAGCCTTCCAAACCGCAGCAGCGCTGTCCGGTTCCATAGTCTGAAGCCGGGAAAGGAGGCGATGAAATCGAGAAAATGGGTGTAAAAACGCCAAAAGTACGTGGTTCTACGTACGTTTTTGCCCCTAAAACGGCATAAAGAAAAAAATAAAATTGCCGATTACCGAAGTAGTGAAATAATTGATTCCTCGTCAATGCCCTCTATTGCTACATCATTCGGAAAGGCCCTGGCTTCCAAGTTCAGGCCAAACACGAAGTCTCGTCAGTCGGCTTACCGCCACTTTTTCCACGAGGCCAATAGACTCGTGTTCTGTGTCGTGTATGGAATCAGACTCTCATCTGTGGACCTGAAAGGCAACAAAGCCTCCGTTCGTTTCGAGTCAGACTTCATCTGGTCTGGAAACAGACACTTCAAATCCTACATCGAAATGATGCTGTCTGGAGCAGTTGCCATACAGATGAACTACTCAGGAGAAAACAAGGAGATGGTCAAGGCGATAACCGAGGCGGAAAAATTCTACCATCTCGCCAGTCACTCGGACCACTTCTCACCGGAGCCTTTCGAAAGGATTGTTTCTTCTTGCTGCCGAAACGCAGCTGTGCATCTCGAAAATCCTAACATCAAGGCTGCTACAGCATGGGTCACTCGACACCTCATGCAGAGCAAAGGAGATCTCTACGGAGGGTCTTTGGAACAGGTGTTGGCCGCAATTCGCGAAAAGCTCAGCTGAATCCGACCTCGGCTCGGCGCGACT
>CAZEHJ010000110.1:0-7875 GCA_964512485.1 uncultured Rhodothermales bacterium | reverse complement strand
CTACCGCGAATCGACCGAATAGCTCGGCACCAGTTCCTACCGCGAATCGACCGAAAATGTCCTGATCATTACGATGCGAATCGAGGACACCTCTGTTGAAGTTACGAGCTACCGAACGATTGAATCTGAATCGGATTTCAATTTTTAGAGATTCGGGAAAAACCTTATTCAAGTATGGTCGTTTACGCCGCGGTTCACTCAGAATAGAGGCTCAGAATAGAGTCATTGTCAGTTTATGAAGCGTATTTTTGTTTTTATGGCCGTCCTCGGCCTTGTGTCGGGATGTTCATCTCCAGAGCCAGGCTCAGGTTTGATTTTTGATGCTTTCCCCGGGCCTGATGCTGGGAATCCAAATTCAATGATCGTGCACGACGATGTACTTTACCTGCAGCTGAATGACAATCTTTTCGGTGCCGAGATCTGGGCCTATGATGGAATCGAGCTGGAGCGGGTGTCTGACATTGAACCAATGGGGGGAAACAGCGTCCCGACAAGGTTCTTCGTGTATCGTGATGATCTGTATTTCACGGCCCTGAAGGAGCCGTACGGTCGCGAACTGTTTAAACTTGATGGACAGAGAGATCGGCTCATCATGGACATCGGGGGCAATGAAGGAAGCTCCTCTCCGGTCGGATTTTTTGAATACAACGATGTGGTCTATTTCTCCGCAAATGACCAGGTATCCGGGTACGAACTCTGGCAAATGGATGGTGATCAGGTAATCCAGACGTCTGACATCAATCCAGGAGCTGGCAGCGCAAATCCAACAGGGTTTGTTCAGCTGGGGAATGAAATGGTCTTCGCAGCCGAGCGAAGCGGGATGGGCACGGAGCTGTTCAAGTACGATGGAATTAGCGTTTCTCTGATCGCGGAATTGAATCCTGGACCATCTGGATCCAGACCATCTGAACTCAGCGTTATTGGCAACACCGTGTATTTTGTTGCTTATACCTCAGAATATGGCATCGAATTGTGGTCTTACGACGGTTCGCAAACCAGTCTCGTGGCAGATCTGAATGAAGGTGGAGACAGTTCCTCTCCGCGTTCGTTGACCGTCCATGAAGGGAAATTGTTTTTTGCTGCGAATGCACCTGATACAGGGATCGAGCTTTATTCCGTTTCTCCCGGGTCAGCTCCGGTCGTGGTTCAGGATATTCGAAACGGTGAGAGAGGCAGCAATCCGGAAGCGCTGTTTTCTCACGGATCCACTCTTTACTTCGCCGCGGACAATGGTGAAAACGGTCTGGAACTCTGGGACTGGAATGCGACCGATGGCGCCAGAATGGTTGCTGACCTGGATGAGGGATCAATGGGGAGCGACCCGCACGCGTTCATATCGTATGACTCGGAATGGGTCTACTTCAGCGCGCGTACCCAGCAGTATG
This sequence comes from uncultured Rhodothermales bacterium, assembly GCA_964512485.1. GTDB lineage: Bacteria > Bacteroidota > Rhodothermia > Rhodothermales > UBA10348 > CAZEHJ01. The sequence continues at coordinate 6,490 of CAZEHJ010000110.1, read as the reverse complement.
GTGTCGAAATGTGGCGAACAAACGGTACGACTACCGAGATGATCGTCGACATCTGGGAAGGGGAATCTGGAGCCACTCCAAATGACTATGCGGTCATCAAATCACAGATTTGTTTTTCGGCTGCCGACGGAATTCATGGACGCGAATTCTGGTGCTATCCGCACGATTACGGTACGCCCGTGCTGTCAAGAACCCGGTAGGGTAACCGCCGCATTTGGCTTGCGCACTCACTTCAAGTCAATCGTACAGCTCTGGTTTCCAGGACATCATGTAGTCCGCATCTTCCGCGCCCACCGCCAGCTTGGTCATGTGCAGCGGACGGAAGGTGTCGACCATCACAGCCAGTTCTTCCGTGGCTTCCTTCCCGATCGAAGCTTCGACTGTTCCAGGATGAGGTCCGTGTGCAATTCCACCCGGATGTAACGTGAACGATCCACGATCAACTCCTTTACGGCTCATGAAGTCTCCCTCTGCGTAGTAGAGCACTTCATCGGAGTCAATGTTGGAGTGATTATATGGAGCGGGAATGGATTGTGGATGGTAGTCGAAAAGACGCGGAACGAATGAGCAGATCACAAAATTCCGCCCTGCAAAGTGCTGATGGATGGGAGGGGGAAGGTGAACCCGTCCGGTAATGGGTTCGAAATCATGAATTGAAGTCGCATAGGGATACATGTTGCCGTCCCAGCCCACAAAATCGAACGGATGATATCTGAAGTAGACAGGATGCAGAAAGCCATGTTTCGCGATTCGCACCTCGAATTCTCCTTCTTCATCGTGCGTAATCAAGTCGCTCGGAGGGCGAATATCTCGCTCACAATAAGGAGAATGCTCTAAAAGCTGTCCAGAAGAGTTCGTATATCTGTTCGGGTAACGGATTTCCGAGAAGGCTTCGATTACCAAAAGGCGCCGGGGCCCTTCGTTGAAGTGCCACCTGTGTGTGATGGTTCTGGGGACGTGTACATAGTCTCCCTGCCGGAATTCGACATTACCGAACGGACTTTCAAGTACGCCACTTCCATCGTGAACGTAGATCATCTCGTCGGCGACCGCATTTCTGTAGAAATATTCCATTGACTCCGACGGTGAGCAGACTGCGAGGCGAACGTCAGTATTGCCCATGATGTACCGGCGCGACTCGAGCCAGGCACCGGATGAGTCCACATCAAATCCCTTTACGTGGCGGTGTCTCAGAAAATCAAGATCCACGTATTCCGGAGCAAACGGAATCGGATCGCCAACTCTATTGACGACTGTCGGGGGATGCACGTGGTAGGCGATGGACTGGATTCCACTGAATCCTTCGGCGCCGATTACTTCTTCGCTGTATAGTTTTCCATCTGGACGACGGAACTGGGTGTGCCTTTTGTGTGGCACATCGCCCATTCGGACATAATGTGGCATTCTTTTCTTCTCTCAGTACAAAAATTGTAGAACAGTCGGTTCGTCAGGCGATCAGAGATTTCCTCTTCGTTCCTGTTCTCTTTCAATCGATTCGAACAGCGCCTTGAAATTACCTTTTCCGAAGGATTTTGCTCCTTTACGCTGGATGATTTCGTAAAACACGGTCGGTCTGTCCTGAACTGGCTTGGTGAAGATCTGCAACAGGTAGCCTTCGTCATCACGATCGACAAGTATCCCAAGCTTGCGCAGTGGTGCAAGGTCTTCGTCAATTTCCCCAACCCGGTCCAGAACCTCGTCGTAATACGTTCCTGGAATCGTCAAAAACTCTACACTTCGTCTTCTCAGGGCGGTCACAGTTTCAATGATGTTGTCCGTGGCCATGGCTATGTGCTGAACGCCGGGTCCGTGGTAGAAGTCCAGGTATTCCTCGATCTGGCTTTTCTTTTTTCCAGCAGCCGGTTCGTTGATCGGAAATTTAATGCGATCGTTTCCGTTTGCCATCACCTTGGACATGAGTGCTGAATACTCGGTTGAGATGTCTTTGTCATCAAATGTCAAAAGGTTTCTGAAGCCCATCACATTTGAATAGAAATCAGCATACTTGTTCATGTCCCCGAGGTGGACATTTCCGACGCAGTGATCGACGTATTTCAGACCCACGCCGTCAACTTTATACTCGTCGTTTTTCCAGGGAATGAACCCGGGCAGAAAAATTCCTGCATAGTCTTTCCTCTCAACGAATGAGTGAATCGTATCGCCATAGGTCTGAATTGCGGCTATGACGACCTTACCGTGCTCATCTTCCATCACTTCCGGCTCACGAACAACTACTGCGCCACGCTTCGTGGTCTCCTCGAAAGCCGAAACCGCGTCATCCACCCAGAGTGCGAGATCACGGACTCCGTCTCCGTGGCGTTTGACGTGATCGGCGACGTAAGAATCGGGGTGGAGGGCCGAAGTCAGGACAAATCTGATCTTTCCCTGCTGGATAACATAACTGGTCGCTTCTCGATTTCCTGTTTCCAGGCCGGAATAGGCTATGGGTTGAAAACCAAAAGCAGCCTGATAATAGACGGCAGCCTGTTTGGCATTTCCGACATAAAACTGAACGTAGTCGGTGCCATTGATAGGGAGGAAATCTGCTCCCGGGTCAACAGAAGATGGCGATACTGCTTGCATGATCAGAGAATTAGATTCTGAATTGAAAATGGGTATATCACTGTATGAAAAACATTAAAGAACTAAGATGAAAGTAAGCAGAAGATTATTTGGCAATGAGATACGGAGACGAACATTATTCGACAATAATCGGTCCCGAGCGGCGTTGTGGGAATATAATACGGAGCATTCAGGTGCCTCAACTTCGATTCTCGTGTACTGAACGCCAGGCGGCATGTTTTTGCATGAAAATACCGCCCGACCAGGCAAAACAACCTCGATGATTCTCCCGTAACAGGACTCAATGAAAACTTCGTCCATCACAGCGACTCTTCCGTTTGTACTGCTGTTCATGCTGACAGCCTGCAACGACGCTTCTCAGTTTTATGTGGATAATCTGGAGGTCCAGCGATCCGGCTGGGATTCTCTGTATGTCAGTTCGGGATTTGTGAGCGATCCAAGACTTGGCATCGGTGCCAGTGTATATCCTGACGTCGTCGCGTATACCGTCTTCGATGCAGCCTACGACACCCTGTATTCGGGTGATTCGGGTCTGATCTCCCTGAGTGATCGTGATCTGGCAGACGAGGAAAGACTGCTGGTGGAAGTTTGTGGGTATTTCGGCGAAAGAACCGCCTGCGACCAACGGGCCTTTTCATCATCACCAAAGCGTGCAATCGCAGACTATGAAGTCGAATATCCGATCGACTCTACGGGATATGAACGCGGATATATCCTGACGGACGTTCGGTTTGAAAGACAGGTATTCAACTCGGACGACTGGGAATCCTTTCGCCCCTCATCGCGAAAGGAAGTGTTTGTCGAGGTATACGAGGAATCGGCGGCAAACTCAGCGCTCCGAATTCCTGTACCTCGATCGAACATGCGATTCATAATGAGCAGGTATGCGGGCTATCGCGATCTGCGATTCAATATCCAGTCTGCGATGATGGATTCGGATTCCGCGGCGGTTCACTTCGACCTGTACGTCAGGATGGGAAAAGACCCGGAGAGACTTTCTTCGGAAACGGTTGTGCTCCGACAAAAAACTGAAAGAGAACGACAATCTGAGGTAAGACTGCTCGTAGAACGAACAGGCTCTCAGGTTTTAAAAGAAGTGAGTGGATTTTTTGGTGTGAGGCGGGCTTTCGTATTCGTGAATGATTGGTCTTACGAAGCACTTGACAGAGCCTACAAAGCCGAATTCGAGATTCACTGGCAGGATTCATTTCGAGGAGAGTGGTCAGACATGACGGGAGAGGTTCACGTCAGGGCAGACGGCACACTGGGGACTTATACAATGACCCGTGCGAGTGAACGGGCAGAAGAGCGGTGGATGTCAAGGATGGGGACATCTACGCTGGAATTGGATCCGCTTTTCCCCGAGCTTGTGATCGAACCACCGGAAGAGGTGGAAGAATCGAATGACGAGGACAGAAACAGGCGACCAAGGCGCCGTTGATATTGAATACAATCCCCACATTCCATGGTCTTGTAATAGATGAGGGCAGGGATCGCGCACTGGTTCAACCCATGGACCGAGACGATCTTCCCAGACAGGGCCGGATTCTCGTCCGAAATGAATGGAGCGGAATAAACTACAAGGATGCGCTCGCTGTGACGGGAAAGGGAAAGATCATTCGTTCCAGCCTGCCATTCGTACCCGGAATAGATATGGCCGGTACGGTTGTGGAGTCGGGATCTGAGCATTTTCAGGAGGGAGACAGGGTCCTCGCCACCGGGTGGGGAATAGGAGAAGAGCATTGGGGTGGTTACAGTGAATACCAGTGGCTCGATGAAGCTTGGCTTCTCCCGATCCCAGACTCACTTTCGACTCGGAATGCAATGATTGTCGGAACAGCTGGCTTTACGGCCATGCTTTCGGTGCTCGAACTCGAGCAGCAAGGATTGCCACCTGGGTCGGGAGACTTTTTGGTTACAGGCGCCACCGGAGGAGTCGGTTCTTTCGCGGTGATGTTGCTCAGTCAGTTGGGTTTCGATGTAACTGCGGCCACGGGAAAACCTCAGGCTCATGAGTATCTGAGGTCTCTTGGAGCAACGAATTTCATTTCGCGAGATGTACTTTCCGAAGGTGCTCTTCGACCACTGGATCGAGGACGATGGGCCGGCTGTGTGGATTCTGTCGGTTCAACAACCCTTGAAGCCGTCCTCAGCTGCACGAAGAGGCACGGAGTTGTGGCCGCATGTGGGTTGGCTGGCGGACACGAATTGAATACGACTGTATTTCCCTTCATCCTTCGAGGAGTTCGCCTGATAGGAATCGATTCCAACACGTGTCCAATGGCCGATCGGAAAATAGCCTGGAGCCGGCTTGCAGATCTGAGTCAAACACGTGATTTAGGCGAGATCGCTCACGAAGTCAAACTTGAGGATATACCGTCCGCCTGCGACACCTTGATGTCCGGCGGAATAATGGGCAGATACGTGGTCAGATTAAAATCTGCCTAATCGGACTTTCTTTTCTTTTTGCTGGTGCCTGGTGACATGTCAATCATGACGGCAATGACCATCACGACGATCTGAAAAATCCCCCATTTACCTGCAAATACGTTTTCGACTACTGCATACCACAGAAGAGAGGTCGGAGCGAAAAAGAATCCCAGAATCGGCCAGAGAATCGTGTCAAATACGCCTCCAAACCAGTTCGTCATGAACCACAGATAGAGGAGCGTGACTCGAGGGACTATCAAGGCACCGGCAACGAAAAAGCAGGGCATAAGCAGTAGCCATTTTATTCAGAATGCTGCGACCTGAGCTGTCATCACTTCGTTCCAAATCACCAATACGCCAGAAGCGGTGAAGTCAGGCTATTTCTCTCTCTTCAAAACGGATTATTTATCTGAAAGATGCGCCTTAACAAGTCGAGACCTCGACCGATACAATCGATAACAGGAAAAAACCCCTTATTGGCCATTTCAGGCCGTTATCACGACCATGAGTGTATTTGACCGATTCAAGTCACAGGGAAAGAACGACCGCAGTCACGCCGAAGAGCCGACTGCGCAGGGTACGTTCATCTCCAAAAATGACGGATCAGCACCAGAATTGTACGATTTCTCGTTGATAGATCAGACGGTGAACGAATGGCTGGAACAGCCTGATTCTATCACGGTGGACGATGCCACTGCCGAGATGCAGAACGTGAGCAGAAACAACAATCTAGATCGTGTTCTGGACGCGGCTCTTCAGGATGGCCTTATCAGCGCTGATGAAATTCAGCTGTGGCAGAACAAGTACAACCCCGAAGGGAAAATGGACTGGCGCTTTATCGCCCGAACTACCCCTTCGAAAACCCAGCCTCTTCAACGCCTCGCAGCAGAAATCTACGGATTCCGGCCCGTACTCGTTTGTCAGATGAGTACTCTGGTATTGGCAGATCTCTTGACGTCACGTCTGTCACCTCTGGACTGGCAGCACATGTTCGAAAGAGGACTCGCTCCGGTTGTAGAACACGGTTCCGAACCAGACCTGTCGGCGAGAATTGTTTGTATTTCGAAGGATCCGAGCCACAAAAGTGTCCGTCAATCTCTGGCGAGTGTAGATGGGATAAGATCCGAACTCGCCTACGCAGATACGTCTGTGGTTTCAGGTGTACAGGAATTGATTGCCCAGAATATTCCGGCAGTCGCTGCGTCGGTTTACACCACCAGACCGCAACTGAGAAAAATTACTTCCGATCGAACAGACCAGCGCAGAGCTGCTTGACCAGGTAAATCGACTGAATGGAGACGCCGGACAAACATACAGGTTCGAATATTCGCCCCGACAGGCGACCTATACCTGCAGATCAGACCTTTCAGAATGACATTGGACCGGCAGACGGTGTCCCGCCGGAAGAAGATTTACGCTCTGCAGACAACATGCCGCCGGAAGAAGGATTTCGCTTCGTAGGCGATACCCAGCCGGA
>CAZEHJ010000109.1:5662-7905 GCA_964512485.1 uncultured Rhodothermales bacterium | reverse complement strand
ACCGTAGTGCTGTCCCATGTGAATGTAAGGGCGCTGCCCTTGTGTCCGGTCGTCGCCATCGTTGTTACTCCTCTGTGATGGTCAGCGTATAATTCGCCACAAGATGCCGCAATCGCCCGTCAGGCTCCGGCGCCATGGATGTCGTGCTATGTTGGCAATCCACGACGTTGATGCCCGTCCGCGTTAAAGACGCCCGATCAAACAACGCCGCGATTTCAGCCGCGATGTCGTAGCATTCACTGTCCGTCGTAGACCGCGACCAAACGTGGAAGTCCAACGGACCTTGAAGGCCGACGAAATCATCCGCCGACCATTCCAACATGTCGCCAAGTTCGACTTCGACGAAGGGAAAGTTCTGGCCCGGCAAACCCGATGGCAGGTCAGGGACATATTTGTAAACCGTCGCCGACGATACCCGCGCGCGCCCGTAAACCGTCGCGCCCGTGCGGTCTAGCACCAAGGCATCCGCGGCGGTCAGCACCGCGCCATGCGCCACGATGTAAGCCATATCATACGCGTGTTTCGCCAGCTTGCTCATTTTTCAAGCCTCTGTCGTATCCGCTGCATTGCGTGACCGACGGAAATTGCGAACGCCCGCGCCAACCATGGCCGGCGTTTCATCCTGCCCGTCCCGAATTCAAGATAGGCCCCATACTTAACGTTTGTCCCGACGCTAACGCCGAATGGCTCGTCCGTCACGTCGTCGACGCCGATGGACGCCACCAGACGGCCCGTATCGGTATTCGGCGGCATCCCCGGCGCCGATGCCACATGCCGGCCATAACGACGGCCCCCTGACATATGGGCTTGAATTGACCGCTTGGCTTCCGCTTGTGTTTCAAACGCCAACGCCAGCAGCTCATCCGCAATCGCTTCTTCCGTGAACCTGGAATCATTGCGCAACGCATCCATCAATGCGTTTAGCGACTCGTCGTCGATCTTGACCCGGACGCTCAAGATGCCACTCCGTCGGCCAGGATCATCTCAACCCAGCGCCGCATCCCGTCAACATCGACGACCGCCGCAATCGAATATTCGCGCCCGTAAACCGTGGCCCGGTCACTATGCGTCCAATATGGCCCGCCGCTGCCATCGTCCACAAACCGCGTCAGCACCTTATACTGCGCGCCCGGCGTTGTGCGTGCCGCTTGCCACCGTTCACCACCGCCCAATGGCGTTACCTTGGCCCAGACGCCACCCGCCGGATCAGCCGCCCACGTCCGCGTCACGTCGCCAAGGCCGTCCGTTGTTTCCGTCACCCGCTCAACCGTTACCAAGGTGCGCAGGTCGCGCGCGCAAACACTTACAGCCATGCCAGCGAATCCACCCGTTGCCACGGCGCCAGGTTGCCGCGCAACCGCCCCAATATTTCACCGTTGCCGCACCCGTCGAACTTCGCCGCCACGAATTCCTTGATGGCCTCGACGATCGGCGCCGGGATCGACCCCGACCCGAAGCCGACGTCATAGCTGATTGAAACCGCGTCATGGTCGCGCAACGACGTTGGCCATGAATAGCCGTCGTTCAGATAAATCTTGTCGTCGCCGGCCTTGTATGACGCCGCAGCGAACACGGCAGCCGTGTTGTCCGCGTTGTAAGTCGTAACGCTGTTGATGGTCTGGACAGGCGAGAACGGCAGGTCAATCGCCGCGTGATCGCCCCGATAGTGCGTCAAGGAACCATCGTGAACCCCGCCGCCCAAGCCCCGGACCCACGCGTTAGGGTCGCCAGCCGCGAACCGATCCATGGTCAAAGTAAGTGTTTCAGTCAGAAGGCCCCTGCGCAAATATTGCTTGATCGCCTCCGTTGCCGCCGCGACATGGTCCGCTATCAGCGTATCGCTGTCCGTGCCGCTGACGCGAAGATACGACCGCATGTCCGCCGTGGCCACCGCCGCGCTATCCGCGCTGGTGGTGACTGCCACGCTTTTGCGATTGTGCATCGCGGCCCCCTTTCGCCTTGCCGTTGCCGACGATCCGCACGGCGCCCAAATCAATCAACGCCCCGATCAGATCAACCGGACAGTCATATTCCTTGCCGCGCATCCAGTGGACGATCTTGTGCCCGTCCAGACTGACCGGCGTCGTGTGCAACATCAAAACCCGCGTGGCGCCAGGGGCAGGCGCGCCGCCCCTGGCCTTTGTATAGCGCCGCGTCATCAAGTGGCGGCGCTGGTCGTGCCGACCGTGGCGGTGTGCTGCATCCGGCCATCAGCGAGAATGCCGACAACGGACACGACAGCA
>CAZEHJ010000109.1:0-5562 GCA_964512485.1 uncultured Rhodothermales bacterium | reverse complement strand
GTGCCGGACAGCGTGGCGGAAAGCGCCATCACATATTCGGCAGGGTTGCGTTTGTCTTGCATTTTGCGTCTCCTCTCAGACCGCGACTTTGCCGATCTTGATGGCGTCGAAGTTCGTGACAGCGCCACCGACCTGCTTGGTCGTGTAGAATTGCACAAACGGTTTGGACGAATACGGATCGCGCAGGATGGTCAGGTCGGCGCCATCGACGATGGTGTAGCCCATCTCGAAATTGCCGTAAGCCACCGCCAAAGCGTTTGCCGCGACGGATGCAACGTCCGCCATGAACACGACAGGCTTGCCAAGCATTTGCAGATTGGCGGCGCCATCGCGCATCATGACCGGACCGAAGAAGTAGGAATCATTCCCCTTCAACTTGAGCGCCGCCCCGAAGGTGCCACGCTGCATAGCCCAAGTCGCGCCGGCTTGGTAGAATTCCGGCAGCGCATTCTGCACCGAAATCAGGCCATCGCCGTCCGTGCCCAGCGTTGCCGCCGTGCCCATGTTGACCTGTTCAACCTTGTCGCGTTCATAGGTGCCAGCCGTGCTCCATGCCGAATATGACATGATGCCTTTGGGCCGGTTGACCCCGTTGCCGGTGACAAATGCCGTGGCTTCCAGCCGGGCAAACTTGTCCGCAACCTTGCGGTTGAGCCAGGATTCGACATCGAACAGGCCAGACCGCAGGATTTGCGGCGTTGCCTTGGGCATCGCTTCCATGTTTTCAACCGGGATCGCGATCCGGCCGGTCTGCGGTGTCGCTGTGACGCCCCCGGTCGAACCCTCACCGGCCCAAGCCGCCGCCGCCTCGTCGTCATCGACAATGACATCAAGCGATGTGCTTTCCGTCACCTCGACGCTGGCCAAGGCACGCATGGGCGATGTCTCGAAAACACGGGTTGCCATCCGGGCCAACAGCTCGGGATAAACCAACGCGCCGCCGTCTGGAAAGACGTCAGTGGAAAGCGCCTTGATGGCGAAACCACCCTTGCCTTCAGCGGTCATCAACTTGACCAGTTCGGCCTTGCGTTCGGTTTCGCGGCCCTCGCCGCCTGTGCTGATGGTCGCCCGTTCCAACGCCGCGCCGGTCTTGGCTTGCGCGTCTTGCAGTGCTTCCATCTTGGTCGTGACTTCCGCCGCCATCTTGTCGAAGCGGTCTTGCGTCACGACGTCCGCGAAATTGAACCCTTTCAGTTCATCCACGTCCTTGCGCAGCGGAACCAGCGCCTGGTTGATGCCTTCAACCAGCCCCTTGATCTCTGCGGCGTTGTTGCTCTGTTCAGCCATTGTAAGCCTCCAAATTTTGCAACGTTTCAGCCAAAGTCCGTTTGATGTCGTCGGCATCCCGCAGATCGAAATCCGGCCCCAACACCCCTGCATCCCGCAGGTGACGTTGATACCCCTTGAACCCGTCCGCCGCGATTGTTTTCGCGGCGGTCCGGTCAAATCCCATGTCCCTTATAGCGCGCTCGAATTCACGCTCCGTCATGTCAGCGCCGCCCTTGATGGCCGTCACCTGCGCCAATGCGTTGGCCGGCACCGTGACCAGCGAGACCTCGACAAGATCAACCGCCTTGAGCACCCGCACGCCGGCGTCCATCGCGTAATCAACCACCCTGTATCCGATCGACAAGCCCGACAACGCGCCCGCCTTGATCAGTTCATAAGCATCGCGGCCCTTGCTGGCGCCGACCGCCAGCTTGCCCCGCAAGAAAAGCCCGTTTGGATCTTCCGCCGCGTGCGTCCAGACGCCAACCGGCTCCCGGCTGTCGTGTTGCCACAGCATCTTGGGCAGCGTCGCACCTGCGCCCATCGACGTCGCGAACGCGCCCTTTTCCAGCCGGTCGCCTTGGCTGTCCACGTTGCCAAAGACCGCCCCGTAACCGCTGATTTCCCCCGGGCCTTCGCCCGCGTCAAATTTCAGATCAAGTGTTTTGCGTTCCATTTTGCCTCACTCGCCGATAGCCCACCGTGCACCGGCAGTTGATGACGTTCCCGGCCGTCCCATTCGGATCGCCCGGATGCATCATCGGCTCCTTGCCGCCGTATTTTGTCGGCACCATGAACGGCATCCCGATCGGCACCCGCGTGCCGTTCATCACCCGGTGATTGTGCGAATCAACGACGCCGTCCGATTCCCCGAAGTCCCGCGTGCGCCCGTCTTGCACCGACAGCCATTCTTTTTCCATCGCGAACCGGGCCCGGCGCGCCACCTCCATCGATGCGAATTCGCTGGCCTGGTGCGTTTCCGTCCTAGCTATCACCTGCGCCCGCAACCTGGCGATTTCAGGTATCGCGTCCATCATAAGCCGCGCAATTTCCTCCACGCCGAGACCTTCCGCCAGCCCCTTAACAACCAGATCGCGCATTTGCTTGCGCGTGGCCTCCACGATTCTAACCACCTTGGCGGCGCCGAATCTTTCCGCGAACGCCGCGACAATCTCGTCGAACGTCGGCAGCGAGGATGCCGCGTCCGCCGCCTTCGCCCGCTCGATATCCGCTTGGACCCTTTCCGAACCTTCGCGCGCCGCACCGTGCCACAAGCCCCGCAACGCCGCATCTATGTCCGCTTCTGCCCCCGATTGCGCCGCCGCCGGTATCCCCGTTTCGCGATATGCCACCACGATTGCCACCGCCGCCCGCGTGATCGCGTCCGCCACCGCGCGTTCCCGTTCATCCGTAGGCAAGGCGATACGCCTTTTCTGCCAGCGAAACTACGCCCGGCTGTGGCTTGAATTCCTCGCCCGCGCCGGGATCAGCATTGCGGCCGATCAAGCGCCGCGCCTCCTCGCGCGTCAGCACCCCCGATTCCCAGCCCCGCATTGCCCGGTCGAACGTCCGCTGCCGCACTGGTTCAAGCGCCAGCGTGGCCTCCGTGTTGATGGCAAACGACAAGCCCGCGCCATATGCCGGCAACAGCCAGCTGCCCAAAGCTTGCGCGAACCCCCTCATGAGCGGGACAACCGTATTCGTATAGAGCGCCTCCCTGGCCGCCGCCATGTTGCTGAACGTCGCCGCGTCCAGGCTGACCAAAGACAACGGCACGTTGTAGGCCATCGCTATCAGCATCTCTGCCTTCGCCATCGCCGCGCCATGGTCCATATCGCGCGGCGACATGTCCATGCGATTCCATTCCGCGTCGCCGATCAAGATGGGCACCTCGCCCGCATTGGCGCTGCCCTGCAAGGTTTCCTTGAAGTAGGTCTTCAACCGCTGCAAGACTTCCGCGCTTGGCGCATCCTTGAACTTGATCATCCCGGACGGCCGCGCGCTGTTTTTCAACAGCGACCAGTTCCACTTGAGACCCTCGTTGTGGACGTCAACCGCCAGCCGCGCCGCCGACAATGGCGACAGCCCGCGCCAGTAGTCGTCGGGGCTGTAGCGCCGGTTGAAAAACACCTCCGATGCCCCGCTAGGATACTGGACCGGATATACCTTTTTCGTCCCCGCCCGGTCGAATATGAACGCCGACGGCGTGCCGCCAGGCCCCGGCTTTACAGCCACGTCGCGCGGATCGTGCGCCCACAGTTCGCCAGGACGCGGGCCGCCATATGCAACCGCAATCTGTTCCCCGAATAGCAGGTCATTCGTCAGCAGCTCGACCAGGAACTTATCCCACGACTGACGCGGGTTTGGCCGCGCCAGAAGATCCAGCACTGGATGCCGCTCAATCTTGTCGCCCTTCGCGTCAACAAGATCCAGTTCGATTGTCGTTGCCGCCGCCGTTATTTCTTCAACGCACCGGTAGACCACCGCGTTTAGCGAATAGCCTTCCTTCACATACGCCGCACGGTTGCCCCAGCCGCCCCACCGGACGGGCGACGACACCATGAACCCCGCCCCGCTGGGGTGATCCTTCAATTCGCGCCGGTCGAATGGCCACATGTTGCCGGCCTCCTCATAGAACCATAAACCCGGCCGCCTCGACGTGGCCACATATCGCGCTGATAGCGTCCATGGTAGGATCGACTTGGTCGTCGTGCCGCCCGTTCGGGAATGAACCGAACTCAGCCTTGTAATCTTTTAGCCATGGCGCCTCGCGCGGCAGCAGAACGTTCCCGCTTTCGATAAACGGCGCCGCGTCCATCGCGCGCGTAACCTTGTCCCGGTTGCGTTGCACGCCCCGCACGGGAATGCCCTCGCGGGCCAACGTCTGGATAAGGTCAGTCCCGCTAACCTTGTCCTCAACATCCATGGACCGCAACGGCCCCAGCCCTTGCCCGGCCGCCTTGTGGTGGCCCCAGAAATCCCGCGCAGCCTGGCGCAGCTCCGGCGCCTCCCACTTGCCGCGCGATTGATCTATCAACACCGCCTGCCCGTCGATGCTGCGACCCCAGCACTGGAATACAGACCAGTCGTTGGCCTCCTTGGTTTTTTGTGCCGTGTCGGCATAGACCGCGCGCCACTCCAACGCCGGCAACGCCGTGTAATACCGCCACCAAGCATCCCGGAATATGCCGCCGCCCAGCGGCGCCGGCCGTTGTTCATACTGCCCCGCGAAAACGTATGGGCTTGCCGCCCGCATCCGTTCCAACCCCACAAGCGGGAATTCAGATTCCCAGAACGACTCGCCCGCGTCGCCGATGGCCGGAATACAAACGTGTTCCCATTCTTCGCCATTGCCGCCGCCCAACAACCACCCGCTAAGGTCATCCTCGTGCAGCCGTTGCATCACGACAATGATTGGCGTTTCCGACCTATTGTTTAACCGGCTTTCAATCGTGTTGGCGAACCACCCGATCACATGCGCCCGCATGGTATCGCTTAGGGCTTCATCCGCCTTGTGCGGATCATCAATGATGACCGCCCCGCCAAATTCCTTGCGTTTTTTCCCGGCGCCGTAGCCGGTTATTGTGCCGCCGACGCCCGTCGCATAAACGATGCCGCCGGCCGTTGTTCTGAACTCAGCCTTCGCCTTGCTGTCGCCCCGGACCGTCGCGCCGACGAAAACCTGCCGATACGCATCAGATAGCAGCATGTCCCGCACGTCGAACGTGTTGTAAGCCGCCAGCGACGCCGAGTAGCTGGCGTGGATAAATTCGCTGTCGGGATAAATCCCCAACGCCCACGCTATCAGCGCCTTGACCGCAAGCAGCGTCTTGCCCGTTCTTGGCGGGACGTTGATGATCAGCCTCCGGCAATCGCCTATGACGACGCGCTCCAAGGCCGCCGCGACGACGTCCAGGTGCCAGTTGTCGATCAAATCCTCGCCGCGCCATTCGGACAGCATGTGCCGCGTGAACGATATCAGACTGCTTTGCCGGTCGGCTATTTCCGCAGGTGTCATTGCGCATCATACTTGGCCCGCAACGCAGCGACGATCGCCGCTTGTGTCTCGGCCGTAAGCAGAGGATTCGCGGCGTCGTTCGCCAGCGTCAATGGCAGCACCTTGCCCAAAAGAATCGCGAATGACTTGTGGTCCTTTAGCGCCAGGTGCATCAAGTATTTTGTGAGACCGTCCGGCGCGCCCACATATTGCGCGCCCAGCATTTCCCCGGCATCGGTGGCCGCCATCAAGATCGCCTGCTTTAGCGATGCCGTGTATTTGTCAGTTATCCCCTT
>CAZEHJ010000108.1:6846-8118 GCA_964512485.1 uncultured Rhodothermales bacterium | reverse complement strand
TGATGTCCATCAATCGCCCCCCCCGCCCATCATGTGAGCCCACAGGTTAACGACCTCAGGCGCCGTACCGAGTACCGACCTGAGGGGCTCGGGATCGAGTTGCCCGCTCCACACCCTCTCGTGGTAGTCCTCGTACTCGCGGAAGAGCGCGTGCCAGTCGGACCACGGCTGGGCTGTGTCGATCTCGAGCGTTCGCTTGGCCATCACACTTCCTCCACTCTGATGCGTACCTTGCCTTCACCACGTTTCGCTTTGACCCAACGCACGATCGGCTCGCCGCCTTCATAGTTCTCGGGGGCGTCGTCTTCGAGAATCGCAAGCCCCACCTTCTGCCCGTGTCGTCCTCGTGGGCGGCAATGGATCGCGTCTTCGATCGACTTGAACGAGGCCCTGATGTTCGTGCTGTCGGGACGATTGGCCGAGTGCCGCTCGAACGTGACGCGCGCGCGCTTGAGCGGCTTGTCGGGCAGGTAGTGATCGCCCAGGACGATCGCCTTGACGCGCTCCTCCCACCGCTCCGCTTCCTTCAGCCGCGTGCGCCAATGGCCCTTCGCCGCAGCGACCTGGATGTCGGGGAGGCCCGGGATCTCGAAGTCGAGGACGAACCTCTGCATCACCGCCCTCTCTGCCGCTTCTCGCGGACTGCAATCATGCGCACCGACCATGCGCTGACACCGTGCTTGCGGGCGAGTTCGTAGTAGAATTCACCTGTGCGGAACTCGTGGGCTTCGAGGTCGGCCACGATCGCAGCCTCGACCTGCTGCGGGGTCGGGGTGCCCATCATTCGCCCAAGTCCCCCGGTTCCGGAGCCTCATCCTCGTAGGGGTGCGGCATCTCAATCATGAGCGTGGAAAGCGCGGCGCAAAACGTCTTGCGCGCTTCCTTGTCGAGCATCGCGGAGCGAATCCCGATGTCGTGAAAGGTGATGCTCACAACCGGAGCGTTCTCGTCACCCGGGTCAACGAGTCTGAAATCGCCGCCGATCGTCCAGTGCCCCTCTGCTACGTCCGAATACATTCAACTCCCCCCTTCTTCGAGCCACACGATCGCCTGGTCGAGCCAGTCGCGGAGGCGGCGGGCGTCGGTGACGCTTGCGTGCCAACGCAACTCGATCCAACGGGCACGACCGTCTCGGTCGTGAACCTCGTCCGCTTCTGCGATCACCATGCCGTGATCTTCTGATCGGAGCGGTTCCGGTGCCTCAGTCGCCATACGTCTCCTCCTTCGCCGCATCCAACGCGACTTCCACTCGCTCGAGCACCGCGCCGAGGA
>CAZEHJ010000108.1:2367-6746 GCA_964512485.1 uncultured Rhodothermales bacterium | reverse complement strand
GTAGTTGCAGAGTTCGCTGCAATTCAGATACGGCGCGTTCACGACCTGGGCCGGAACACCCCAGAGAATCCGACCCGTCGCGTGTTCGGTCATCTTTTCGCAATAGCGGTCAATCGAGCGACGAATCGCGTCACCGCCTTCGGCGAGATGCTCCCACTCGGCTTGATGGAGTTCCGACCACGCTTCGAGCGTCATCGGCGTCGCGGTCAGGTAGGCGTGAATCGACTTCGTTGCGGGATGGTCGAACCGCCATAGATCGCGATCCTCGACACACTCGATCCAGACCGGGCGACGTTTGCCGGGATTGAAATGGTCCCAAGTCATCCCCGCGCCCGACCGTTCCATGTCGAACGTGCAGAAGTCGAGGCCCTCACAGTTCGCCTCGGCCGTCTTGTGGTGATCCAACACGACGAGCGTCCCCGCAACCTCGTTGAGTTCGATCATCTGCTCTCGCGGATACGAGAAGTCGACCACTAGAACCTCCCTCCCCTCGGCCAGCGAATACGGAGGCTTCTCCCCATACCTCCCTGGGAAGAGTTCGGCTCGACCATCGAGAGCGGTGTGTGCAATCCAAGCCGCCGTGAATCCGTCGTAGCAGTCGGCGTGATAGATGACGAGCGGTGCCTTCATGGTGGCTCCTTGTCTGTTCCTGAAAGGATCTGGCGGACCTCTCCTGTTCCCAGCACACCGGGTCAGAGAAGGTCCGTGCTCACCTGAAATGGAGAGCTGGCAGGTATGCGGGGGCTAACCGCGAATCCCGAAGAAGTTGCTTTCACCACGAAGGCCCTGGCTGCCACGCGCCCTCTTCCGTTTCACTCTGGCGCTGCCGGTTGTGTGGCGTTCCCACAGTGTGCTCTCCGATTCTTACCGGCAGGACCAGAGAGGTTTTCACGCACGCGCTGCCGTTAGCCGACCACGTACGCCGTCGAACTAACCAACTGAGTGAAGCCCTCCTCGCTCGCGTGCGACCTCTTCTCGGGCTCGCTCGTACTCTTCCCGCCTCTCGCGTTCACGACGCTCAGGGGCGGACTCAGGCTTTCGGTACGGCCCTTCAAGGCCGAGCTCGATGCGGGGCTCGAGCTTCTCCAGGCGGAACACGCTTTCGGGCGTGAAGTACCGGCGAGGGTCGAAGTCCGAGCCCATCTTCGGCTCGAGGCCCTCGTGGTAGACGACGTAGCCGTGGGTCGCGGCTACAAGGTCGTGAGCCTCGTAGCCATCGGCGAGGAGACGTTTCACGAGACGGAGGCGCTCACCGCGTAGGCGGGGCTGCACTCGTTTCCCGTAGTGGGCGAAGGCTTCGACGACCTGGGGCCACACGTCGTCAGGCCGCATCGTCGAACCCCGGCATCATGCGGGTAAGCCACCAGAGCACCGAGCCGTTTCGCCGCTCTCCGGTGTCCGCCACAAGCCCATCGTTCATGAGTTCGATGCGCCTGGGCCGCTGCGTCGATCCGTCGAGCTTCAGGATCTCTTGCATTTCGCGATCGGTCAGCGGCTTCGCCATCAGCACGTCAAGAATGCGCTGCCTGTCGCCACGCACCCGACTCGTCTTGCGCGCCATCGACCGGGCCGCAGCCCGCGAGGTTTCGCTGTGCGGCTGAAACGGGAGCCCAATTCGATTATTTGAACCCACTTCGCTCATGAAACCCCCTGAATGATGAATCGACCACTTCGGCTAGACGAAGCGCGACCGCTGCCACGTCGATCGCCTCGTCTCGTACCCCAGCGCAATCGTTCTCTCTGATCGCATCGAGCAACTCAGATACTTCCTCGGCGAGCACCCCGAATGCCTCGTGGCTCGAAGTGTACGGGCCGTATCGCTCCTCGGATTGTCGTGCGATTCGGTTGATCTCTTCTCTCACGTCCATTAGAAGAGCGTCCCCTGATCCGCTACGACACGAAGATTCCCGCACGCCGCCTTGAAGTAGCTGGGCTTGAGTTCGACCCCCGCAAACCGCCGCCCACACTCGAGGGAAACGAACCCCTCGCTCGCGATCCCCGCGAAAGGGGAAAGCACCAGATCTCCCGGGTTACTCCAGAGTTTTAGCGCACGTCGGATCACCTCGAGTTGTAAGGGGCAGATATGCCGCTCGTCGTCGTGATCACGAGCCGATCGAAATTGGAGCGTGTCGCTGGGATTGATGTCCATCCATACCGGCGATGCGTACCGCTGCCAAAGTTCCACCGGGAAATCTTCGTTCGTGTGCTCAACCGCATTGTCGTTGTCGCCAGGCTTCCTCATCGTCACGAGGTAGTCAGGGATACCCTGCCGCGACATGCACGAATCCTTCTTGATCTGCTTGTGAAGCAGGCCCAACGCCTTCGTGCGCTGCATTGCGGTTACGGGATCTTTCCAGATGCAGACCTGAGAATGGAGAATCCACCCCGATTCCTCGAATGCACGGATCAACTCGCCGCGGAAGTCGCGCAGCCCGATGAATCCGTCGCGGACCTTGCTTGTGGGCAAGTCCATGCAATGGAACGATACGAGCCTGCCGGGCTTCGTCACCCGATAGAGCTCGGGTATCAGGAACTTGAAATGCTCGAAGAATGCATCGTTGTCGGGACAGTTCCCCATGTCGCGCGGGTCGTCCGAATAGGTGTATAGCGAGGCGAACGGAGGAGAGAACACCGAGTAGCCGACCGAATCGGATTCCATATCGCGGACCACATCGACACAATCGCCGTGGTGCATCGTCCATCCATCGCCCGTCTCGACGGTGCCCGTTTCGATCTGATCAAGAGAGTGCGTCACGCCTTGAATCTCCTCCATCATGGTCCCCTTCATGCGCGACACCATCTCAGATGCCATGTCGTCGGCCGCAGATTGTTTCTTGACGATGCTTTTGAGCACCGCCGCCTCGATGTCAGTCGACACAATATGGACATTCACGTCCCGTATCTGACCGAAACGCCAACATCGACGCACGGCCTGGTAATACTGCTCCCATGAATGAGAGAGTCCCACGAAAGCCAGATTTCGGCAGTGCTGCCAATTCATGCCGAAGCCGGCAATCTTCGGCTTCGTGACGAGTACTCGGTGTTTGCCGGCCGTAAACCCAAGCATCCGATCGCGTTTGGTATCGTCCGAATCCGCGCCACTCACCTGTACGGCATCGGCGATAGCGGACTCGAGCAGATCGCCCTCGGCGTTCAGTTCACACCACACGACCCAAGGCTCGTCGCTGCCGTTCACCATTTCTGCGACCTTCGCGACCCGATCGGGCAACGTGTCTTTCCGTGCCCGCCGCTGATCGTTCAACGAATTGACTGGCATCGCGAAGAGTTCACCCTCTTGCACGGACCCAGTTTCGATGTGGTGTTCGTTGATCTCGAGCGCCGGTAGGTCGAACCCGGCGCTATCGAAGCCGATATCCCCCGGCGTTCGAAGCATCACGGCCCACGTTGCGACCCAAGCCCAGAAGTCGTCACGGGCATGCCCTTTAAGTCGCCAGTCCTGCGTCTTAGCCGCGTCGTGGACGAAGAATCGCGCGAGCATCTCCTGCATCGGCATCGCCCCAACAAACTCTGCGTGATTGCCGAGCTCGATGTGGTCATTCGGTGCAGGCGTCGCGGTGCAGGCGAGGCGAAACGGGATATCCGATGACGCTTCGATGATTTGTGTGCGGATCTTACCGGTTTGCGCCTTCAGAATGGACGACTCGTCGAGCACGATGCCTTCGAACTCGGCCATGTCGAATTGATGCATCTGCTCGTAGTTAGTGATGGTGATCTGGGAGTGAGTAGATCCATCGCGCGATACGGATGCGTCGATCCCGAAGCGTCGAGCTTCGCGCTCAGTCTGCTCGGCCACCGCAAGCGGCGTCAAGACGATGACCTTGCCGGGGATCTGCTCAGCCCATGCGAGCTGCTGAATCGTCTTCCCGAGGCCGCAGTCCTCGAAGAGACACACACGGCCCTTCCGAAGCGCCCACCGAACGATGGCCTCCTGCCAATCGAACAAGTTCGGATTTAGATTGGCAGGCTCGAAACCGACCTGAGGAACCGCGATGGCCTTGGTTTCGATGTAGTCGACGTACCCGTTATTCAATGTGTGCCCCTACGATCAGCGATACATCGACACCGAGGAAATCAATCAGCCGGAGAGCCCTCGGAAGTGTCGCACCCCCTCGATTCCGCTCGATCTGCGAAACGGTGGCGCGGCCCTTGAACCCAACTGATTTTGCAAGTTCTTCCTGCGACAACCCGAGCTCTTCTCGGGATTCACGGACAGCGGCGCCAAATGACGCCCTTAGATCCAAGTCGAGCTGTTCCATTTTCACCTCCTAAAGTGAAGTTGCCGCAGTTGACCCCCGCTGCGGCGCCGGGTAGGAGCACTCAAAAGTCGAGCGCTGGTCGCTCATGCCGCCTCGCCTCCG
>CAZEHJ010000108.1:0-2267 GCA_964512485.1 uncultured Rhodothermales bacterium | reverse complement strand
CCGCTACGCCAAACTACTGCGGGAGGCCGAGCAGTCGATGGAGGCGCAGGAAGACCGGATCCGGGCGCTGATGGATCTGGCGACGGCACGGCTAGAGGCCATCTTCGAGATTGCCACGGACGCCGATCACGACGTGCTGAAGACGCTCACCGACCGGCTCGACGTGCAGGCGGCTGCACTCTCGGATGCCCGATGGGAGCGGTACAAGGCGTTGGAGGCCGCGCGGAAGCTCGACCACGAGCACGGCCTGTATTACGACATCCTCGACCACGAGGGGCTCATCGACGAGTACGGCTGCCCCGAGTGCGAGGACGAACTCCGCGCGCCCGGTGAATCGCTCTGCGGCACCTGCCGCGTCCGCCTGGACCCGCAGCCGTGAGCGCCGCCATCGAAGATCCGCCGAGCGCGAGTGACAGTGACGAAGCGGCCGAGTGCATCCGGTGGGCGGATCGCTTCACGCGAAAGGCCCGCGAGCAGGCGGAAGACGGCCTGCCGCTGAACGCGCAGGACACCGCGCGAAAGGCCATCCGAGAGCTGAGCGCCTTCATTCGGGCCATTGACAAGGTGACGAAATGAGCATGTACATCTGCCCGCGCTGCGATCGGCTGAAGGACGCGAAGGACGGCGACGCCATCCCGACGCTTACGGGGAACGAACTCGTCTGCGAGGACTGTGCCTTCGACAACGAGGTGCGCGCGTATCTCGGGGAGGGGTGGCGATGATGACCTACGGCATCCCTGAGCCCGGCTCGTACTTCCGCGTCCCTGACGACGACTACCCCGATCCGCCCGTGTGCGAGGACTGCAAGGGCGAGATCGAGCCCGAAGAGATGGCCGACCCGGACCAGCACCACGGCAAGACGCTGTGCGGTGGGTGCGCCGAAGAGTGGAGGGGGAACCGATGAGCGCCCGTGTTCCGCTGGTCCCGCCCGAGGTGATCGACGCGCTCGATCACTATGAGCGGCAGGCTCAACGAGAGGACCGCGAGCGAACGGCGGGACTCCGCGCCGCGCTCTGGCTGCTCGTCTTCAGTATCGGCGGGGTGATGGCCTTCGGGCTCCTCCTCGCCTGGATCTTCCACTCACTCCAGCAAGGCGCTGGGTGAATCAGGGCGGCGGTGGGTCTGCATAGCAGGAGAATGCCCGCCGTTCCGATCACTGGGCGTCAGGGGAGGCACTCGGCGGATCGGCTTCACACCACATCGACAGGTATCGAGGGGGGTTATCTCGAGCTGGCGAGTGAAGCGCCCAAACGAATTACGAGCCCGACCTTAGGCGTGGAAGCTGGCTCTATAAACGACTTCGGAACGCCCAAACAAGGTGAGAAGCCTTGACATAGCGGCCGATGGATCACCCTAGCTGTGGGGTCCTGACGCGACTGCCCAAGCCCGGGCGGGCAACTGTAAATACGTCCCGGGCACACTTTCTGCGGCGATGTCGTCGCTGAATAACAACACAACACAACAGGATAGACCCAAATGGCATTCGCACAGTACAAGCAGTCTGATTTCGTCACCTACCACGATCTCGCCAAGCCAGACGGCAACGCCGCGACCATCATCAACGCGAAGCTGGAGATGAAGGAGGACTACCGCACGAAGCAAGAGGTGCAGAAGCTCGTGATCTACTTCACCGACTTCAAGCCCCTCGTGCTGACCAACAAGAATCTCGAAGCGCTCGACATGTGCTTCCCGAACGACGACGCAAACACGCTCGCCGGGAAGCAGATCTGGCTTCGACCCGTCGACATCGAGGTCGCCGGGGATCCGAAGCAGATCGTGCGCATCGACACGAGCCTGACGCTGCGGCTTCAGCCCGCGCCGGGACCGGGGAACGCGCAGCCGCCGACGCCGGGTGCCACGCCTTCGGATGTGCCGCCCACGCCGCCCCCGATCGGCGATGAGCCTCCGCCGCCCACCGATGCCGATCGTCAGTTCAGCGAGGGCCTGGACGAGACGCCGCCCTTCTAGACCGATCCCCCCCGGAGCGGGGGCAGGGAGGGTGCCGGGTTGTTGGGCAACATTCGGTCATTCTCCAATCCTCCCTGCCCTCCATTGGAGGCCCACATGGCCCGTCTATCCGCCGATACGATCATGAGCGCGTACTACGCGGCGTTGCCGAGTGATACAGCCGTCATGTCCGAGGAAGCCAAAGAGGCCGCGCGCGCTGCTGCGTCGATAGTTGCGGCGAGCCTGCTGCGGGAGATCCGCAACCAGCAACTCGCCTTCTCGGTAGCGGCAGAACGACGCGCCACGGCTGCCGAGACGGA
>CAZEHJ010000107.1:0-8573 GCA_964512485.1 uncultured Rhodothermales bacterium | reverse complement strand
TACTCGACGAACGCCGGATCTTCTGCATTCAAGTTCAGCGACTCGACCTCAACGGTGTCAGGGATGTGCTCCTGAAGAGACTCCCAATACGCCTGGTCTAGTGGAGGATTGAACAGCGCTCCTCCTTCCGCTGAATAACTGCTGACTCCTTTCAGCGGCATCAGGAAGACAGCATTTCCACTCGTGTGCTGCAGTCGTTCTCCTATGCTGGCTGAAATTCTAGCCTGCTCCTCAGCATTCAAACGCGGGACAAAAACATAAGGCGAATGCCATACGATTTGATGATCGTCCCAGCCGTCAGGTATCTCATTCGGTTCACCAACCAGAATGCCAAGGTGCTCACTTCCGCCCGGGCAGATGACCTGCGGTAGGCCCAGCTTTCCGGCAACTGTGAGTCGTTCCGGACCCGATGCGCGCAGCGTTCCAAAAACGCCGTCGGCAATTTCTCCCATGGCGTAATCAAATACCCCGGTGATGATCCCCTCTTTCATCATCTGCTCCATGGCCTCACCACCGGCGCCGATTGCGTGGAACGTTATGACCTCATATCCGGCATTTTCGAACAGTTCGACGGCGTGCATCGCACCCTGCGTGAGAACACCCAGATTCGTGAGACCGATGACTCCTTTCGCCGTTGACTTCGTGATGCTTCGCTCAACCTGGGCCATACCCCAGGCGCAAGCTGCAGCATTGGCCAATATCTTGCGCGAGAACACGTTAAGGCCAAGTATGTCGCTGACTGAAAACATCATCGTGATGTCCTTGATGCCCACAAATGGCGAGGTATCACCCGATGCAGTGGTCGAGAGCATCACTTTGGGAAAGCCATACGGGAGCGCCTGAAGAACGGGAGCACATGTTGATGTGCCCTGTGTGCCTCCGAGCGAAACAACACCGTGAATCGCACCCGCCTGCTGAAGCTCCAACATTTTTCTGGTCGCACCAGCCACGACAAACGGGTTGGCTTTCGCGCGCGTCGGCTCGTTCAGCAATTCGGCCAGTGAACCACCTCCGGCTTCGATGATCTCCTCCTTCGTGACATCCGCTGCGATCGGCGAATCTCCAACGACGCCGATGTCAATCAGCATGGCCTTGCCACCCAGATCTTCAATCTGCTGGCGCATGAAGTCAGCTTCGGCGGCTTTCGTGTCGAGGGTGGCAAGGATCGCAATAGTCTTCATTCAGTCCCTCCTACTTCGAGAACCGCAATTCAGCAAATTCGGTGGCGGCCTGGGTGACGGCCCGTTCGATAGGCAGGCGCTCCGTAGACGAACCCGTCCAGAATCCGTGTCCCGAGGTGTGATCGAGCATGTACTGGGCATCTTCGGGGTTTTCCATCGCAGCCCCGTGAGCGATCAGAATCACGTCCGGATGGACAGCGCGGCATGCCGCATACGCTTCTTCGGTCTGCTCGGCGGTCTGTTCGATCGTGAGGCCGCTGTCATATCCTTTAAGGCCCCCTTTCGTCGTGCCAGCGTGGTAGCAGAAAATGTGGGGCTTGGCCTGCTCACACACCGCAATTGAGTCTTCGAGCGTAAACCCGAGGCCGATCGACACCATATCCATTTCCTCCCGGGCCAGCTTCAACATGTCGATTTCGTTCTGCAACGTGATTCCTGCAGAAGTCATCACCTTGTAGATCTCGGAATCATGGTCCACATATGAGATCGATGGTCCGATGTTCGAAACCGAGTTGACACCCATGTCCTTGCACTCCTGCAGCACCATGCGCATGTCCTTGAGCGGATCGTTGGCATTGAGGCAGGCACAGACGAATGCTTGGCCTGCCATCGCGGGCATGATGTCTTCGCGGGTATAGTCGAGCGTCTGGCGGTTTGAGTCCAGAATGGGCCACATCATGGACATCGTTCCCATTCCGTTTGCCCGCAGCCTTGCGCCTGAAAACGTGTTTACACAGTCAGTACCGCATTTTTCGAGCAATTTCGCCACGAGACCGCTTCCCGCGGACGAAATCATGATGGGTCTGCGCTGATCGACCTTGGCCTTGAGATTTGCCAGAATCTGCTCGGTGGAAATTCGTTTTGTGATCACGGATCAATGCTTTTTTGAATGTCGGAGAGAGAATAGGACGAGAGCCGCGTTCCCGCAACCGCCGCCAGTCAAACAACTGCAAAAGAATCTGGCCGGATCGGCTGAGAGGCCCTATTTTAAACCCAATATCGAACCTGCCAAATGCGGCAGCCTGATCGCATTTCAAGTCATTTCAAATCCGGCACTTCATTCATGCATCGTCGCCATACTGCTCTCCTTCTTAGCGCCACCCTGCTTCTCTTGGCCAGCCTCCCGCCTGCGAGCGCCACGGCACAGGAAGCCGACTCGATGATCACCCGAACGCTCGACCCCATCGTCGTCACAGCGGAACGCGTAGCATCGACACTCTCATCCTCAACTGTAGGCGTGTCGGTCCTTTCAGCGAGGGAACTGCGCAAATTGCCGAACCGAAACGCTTCGAGCCTTCTCGGATTCATCCCGGGGATGACCTTTCTGGACTTCGACGGAATGGGATACGCACCGCAGTCAGTCACCCGCGGGTTTTACGGTGGTGGTGAGGCCGAATATGTCATCCTGATGATCAACGGCAAGCCAGTCAACAATCTCGAAAACGGGATGATCAACTGGGAGCAGATTACGAATACCCCAGGTACTACAATCGAAGTGCTCCGAGGTGGAGCGTCGTCGGTCTACGGTGATGCAGCTATCGGGGCCGTAGTCAACGTGCGTACCGATGCTGTGCAGGAAACCACACGTCGCGTTGCCCTGAGTGGTGGAAATTTCGGCGTGCTCTCGGCCAACGCTGCCATGCAATCGGATCGATATTCGGCCCTCGTTGACTACGACGCCAGTGATGGTTTCCGCAACAACAGCGAGCGCTCGTCCGCTACGTTTCAGGGATCCTATGAGTTGATGGGTGATTCCGACAAGTCGTTGTCTGTCAACGGATCAGTGAATGTTAGAGAATTCGATACTCCAGGCCCGCTGCGCACTTCCGACCTCCGCGGAGATGGATCCGAGAGCCTCGCGTTTTTCCAGTTCGATGGTGTTGAGGAAGAGACCTATCGCGTCGGACTCGACGGTTCCTGGCGCCTGGATGCGGGACTCCTGAGGGCCAACGTATCGGGCGAACTTAGAAGCCAGGACATGGTGCGCACGCTTCCACTAAGCGCAGACTTCGCCGATACGCAGGAGCGGAACGTCGACGCTTCCGGTGTCAGGGCTGGCATTCAATTGTCTGAACTGTCGCTGCCCCTTGGAATAGACAACAAACTGGTAATCGGAGTCGACGGTTTTGTCGGTTCTCTCGATACCGGCTACCACCACATTGCCACGGGAGGCCTCGGCGATGCCTATCTGGGAGCCTCAGGAGATCGTGGAGATCTGCTTTCGGATGGCACAGCCAACAGGAATGGAGGCGCAGGATATGCCCATCTGGAAATCAATCCCTCAGAGAGGCTGAACATTTCTCTCGGCGCTCGGGGCGACTGGATTAACGATTCGTTTGATGAAGTGGCGGGCCTCTCTGAAGCTGTCCCGTCTGCCTCACATTCTGCCTTGAGCCCAAAGGCCGGCCTCAACTACCGCTACAGTTCTTCTTCGAATCACGTCGGCAATGTGTATCTGAGTGCGAGCAAGTCATTCAAGGCTCCGACTCTGGACCAGCTTTATGACCTGAGGGCCTTCCCCGTCCCCTTCCCTCCTTTCGCCATCCAGATCTCGAATGCAGAATTGATTCCCCAGGAAGGCACGAGCTACGAAATCGGATTTTATCACCGCGTCGCTAGCTCCAGTGGCTGGTCAGCGATGATCAGCACGTCAGCGTACACAATCGACATGACCAATGAGCTGGACTTTTCGTTCGATACCTTTTCCAATGTCAACATCGGCGAGAGCCGCCATCGCGGAATCGAAACCGGGATAAAAGCTGATAATGCTGATTTTGGGTCGCTTTTTGTCAATTACACCCTTCAGGACGTGACCCACCAGGTAGGCGAGAACAAGGGAAATGCGGTCAAAGCCATTCCACGTCATGCGTTCAGCAGTGGCGTCATGACGGACTTCGGTCCCGTATCGGCGAGCGTTGTGCTGCGGGGTACGCGTAAGACGTACGTGGATGACGCCAACACGACCGAACTGGATGACTACGCCACTGTGGATGCGCGTGTCTCTTATTCCCGCGGGGACTATTTACTCTCGCTCGATGTCTTCAACGCTCTGGACAAGGAGTACGACAGCACGGCCTATCAGGACCCGGCTGGCTCTGATGTACTGTTCATTTTCCCGGCGGCGACCCGAACGGTTGCACTGGGAATTGAAATCAGCTTTTGATGATGCCTTGTGTCGTGTTCAGATCTTTGCACTTCCGGCTTCAACCCCGTTTCTTTTTGATTCTTCTCCCACGAATTACCCACCCGCATGCACATGCCTTCCTACTCCCGGTTCCACGTCGCAACGACGGGAATTCTCCTGATCTCGTTGCTTCTGATTTCCGCCGGATGCAACGAGTCATATGAAACGGCCTCTGACGACATGACGACTGAATCAGATAACCCGCACCTGATCACATTCGAAGGAACCGAAGGACCGGGTGTCGGCAAGCACATCGTTATGCTCGCAGGGGATCACGAATATCGCTCAGAAGAGATCCTTCCCGCCATGGCGCGTATTCTGGCCCGGCACTACGGATTCAAAACCAGCGTCTTCTTCACGCTCGATGAAGAGGGGTACATCCAGCCCGGAAGTTCAATCATAAAAGGCCTTGAAGCGCTGGAAACGGCAGATCTGATCGTCATGGGGCTTCGCTTCCAGAACTTTCCCCATGCGGAAATGCAGCACATCGTCAATTATCTGGACCGGGCCGGACCCGTCATCGGACTCCGGACGTCGACCCATGCCTTCAAAGATATCGAGGGCGAATTCGAGAAGTACAACTGGGATTACGAAGGAGAAGAGTACTTCAAAGGCTTTGGACGACAGGTTTTGGGCGAAACGTGGGCCGGACATTACGGAACGAATCACCAGCAGAGCTCTCTCGTGATACCTGTCGGGGAAGATCACGTCATCTTCCGTGGTGTCGCCGATATGCACGTTCAGTCCGGCGGGTACTTCGCCGATCCGATGCCTGACTCACATATCCTAGCCCGAGGGACTGTCCTCGATGGCATGAGCGCCGATTCACCTCCTGCTGGCGACAAGGAACAGGTCCCTGTCGTCTGGACACGATCCTACGAAGGAAGTGATGGCCAATCCGGGCGCGTTTTCACGACGACACACGGAGCTGGGGAAGACTTTCTCAATGACGGCTTCCGCAGAATGCTGATCAACGCGGCGTTCTGGGCGCTATCGATGGAAGATGCCATCGAAGCCGACAGCAACATCGATTTTGTTGGACCCTACAATCCTGTGGAGTTCGCGTTTGATGGCTACCGCCTGGGCGTACGGCCTTCAGATATGGCAGCATGGGACTCGCCGATCATGGACGCTTCGAAACCGACAACGCGAGAACCCACCGCTGATGTTGAATAGTCCCACCCAGCCCACCACTCAATTCTCCCCACCTCAATTCTCCGCATGATTATGAAAATCGGGAATACGCCTTGTTTAATTTTGATTGGGCTTCTATTCACATCCATCGCAGGGTGCCAGCCAGATCCTGTAGTCGAATTGAACGAAGGAGATCACATTGTATTGATCGGCAATTCGCTCGCTGACCGAATGCAACACGATGGTTGGCTCGAAACGTATCTGCAGAACGAGCTGTCCGGACGCGATCTTGTTTTCCGGAATCAGGGCTTTTCCGGCGATCGAATCGATCACCGTCCACGAAGCGTGGGATTTCCAACAGTGGATGAGTATCTGGCGCATTCGGGCACCGACGTCATTTTCGCAATGTTCGGATACAATGAGTCGTTTTATGACGACGCGGATGGATTCGGGCAATCATTGACGCAGTGGGTCGACAGTACACAGGCGAAGACGTATACGGGCGATGGCCCACCACGTATCGTGCTGTTCTCGCCGATCGCATTTGAAAACCTGGGGGACCCCAACCTTCCCGATGGAGCCGGGCACAACGAACGGCTGGCAGCTTACACGGCCACGATGGCGTCCGTTGCTGAGGCGAAAGGGGTCGATTACGTCGACCTGTATCATCCATCACTGGCAGCCTATGAAGCTTCCGATAAACCGCTGACGATAAACGGTGTCCATTTGAATCGTGAAGGCAACCGACGAATCGCTGAAATTATTGCGGAAGCCGTGCTCGGTTGGACGCCTTCTGTTTCAGAATCAAAGCTGGAACGGATTCGCCAGACGGTTGTGGAAAAAAACTGGCACTGGTTCAATCGATACCGGGCAACCGACGGTAACGATGTCTGGGGTGGTCGCTCCCTCCTTGCATTCACGAACGGTCAGACCAATTACGACGTGCTGAATCACGAGTTGGATCAGCTCGACGTCATGACGGCCAACAGGGATGAGGTCGTCTGGGCCGCCGCGCGTGGACGTACCATCGAGGCTGATGATTCGAATGTACCACCTCCCGTGAAGGTTCAGACGAACCTGGGTGAAGAACAACTGCAGGGCGGTGAAAGCAAAACAGGTTCCATTGAATACGCGACGGCTGAAGAATCGATGGCCGCAATGATTCTTCCGGATGAGCTGGAGGTCAATCTGTTTGCCTCCGAGGAGATGTTTCCCGAACTGGTGAACCCCGTTCAAACGGCCGTCGATACCAAAGGTCGCCTCTGGGTCGCATCGTGGGCCACCTATCCCAAGTGGGAGCCTCTCAAGGAAATGGACGATCGCCTGTTGATTCTTCCCGATGAAAATCGGGACGGCGTGGCTGATACCGTCATCACATTCGCCAAGGTGCACAATCCTACAGGATTCGAATTCTGGAACGGTGGCGTGATCGTGGCATCCGTGCCCAACCTGCTATTTCTCAAAGACACCGATGGCGACGACGTGGCCGACGTGCGCATCGAGTTGATGGGCGGTCTGGGTTCAGCTGACACCCACCATTCAGCCAACGGTTTTGCCTACGGCCCTGATGGATTCATGTATTATCAGCGCGGAGTCTTCAATATTTCCAATGTTGAAACCCCGTGGACCACAAACCAGGAATCGGATGTGTCCGGGATGTACCGATTCAATCCCCGCACACACGAATTCAGCTTCCATGCGGACAACTCGCCCAATGCCCACGGCACTTCGTTTGATTACTGGGGGTATCACTACGCAACGGATGCCACAGGGGGCAGAGCGTATCAGGTGGTACCCGCCGACGACGGCGGATTCAGGATGAGAAAGCTTCTGGATCATACGGTTCGACCCGTAACCGCCAGTGGAATAATCTCGAGTTCGCATCTTCCTCCTTCGATGGAAGGCGATTTCATTCTACTTAATGTCATCGCGTTTCTGGGTATCAAGCAATACAACCTTGATTTCGATACCAATACCGGATTCGTGAACGGAACGGCGACCGAAGACATCATGGACTCTGTAGACATGAACTTCAGGCCGGCTGACTTTGAGGTTGGAGACGATGGAGCACTCTATGTCGCAGACTGGGCGAATGCCATCATCGGTCATATGCAACACAACGTGCGCGACCCGAATCGGGACCATGAACATGGCCGCATCTACCGCATCACGGCTCCCGGTCGCCCTCTGTCTGAGCACGTGGACATTGACGGTCAACCCATTGAAGCGCTTCTCAAAGCACTCGAACATCCGGTGAACGGAGTTCGCTATCGCGCCCGGATCGAGCTTTCAGAACGGGATACGGATGAAGTGATTGCAGCCACAAACGAATGGCTGTCACATTTCAATCCTCGTTCGAGCGCCGACGCCCACCACATTCTGGAAGGACTCTGGTTGCATCAACAACACAATGTTGAGAATCGAGACTTGCTGGCGCAGGTGCTGGCTTCTCCCGTAGCACATGCCCGCATCGCTGCCCAGCGCGTGGAACTGCTGTGGGACCACGATTCGTCTGCTCTGGCCGAAGCGCTGGATCGCTCCCCGTTTGATATGTCCGAGGAAGCGCTCGACGAACGGTTTGAAGAAAAAATGGAAGACGGACTGATCGTTGTCCGGACCGTGATGGAGCAAATGCGATATGACCGGCCGAAGTTTGCGGTAACAGCCGGGGAACAGGTGAAACTCCGGTTCAAGAACAACGATTTCCTGCCTCATAATCTCCTGATAGTAAATCCGGGAGAAGGCGAAACGGTCGGAGCTGCGGCTGATGCCATGGGAAGCTCAGGCTTCGACAATGGATTCATTCCGGACGGACAGATCATTCTGGCCGCGACCGACCTGATCAACCACGAAGATGAGCAGATCATCGAATTCACTGCTCCCCTCGAGCCAGGTGTTTACGACATCATTTGCTCTTTCCCCGGTCACAGGGGCACGATGAACGGCAAAATGACCGTCCTGGCACCCGAAGAGTGAGAGGACTCGACGAACGAACCCGGCCCAGCGGCACTTGCTGATCAGACCAGATTCAGGTCCACCCATCCCGAATCGGGATCGTTACCGCTGCAATCAAG
>CAZEHJ010000106.1:0-8737 GCA_964512485.1 uncultured Rhodothermales bacterium | reverse complement strand
CGGACTCTGAATGAACACTCAATTCCATCTTGCAATTTTCCGATGAAGGGCCTATCGTCCCACATTCGGTCAACGACAAACTTTTCTTCCGTCAATGTATTGGACTTTAGACCTCGCATCGCATCTTGAAGATGCCCCATGGCCCGCCACGCGGTTGGAGCTTATCGACTACGCCGATCGTACCGGTGCCCCGATGGAAGTACAGGATAACTTGAATGCCATGGAAGACGACGGTGAACCCTACGAAAGCATTGAAGAAGTCTGGCCTGACTTTCCAACGAAAGACGACGATTTCTACTACGAAGACGAGTAGCGCTCGACTCAATAGAGCGTGTCTTCTGCTGGCCTCACTTCTGACCGCGCTTTTGTGTTTCCC
This sequence comes from uncultured Rhodothermales bacterium, assembly GCA_964512485.1. Classification (GTDB taxonomy): domain Bacteria; phylum Bacteroidota; class Rhodothermia; order Rhodothermales; family UBA10348; genus CAZEHJ01. The sequence goes on along the minus strand of CAZEHJ010000106.1, from coordinate 8,361 downwards.
TTCGTACTCCACTGCCCAGGATCTCACGGGGAGTGACAGCCTTCTTGTGACGACAGTTGGTTTTGAAGGCAACAACTTCTATTCAGACGACGAGCTGGAGCTCTACATCCGAACCAGCAGAAACCGACGACTGATAGGTATTCCCGGTTTCGCATGGTGGCGGTGGCTATATCAGTTCGGTGCCACATCGCTCGGCGGAGGAGCTGTAGGACGGGTGTTCATGGCTACGGGTGAACCCCCGGCATATCTGGATCAAGCACTTCTTCAAAGCGATGTCGAGCAACTTCGTCTGTTTTATGAACGCGAAGGCTTCCGACAGGCAAGTGTTTCGGCGGCGGTAGAACCCAGGGGGAGAGAAGGACGAGTCGGTATCGTTTTCGTTGTAGAAGAGGGTGCCGCGACAGTGATACGAAACTTCAAGTATCACGGCATCGATGCGCTGAGGAGCGAAGAAAAACTGCACATTTTTCAGAATTCGCTCATCAGGCCGGAAGGAATGAATCCGGACGACACACTGACGTGGAAGGCGAGAGAGCTTCGATATTCCGAGCCGTTTCTCGTCGAAGAACGCCAGCGAATGATCCGATATTTGAGGGATCAGGGGTTCGCAGAAATCAATCGTAATTCCATTCATGCTGTTGCCTATACCATTGCACCAGACACCTTTGACGTGACGCTTGTCGTGGAACTCGGATCCAGGTTCCGATTCGGAGACGTCTCTTTTGTGGTTACCGGGCCGCAGACCGATACGCAGGTAAGGACCGATTCAAGATTTCTGGAGTCTTCAGAGGAATCTGAAACGGGCGGCAATGCGTCGGCCACGTTTACGGGCGAAGACAAGCTCGATTTTGCTCTCCTGCGACGACAGCTTCAATTTCGACCCGGTGATCAGTACAACGAAAGTCGTCTGATAGCAACCAAACGCAGACTGGACGCCACGGGCGTTTTCGCGTTCACAGATATTGAAAGTCCCGTCGCCGATTCATCTGGACCGCGTGCCATTCGACTGAACCACCAGCTGAATCTACAGACTCGGATCAGGCATCAGGTACGGTTCGAAACATTCATGCTCCAGCGAAGTGGAGCACTGGCAGACACCGACAACGAGCTTGGTGCCGGTCTGGGTGTCACGTATTCGAACCTCAACCTCTTCGGAGGAGGAGAAGCATTTCGGATCGGGTCTACAGGTTCTCTGGCAGCCGACATCGGTGGATTAGGTGGATTTACGTCAGCGCAATGGGAGACGACAGCCAGCCTTACGTATCCGTATCTCACCTTTCCGATGGGTAGGCTCGACGGTCTGTCGACACTCTACGATGCCCGAAGTGAAATATCCGTCTCCCTTCTGGCCGCCCGACGTGACGCACTCCGATTGACGCTACGTGGAAGAGGCGGAGCGAGATACCGGTTTGAACTGCGCCATACGGAGTCTCTGTCCTCAACGATCGATCTCGTCGACATTACCGTTTCCAACCCGGACACGCTCGATGGCTTCAAAAAAACATTCCTCGATGATGTGCTGAACGCCGTCGATGACGCGGTGCAACGCGCACAGATCATCGAAGACTATACGCGACCTCAGTTCAACAATGCATTGAGGTACACACTTCGCTCCTTCACGGCCGATCCCTTCAGACGAGAGAGTGGCCATATGAGAGAGGCTTCTGTCGAACTGGGTGGCAATCTTGGTCGTCTGATGGACGGCATGATCTTCTCTCCCGGAAAAGTCGACGGCACCATTCCCGGCTTCGGGGTTTTCGGCAGCGGCGGCGAAAATCGCGGGATGATCTATCGCCAGTATGTTCGCTTCTCGACCGACCTGAGACAGTATCGTCCTATTAATTCCCGTACGGTCTTCGCGTGGAAATTCCTGGCTGGTATCGCGCATCCGACCGGAGCGTCCGATGTCGTCCCATTTGACCGTAGATTCTATACCGGTGGCGCTTCGTCCATCCGGGCCTGGCGACTGCGTGAGTTGGGACCAGGATCCGCGAAATTCACTTCAGACTCTGATTCCCTGGTTTCTGCAACCGATGGCGCCAATATTCTGGGTGGCGATATCAAGATTGAAGCATCGGCGGAGCTGAGAACCATCGCGATCCGGAGCATGTTCTCGGCCAATTGGATATTTACACTGTTCGCAGACGCGGGAAACGTGTGGTTGGGCCCAAGAAATCCGGGCTCGTCCGACGGCAGATTCAGATTTGACAAGTTCGCAGGAGAACTTGGCATCGGCGCGGGCGTTGGGCTGCGACTCGGATGGGACTACCTTATCGTTCGGCTTGACCTGGCCTACAAAGTCCACGATCCTCGCAGAAGAGGAGAATTCCTCCCCGATAAATTCAGTGACCCGATTCTACAATTCGGTATCGGCCATACATTCTGATCAGTATTCTCACTGCCTTACCGGCACCCACAGGAGACACACGTGAAAAAAGGGTCGATCGTTACTCTGGACATTGAAAAATTCGCCGATCGCGGCAAGTCATTGACGCGAATGGACGGATATGTGGTCTTTGTGGCTGGAGCTGTCCCGGGCGACAAGGTGAAGGCTCGCGTATTCAAGAAGCGCAAGAAATTTGCGGAAGCGGCCATACTGGAAGTTCTCGAGCCCAGTCCACTCCGAACGAATTCTCGTTGTCGCTACTTTCTGACATGCGGAGGATGCAAGTGGCAACACGTCAAATATGACGCGCAGCTGGAAGCTAAAACACAGTCGGTCAAGGATGCTTTCGAACACCATGGTGGATTCGAATCGGTCAGTGTCGAGCCGACCATTGCCGCTGAGGACATCTACTACTATCGCAATAAGATGGAATTCAGCTTCAGCGCAGCTCGCTGGCTCACTCCGGATGAAATTGCTTCAGGTGAGGAGTACGACAAAACATTCGCTCTCGGCCTGCATGTGCCCGGCAACTACATGAAGGTCCTCGATCTTCAGGAATGCCATCTTCAGTCCGAGTTGAGTGCCAGACTCGTCAATGGAGTGAGAGAATTCTCACAGAGCATGGACTGGAAGCCCTGGCACACACGCAACCACACGGGCTACTTGCGCCATCTCGTAGTCCGACAGGCTGCCTTCACCGACGAGCTGATGGTGAATCTGGTGACAAGCCACTACGACTCGGAACGCATGGAAGCCTTCTCTGCATTCCTGAAAGAAGGATTTCCTGAAGTCACGACGCTTGTCAACACGATCAATTCGACCGTGGCTCAGACGGCGTTCGGAGAAGAAGCCCACGTCATTTTCGGAGCGGGGCTCATTCATGACAAAATCGGTGATGGGACGTTCGAGATAGCGTCAAATGCATTCTTCCAGACGAACACAAAACAAGCGGAAACGCTCTACCGGGTGGCTGCAGAATACGCGGAGTTCAAAGAAGACGACCTCGTCTACGACCTGTATTGTGGCGCCGGAACGATCTCACTCTACGTGGCTCCCAAGGTCAAACATGTCGTAGGTGTCGAACTCATTGAGGAAGCGGTCGAAAATGCCCGGCGCAACGCCGCTGCGAATTCGATTGAGAACGTGTCGTTCGTAACCGGCGACATGATGAAGTTGTTTAATTCAACATTCATCGAGGAGCATGGACGACCGGACGTTTTGATTGTCGATCCTCCGCGAGCTGGTCTTCATCCAAAGGTGGTAGCCCAGATCGAGCAATTGGCTCCGGATCGCTTCGTTTACGTATCGTGCAATCCGCTGACACAGGCTCGTGATCTGGCGATGCTTGCATCCGTATACGATGTCGAGAGCATCCAGCCAGTCGACCTCTTCCCCCATACGCATCACATTGAGTCAGTGGCGCGGCTGAAGAAGAAGTGACGTGAATATGTCCATTTCGACCCATCCGGATATTCAGGGGAAAACCGTTTTTGTGACCGGTGGAACCGGGTTCGTGGGCAGCCATCTCGTGGAGCGCTTGCTCGAACTGGGCTGTGAGGTCCGCTGTCTCGTAAGAAAGGATCCGAAATGGCTCAAGGACCTTCCAGTCACATTCATAATGGGTACACTGCACGATGAACCCGCTCTTCGAAGTGGTATCGAAGAGGCCCAGTTCGTTTTTCACGTGGCGGGGCGAACTCGGGGACGCAACAGGGAGGAATTCACGAAGGACAATGTCGAAGGCACTGAAAACCTGCTTCGGCTCGGGGTCACGGCTTCGTCGCTGGAACGGATCCTGATCACGAGTTCGTTGGCCGCCATCGGAGAAGCGGAATCGCAGATCGCCAATGAATCCACACCCATGCGGCCCGTAAGTGAATACGGGCGCAGCAAGGCCGAGATGGAACGCATGATCCAAGGATATTCCGATCGGGTGCCGACCACTGTCATCCGCCCTCCTGCCGTTTATGGCCCGAGAGAAACAGACATCTTCACCTTTTTCCAGACCGTGTCGAAAGGATTCTGCCCGATCGTTGGCTCCTCTGGCAAAGAAGCACTGAGTCTTGTGCACGTGAATGATCTGGTGCAAGGCTGTCTTCTGGCCGCCGCAAATCCCTCGTCCGAATCGATGACGTATTTCGTGGGGAGCGAACGTCAGTACTCCTGGGGTGAAATACGCGACCATACTACCAGCGCTCTGGACCGCAGAGCCCTGACCCTGGTCATTCCAAAGGTCGCGCTGCCGATTGTGGGATTCGTCAGCGAGATGGTCGGCCGGTTGATGGGGTCCTACCCCCCTTTGAATCGCGAAAAAGCGCGTGAAATCTCCCGGGCAACGCTCATGTGTGACAGCGAGCTGGCTATGCGGCAACTTGGATATCGACCCTCAATGGGCCTGGACGAAGGAATTCGAACGACGATGGAATGGTATCGCACTGAGGGCTGGATTTAGCGTCTTTCGAACAATCCCAGCGCCCTTTTCGCCTTTATTGAGGATAAAATGAGCATTCGATTCGGTTGCGAATTGGTCAATTGTACACATTTCGCAGAATCCTCCTCGATTCGAGATCGTTGACGACCGACCTCAGGGCCGGTTTGTGACCACGTTAAAGCAGTCGTCACCCCGACCTGACCCCGTTTTCTCAACAACCACACATGACACAGTCGTGAGTACGCTCGGCTTCAATACCGGATACATTGAAGAACTGTATCGACAGTATCTCGACGATCCTGACTCCGTCGGAGAGAGTTGGAAAGAATTCTTTCAAGGCTTCACTCCCGATGCTGGATTCGTAGCAGCACCACCTACGGAGGCCTCCGCTCACGTAGCAACAGAAACTCCTGAAAAGGAGGCCGAAGCGTCGGCTACGCCTGAAGAACCCGTCTTCGCCGAAGAAAAACCTATACGAGGTCCATCGGCCAAGATTGTCGAGAACATGGAGGCGAGCCTCGGTGTGCCGACGGCGACTTCCGTGCGGACCATCCCGGTCAAGCTGATGTCCGAGAATCGTCAGCTGATCAACGAACACCAGCGACATGTTGGCGGCAACAAGGTCTCATTCACCCACATGATTGCGTGGGCCATTGTAGAGGCGCTAAAGGAATTTCCGTCGCTGAATACGACGTACCGAAGCGACGATGGCAATCATGTCCATGTCATTCCTCATGACGTGAACCTCGGCCTGGCCATCGACATCGAGCGCCGCGGCCGGCGGACGCTTCTCGTGCCGAACATCAAGGCGGCAGACAATCTGAATTTTGCGCAGTTACTCGGCGCATACAACGATGTAGTCCGTCGCGCCCGCGACAATAAACTGGATCTGGGAGATTTCCAGCGAACCACCTGTACACTCACCAACCCGGGCATGATCGGCACCAACCTGAGTGTACCGCGACTCATGCCAGGACAGGGAGTCATCGTGGGCGTGGGCTCGATCGGATACCCGACCGAATACTATGCCTTCCCTCCCGAGATGATCAGTCAAACCGGCATCTCACAGGTGATGACGATCACCTCGACATACGACCACCGCGTAATCCAGGGAGCAGAAAGTGGAGCGTTTCTGGCGTACATCGATGCTCTTTTCCGCGGTGAGCATGGTTTCTACGAAGGAATCTTCAGGGATCTGAATGTCCCTGTCCAGCCGTGGACACTAGCCCAGGACACGACACCCAGGGTTGGCAGCACGAACAAGCTTTCAGAAGTCGATGTCATCCGCAAGGAAGCCTCGGTTCTTCAGCTCATCCGCGCTTACCGTGTTCGTGGACATCTTCAGGCAGACATCAATCCGCTGGGATATGAATGGGATGCCCATCCGGAACTGGATCCAGCGAACTATGGCCTGACCATCTGGGATCTGGATCGCGAATTTGTGACCGGTGGACTGGGTGGTAAGGATATGCTTCCTCTGCGGGACATATTGGATATCCTGCGGCGCACCTACACCCGAAAAGTGGGTGTTGAGTTTATGCACATCTCCTCTCCCGAGGAAAAACGCTGGCTTCAGGAGCGCATCGAGCCCAGTGGTGCGGAATACACGATTTCGGAAGATGAAATGCACCGCATGCTTCAGAAGCTGAACGCAGCCGAGGCATTCGAGACATTCCTGCACACCAAATACATCGGACACAAACGCTTTTCGCTTGAAGGATCCGAGACCATCATTCCGATGGTGGACCGCATTCTCTCGGATGCAGCTGAGAAGGGAGTAGACGAGGTTGTGATGGGGATGGCCCATCGAGGGCGTCTCAATGTGCTGGCCAACATCATGAACAAGCCCTACGAGGTCATCTTCTCGGAATTTGAGGGCAACATCGATCCAAACACCACACAGGGATCGGGTGATGTGAAATACCATCTCGGCTCAACTGGCACGCACGAAGCCCCCGGCGGTCAGGAGGTCTCAATCGCTCTCGCCTCGAACCCGAGCCATCTTGAAGCGGTCAATCCGGTCGTAGAAGGCATGGTCCGGGCACGTCAGGAAGCCAGAGTGGAGGAATCAGACAATCCGGACAACGATTATCTCGATTCAGTCATTCCATTGCTCATTCACGGCGATGCGGCATTTGCCGGTCAGGGAGTTGTTGCCGAAACGCTTAACCTGAGCCAGTTGCCAGGATATATGACCGGTGGCACGATCCACGTGGTCATCAACAATCAGATCGGGTTCACAACCGGACCGGAATCGGCCCGAAGTTCAACCTATGCCACGGACAGCGCCCGGATGATTCAGGCACCCATTTTTCACGTCAACGGAGACGATCCTGAGGCGTGCGTTCGAGTAGCCCGACTGGCCCTGGAGTATCGCCAGAAATTCAACAAGGATGTCGTCGTCGACATGTTGTGTTATCGCGTACGCGGCCACAATGAAGGCGATGAGCCGACGTACACGCAGCCGACGCTTTATAAAAAGATCGAAGCCAAACGCTCGCCCAGAAAGCTGTACACCGAGCTCCTTTTACGTCGCGGCGACATGAAGCCCGACGAGGCAGAATCGATGCTCGATGATTATCGAACCCGACTTCAGGATGCGTTCCACCGCACGAAGGAACTCGTCGAGCGTGACGTGCCTGCGCCCGAAAACCTGCTGCGCAAGAAGACGCTCGTTCCTCTGCCCCGCGTAGACACAGCAGCCTCGGAGGAAGACCTCGACACCGTCGTAAAAGCGCTGAACTACCTGCCGGAAGGGTTCAACGTCCACAAGAAGCTCTTGCGTCAGTTCTCCCGCAGAGAAAAACTGTTCTTCGAAGAAAAGCGTATCGATTGGGGATTTGCTGAAGCACTTGCCTTGGGGACGATCCTGCTCGATGGCACGCGCATTCGAATCAGCGGTCAGGATTCACGAAGAGGCACGTTCAGTCATCGCCATGCGGTTCTGTACGATCAAGAAGATGGTAGCGAATACATTCCACTCAACCATGCACGGGACTCGCAGGAACATCTGCTCATATATGACTCCCTCCTGAGTGAGTACGCTGTTTGTGGGTTTGAATACGGTTATTCGGTTGCCAATCCTGAGGCGCTTGTTATCTGGGAAGCCCAGTTTGGCGATTTTGCCAACGGAGCGCAGATCATTTTCGACCAGTTCCTTTCGGCATCTGAAGAGAAATGGGCGCAGAGAAGCAGCCTCACATTGTTGCTACCCCACGGGTATGAAGGCCAGGGGCCCGAACATTCATCGGCAAGACTCGAGCGCTTCCTACAGCTGTGTGCCGAGAATAACATGATCGTTTGCTCGTTCTCGACACCGGCCAGCCTGTTCCACGGCCTTCGCCGCCAGGCTGCAGCCGAAATCCAGAAACCTCTGGTCGTCATGTCACCGAAGAGCCTACTCAGACACCCGGAAGTCATTTCGACGCCGCAAGAGCTGCACTCGGGTTCGTTCCAGGAGGTCATTGGATCGGCAGCAGACTCTGGCGCAAAACGCATCGTGTTCTGCAGCGGGAAGATTTACTACGATCTGAAGGCCGCGCTG
>CAZEHJ010000105.1:0-8759 GCA_964512485.1 uncultured Rhodothermales bacterium | reverse complement strand
TAATTCGGAAGGCGTCTGCCTTTCAAATGGAATTCAATCCACTCATATCAACTAACTAAGACTCTACCAGAGAGGCACAGTAGAATGAACACAGGAAACGTGCTACAGAGAATCTGGACACTGTCACTGGTGATCTTGCTTGCAGGATTCATCGGTATTGGACAGAGTAATGCCCAGACTTATGTCGATGGTAACGGTCCAGGAAATGACGCCTTTGACGGATCTCAGATGTCCGTCGGTCTATTCCCTGCAGGACCTAAAGCCACGATTACTGCGGCCATGACAGCAGCCCCTAACGGCGGCACAGTTGTCATATTGTCCGGTAATTATGTCGCTAATGGTGTGCTTAACGCAGCCGCTACGAAGAGCCTGACCCTTCAGGTCCGGACTTCGGGTGGAAACGTTAATGTCGTCATCGATGGTATTACCCAGGATGATGCAGCCCGCACACTCACGCTCGGTGTCGAAACCGCAGCGAGTGGAGGTACCTTCGTTACCGACGGTACCGCCAATGACCTTACCCTTACCGCGGGTGGTGTCATAAACAATGGCGGTCTCACGATCGGCGCAGGTGGCACAGTTACGAGAGCGGCGGGTACGCTCACCGGTACTGCGATCACAACGACGAATTACAACCTTACCTATACGAGTGCTCTCGCAGCCAACATTACCGCTGGTAATGAAGCGAATGCTTCTCTAGGTACCGGAACGCTGACCTTCGCGCACACTGGTGCTCTGGTTACGGTTCCCAGCGCTACTACAGCAGCAACCATTACATCTACCTCTGCAGGTAATGTGACGTTCAGCTCAAGTGCAACGGCAACAGCCGCAGCAGCAGGTGCATTCAACGTTTCTGGTGGCGCAACGGTCACCGTGAGTGGCGCTCTTGGCGCAAGTAACGCAGCTGGTGGCATCACTACTTCTGCAGCCTCCAACTTGACCGCAGGTGCTACCACGGTAAGTGGTGTTGCTTTTGCTCACAGTGGAACGGGTACAGTTACTGTTGCCTCACTGAGTCTTCCGTCTAACACCTCTGTGTTGACGGTTTCTGCTGCTGGTGCTTTCAACGTCACTGGTGACGTTAACGCAGGCGGTACAGCCGGGCGTACGATCATTGGCAACACCTCGACAGCAATTGTCACGGTTGGTTCAGTCTCAACAGGCGCTCCGTTTGTTGACGCTGTTGGTGATCAGGTTGATATCACTTCCGTGGTAAGCAACACTTCGACTGGTCGTGTCATCATCAATGGTGCGATTACCGAAGGCTCCGTAACAGAGGCGCTCGGTGGTGGTGGTGCAGGTGATGTTGAATATCACGCTGTCTCGCTGACCAACGCTGCTAACGGCCGCATATCGATCGGTGCCTCCTCAACGGTTCGTGGTGATATCACGAACGCTGAAGCCGACGGTAGTGCCGACGGACACGGAATCATACTTGCCGGTACAACTACGCTGACCGTAACGCCTGTTGGCGGTGCGATTACTGGTTATGGTGACTTTGATGGTGGTACACTCGTCATCAACTATGCCGCCGGTTCGACCGATGCTACGGTTGCGGGTGGTCATCTGACGGATGCTAACAACGTTACGTTTACAAGCGCCGTTACTGCGAACGCTGCAGTTGGCCTGCTGGGAACGGTTGCCGATCCTATTGAAGGAGATGTTCGCCTTCAGGAAACAACTCACACCTGGCTTACCACTTTCAGGGTATTGGGTACGCTCTTTATTGAAGCAAACGCTCAGACCATTACTGGAGCAGCTGCTCATTCTTTCGGTGGAATCAGTGTTGGATCAACGACGGGATCAGCTTTCTCAGTCGTTGTTGCAGCTACGGTCACGGTAACTGGAACGACGGCTTCCCTAGGTAACACCACTGTTGGTGCTGCTTTCGCCGCTGCCGCTGCAGATGTGACCTCCTCCGCCGGTGGTGGATACACTTCCAGCTTCTCTGGTAAGTCGCTCACAGTCAGTGGAGCAGGTGCTGTTGCGATCGGAACTACGATCAACACGACAGGTGGCGTTACGATTGCTTCAGGATCAACTCTGACGCTGACCGCTCCTGCCGCTGCTTCTGATATCGCAGGCGCTGCTGATGTAAACGGTACTCTTGCCGTTGTTGGTGCTAGTACAATCGGTATTGGTTCGATGGACATCGACGCCACTACAGGTACTGTCACTACCGCTGCTGCGACTACCTGGAACTTCGACGGTTCTGGATTTGTGGGTGGAACGTACACCGATGGTGGTGCTGGCGATACGGTTAACTTCGCTGTGCCTTCTGCAGGTGCGACGATTTCTGTCAAACCAGGTACTACCTGGGGTGCTCTTGGAATCACTGGATCTGGAAGAACAGCAACGATAACTGAATCAGTCAACGTCGCTGGAAATACGACGCTCGGAAACGACGTTATCGTAAATCTCGGTGTTAACTCGATCGTGATGTCAGGAGTCGGCGGTGTGCTCTCCCTTGCGGATGAAGCAACGATCAACAATACTGGCACTAACGGATCGGTTCAGTTCAACGCAGTTGGCCAGAGAATCACCGTTACAGGTGCTCCAAATACAACTCCGTCGCTGACCAACGTTGTTGTTAACAACGCAGCTGGTTCACCACTTACGATTGACGAGCCTATCAACATTGCCGGTACACTGGCTCTGCTTGACGGTGGTGTCATTGTTGACGGTGGACAGGTAATTGGTGCTCCATACACTGGAGTTGCTGGACCAAATGCTGGTGCAGCCGCAGTGACTTTCACAGGCACGTCTGCAGCTATTGCTCGCACGTTCCCGAATGAAGGCATTACGCTGACATCTGGTTCGCTTGTTGGCAATTATGATCTGACAGGTAGTGGAGCAGCTCCGGGTACTTTCGGCGCTGAGTATTCTGCAGCCCAGATCAGAAATCTGACGATTTCAGCAACCGCAGCTATTACGGCTCCAGCAACAGTTGCAACCATTTCTGGAAACGTGAATGTTTCAAACGTAGCAGGTACGTTCATCACCGCTGCTAATGCAACGGTAACAGGAAACGTAACAGTTACTGGAACAATCACAGTTGCCGGTGCAACGATATTTGGATTCTCCGGAGTCCTGACAACGGCAAATAATGCTGCCGGTGTTGTCGGTGGTGCTGGTACTCTTCGTTTCAATGGAAACGGTCAGACACATACACACGCTGGTAACCTGACTGTCGCGACGACTCGCTTCACAGGTACCAGTATCGTCGTGAACGGCTCTATCGCAGCCGGTGACGCCGATGGCGATTCTGAAATTGGCGTTATTCTTTCTGACGCTGCTTCCAGTGCTACGCTGAACAGCATTCAGGACGTTAACGGTACAGTCACCGTAAATGGTACTCTGACTCTCAACCTGGTGCTTGATGCTGCCGGTGGTGCGGATGTCGACGGTCAGGTAACCGGTCTTGTTGATGTCAACAATGGCGGTTCCTTCACCATGTCATCCAATGACGCCGCAACCTCGCTGACTGCGGGTGCGACGGTGAACGACGGCGGTACATTCACGCTCGGATCAAATCTTGGTAGTGCTGCTGCAATGGTTATCGGTGACGGTACTCAGGCAACTGCTGCCACGTTTGACCTGAACGGGAATACCTTTTCTGCGACAGTTGCTGCTCCTTCGGTTACAGTAAATGCTTCGACCGGAGCGACAGCTCCTGGCTTTGGTTCTACGGGTACACTTAACATTGGCGCCGCTGGCTCCATTGCTGGTGCAACCAACCCAACGATTCCAAATCTGACGGTTAATGGTGGTGCTGGTACTCCGATTGATTCGGATGTTACAGTTCCTGGAACGTTCACAGTTACCGCCGCTACTGCCATGGCAGCTGGCGACAACGTGACGCTTTCTGGAGCCAGCGCAGTTGGTCAGCTCAACGCTTCGTTGACGTCTGCCACAATTGGTGCCGCTGGTGGTACGCTTATCACTACTGGAACCACAATTCAGACCAACGTAGCTGCTGCTATTACGATCACCAACCTGAACGTCAACAGCACGTCTACCACGACCATGACGGAAAACATCGTGGCCGCGGGTACCGCGACATACAATGTGAATTTCCTGAATCATGATGCTGGTGTCCTCGACATTACCAATTCAACTTTCGTCTTTATTGGCGACAGTGGAGCTGGCGATGACTGGGATTACGACGGTGGTTCTTACGCAGGAACAGGGACATACACGATAACTGGCGCAGGTGGTTTTGAGATCGATCTCAGTACTGCTGGTAACAACATCAGTATTCCTAACCTGACGGTTAACGGTGCAGCGAATACAGGTCTTCAGCTCGACGCAGCTGGCGACGGTATGACAGTGACCGGAACGCTGACTCTGAACACAGCTGCGACCAACATCGAAACCGAAGTTGGTGCAACTGACGCAACGTTCAGTGTTGCAAACGGTGCGACGATTATTCGTTCTACCGGTGCTGCAACAAATCACTGGGACAATGCCCCGACGCTGGGTACAGGCCTCACGGTTCGTTACACAAGCAACACGGCTGGTGTGATTTCTTCTGCTGAACTGCCAAACGCAGTAGCACGTCTCGAGTGGGAAGGAACAGCAGGTGCTGCAACCTTCCAGCTTGCTGACAACAGAGCGATCACAACTGATTACCTTGAAATGTCTGAGTCATTCTCTATTGACGATGACGATGATGGTAACAACTCGGTTACGATCACTACTGGCGGTACGGTTGAGTACGACGGCGATGGTGCGATCTTCAATGACAACACCGTTCCTACCGTAGCAACTACTGAGACGTTTACCGCTGCTGGAACTGTCACACTGCTGTTTACGAACGCAACGTTCACAACAGACGACCGCCACTGGCCAGATGCTGTGACTGGTTCGAACGTGACAGTTACGGTTGTTGGTTCTGCTGGTGCAGCTGCCAACGACACCGTGACTCTTCACGAGAACAAGTCAGCTGGAACTGTCAACGTTGGTGATGGCACAGCCACAGCGACGAACGGTTCTGGTACGCTGGCAACGGGTGCCTTCACGCTGACTGCAGCTACGCTGAATGTCAATGCTGACGGTATCGTAACAGGTACGGTAAACGTTTCCACGGCTCTTGCCTCAACAGGAACGACCGCTGCTGTTGCCATTACGGCTCAGGGTAGTGTATCCATCACGGGTGGTGTGCCAGGCGCACTGACGATGAACGGTACGACTGCTCAGACGCTGACGGTTCCTGCCGGTGGTTTTGTCCTCGTTGCCGCACTGACAATCAACAACGCAGCTGGCGTAACCCACTCAGGTGGCGCGATTACGACTGCTGCCGGTGTTGCTGGTCTTACGCTTACGAGCGGTGTGTTCACTACGGCCGGCCTGACCATCACACACGGTGGTCCTGGCGCGCAGGGCTTCACGCAGACTGGTGGTTGTGTATTCGGTAACGTTACCAAAACGATTATCGGTACCGGCGTCGCTGCTGCTCCTGCTGACCGTCTGCAGTATCCGCTCTGTACCTCAACAGGTACTCCGCGTACTGCTGCGATCACGTTCAACACACCTGGCAACATTCTTGCCGGTGCTGGTACTGCTCTCGTCACTGTTCGTACCGACCAGGCTGGCGAAAACGGTGCAGTTGACCTGTCAGGAACCAACGGCCTCCCAGTTACCGCCAATGGCGTTAACCTCGCTCGCTACCCAACCGGTCCTTCGTTCTGGTGGACGATCACGCCGAACTTCACGATGTCACCATCGCTGCAGTACGACGTTGAACTCCGTGGTGGTAGCTATCCTAACTTCTCAAGCTCCTGTGATACGGCAGCCTGTGACATCAACGAGATCTTCCCGATCCGTCGTCACGTGGGAAGTAACAATAACCAGTGGGCAGTTGCTTCGACTACAATCGACAACTTCCTCTCAAGCGCAAACAGCCCGGTCGTTATCGGTCGTGCTGGCACAGGCGCTCTGCAGACCTCAGGTACGATCTTTACGTACGGTCTGAAGAGCATCTTCGCAGCCGCTGCTGGAGCTCAGACATATGCAACCACAACAGGCAACACACACGTTGTTGATCTGTCTGGCGCATTCACCGGTTTCACTGGTGCTCTGACATACACAGCAGTTGCTTCGAATGCATCCGGTGTAACAAGCCCGGCACTGACTGACATCACCGGCAACAACCTCACCCTTACAGGTGGAGCTGATGCAGGTGCTGCTACAGTAACGGTTACTGCACAGGATTCGTTTGGTGGCTCAGCTACTGCAACGTTCACTGTCAACAACAGCGCTGCTCTCGTAGCCAACGCAGTTGACATGGATCGCGCTCTGAACGTAGGTGGAACATCAACTGCGACGTTTGACGATGCATTTGACGGTGGTGCCGCTGTGGTAGCCTACACGGCTGCAAGTTCAGACGCTTCCGTCACGGTTGCTTCTGACGGTACTACTGTCACGATCACTGCAGCATCTACCGGATCGGCAACGATCACGCTGACAGGTGTTGACGGATCAAGCACTGCAGTTACAGTGACCAAAACGTTTACTGTAACGGTCAATGCAAATGTCAGTGTTGCTGCTGCTACAGCCGACATGTCGGTTGCACAGGGCGCATCTGCTGATGTTGATGCTTCCGGTACCTTTGCAAATGGAACAGGAGCCGTCGCGGTAACTGTCTCAGGTGGTAACACTACTGCCGGTGCAACGATTGCTGGAACGACAGTAACAGTTACAGGTCTTGCTGCATACTCAGGCTCACCGCTTGCAGATACAGCACCTGTTACAATCACGCTGACTGGTACTGACACGCTTGGTGGTACAGCTACCGACGCATTCGACGTATCAGTCACTCCGGTCCTGGGTGACCTCGATGGATCAGGCGGCCCAAGCGCAGCCAGTGCATCGATCGCTCTTGACGCTTCCCTCGGTCTCGTAACTCTGACTGCCAAACAGCAGACAGCAGTTGACTTCAACAATGATGGCAATGTCACAGCATTTGACGCTGCTCTCATCTTCAACGCTGCTGCAAATAGCAAAGGAGAAGTCGAAGCCAATCCTGCTACTGACCTGGCATTCGGCGAGATCGTGCATGAAGGCAATGTCATCTCCATCCCTGTTCAGGTTGTTGGAGAAATCAACGACGTTGTTTCCGCTTCGTTTGCGACGAAGATCGATCCTGAGCTGGCCACGATTACTGGTATCACCAGTGAGCTTGGCGACGGCTGGTTGGTCAAAAACGTTATCAGCGAAGATGGAACGATCAACCTCGCAATCGCTGGAATCGGCGACATGACGGTTGGTGGAACCATTGCAACGATCAACATCGAGCTTGCAAACACCGGTGTTCAGTTCAACCTGGGTGCTGAAGGTGCAATCAACAACAACCCAACGATGTCAATCGACGCTGTTGAAGTTGCTGAACTGCCTGATACCTTCGCCCTCCATGGCAACTATCCGAATCCGTTCAACCCAACAACCTCGATCAACTTTGATCTTCCTGAGTCGGCTGATGTCGAAATTCAGGTAGTTGACATGATTGGTCGTCAGGTGATGGTACTGCCGGCTGCTACTCTTGCAGCAGGTTCGAACAGAACGGTTCAGATCGACGCTTCGAGGCTTGCATCCGGAACGTACTTCTATCGGGTCATTGCGAAGATGGAAAGCAAAACGCTTGTAGAAACTGGCCGCATGATGCTGGTTAAGTAATTAAGCAGTGGGCGAGGCGCTTCTCGCGCCTCGCCCACATTAGCTTTCAATCTGGCAACACACCCCATGAAGAGCGAGAATCCAATGCAAATGCTTTTTAACAAGTGGATCAAGACAGCCGCACTATTCCTGGCTGTCATGTTGGTCGGAGCTGGATCCAGTGTCGCACAGGTCACCGTTGACCTCAACGACATTACTGGACGTCCAGGAGAAACGGCAACGATCGCTGTAGGTGTCTCAGGTGTTGAGGCTGGTACAGCAATTCAGTCGTTCGATTTCTCCGTTTCGACCGGCGCCGGTGTAACATTCACCGGTCATAGCACGGGTAGTTCGCTCTCAGGAGGCGCAGGCTTCAGTGTCAATTCCAACCCCGCCAATGGCGCTGTTGGAGGCTTCTCCCAGGGAACGAATATTACCACTTCCGGTGATCTGGTATTTCTGACGTTCAGTCTGGATACCGATGGTGCCTCAGGCTCCGTCACACTCACCGGTTTCACATTCAACGCCGGCGATCCTGCAGTTGCAGGAACGCTTTCGGCTAATTACACAGTATCCAATCGGATTATCTCCGTTGCGGATGCTTCAGTTGGAGTAACGTCCGGCTTCGAAGTCATGATCAACCTCGATGACGCTCTTGGAGCGGCAGAAGGAGTTGTATCGTTCGACTTTGAACTGAACTACCCATCATCACTGATGTCCATCAACACTGCAGTTGGAAACAACGGCGCAGTAGTCGATGGAATTACATCAGGTGCCACTGTCAATGCCACCGCGGTAGACGGTGATACGTATCGTATCGCTGGCTTCACCGGCTCGGCAATGAGCGGTAGCGGCCTTTTTATCAAGGTTGCTGCAACGGCACTGAATACGGGCGGATCGGGAACGTTCTCGATTACAAACCTGGTCTTCAACGCTGGTACTCCGGTTTATGCTGGTCGCAATGGTACGTTGACGGTTGTACCTGTCAACTTCCCTCCTGTGTTCACAGCTGAACTGGCAGACACCAGTATCCTTGAAGACAGCGGTACGTTTGGATTTACCTATGCAGCTACGGATGCTAATGGCGATGCCATTACATACGCACT
>CAZEHJ010000104.1:0-8869 GCA_964512485.1 uncultured Rhodothermales bacterium | reverse complement strand
CCACCCCTTTCACTAGGGTTGTCCGGGCGGTGCTTAAGCCACTGAATGTTTTGTTTGGATTTGGCGTACTGATCTGATTTATTGTCGGGCCCTTATCACCTGCTATCGCCAGAAATCATGTTCGATCAATTAATCCGCGTTTCGCTGTTCGTCGTCCTTGTAACCTTCGTATCAGCCTGCAACGGTGTGGAAACCACGACCACTGAGGTGCCAACGGGAGCGCCCTGGCACGTTGTTGATGTCGAGATGAATCAGGAGGATGGATTCAAGGTTCTCCTGTATCACGACATGGAAGGGCTTTCCGGGCAAGACGACGCCAATTCATTTCGGGCCTCAGAACCAGAATACTCCGAGTATGGTCGCGATCTATTGGTCGCAGATGTAAACGCAGTCGCAGCGGGACTCTTTGAGGGCGGCGCAACCGAGGTACATATCGTCGATGGGCACGGCAGTGGCAACAGAGCTCCGGATCTGGACTATGACCAGCTCGATCCACGTGTGCAACCAGTTTCTCGAGATGAGGCTTTCGATGCGTACACGGGCCTGGTCGACGGATCGGACTACGACGCCATTGGAGTCGTGGGTATGCACGCTAAAACAGGAAGTGAGGGTTTCGCCTCGCACACGTACACACTGGGCATCGGACTGGAGCTGAACGGTCAGTCCATCACCGAGACCGAATTCGTCGCTCTGTCATGGGGAAGAGCCGGTGTGCCCGTCATCTTCGCATCCGGTGATGACAAGCTTGAAGGTGATCTGGTTACGATGCCCTGGATCAAATACGCACGCGTCAAGAACGCGACGAGTGCTTCGACGGTTGAGCTGATTCCCGTCGATGAAGCTCGAGCAGAATTGACCTCTCAAGCGCGGGCAGCGGCAGAAGGTGCCTCTCAAGCGAAAGTGCTCTCGCTCAATCTTCCGGTAAGAGGAACGGTACGAGTGGCCCCGCCCGCAGATCTGTCGTTGTTGGAAGACGTGCCAGGAATCGATTTTGAGAATAATGGCGTGTCGTTTACGGCGGAGTCGTTGATGGACTTTTACGACGGCGCGCGTGCGCTGATTGGAGTTGCACGAACAGCGTATCCGAACGTTCTGTTTGAAAGTCTTCGCGCGCGAGAAGACGCACCGGAAATATTTGGTGCTTACAGCGACGCTTTATTTGATCGCTGGCTTGATACAGAGTCTGGCCGATACGAGACTCCGGTACCAGGTGGAGCTGCCGCAGACGAGCGCCGACATCACGGGTACAACTAGAATCGATTCAGAGGATCAGGCTACCTGTTCCAGATCATCCTTCGTCTCCTCCTGTTCATCGAACTTGACGCCGACCAGTTTCGAGACGCCCTGCTCTTGCATCGTGATTCCGTAGAGGCGGTCAGCAGCTTCCATCGTCCGTTTGTTGTGGGTGACAACGATGAACTGGGTCGAATCAGAAAACGTGCGAATCAGGTGCATGAACCGGTCTACGTTGGCATCATCGAGTGGTGCATCGACCTCATCGAGAATACAGAACGGACTCGGTTTGACGAGATAGATGGCAAACAGCATGGCGATGGCCGTCAGCGTTTTTTCGCCACCCGAAAGCTGAGCCAGAACACTCGGTTTCTTTCCTCGTGGCTTCGCCATGATCATGATATCTGATTCGAGTGGATCAGATTCATCTGCGAGGAGAATATCGGCGGAGGCTTCTTCGCCGAACAGCTCGGCAAACAATTTCTGGAAGTTCTCCCTGATGGCCAAAAACGTTTCATCGAATCGACGGCTCGCAGTAGTATTAATTTCGTCGATCGTGGTCATCAGGGTCGACTCAGCTTTCTCAAGATCTTCGAGCTGTTCCTTCATGAAATGAAGGCGCTCCTTCTCTTCTTCGAATGAATCGAGAGCCAGTGCATTGACCGGACCGAGATGCCGAATTCGATTGCGAAGCTGCTGCACTTCTTCCTTGGCCTCTTTTCGATCGAATCCTTCTTCGATTTCGATCTTGTGAGTCGTCAGGTCGATTTCATAATCTTCTGTAAATCCTGTAATCAGGTCTTCGAGGCGCGTTTCGATCTCTGCCTGTCGAACCGCCCGATCGGATTCTGACTTCATTGCCGATTCTCGATCCCGTCGGATCTCTCTCAGACGTGATTCCAGCTCCGAGATCGAAACCTTCGTTTCCATCAGGCTCTCTTTGGCCACAGAGACATCCTTGTCCAGATCGATCCGTCCATCCTGCTTGGAACGGATGGAAACCTGCAGATCCGAACATTTTGCCTCAAGCGTGCCTCGCTGCTCGATGAACAGCTCGATGGCGTTTTCGCGCTGCCCCGTTCTCTTTTCAATCGCCTCGATTTCTTCACCGGTCCGCGCAATCTCCCGCTTGAGATTGTCCAGGCGATTTCGCGTCTGTACGGCCGTAATGTTTGCTTCGTTGAACAGGGAGAATGCTTCGCGACTCGCTTCTTCAATCCCTTCGAACGCAGCTTCCGCGTCTGCCCGCTTATTCTGAAGATCAGCAACCTTGACCGTCAGGGCTTTCACAGCCGATTCGGCAGAAGCCAGATTTATTTCTGCTTCTTCGCGGTTAGCCGTCAGGTTGTTGATACGGTCGACCGTTTCGGTGCGGCGTCCGCCCGCCACTTCGGTCTCGTACGCAATCCGTGAGGTTTCCTTTTCAGCTTCAGTCAGTGTGGCGGACGCCGCACTGAGAGCCTGTCTCAAGGAATCAATCTCAAGTGAGCCTATCCGCTTGGCGAGGTCGCCATGAGTTTTTTCGGCTTTCTTGAGTCGGACGGCTGTATCTGCCAGTGTGGTTTCGGCAAGATCCAACTGTTCGCGGCGACCTATGCGCGATGAAGAGACGCTGGCTTTCCTGGTGGCACTTCCTGCGTGGAGGTAACCGCTGGGATCGAGCCACTCTCCCGCGCGGGTCAGCATGCGGCCCGGAAGCTCACCTTCCAGTTTTTCGAGGGAATCGACCAGATAGCATCCGGAGAACAGCAGGTCGACCAGTGCTTCGTATTCTTTTCCAGTGGTGCGCACCAGCGATGCCAAGCGGGTGTACTCAGCGGCTGGATATTGTTCGTTCGCCTTTTTGAGGCGTTCCATTACGAGGAACGTTGCCTGTCCTTTTTCACTCGCACGCAGATGCTGGATAGCTCGCCGGGCTTCTTCGGCTGTGTGTACGACGATGCAGGAAGCATAATCTCCCAAAGCCGCATCAACGGCAATCTTCAGATCGTCTTCGCAGGAAATGACGTCCGCTACTGTGACGAGATCTCCCTTGGTCCAATCCGATTCACCTGCCAAGAACTGGACGGGTTCATCGAAATCGTCGAATGAACTCAACAAGCCCTGAAGAAGGGATACCTCGGCGGAGGCTGCATCGTGTGTTCGTTCGGCTCCTCTAAGCTCGGTAAGGCTCGATTCGAGCTTCGCGTCGAGATCCTTTTTCTCCTCAATGGCATCGTTGAGACCGTTCTGAGCCTTGTCGTGATTAATCGTCGCTTTTTTCAGATGAGACTCAGCCGCCTTGCTTCGAATATCGATGTCGCTCGACGACATCGTCAGAGCTTCGAGAGAAGCTTCAGTATCCGCCATGTCAGTCGTAATCAATTCGACGCGACTGGACAGTCTGTCAATCAGGCGCTGTTCCTCGGTTTTCGAAGACACGGCCGTGCGCTCTTCCAACCTCAGATTATGCAGCATCACCTGATGCTTCTGCTGCGTCAGTTGCGCTTCGTCCCGGATCCTCTTGGCATCAGTCAGCTCGCCTTCTGCTTTTTCTGCCGCAGGCAGGACGTCCGCCTGCTCCTTCTCGTTGCGATCGAGCAGCTCTACAAGCAGTTTCTTTTGTGAGACAGCTGATTTTCGTTCTTCTTCCAACCGGGTCAGATCCCTGGAGATGGTCGTGAGGCGCTCAGTACCAAGCCTGAGATCCGATTCAGCAGCCCGCAGCGACTCCATGTGATCGGCCAGTTTGGTCTGGGCCTCAACCACCAATTTCTCTCTCGATACGTGGTCGGTCCTCAGCGTCTCGTGAGATGCCTCCTCAGCACTGAGTTTCGCGGAGTGGCCTGCGGCGGAATCAGAATACTGGACAATCTCTTTTTTGATATTCTCGGCGTCGACCGAAAGCTGCTGATATTCGAGCGCCGCCAGCATGAGGTCCAGGGCATGAAGCCGCTCTTCGTATCGTTTGAATCGGGATGCCTTCTTCGCCTGTCGTTCCAGGCTTCGCACTCTTTTGTCCAGCTCTTCAGTCAGGTCGCGGACCCGATCCAGGTCACCCTGCGTGCTTTTCAGTTTTCGAAGAGTCTGGCCTCGGCGAATTTTGTATTTGGTAATTCCGGCTGCTTCCTCGAACAAGTGTCGGCGATCGTGTGCATTGTCCGAAAGAATTTCTTCGATCATTTTCAGCTCAATCACTGAATAAGCACCAGCCCCCATGCCGGTATCCATGAAGAGGTCGGTGATGTCTTTGAGTCGGCAATTCACGCCGTTCAACAGATACTCAGACTCGCCTGAGCGGAAGAGGCGACGTCCGATAGTCACCTCGCTGTATTCGGTGGGCAGAACGCCGCGCGTGTTTTCAACCGTAAGGAGCACCTCGGACATACCGAGAGAGCGACGTTTGGATGTGCCGTTGAAGATGACACTGTCCATCTTGTCCGAACGCAAGATGCGCGCACGCTGCTCGCCGATAACCCAGCGCACAGCATCAACAATATTGGATTTACCGCAACCGTTTGGACCCACTACAACGGTGACTCCATCTGAGAAATCGACGACAGTTCGGTCGGCGAAA
Source organism: uncultured Rhodothermales bacterium (assembly GCA_964512485.1). GTDB lineage: Bacteria > Bacteroidota > Rhodothermia > Rhodothermales > UBA10348 > CAZEHJ01. The sequence continues at coordinate 4,080 of CAZEHJ010000104.1, read as the reverse complement.
CTCTTGAACCCGTGAAGTTCAAGCTTGCTTAAATACATGTATGTGTGGGGACAGTGATCACGCTGTGGGTAAACGCCAATAAACTCAGTTGAAAGCCGTTTTGCAAATTGAGTTATCAACAAACGCAGCGTCAAATGGATCCGCCTTCAAGTCAAACATTTATAGGTATCTACGATAATGATTCATAGCGGACCGCTCCATCATTGTCCGTTATTGCTTGATGCAGTGTCCCAGTTCTCGAATCGAGGCAAAGAATGAAGCCCAAGCAGCGTCTTGGAAACGCTCTGCCGGCCAGGAGAATTTATATATATCCAAAAGTGAAACATATAGCATGTTACCCCTGTAGGCTGCTTCTTAATTCGTTTATCCCGAATCGAAAACCGCGACGAATGCTCACCAGAGCCGAAGAAATGATATTGCTCGCTGTCTGGCGATTGCAGGATGACGCCTACGGCGCTTCTGTTCGCAATTTCCTGACCGACGTGACCAATCAAGACTGGCCGATTGCCACGGTCTACACACCGTTGGATCGGTTGACCAAGAAAGGCCTCCTTCGTTCTCGTATGGGAATGCCGACGAAGATTCGCGGCGGCCGCAGCAAAAAGATGTACAGGCTTACAGCTGATGGTGTTCGGGTATTACAACAGGTACGGGATCTCAGCGCCACGTTGTGGTCAGATCTGCCAGATCCGGGGGTAGTGTTGTCATGAATGACAGGCCCCCCATCCTCTGGTCATGGATTCTGCGACTGGTTCTTCACTCAAGTGAGGAGCAGTTCGTCGAAGGAGATCTGGAGGAGACATTTCATGAACTCAAAGAAGCTTACGGTCTACGCCGGGCGAAGCGATGGTATCGCAGTCAGGTTCTGCGCTCCTTTCCCGTCCTTCTTTTCAGAACCGCCATCTGGAGTGCAATAATGGGTAAGAATTATTTTTTGATAGCAATGCGGAATCTGCGCAAAAGCATGGGTTTTGCCGGAATCAACATCACAGGACTGGCAGTTGGCCTGGCTTGTACGCTCATGATCGGTCTGTTTGCCATTGCAGAACTGTCCTTCGACCGACATCACGAAAACGCAGATCAGATCGTACGCCTGATCAGGACTTCCCGATTCGGGGACGGAGAAGAGACCTCTCCCATCACCGCGGGTCCCTTCGGTCCCATGTTTTCAACCAACTTTCCTGAGTTGGATGATTATTTCAGGTTGCAGAAGCGGCGTTCGGGCGTTGATGTCCAGGTCGGCCCTGCGACGTGGACTGAGATGGACTTCTACGATGCCGATGCAAGCATTCTGGATATTCTATCGATCGACACTTCAGGTGATATGATCGAGGATGCGTTGACTCAGGCATTCCATCTTCTGCTTTCTGAAGAAACGGCCGACCGGATGTTCGGCGACGCGGATCCGATTGGAGAAACCGTTCAGGTGCAAGGAACGGACTATGTCATCGACGGAGTCTTTGAGGACTTTCCTCTTACTTCCCACTTCAGGCCATCGATCATGGCCTCATTCGAGACCCTGATTCAGACCAGACCGCAGGTCGTGAATCATATGGGCAACAACTTTTTCCATACCTATTTCCTGATGGCACCTGGTGCGTCGATTGAAAATGCTGAAGCCAAGTTTGCTCCCGCGATTGAAGCAGCGGTCGGACCGGAAATCGCTTCAAGAATTGATTTCAGCCTTCAGCGTTTGACCGATATCCATCTGAAGTCACATTACAACTATGAATTAGAAGCCAACGGGTCGGTTGAATCGCTGTTCATCCTGGGCATTATCGCACTGTTCATCCTCATTCTGGCCGTGGTCAACTTTATCAACCTCTCGACGGCTCGAAGTGCGGCCCGGGCGCGCGAAGTAGGAATCCGAAAAGCAGTCGGAGCTCACCGTCAGCAGGTCATCATGCAGTTTCTGGGTGAAACGATGATGTTAGCTGGTCTGGCTCTATTGGTCGCACTCTTGCTCGTTGATCTGGGGGCCCCGGTATTCGAACAACTGTCCGGGCGCGAACTCAGCCTGAATTTGCTGTACACGTGGCCCGTAATGCTCGGTCTTGTCGGTTTTACGGTTGTCGTGGGCCTGTCTGCTGGCCTGTATCCAGCCGCAGTTCTTTCCAGATATCGTCCGGCCACAGTTCTGAAAGGTGGATCCATCCGATCATCCGACTCAGGAAGTCCACTGTTCAGAAAAGGACTGGTAGTCTTTCAATTTTCCGTTTCGCTGGTTCTGATTATTGGCACGATGATGGTCAACAACCAACTGGACTACCTGCGTTCCAGACCGCTGGGTTTTGACAGTGAGCAGATTCTCGTGACTCGCCTCAGAACACCTGCCATGAGGGAAGCGGGGCCGAGCGTGATGGAGCAGTTTGAGCGCACCTCCGGTGTAGCAGGATCGACAGCGGCCAGCAGTCTGCTCGGAAATGGAGCAGGCGGCGTTCTTTTCATTCCGGAAGGGGTAGACAGCGGTGAAAATGGAGTCTCAATGGCCACGCTGCATGTTGACCTGGATTTCCTTGAAATGCTTGACGTCGAACTCCTGACTGGTAGGGACTTCAATCCAGATCGCCCGGCAGATATTGACGACGCGTATATCATTAATCGGAAAGCCGCCGAGCTCATGGGCTGGTCTATTGACGAGGCTGTCGGCAAATCACTTGACTGGCCAACCAGTATTGACGGTTCGACTCCGAATGCCCGTGAAGGGACAATTATCGGTATCGTAGAAGATTTTCATTTCACATCTTTGCACACGTTGGTAGAACCTCTGGTGCTGATTCCGGCCGACCGTCAGCCCGGATACATCATGACGAAAATGTCATCATCCGAAGTGTCTTCGACGCTCTTTCAGCTCGAAGAAGCGTGGTCTACAGTTTTGCCACAAGCTTCATTCGAATCATTCTTCCTGGATGACCACTTCGCGAATCTATACGCAGAGGAGGAACGCTCCGGGCGCATGTTTGGGGTGTTTTCCATGCTGGCCGTGATTCTGGCGGGCCTCGGTCTGCTGGGCCTTGCGTCGTACACGACCTCGAGAAGGACGCGCGAGATTGGTATTCGCAAAGTCATGGGCGCGACTTCCGTGTCAATCGTCCGAATGCTCGCATCAGAGTTTTCCATTCTCGTCGGCATCGCATTCGTCGTGAGCGTACCCGTGTCCTGGTACATCATGGACACCTGGCTGAGCAATTTCCCGTATCGCTCTCAGCAGAGTGTTTGGATATTTCTGATCGCCGGACTCATCACACTGGCCCTTTCGCTACTGACCGTGGGATTCCATTCTCTTCGGGCGGCGTACTCAAATCCGGTTAATACGTTGCGGCACGATTGAATAGGGGCCTGAGAGCAGGTTTTCTTTCCTGATTTTTGTGCGTACCCTGTATTCACCCCAGAATCAGTCCCTTTCCCATCTGTGGCCATGAATGATGAGGGTATGGTTACCCAACTCATCGCCGCTCATCGTAATGGCGATGGCAACGCAGGAGATCGCCTGTTTGCGCTTGTTTATGACGAGTTGCATGAGATGGCTCGGAGACAACTCAGATTCAGAAAACCCGGCGAAACGCTGAATACTACCGGTCTCGTCCACGAAGCGTATCTGAAGCTCTTCGACAGAGATGAAAACGGTTGGAACGACCGGGTTCACTTTTTCTCAGTTACCGCCAGGGCGATGCGTCAGATTCTGGTGGACTACGCACGCAGGGTCAACGCTGAAAAACGTGGGGGTGGACTGCACCATACGGAGCTGAACGCATCTCTTATCAGCGATACCGAGGAAAATGTGGACATTCTGGACCTGGATGACGCGATCAAGCGGCTTTCTGCGCTGAATCCGAGACTAGCGACGATTGTCGAATGCCGCTTTTTCGGTGGGATGTCTATCGAAGAAACTGCTGCTCTCCTCGACGTATCCTCGAGAACAATTGATCGGGATTGGCTTAAAGCTAAGTCGTTTCTGTACATTACGTTGAAAGAAGACGCCTGAAATCTCCCTCAGTTTTCCGCACCTAATTCCGATCTGACCACGGATGAAGAACATCGATCCGGCACGGTGGCAACAAATCGAGAAGATTCTCGACG
>CAZEHJ010000103.1:2197-8905 GCA_964512485.1 uncultured Rhodothermales bacterium | reverse complement strand
TCAGACACCATTCTTCTCGCAAAGAGGAGCGATCGGACACTTATCGCAATCGGGTGCCTTTGCTGAGCACAGGTTTCTGCCGTGAAGAATGATTGCGTGGCCTGCGAAAATCCACTCGTTCTGCGGAAAGCACTTCATCAGGTCGCGTTCAACTTTCACTGGATCGGTTTCATGGGTGAAGCCCATTCGGAAGCCGAGACGCTTCACGTGCGTGTCGACGACAAAACCGCTTGCAATCTTGAAGTGCGTTCCGAGGACCACATTCGCGGTCTTTCGAGCGACTCCTGGAAGGCGCACGAGATCTTCCATCGTTTGCGGTACTTCACCGTCGAATTCTGCCATGAGCATATTGGCCGCACCGATGACGCTTTTGGTTTTGTTTCGGAAGAATCCAGTCGAGCGGATTTCATCCATGAATTCGTCGGGGTCCGCGGCCGCATAGTCCTCAATCGTTCTGTACTTCTTGAACAGACGTGTGCTCACTTTATTGACGTTTACGTCCGTCGTCTGTGCGGACATGATCGTCGCAAACAACAATTCGTGCGCGGAGCCGTGATCCAGCGCACAGTCTGCATCCGGATACAGTCCGTGCAGGATTTCCAGAATCTGGGCGGAATGCTTGTTCATTTGGATCAATGGTGCTTTCTGATACGATCTCAAGGTAGGTACGAACCTTCCATTCTGGCACGGGTTTATCGGGGCGTGAATCGACGAACGCGCTCATAACGCATGCACCCTGATCTAGCCGACAAGTTGTCCCGTCTCCCGAAACGCCCGGGAGTATATCAACACAAGGACCTGAACGACAAGGTCCTCTATGTGGGCAAAGCAAAAAATCTGAGATCGCGGGTCAATTCCTATTTCCATGCCAGCCGAAATCTGGATGGGCGTCTCAAGATCATGGTTTCGAAAATCCACGACGTAGAAGTCATCGTAACCGATACTGAAGTGGAAGCCCTCCTGCTCGAGAATAATCTGATCAAGAGCCTCAAGCCGCGATACAACATCCTGCTGCGGGATGACAAGACCTACCCGTTCATTTGCATCAAGAACGAACACTTTCCGAGGGTATTCCCTACCCGCCGTCCCAGAAAGGACGGATCCAAGTATTTCGGGCCTTATACAGACGTGCGAAGTATGCGCCTGATGCTCGATACCATCAGGTCCATTTTCAGGCTCCGGACGTGTTCGCTGCGCCTGGCTCCTGAACCGATCGCCGCAGGCAAGTTCGAGGTGTGCCTCCAATACCACATCAAAAAGTGCGATGCGCCGTGCGTCGGATATCAGAGTCCGGAAAGCTATGCTTCTACCATCAAGCAGGTTGAGCAACTGTTGAATGGAAAGACGGAAACGTTGATTTCGCTTCTGGAGGACGAAATGAAACGCGTCTCTGAACAGATGGAGTTTGAGGAGGCTGCAAAGCTCAGAGACCAGATTGCGGCGCTTCAGAAATATGCCGAAAGGCAGAAAGTCGTCTCAGGCGATCTGGCCGATCGCGACTTGTTCGCCCTTTCTGTGGACCGAGAGGCCAATGCAGCCTGCGGCGTCGCGTTTCAGATGCGTGATGGAAAAATCGTTGGCCGACGGCACATCATCCTGACTCGAATCGACGAAACTCCGCAGGATGAACTCATGCAGGCGGTTCTGGAACGATACTATTCCGAAGCCTCCTTCTTCCCAACAGAGTTATTGATGTCAGTCTCATGCTCGGATCCGGACCTGGTTCAGGAACTGCTGCACGAGAAAAGTGGCAGCAAGGCGAGCGTTCATATCCCAAAACGAGGAGACAAGGCAGGATTGATCGGTATTGTCGAAAAGAATGCCGACATGATGCTGGAAGAGTACAAGATCCAGAAGCAGAAGAAGAACGAAGGCAAGGTGCCGCATGCCGTTCAAAAGCTGAAGACGGACCTCTCTCTTCCCCGTTTGCCACGCCGCATTGAATGCTTCGACATTTCGCACCTGGGAGGCACCGATGTGGTTGCATCGTGTGTCGTCTTCATCGACGGCAAACCAAAGAAAAGCGAGTACCGTACATATAAGGTGCGCTCAGTCGGCGGCGGCAAGTCCGACGATTTCCAGTCCATGCGTGAAATCGTGGGACGCCGATACGGCAGAGTAGTTGAAGAAAACGGTCCATGGCCAGACCTGGTGGTCATCGACGGTGGCAAGGGCCAGCTGTCCAGCGCCGTGTTCGCTCTGGACGAGGTCGAAGCGTACGGAAAATTTCCTGTTGTTGGTCTCGCAAAACGATTGGAAGAGGTGTTCTTCCCCGGTGATACTGATTCTGTATTCATTTCCAAGGACAGTGCCTCCCTTCAACTTATCCAGCGAGCCCGAAATGAGGCACACCGATTTGCCGTGACCTTCCAACGCAAACAGCGGACCATGTCCACTCTGCGAACTGAGCTGGAGGATATCGAAGGAATCGGCCCGAAAACCGCAAAAAAATTGCTCCGGCGTTTCGGATCGGTGAAGCGGATTCGCGAAGCATCACCGGAGATTCTGGAAGAAGAAGCAGGAGCACGGGTCGCAAAACTGATATCGGATCATTTTTCGGACTCGAAGCCGTCATAAAATGCCATTCGCTCGATCCGAACTGCACATATTGCTTATTCGAACTCTGTTCGGGATGTTGGGTCGCCCAGGCCACCAAAAAACTGAAGCGTACCATGAAGAAGATCCTGCCCGTCGTAGCCGGTGTAATTGCCGGCGGTATTACCGTTTTTATCGTCGAGTCAATCGGTCATCTCATCTGGCCTCCTCCTGAAGGAATTGACATCACAGATCCTGAGGGTTTAGCCCAATTGATGGAAGTCATTCCGACTGGCGCCCTTGTATTTGTGGTGATAGCGTGGATTTCAGGAGCACTCAGCGGCGGATTCGTGGCAGGCAAATTGGCGAAAGACCCCTCTTTCCTTCCGGGAATCTTGACCGGGGCAATACTTATGGTATTCGGCGTGATCACGATGGCGACCGTCCCTCATCCCATCTGGATGTGGATTTTTGGGATTGTCGTCCCCGTCCCGTCGGCCTGGTACGGTTCGAAATTGGCCGGTATTGATTCGTCGGAGTAATATTTCCTGACTGATTTAGCCAACGAATTCGCCGCTATTACAAACGACGTCATTGGGATGACACTGATCCAGGCGTTAGGCGGTTATTGAATGTCCCGCCTCAAACAGACCGCATATATAGATGCCCAATCCATACGTCACTCCCGAGTTGTTTTCATTCCTTCGCGACTTGAGGGAAAACAACGACCGGGACTGGTTCAACGACAATAAGAAGCGATACGAGCAGCACCTGAAAGAGCCTCTGTTGGACTTCATAGCTGATTTCGCCCCACTTCTGGCTCAGATCAGCCCCCATTTCAGAGCTATTCCCAAAGCAAACGGCGGATCACTGTTCCGCATTTACCGGGATGTCAGGTTTTCGAAAAACAAAAACCCGTATAAAACCCACGCAGGAATCCACTTCCGACATGAACAGGCGAAGGACGTTCATGCACCAGGATACTATTTGCACATCGAACCGGACAACGTGTTTATGGGCCTGGGCATCTGGCATCCAGATAATAAAGTGCTGACAGAAATCCGAACGGCCATCGTTACGGATCCTGATGCGTGGACCGACGCCCGTGATGCCGATGGGTTTAAAGATGTGTACGAACTCAAGGGAGATACGCTCAAGAGACCCCCAAAAGGTTTCGACGGAGACCACCCTCTCATCATCGATCTGAAGAGAAAGGACTTCATGGGCGTTGCGCAGTTTGGAGAAAAGGAAGCGCTCAGGGACGATTTCCTCCCGTACCTCGCTCAGGTTTGGGGAGGTGGAGATCCGCTCATGCAGTTTTTAGCTGGCGCATTGAACGTTCCATTTTAGAATTGTGACAGCCAGTTTCGCAGGCCGAAATCCTCGAGTTTCAGTCGACGTAAGTGAAGCCTTGAAGAAGCCCCCTCCAGGCCCCGATTTGGAGAAACTGGCTCTGGAATCCGGGGTTTGAACCACACAACATTCAAAAGCAAAAAGAGACACCATGAGCGCCGACTCAACGATGCCCGAACCAGGTTCTGTAGCACCCGATTTTTCCGGTCCGACTCAAGACGGATCCGTCGTTTCTATGGCTGACTACGCTGGCAAAAAACTGGCTATCTACTTCTATCCGAAGGACAACACACCTGGATGTACAAAACAAGCGTGCAACCTACGTGACAACTTTTCGATTTTATCTGAGAAAGGTGTCTCCATTGTGGGCGTTTCGGGTGATGCTGTTGAAAAACACGCTGGCTTTGCTGACAAATACCAGCTCACTTTCCCGCTGATAGCCGACACAGAAAAGGCCATGATGACCTCATACGGAACGTATGGGAAGAAAAATCTGTACGGAAAGATCTTTATGGGCATCAAGCGAACCACGTTTCTGGTCGATGAAGAAGGCATTATTGTCAAAGTGATCAAGAAGCCGAAGACGACGGATCATGCTGCAGAGATTTTGAAAGGGTTCAATCTCTGAATCTGAAAAGATGGATTTGGGAGGTCTGGCCCGGCTTGATCCTCCACCGAATGAGGACCCGTAAAACTCAACAGTAAAAGCAAGGCCGAGCCGGTATTTTTTTTTCAACATCTGCCCTGTTGATAAGAAGTGTTCAAGGTGGATAAATACGACTGAAAAGCACTTGCCTAGCGAGGTAAATCCGCGCTACAATAGGAACACTAAAAGTCATTCCTCCCACCCGTTTTTCTCCCGAATCTGATTGATGGATATACCATCCGAATTGCTGTGGCACCGAGTTAAAGAGAAGCTCGCCAGAGAGGTCCCACCTCAACAGTTTCAGACCTGGATCCAGCCTCTTTCATTTGTATCCAGCTCGCCCACTACCGAAGGAGTTCATCTGACCCTTTCAGTTCCGTCCGACTTCCATCGTGACTGGATTGAGCGTGAGTATTTTACACGCATTCAGCAACTCTTGACTGATGATGCGTCGGTTCGGGTTTCTTTTTCCTTTCTGATGAAGAAGGCCGCTGAGACCGAACTGGCCAGCGTTGAAGCCAGCAGTCCTGAATCCAGCGCCGCGATGAGCGCTGAATCCGCAGACATCCCTACTGGTTCGGCATCAACCAAAGGCCAGGTGACAGTGGGTCATTCTGATGTACTCAGTGAATCCCAGTCTGCCCGCAAGAGTGGACTCGGCAACAACCCGCGCTCTGGTTCAAGCACTCCGTTCTCCTTCAAACCCGAGACAGTCCCCGGAGCTCTTCCCCGAACGCTCAACCCTCGTTACACGTTTGATGCGTTCATCGAGGCGGACTGCAACCGTCTCGCCCGAAGTGCCGGCGTCGCAGTAGCAAATCGTCCCGGAGAAACAAGCTTTAATCCGTTTCTGATTTACGGGAAGGTCGGTCTCGGAAAAACTCATCTTGCTCACGCAATCGGAAATCAGATTGCTCAGGAGCAGCCACGCGCTCAGGTTCTTTATCTGACAAGTGAGGCCTTCACGAATTACTTCGTTTACGCCATACAGAACAACACATTGGGTGAATTCACCCATGCGTTCAGGCAAATAGACATTTTGATCGTCGACGACATTCAGTTTTTCGGCGGGAAAGAGAAAACTCAGGAGCAGTTCTTCCACCTGTTCAACGACCTCCATCAAAGAGGAAAGCAGATTATTCTCTGCGCCGACCGAAGCCCGGCGGAAATCGCGGGGATCGAAGAACGCCTTCTGTCTCGATTCCGATGGGGACTCTCGGCGGATGTTCAACCGCCCGACCTGGAAACGAGGACCGCGATTCTCAGGAAGCACGCTCTCGCCAGCGATCTGGAACTGTCGGGTGAAGTCATCGACTACATCGCGTACAACGTCAAGGACAACATTCGCCTTCTTGAGGGAGCGTTCAATCGACTGCTCGCACTGCATCAGGTCACAAAAAAAACTGTTGATCTGATTTTCGTTCAGGATGCCCTGCAGGATCTGATTGACAATCGAACGCGAAAGAGTATTTCAGCATCCCAGATTCGGGACATCGTGGCTGAATATTTCAATATGGATCCGGACCTGCTCATCGGGAAAAGCAGAAAACGCCCCATCGTGGACGCACGGCAGGTCGCCATGCACTTCTGCAAGCAGATGACACAGCATTCTCTCGAAGCCATCGGCCGACGCTTCGGAGGAAGGGATCATTCTACGGTGATTCATGCCTGCAAGGCCATCCAGGCACGCATAGATACGGATCCTCGATTCGTAGAAGATCTTGAGCGTATTGAGCAGCTACTGAAAAACCGTGTTCTTCATTCCTAAAACGGGATTTGAATAAGAATGAGCCAGGAAAAGTCGCCCATTGGAACTGTTGGATGGTTTGATCTGACCGTCACGGATGCGGACAGCGTACGCGATTTCTACGAAGCCGTGGTCGGGTGGAAGCCATCGGGATTGAGCATGGGAGATTACGAAGACTATGTAATGTCTTCCCCTGAATCCGGAGCTCCTGTATCAGGCGTATGCCACAAGCGGGGTTCCAACGAGAGCCTCCCCTCACAGTGGCTGATGTACGTCAACGTGGAAGACATCGAGAAATCGCGATCAGCGTGTACTCAGTTGGGCGGGAAAACCCTGACCGAAGTCAAACACATGCCAGGACAGGGTAAATACTGTGTGATTGAAGATCCTGCCGGGGCCGTTATGGCGCTTTTCGAACAGGAATAAT
>CAZEHJ010000103.1:0-2097 GCA_964512485.1 uncultured Rhodothermales bacterium | reverse complement strand
CTATTTGATTCTCTGATATTCAACGGTTGAATCTGAAAACTCTGTCGGCCTTACACTCGGATCTGCAGGATCTCCGGCCTCCGCGTCGAGTCGCATCGCTTTGTCACTTATAAACTCGACAATACCAAACAGTGTCATTCCCTCCAGTGGCCCTGATTCAAATCCTTCCAGATTCAAGGTGGCGGGCGCCGTCGTGGTATCGTATTCGTATCTCAGCTCCAGAAGAGAAAAGAGCTGACCTCCAGCGGAAACCGTCCACTTCACCGTGGAATCGGCCCTGAACTCGAATAGGTGCTCTGATCCTGATCCATCAATACCCGTCCATTGCCCAACCATGGACGCAGAACTCACTTGAATAATCTGAGACAATCGCTCGTACTGTGCCTGCTGTGTATCGGCGAAACTGCTCCCCATTAAGGCAAAAACTGACCTCCAGACAAAAGAAGTTCCGGAAATCGTGTTGTCCGTTGTGATTGTCGTCCCGGTGGTCGTCTGCGTCAGCGTGACATACGTTTCCGTTACCATCCGGTCATGATGAGTCATCCTCAGGCCGAAGCGTTCGTTTTCGACATACTCGATTATCTCCTCTTCCAGGACGAGCGTATCGCCTTGCTGTTCGAAATACAAACGGTACTCATTACCGACGAAATCCTCCCGCTCCACAATTGGCTCAATCGACAGAAACCCGTCAAGCCACTCATCCATTCTGTCCGAGTCGATCAGAACTGAAAAAACAGTTGAAGGGGTACGGCCTACCTCCACCCTGGTCTGAAATGAAATTTCGGGAATCCAGAAGCCGATGGAGATAAACGCGAGAATCAACAAGAACAGTATGACGCCAGCAACACGGAGTACGCGCATATCATGGTTGTAAATGTGGATCTGGGACAATCAACTGTGAATAACCTACACATGAAACGTTGGATTCAAAACCCAACATACGTATTATCGAGCCTGCCCGACCGGGGATGGTTTTTGATATCCAGCCCCGCGGTTCGACCCCTCCGATCGGTTCTTTTAAGCTGAGATTTCGTCAAAAAAAGCCTTCATGGGTCTTTTCAATTTTTCGACAGATGTAGCCATCGACCTGGGAACAGCGAATACGCTGATTTACATCCAGGGTCGGGGCATTGTGCTGAATGAGCCTTCTATCGTAGCGCTCAATCGATCCAATCGACGAGTTATTGCGGTTGGGCACGAAGCTCAGCAGATGCACGAACGAACGCATCGCGAAATTGAGACCATCATGCCGCTGAAAGACGGTGTCATTGCGGATTTCGAAGTTGCGGAGCAACTGATTCGGCAATTGATTCGCAAGGTCCAAACGAACTGGATGTCAGCCATCCGACGCATGGTCGTCTGTGTGCCGAGCGGAATTACGGAAGTGGAAAAACGAGCAGTCAGGGACTCTGCAGAGCATGCAGGAGCCAGACAGGTTCACCTCATTGATGAACCCATGGCCGCTGCCATCGGGATCGGACTGAACGTTGCCGAACCTGTCGGAAACATGATCGTCGATATCGGAGGAGGCACGACGGAGATTGCTGTGATCGCTCTGTCAGGAATTGTAATCGATGAGTCAATTCGAGTAGGTGGTAACGAGCTGGACAATGCCATCGTGCAGTACTTCAAACGGAATCACAATCTGCTGATCGGTCACAGAACTGCCGAACGGATAAAGAAGGAAGTCGGAAGTGCAGTTGAACTCGATCCTGAACTCGAGCTTTCGGTCAAGGGTCGGGATCTGGTGAGCGGAATTCCAAAGGTCAGAACCATCTCTTCTGAAGATGTTCGAGAGGCCCTTCGCGAGTCGGTCGGTCAGATTGCTTCTGCCGTCATCAGGTGCCTCGAACGAACACCTCCTGAACTTGGAGCAGACATCCTGGAACGGGGAATTATGCTGACTGGTGGCGGGGCCATGCTCAAAGGTCTGGACTCAATGATCCGAGGTCGGGTTGATCTGCCTGTTTATGTTGCAGAAGACCCTTTGACGGCCGTTGTTCGTGGAACTGGATCGGTTCTGGAAGACATCGACACGTTTGACAAGGTTCTCACCTGAGTAAACCGGGCGATTTCGTTATCCACACCTTTTCCACG
>CAZEHJ010000102.1:0-9013 GCA_964512485.1 uncultured Rhodothermales bacterium | reverse complement strand
CCAGATTCGCGCGACTGGCTACGACCACTTTAAACGATTACTTTCCTGTGGGTTGGCGAATGGTCCGCGCAAACGAAAACCCGATAGGCCCGCCCGCTGATCATGACCCGGCTCTTGATCCCCCACGACCAAGCCTGAAACATCCCCGAAAAGCGACATGCGATGAGCAAAATAACGAGACGTGATTTCCTCAACGGGGCGCTGTTGGTAGGTGGGGCGTCCATGCTTCCCCTGGGCTGCACCAGCGAAACAGTGTTGGAAATGCTCAATCCAACCTATTACCCACCTGCACTCACAGGCCTTCGCGGCAGCCATCCAGGTTCGAACACACACGCGCACAGTCTGGCGCGCGAGAATAAGACGGATTGGGGACCCACTACTGAACTAAACGAAGAGTACGACCTGATCGTTGTTGGAGGCGGAATCAGCGGGCTTTCGGCTGCTTATTTCTACCAGCAGGAGCATGGAAAAGACAAAAAAGTGCTCATCCTGGACAATCACGATGACTTTGGCGGCCACGCTAAGAGAAACGAGCACGCCATCGACGACAACATTCGATTGTCATTTGGCGGATCGCAGAGCCTGGCGAGCCCTCACACCTTTGGCGAAATCCCCCGGAAGCTGTTGGACGATCTGGGCGTCGATCTGGATCGATTCAAGACGGCGTATGACCACGACTTCTTCAAGCGGAATAACCTGGGAGCCGTCACGTATTTCAACGAGAAGAGGTTTGGTGAGGACAAAGTTGTAAAGCACCCATTTTGCGACTACCCGTGGTTCCTGGAAGGACTTAAACGTCCGGAGCTGTCTCACGAAGAGGCCGTCCAACAGGTGCCTCTGAGCGGGGAAAGCAAACGACAGCTGTTGATCGCACTGCGGAGTGGCGTTCATGTTTTGGACGTGCCGGCGGACGAGCTGGAAGAATTCATCTCTACCCATTCCTACTTTGACTACCTAAAGAACACATTGGGAGTGAATGACCCGGACGTGTTGGATATGGCCAGAAGCTCCTGTTCAGACTTCATGGCCGCGGGAACGGATGTACTCACGATAGCCGAGGCCCTGGAATGTGGCGCGCTGGGTCTGGATCCGACCTCTCTAAAATTCGTGATCGGCGAAGAGGCGTATTACCAGAGCATCGAGGATTACGGATACATTCTCGACGATGCTGACCAATACATCCATCATTTCCCGGACGGCAATGCCACCATCGCCCGTTCGTTGGTGCAAAAGATGGTTCCTGATGTCGCAAAAGCTGATAATGCTGAGGAAGTCGTCCTTGCCAAATTTGACTATTCCGAATTGGACAGACCCCGGAATGCGGTTCGTATCAGGCTCAACAGCACGGTTGTCCGTGTAGAACATGTGGGCGACCCAGACGCTTCGGACGAAGTCCTCGTATCCTACATCAACGACAATACCTCATACCGTGTAAAGGGAAGCGGTGTGGTTATGGCCTGCTACAATGGAATCATTCCGCACATCATGCCAGAGCTTCCAACGGAGCAAGCTGCAGCTTTGAAACGCATTGTAAAGATGCCATTGCAGTACACGACGGTAGGGTTGAGAAACTGGAGGGCCATCAAGGAGCTGGGAGTGGGAATGGCCATGTGCCCCGGAAATATGCATCAGGTGGTCATGATGGACTTCCCGGTCAGCATTGGCGGCTATGAGTTCAGTCAGTCCCCGGACGATCCGTGCGCCATCATGATGATAGCGTGTCCATTCGGAGAAACCGCCGGCGCTCCTCCGATCGAGCAATTTCGTGAAGTACGCTACAAGATGTTAGAGACGAGCTTTGCTGATTACGAAACGGAAATCAGGGAGCACCTTGGAGGAATGCTGCCAGCAGAGCTGTTTGATTTTGACAGGGATGTTGAAAGCATCACTGTAAATCGGTGGGCGCACGGCTACGCGTATGGTGGATCATCACTTTTCGACTCTGACCTTCCCGAAATGGCCAGAATAGGCCGACAACCATTTGGCCGGGTTACGATCGCCAACATCGATTCAGCCCTCAGTTCCTATGCACATGTTGCAATGGAACAGGCATGGCGAGCCGTTAAGGAATTGGGCTAGATGAGGCGACATCCGACGAGAATGACCGCCCGGAGAGTGCAGATCAATCCTCAGACCCCTTGAAAAACGAATCCAGCGTCTGCGCCATTTCTCGATTTGCCTCAGGCGATATCACATCGTAGACCAGGTCGTCGTACGCTGTACGTTTGTCAAGCGCATGGCCAAGCCCGGGAAAGAAATTGAATGAGAAGTTGTCTTTTCGCCAGACATGCCGGACCAACAGGTCGACGGCCTTGGCGTTATAGGCCGGAGTCTGATTGTCCCATAGTCCTTGAAAGAAGGCCACCTTGAACTCCGAGGCAGCCAGGATTTCCGCCGTTCTCGGGTAGCGGCCTTCCTGCTCCCTGATAACGCCGACCAGATCCCTCATAAACAGATTGGACAGATTGCCTGCGCGGAATTCCATGAGCGAAACCATGCCGTCTCCGTCGAGATCAATGATCGGAATCTGACGAAGTAGTGATGCTGATATCGCCGTACCGACACTCAGTTCATCGGTATTGAGATTGTCGTCTCCGTTGGTATCCAGATCCGTAAACAGTTTCTGCGGTCTATAAACCGTCTGTTCCAAAACGAGAGTATCCGTCGTCGAAAGCGCGTACCCGATCAACGCCACGCCACGGACCTGGGGCATTACCGAGGCAACCTGCAGGGCGATGTAAGCTCCCTGACTGTGACCGAGCAGATAAATCTCAGCGCCGGGAAATCGCTCTTCCACGTACCGAACAGCATCCTGCGCATCCTCGACGAAATATTTCAGCGGATTGGCAGCAAACGCCGTGTAGACCCCGTCATACTGGAAAGCAGGCTCAGCTCCCAGCTTTTTGTTGGTCTGGTACGAGCGCTTGTTATAGCGCACGGTTGCGAAACCGGCCTGGGTCAGAGATCTACTTACGTCGACAAAAAACAGATTGGTCTTCCCTTCTTTGGTGACTCTTGTAAGATCCGAATCCATGGACTGTGGACCGGATCCGTGAATCAGAACCATGACCCGATCGACATCCGTCTGAGGAAATGCGATCTTGGCCTCCAGTTCGAACCCGTCCGAAGCAACCAATTGAAATGCTTCTTCTTGCATCTGTGCACTACTCGGCTGCACGAAGATCGCCGTGAATAGAATCAGACAAAGCCCTGTCTGAAGCCTGTTCGCAGAAATTGATGGTAGAATTGTTCTCATTGTATTTCCTTTGTCAATGAATCAGCAGTAGGTCAAATACCCACGTGCTGAAATCTCAGTAGTTGCTCAGTCAGTGTCGCTCTCGATCGACTCGTCTGTTCCTTTTTGCCTCGCGTAGAGCAGATACGAATAGAGTACAGGTACAGCGACCATCACGATCAGGACAACCGCGGCCATGACCCGATGAAACGTAGCCACGGGTAGAATGGCCCACAAAACCAGCAACACCACGGAACAGGCGACCCACAATCGGCCACCCAGGCGGTGTGTCTTCTTCCAGATCTCCGGATCCTGCAAAGTCCAGGGTGTCTTGATGCCAATGAAGTAGTTGGGCTGTACAGAAGACATATAGTTACCCAGACCAAAAAACATGACGATGATGACGAGCGGAACAGGTCGACCCGATCCGGCCAGGCCTCCCATATCAAGCATCATGGAAATGTTTACCAGAAACAGGAGAAGGACGATGAGCATGGTGAACAAACGCAGGGACGGAAGAGGCTTTTTGCGAAATCCGACCTCTTCTTTCGGATCAACCCGCGGAATCAACCAGAAGAAGACATACAATGCGACGTTTATCGAGGGCAACAACAGCAAACCGAGCGTCTTACCTGCAAAGCGATCCGGTTCTCCTCTGGTATTCCAGTGAATGGTCACGACATCCGGAAGCTGATCCCAGATGAAAGGAAGCAAGACGAAAGGCGCGATGAGCATCACCAGAAGTGGGAGCTCCGTTTTAAGTCGATTGGCATTTGTCATGATTCTTCGCCGGAATCCTTGTTCATCAGTGTCAGGAGCCATTGCGTAGCGTCTTCCAGCACAGTCGTGTTCAGTTCATACCGAATGAACCGCCCTTCTCGCGTGTCCGAAACAAGCCCCGCGTTCTTGAGAATGTTCAAGTGATGGGAAATACTCGGTGCGGTCATATTGAATGCCTCACCAATTTCTCCCGCCGTGCAATCCTGTTCTTTGAGCATATCCAGAATCGCGCGACGAGTCGGGTCCCCAAGTGCTTTGAACAGACTCATTACTTTGATACTTAGTTAAGTGTCTAAATGTTACAATAGAATATTTTTTTCTGCAAACCGATCAAATCGGACGTTGAAAAATGAAACCGGGAAGCCCGGTTCACGCGAACTGAAATTCTCAGATACGAACACTTCCTGGCAAAACAGAAAGGATTTCCTATTGAGCAGGAGTGAGTCTGGGCGCCAGATCTGTGGGGAGGTAATTCTGTTCGATCTCAGACTCGCCGAACTCTTCGCCGTCGATTCGGGCATATATGAGTCGACCTCGCCAATCTGAATCCTTCCCCTCTGTAGAAAAAGCTGAAGCGCGCGTCTGGCTTTCGAATAGATACAGGCCAATACCGTCGGCAAAGCTGAAGGATATATAACCGTTGTCACCGTTCTGATCACCCCAGAAATGCTGATATACACCGGTTCGGTCTACGGGGTAAGATTGCTGGCCTATCGCAACCGACGATCCGGCATCTGCAATCTGCATGTCCTGCTGCGAAAACGGGGATTGGTAATTACAATCACTGAAATTGGTCACGTTTGACCCGATGTTGACACGCAATCTATTCAAGCGTACCAAGCAGCGTGTTTGCCGGTATTTGTCTGATTCGTTGTAGAAATCAATGCGAACGACATAGTCGTGTGTCGATGGATCGATCGTCCTGAATTGCTCAAACGTGTATCGGATGTATGATGGATCCGTCGGGACTCCGTTTTCGGAAGCGGTGATCTCGTATTCCCACACATTGCCTTCGTCCAGAAAGATGAAGTGCTTCTGCTCCATATAATCATAGGAATCCTGCACCGGTATGAAGAGAGCGGTTTGTGCAGCAACAGGTGTTGCAACTGGTGCGGCCAGAGCAAGCATAACTGTTAATAAACCGAGTGAGAGCTTCATTTTCATCGACAACGAATTGATTGGCCTGGGTGAACGCCTTCGGATCTGAGCCCTACTACGCATCAATCTTCCCTCGGTTACGCACCTTGTGAGGGCATTAATGGCTGCTCTGACTCATTGCCACGGAAACACAAAGATTGTGCGAAACCGTAATTGGCCTGCAAACCCTTGATCAACGAACGCAACCGTCTCAAGCACCCCCCGTACACGGCTCTGCCTCCCGAAAATTGGGGCAACGTGGAATGCCCTCCCAGGTGTCCATGGTATCAGGAATGGAAAATCCGCTCCTTTCGTCTAATCAGATACTGACCAAGACGATTGACGGGGCTCAATCTCCCCGGCGGCTTTTCCCATTTAAATATCCAGAAGAATGACTGCTCGTATCGCATTGACTGATTTTACTGCTGAGTGGAAACAGCAGGTTACACTGACCATGCTTGTCACGCTCCTCCTGTCTCTTTTTATGGCGGGTTCAGCCTCGGCGCAACAACTCCAGGAGGTAACGTTCAACGAAGCCGTTCAATACGCGCTCGACCGCAACGTTTCGATCAAACGCGCTGAAAATGCGCTCGACCTGCAGGGAATTACTGTGCGTTCAGCACGAGCTGATTTCCTTCCGAACCTGAATGCCAACTCTGGCGCAAGCCGGAACTGGGGACTTCAGTTCGATCAGACGGTCGGTGAACTCCGAAACGCGTCGACCGACGGTTTCAACTGGAATGTCAGCTCAGGCATAAACCTCTTCAATGGTTTCGCCGACATGGCTTCTCTTGCCAGTGCACGTGCTTTGCAAGAAGCTCAAGAATACAATGTGGAGCGAACGAAGCAAGATGTGGTTTTCAGTGTCATATCAAACTACCTGAACGTCATTCTGGCCGAGGAGAACATCCGAATTCGTCAGGAAGATGTGAATGCGCAGCAGCAACTTCTCGACCAGATTGAAGAATTTGTACGCGTGGGCTCACGAGCCATTTCGGACCAATACCAGCAGCAGGCTACACTGGCCAACAGTGAAGCCACGCTTCTGACAGCAGAAAGCAATTTTCAGGTTGCAAAAACACGCTTAATCCAGGTCCTGCAGTTGGACCCGTTATCAGATTATCGCTTCCAGGCTCCAAATCCGGACGACATTCCGTTGATGGTTCAGTCTTTTGAGCCTGAAAATCTTCTTCGCAGCGCATTCGAGCGCCGCGCCGATCTGCGCGCACAGGAAGCGAATATTGAGTCTGCGCAACAAGGAATCAGAAGCGCCAGAGCTGGCTACCTTCCATCGTTGAGCCTGTCTGCAAGTGTGGGTTCAGGGTACTCATCAGCGAACACACGTAGCGACTTCAACCAACAGCTTGCGGATAACCGCTCAGAGCGTGTCGGTTTCTCACTTTCGATTCCACTCTTCAATCGTTTCAACGTGAAACGAAATATTGAAGCGAGCAAAGTTCAGTATTCGAACGCCGAACTTGATCTCGAAAACGCCCAACAAAACGTAGCAATCGAAGTTCGTCAGGCTTACCTGGACTATCAGACAGGTGTCAAACGTCTTGATGTAACGGCGAAAAGCTTCCAGGCAGCTGAACAGGCATTGGCAGTTGAGCAGGAACGCTACGATGTTGGCGCATCGACTCTCGTCGAGCTGCAGCAGTCGCGGTCCCAGTTTGTTAACGCATCCAGTCAGCGAGCTCAGGCGATCTTTCAGTTCCACTTTCAGCACCGCCTGATCGAATATTACCAGGGCATCCTGGATCCGGGCCAGTCACTGTTCAACTAGTTGACGGCTCGCTCACCCTCCCTCACTCACAAGCGAATTTCAACTGACAACATGGCCAAGAAGAAAAACGCAACTAAGCGGATATTCATTCTGCTGGGTGTACTTGTAGTTCTTGTAATCATTGTCGCCGTCGTAGCCCAAGTGGCAGGCCTCACAGGAGGAAACGACAAAGCCACACAAGTAGAAACAGCGGACGTCGAGATCCGCTCGGTCACCCAACTCGTGACGGCATCCGGCAACGTCCAGCCTGAAATCGAAGTCAGAATCAGCCCCGACGTTTCCGGCGAGATCGTGGATCTTCCGATCGCCGAAGGGGACATGGTCTCCCGAGGCCAGCTTCTTGCTCGTATCAAGCCTGATTTTTACCAGGCTCAGGTCGATCAGGCAGACGCATCTGTGCTTCAGTCCAAAGCCAATGAGGCTCAGAGGAGGGCAGATCTGCTGAATGCAGAGCTGGAAGCCGATCGACAGAAAAAACTGTTTGATTCAGGTGCCATTTCTGAATCCGCCTATCAATCGGCGGCAACCAGATTCGAGACGCTGAAGGCAGCTCATGAAGCCTCCCAATACAGTGTCCAGATTGCTGAAGCACGATTGAAAGAGGCTCGGGAGCAGTTGTCCAAGACGACTATTTACTCTCCGATGGACGGGACTATTTCGATTCTCGCCGTTGAGCTCGGCGAGAGAGTCGTTGGTACCACCCAGATGACCGGTACCGAAATGATGCGCGTCGCAAAACTCGACCAGATGGAAATTCTGGTCAATGTGAACGAAAATGACGTCGTGAATGTGTCACGTGGGGATTCCGCGGCTATCGAAATCGACGCCTATCCGGATCGCATCTTCACCGGTGTGGTCACCGAGATTGCCAACTCAGCCAGAGTCACGGGGATGGGATCTCAAGAGCAGATCACCAACTTCCCCGTAAAGATCCGCGTCATGGATCCGCACAACGTGATATTCGACGAAAGCGGAGCAGACGATATTGTGCTGAACAATGAATTGCCCGTTGCGTCGACAGACATGCCCAACTTCAGGCCGGGAATGAGTGGCACCGTGGATGTGTTCACTCACACGGTTGTGGGAGCAACATCAGTTCCAATTCAGGCGGTAAACGTTCGCGATTACTCTCAGTTGGATGAGGAATTCGGTGGACCTGCTGATTCTCTGAAAGCGCTCGCAGAAGAAGACCTGAGACGCATCGTTTTTGTTGTCGACGAAGACAACAAGACACGCATCGTCGAAGTGGAGACCGGAATTTCCGACGACACGCATTACGTCATTATCTCCGGATTGAGTGTTGGCGAGAAAGTCGTCACCGGCCCTTATCGTGCTGTTGCCAGCGATCTCAAACCAGGCGAACTGGTTGAAGAGCGAGATGATGACAGAAGAGACCGCGCCAGTACATCCGATTAGTTCTCCGAGCGAAATAATATGAGCCAGGATCAAGATCCGATCATCGAATTGCAGGACGTACGCCGCATCTACAAGATGGGCACCCAGACTGTCAAAGCTCTTGACGGTGCTACCATCAAGATCTACCCGAACGAATACGTGGCTATTATGGGCCCGTCTGGTTCCGGTAAATCGACCATGATGAACATCGTTGGGTGCCTTGATGTGCCGTCCAGTGGGACATACATCCTGAACAGTCAGGATGTGAGTGACATGGATGATGACGAACTGGCGGCGGCGAGAAACCGGGAAATTGGATTCGTTTTCCAGACGTTCAACCTCCTGCCGCGTGTCAATTGTCTCCAGAACGTGGAATTGCCACTGATATACGCGGGACACAAGCGGTCACTTCGAAAGGAGATGGCGGCGGATGCACTCGAGAGCGTCGGTCTTGGCGATCGCATGGATCACAAACCAAATGAACTGTCGGGTGGTCAGCGACAGCGTGTGGCCGTTGCGCGCGCGCTCGTAAACAAGCCTTCAATTCTGCTCGCCGATGAACCGACCGGTAACCTGGATTCCAAAACCGGAATTGAGATCATGCATCTGTTCGAATCTCTTCACGATGCTGGACATACGATCCTGGTCGTGACTCACGAAGAAGATATTGCACAGCACGC
>CAZEHJ010000101.1:0-9757 GCA_964512485.1 uncultured Rhodothermales bacterium | reverse complement strand
TTAGGACGCCGCCCTTTCACGGCGGTAACACGGGTTCAAATCCCGTACGCGGTACAGAAAAGCCGGTTGGACATCAGTCCGACCGGCTTTTTTGATATATCATTGTGTGAGCATTTGAACCCGTCTTGTGCGTAGCACAAGTAGGGTAAACACGAGCGGGCCCAAAGCCCGCGACTGACGAGGATGCGGAGCATCCGAGTAAATCCCGTACGCGGTACAGAAAAGCCGGTTGGACATCAGTCCGACCGGCTTTTTTGATATATCATTGTGTGAGCATTTGAACCCGTCTTGTGCGTAGCACAAGTAGGGTAAACACGAGCGGGCCCAAAGCCCGCGACTGACGAGGATGCGACTCGTGCTTGTGTGCGTCGCAAACGGATCGTTTCTATTCACTCAGACGATTGTATTTCCTCAGCACATCTTTCAATCGGTCGTGAGGAAGGCCGTAAACGGTGTTTCCGTTTATGCCGACCATTGTCTCTCCAGCGACAAGTGCGTTGACAATCGACTCCTCTGTAGCCTGTACGGTGGCCTGAATCAAGGAGTCCATCATGTAGTTGGGTAGCATTTCGACTTCTTCAACCGATCCGGTAGTCCCGGCACCATCGTTTGCCGTCGAGAAGGCGATGAATATGTCACCGGATCCGTTGGTTGCGAGTCCACCTGTTCGCCCGATCCCCAGAGGGACCCGTCTGGCGAGGCGCTTCAATTGATGTGGCATCAGGGGAGCATCCGTAGCAACGACCACGATTATTGAGCCATCTCTCTCCAGATCAGGTCGATGCCTTCCCAAATCCGTAATCTCTTGGCCAACCGGAACGCCGGCGATCGTAAGAGTGCTTCTGCGGCCAAAGTTCGCCTGAACCAGCACTCCGACGGTGTACTCATCTCCTTGACCCGTCGTAACTCTTGATGATGTGCCGATTCCACACTTGAAATCGTAACAGATCATTCCGGTGCCACCACCGACGCCACCTTCTTCAACGGCCCCCGTGGTTGCGCCGTTGAGTGCCTCAAACGTGTGTTCTTTCGTCACGTGAAACCCATTGATGTCATTCAGAAATCCATCGTACGTTTCTGCGACAACCGGAAGGGCCCACGCAATGCCACCGCTGATCGGTTCGGTGACCAGCCATTCAACCACAGCATCGCGTACGATGCCAACACTGTGTGTGTTTGTAATCATGACAGGGCCACCCAGCATTCCAGATTCTTCAACCCAGGTAGTACCCGTCATCTCGCCGTTCCCATTGAGCGAGTACCATCCTGAAAAAACTTTGGAATACGTCTTTCCACGGGGGAGGATGGCCGTCACCCCGGTTCGAACAGGCCCTTCGCCGATTTTGAGTTCTCCTTCGCCTGATATCAGTGTCGTGTGGCCAACTTCGACTCCGGTCACATCTGTGATCGCGTTCAGATTTCCCGGGGTTCCGACGAAAGGAACGCCAAGGTCACGAGCTCTGGTAGTATTCTGTGCCATGATCAAGGCCGGGTTTAGTGAGCTACAAAGCAGAAGAGCAAGGATGGCTTTCAAGCTGGAGGGTTGCGTTTTGTTCAAGGTGAGTCCCTGTGTGTCGACCTTCATGATATTCCGTGATGAGTCCGAGAAGATAGGACTCGGCTTCTGAACACCAGTCGATCAGGCACTCTCGCACCCGCGAGCCGTTCATCTGGAAACACCCCAGAAACGAAAGGTCAGGGCCGCGGCTACTGGTAGCATGGCAGGAGGGATGGGTTGGACCAAAAAGATTTGGAGAACGAGTACGATTCCCATCACGTACGAGCTGTAGCGCAGATACGTGCGAAGTCCCGACCATTTCGACCAAACAATCGCTGCCGCCAAGTGTGTCGGCAATAGCCACCCCACGTTCCAATTGAGTGCCGTGACCCAGTGCTGCGTCACAAACCACATCCCCGCCAGAAACAACCCCATGAAGCCAGTGACGCCGAGTAACCACTGATCCAATCGCGCTGGCGCCGTGAGAGATTTATCACGCAATCCCTTGATCGTCATCGCCATGAGTGAGGCGGACAACACCCAGAACAGCGGTACGGTCCATGGCAATCCCGCCTGGGATCGATCATTCCCGTATTCGGCCAGCGTTCTTTTTTCGCGCACGAGAGGTGCGCCGTTTGATCCTGAGGCATCATCCAGAATCTGCATCAGGTAAATAGGAAGAAATGTTCGAGTACGAAGGTCGGGGGTGTCATCCATCAGCGATCCAAAAACGAGGTCGATACCGAGATCCAACCAGGATCGTTTGTGGACATACTCATCAATCATGTCGCGATACGTATGAACGTATCGGTCTTCGCCGAGTGATATCGAGTTGGTAGCCTCGAGAAGGTCGACCAATCGGGTTGAGCAGTTGTCCAACACGAAATCGTACTGATAAGAGCGATTGTCCTCTTTTAGATTTTCTTTGAGCAGCCCCCACATCTCATGGATTGCCTGAGGACTGAGATTCAGGATCTGTTCGACTACGTCGCGTTGTTCGGCGTCTGCTCCCCTCATGAACCGGGTCATGGGTTCGATGCTCAATTGATACAGCATATCCCCATAAACAAAACGCGGGATGAAATTGGGCCTCGTGACGTCGAACGTACCCCAATTGAAAACGGCGTCGATTCTTGACTCAGGATCCTGCACACGCAACGCACTATGCCCCCACGCAGAATAAACGGGGTCGCCGGCATAAACAGTCAGTACGGATATGGTTGACTCTGCTGAAATGCTGTCCGGGATCTGAGCCCATGACGCGCTCACACTGAAGGCGAAAACCAGAGCGGTTGTCACAGCACATGTGTAGTTTCGAACCAGAAGATTCAGGAGTCCAAAATGTCCCGTTCGTAAAGGGTGGTGACGCATATCAGCCCAATATCAATCAAGTCGTATGAGTAGATCCAGACGCGCCGCCTGCGCGTTCGAATCCTTGAGAAAGGTAATACCCGCCCCGGAAACCGAGTTGGAGTACGCGGACCACTGGCAGTTGCTGGTCGCTGTTGTGTTATCGGCCCAATGTACCGATGCCAGAGTCAATCAGGTAACCCCCACCTTGTTTGAACAGTTTCCCGATGTCCAATCCATGGCCCGAGCGGTGCCGGAAGAGATTTTCCCCTGGATCCGTTCGATTTCCTACCCCAACAACAAATCGAAACATCTGGCGGGTGCTGCACGACTCGTCGTAAATGATTTTGGGGGTAGGGTACCTGGAACTGTCGCGGAATTGGTCGAGCTCCCGGGCGTTGGACGAAAAACAGCCCAGGTCGTAGCCTCGGTAGCATTTGGAGTCCCAACGCTGGCCGTGGACACACACGTTTTCCGAGTAGCCAATCGAATTGGTCTTGTGCGTGAAGACGCGGTCACACCCGAAAAGGTGGAGCGCCAGTTGAAGCGGCTACTTCCGGCGGAGACCTGGGGAGAAGCCCACCATCTTCTGATACTACACGGCCGCTACACCTGTACAGCGCGTAGCCCGGCCTGCGATTCATGCGCTGCTTCCCACTGCTGCAGCTACAAAGAGGAGCTCGACAAGCTTCCTCAGCCTCTGCCGGACCTTGATTCGAATCGAGCAAAGTATTTCTGTAAGACGCGGGGTCACTATTTCGATGATCCCGATAGGGTGACGGATCGTTCAGGAGTAGAACAGATATCTTGTCCGCGATGCGGATCCATGAATGTGTTTCTGTCGAAATCAGGCATATCCACGAAGCGCATTAAGGATTACAGAGTATAATCCGAGCCTATAGGAGCTTTTCATGAGCACTGACCGATGAACAAACATCTCCTGATGATTCTGGACGGATATGGTATTGCAGAAGACAAATCTGTAAGTGCCATTGATCATGCCCGGCAGCCATTTTTGGATTCATTGTTCGCGGCCTATCCGCACGGGACTCTGGATGCGTCTGGCTTGGCCGTAGGATTACCTGAGGGACAGATGGGTAATTCAGAGGTCGGCCACATGAACCTCGGTGCCGGCAGGATTGTCTACCAGGAGATGACCCGCATCGACAAGTCGATCCGCGACGGAGACTTCTTCGAAAATGAGGAGCTCCTGGACGCGCTCAAGCGCGCCCGTGACAGCGGATCTGTTCTGCATCTTATCGGGCTTCTATCAGATGGCGGTGTCCATTCCCATCAAAATCACCTGCATGCTCTAATCGACATGGCTGCCCAAAATGGCATGTCGGGAAGCGATCTGGTTGTCCACGCTTTCATGGATGGCCGCGATACCTCTCCGCACGGCGGCAAGGACTATCTAGCAGCGCTGTCGACGCACATGAATGAGCGGAATTGCGGAGTGATCGGCTCAATTGTTGGCCGGTACTGGGCCATGGATCGCGACAATAGATGGCCCCGGATTGAAAAAGCCTATCGTCTTCTGGTTGATGGAGTGGGTGTAGCTCAAAATTCAGCTTCCGAGGCCATTCAAGCCAGCTATGATGCCGGTATTACCGACGAGTTTGTAGAAGCCTATACAATCGGATCACCCCAAGACAACAGGATATCTGACGGTGATACGGTACTGTTTTTCAATTTCAGGGCTGACCGGGCGCGCCAGATTACGCGAGCATTGACTCAGCCTGACTTTGATGGCTTTGAGCGAGAGGCTCTTTCACGGCTGAATTATGTAACGTTCACCCCGTATCATGCGTCGTTTTCTTTTCCAGTCGCATTTCCGAAGGTCAATTTGACTGATACGTTGGGTGAGGTCATTGCGGCTCGCGGTTATCGACAGTTGAGAGCAGCAGAAACCGAGAAATATCCGCACGTCACGTATTTCTTCAATGGGGGCAGGGAAGAGGCTTTTGAAGGGGAGAACAGAATCCTCGTGGCTTCACCCAAGGTTGCTACGTATGACCTTCAGCCGGAAATGAGCGCCCCGCAACTTGCCAAAGAAGTGGCTGCTGCGATCCAGGAAACTGAGTTCGCCCTCGTCGTGATCAACTTTGCGAATCCGGATATGGTGGGACATACAGGTGTGTTCGAGGCTGCGGTAAAAGCGATCGAAGCCGTTGATGCCGCGTCAAAAGTTGTAATCGAAGCAGCGATTGAAGCGGGATATTCAGTCAATGTGATAGCGGATCACGGAAACGCCGATCGCATGAAAAACCCTGACGGAACGCCTCATACCGCTCACACGACGGTCCCGGTGCCTCACATTATCATCAAGCCCGGGTTCGATGGCCCGGTGACTTCCGGCAAGCTGGGTGACGTCGCGCCGACAATCCTGGACATACTGGGAATTGGACAGCCAGCATCAATGACGGGCGTCTCATTGATCCGAGGTTGAATTCCGCGTTCCTGGATTCGTTTGAATAGTTGGAATCACGTTGAACCGCAATCCTATTGAATCGTCAATTCGGGGGTAAACCTGGCTTGAACAGTGCCTTCAAGCTGGATGAGGCTCTTGAGATGCTTCATGTTCGCACTCAATTCTGGAGCTTGCGCTGCCCCGAGAATTCGTCCGACCCACTTCAAAGAGACGGTTGACGTCATCGCCATCTGTTCAAACAAGGTAGGAGAGCGAGGATAGCGGACGATCTGTGTCTCTTCCGGATCAATCAAGGCCTCCTGGGCTGCTTTTCTGATCGCTGCATCAAATCCGCCAATCTCGTCGATGAGGCCGACTTCCAAAGCGTCCGAACCGGTCCAGACCCGGCCCTGAGCGATTTCGTGCACCTCTTCGACGCTCATGCCGCGGCTTTCGGCAACCTTTTCCAGGAAAGCCTGATAGGTCCGCTCTGTGCTGCGCTGCAGCATCGCCCTCTCGCCCGCAGAATAGGTGCGGAGCCCCGAGAACATGTCGGCCGACGGACCACTCGACACCTGATCTGAGGTGACGCCCAGCTTGCCCTCCAACAGACCACTCGCATCGAAGAAAAGAGAGAACACGCCGATGGAGCCCGTGATCGTGTTCGCCTCTGCAATCATGTAGTCTCCGGCAGTAGCAACCCAATATCCTCCGCTGGCAGCCAGGTCGCCCATCGAGATGATGACCGGCATTTCTTCAGCAGTACGCTCAATTTCCCTGAGCATCGCATCTGCAGCCGGAGCAAAACCACCAGGCGAGTCAATTCGAACGATGAGAGCCTTTACGCCCCTTCGCTCACGTGCGCGGCGGAGAGCCTCTACGATCGTGTCAGAACCCGCGGTGCTTGATGCCAGAAGGGGATTTCCGCCTTCTGTCCGTCCCGGTGAGATTGTACCGTCAATATGGACGACCGCAATTTTGTCGGTGCCGCTTGTGCTGCGGACCTGACTGGCATAAGTGGCCATTGTGACCGTCGTCAGAGCTTCATCGGCCTCGTTTCCAAGTCGGGTGTTGAAACTGGAACGAATCTCATCATTGAACATCAGGGCATCGACAAGGCCGGATGACATGGCATCTCTAGCGGAAAACATGATGTCATCGTCCATCAACTGACGTACTGACTCTTCCGAGAGATTCCTTGACTCAGAAACGGCGGAGGTGAACGAGGCCTCAATGCCGTCTAAAAGGGCCTGCATTTGTTCGCGATTCTCCTCGCTCATGCTCGTCCGGGTATACGGCTCGACGGCACCTTTGAAATTCCCTGCGCGGACGACAATTGGATCAACATCCAGTTTTTCCAACAGGCCTCCATAGAATGACATGCCCATGGAGAAACCATTGAATTCGAAGATGGCTTCCGGGTCCAGAAATACGCTGTCGGCAACGGAGGCGATGAAATACTCCGATTCGTTCATATAGAATCCTGGACTCGACGCGTACACGGGTTTGTCTGATTCTGAAAACGTCTCCAGAGATCGCCGAATAGCCTCAAGCGAGGCCCATGACATGCTTACTCCCGACGGACGTAACCAGACGGCGTCAATTCGATAATCGTCGGCAGCGGCTTCAATTGCTCGGGTCAGGCCGTGGAGATCATAGGCTGGCTCTTCCAGAAGTAATTGCATCAGGGGATCGCCTGAAACGCGTTCAGAAATATCACCTCTCAAATCCAGGACCAGCACACTTCCGTTCTTGACGGGCGGCTGTGCATCACCTGCAGCAGCAAATGCAATCAAAAAGAGAAAACCGAAAAACAGCAAAACCCCAAACGCGATCAAGGATCCGAGAGTGCTTGCTGTTAGCGTTTTGAGGAACTTCATAGGGCGTTCAGGCGATTCACTTGGAGGCATTCTGGTACGCAGATTGATCGTGGACGTTCTGCAAAAAGGGATCCACAGTTGCGGGTATGTTCTTTCCGTAAATACGACATAACAACTCAACTTATACGTGCGTAATGCTTGATCAGTTGGCGGAGTATTCAATTCCTGTTTTACATCCGGTTCTGGTCCACTTTCCCGTGGCCCTCTCATGGATTGCTTTGATCGCGGCATGCGTCTGGTTATTTCGTGATCGTCAGAACTGGCTGAGAAACACGATCTATGTCGAAGCTCTCGCATTGATCGGCGCGTTTTCAGCGGTGAGAACGGGAGAGAAGATGGAAGAGCAGAGCGAAGGAGTGCCGATGATCGATCAATTCGTTGAGTTCCATGAGACCATGGGCGAGCGTTCGATGTGGCTGCTGGCCGTTACGCTAGCCTTCTTGATTTTCAGTCACTGGTATTCCGGGCGTGATATGAGCAGGTCAGGAACGAAACTTTGGATCAGGGTCATCGCGTTTCTATTAGTTCTCTGTTCGGCGCTTGCAATAGGCCTTACCGCACACACCGGTGGCATCATGACATGGGGTATTCCCGCCTGATCGATCGTTATCGGAAGGGCGTGTGATGTGATCAATTCTTGGATATCGACCGGTTGAGATGCGTCAGGCATCTCATTCATTTTGATCTGGATGTACTCTATTCTGGACAGTCAAACGTCTTTTTGAGGCATTCTTGAGCGTTTTTTGTCGGTAGACACGTCGTTTTTTACTTCCAAATGCGGTTGTTGCGGTCTGGCACGCATTTGTCTGATGGTTGGGCAGGGTCCGTTTCGAAATATTGAATCTGCTGAAACGGAGGAACTGAACGATGACACCATTTGCCATGAAATACCGCAAACTCAGACGAAGATCTGAATCACAGTCCACGCGTATGGCGCGAAATTTTGTCCTTTCGATGATTATCGGCCTGATGGCTATGACGCTGACGCCGGACACGGCGTACGCACAGAGAGGGAAAACGAGCAAAACCAAAGTCGAGCGATCTTCTTCTTCGCGGAAAAAGGCGACTCCCCAGAAGAAGAGATCGTCGGGATCACGTTCGAAGGCGACTCGCTCCGGTTCATCGAAGTCAAGAAGCGGATCGTCGGCGCGCAAAAGCTCCGGCTCGCGAGCAGGATCATCCCGCAGTTCGGGTGCAAAAAGGAATTCAGGCGCCAGCAGGAGTTCGGGCGCAAAAAGGAATTCAGAAGCGGGCCGAAGTTCTTCCGGCAGCCGCAGCTCACAAACCAGATCAAGCTCGGGATCGAACTCCCGTTCTTCGGCAACGAGAGGCTCTCAGAGTGATCGGAGCAGAAACTCTGGCGCCAGCCGATCTAACAGCGGCTCCAGAAATTCGGGCGCTACCCGGTCCGGTGCAGAATCGCGAGGCTCACAGGCAACGAGATCGGGCGGCTCCGCAAGGGGATCCCTCGGGTCGGATAGGTCGTCTCGCAGCAGTGGGAGCGTTCAGTCAGGCAAGAACAACGGCAATTCGAGATCTGTTCGTTCGGGAAGGTCGGCTGGCTCACAAGCTACGTCGAATTCTCGTTCCGGAAACAGAGCCATCTCGCGATCGGCCAATGGTAGGGTTGCAGCCGGACGTGGCGCCTCACAGGTCCGCAATAATCGGTCAGGCCGGAACGTAATCAACGGACGCCGCGCACGGCTGAGTTTGCCCAACGTACGCGCGAGGTATAGGTACGACCGTTCAAGTCACGTTCGATTCAGAACTCAATTACACCTGCGCACGCCGCGATTTTATGTCCACCGTCCACGCATCAGTGTGAACATCTGGTGGCCCTGGAAAGTGCGATATAGCCGGCACTGGGCTCCTCGGTATCGATATCGCCAGGTAGTTTATGTTCGATCTGAATGGGGTGGACAGTATCGCGACAGTCGGATTGAGATGGAGACGACATATCGGCACCAGCTCAAATACGCTGGAGACGACTACGCCGTTTTGAATATCGAAATAGAACAGATCGCGCTTTACGATGGTGACCGGTTTCTGGGTAGCGTAGATCGCATCCCTGCCCATCTGGCAAGAATGGAAGCGACGGTGTTCCTGAACGGAGACGTCGCATTTGATCGCGACATTTTCATAGTGGGAGACCGAAACGCAGGATTTGAACTGATTTCAACTGAATTCAGCGGCGGATATGCCGGTTCAGATTTTGGTTCGGGTGGGGACTATTGGGCTGGAAGATTGAATCTGCGCTCGGGAAAAGTGAGCTCCATGAGTCGAAGCCGTCTCTTTAATCCGAGATCATATCGTGGATATGCTCCGATCTCATTGCTGCCTGAACACGAAGGATGGTTATGGGATTACGGCTCAGATGCCGTAAGCGCGATAAGTGACGATTACGATCATTACTACGGCTATTCATCCGCGGGGGGTGCCGGTTATCGTTCGACAGAGGCGGTAACGTCCTCTACAGACTATGCATACTCCACCGCGTTCGGTGCTGACTTCAGCGTCAACCGAACCTCTGAAATTCGTCGCATTGAATAGCGGACCCTGGTAATTCAATGTGTCGATAGGCGGGGCCTTCTCCATCGGAGAAGGCCCCGCTGCCCTTTT
>CAZEHJ010000100.1:0-9771 GCA_964512485.1 uncultured Rhodothermales bacterium | reverse complement strand
TCATGGCCTTCACCCATGGAGCATTCTCCTTCTTCGCTCGAGCACAACGTCTTGGGGGGGGCTTCCTCCTCGGGCTTCATCGCCGCCATCATTTCTGCCATGGCCTCTTCCATGACCTTGTTCCACTGGGCAGTGTACTGGTCAGATGGAGCACCGTAAGGCAGCGGAGCCAGATAGGAACGTGCCTGATCTGAGAGTTCGTTCAGCGCACTGCGGCCTTCTCTTGTCACCCGATTCGCATATCTGCGGGGGGCATTGGCCGCAACGACGTCTAGATCATTCTCCCGAGCAAACTCTACGACCGGCTTGTAGTCTGTCTCATAGTTGCTCCACGGACTGCTTGAAAGCTGGAAGTGCGATTCGCTGATCAGGCCATCGAGATACTCGTCCACGATGTACTGAACGTCCCGTGCAAACATTTCCATTGAGAGCGCAGAAGCGTGGCCGAAAACATCAAACATGGTTTCGAAAACAATCTTTTCGATGTGATGCGACACCGGATCGTTGTGCAGTTCACCGATGAAAACCACGTCGACGCCACCGAGCGCTTCGGCGAGCTCAGCTTCGGTTGCCGGAGTGCCGTCAGAGCGGTAAATCCTGAAGCTGTCTGAACTGACGTCAGCAACCTGCTCGTCCTGAGCGTCCTGTGCAATGGCAGGAACCGCGAGAACAGATGCAAAAAACACAAGACAGAGTGTAAGGCGAGACATATCGATGTATCGGCTGGTGGTGGGAGTCGGGGGAATCAAGCAAAGGTACTGAGACAGCGTGCGACTGTCGAAGGCGAATTACCGCCTGCGTTTGTGGTCGCGACCCTGACCTTTTCTATTGCCTCTATTATCATCGCGGCGCTCGTCTCGTGACGGCTCTGCAGTCGATGACTTGTGGAGTGATTCGTGATACAAATCATCGAGGAGCATGGCCAAAAGTTCTGGCTCCTCACCTGCGAGATTGTTAACGAGCGGAAGGAACCGCTGCAACCGTTCTTTTTCCAGATTGGAACGATCCCTGAAAGTGGATTCAAGAACAACAGTGAGTCTGTCTGTAACTCGTTGGGCGACATCATCTTCGTCGGGTACTTCGTGTTGTGTCATGGGAATGGAATAGCGTTGCCCGATGGCAAGCAGATTGCGTTGTTCTTCTATTGAAATGAGCACGAGCGCGGTGCCTGTCTTGCCAGCGCGTGCCGTTCGTCCAGCCCGGTGGACGTAATATTCTGGATCCTGAGGCAGGTCGTACATGATCACGTGACTCAGGTCGGTGATATCGATGCCCCTTGCTGCAACATCTGTTGCCACCAGAAAACGCAGACGACCATCCCGGATCTTCTGCATAACTTTCTCTCGCGCATTCTGCGAAAGATCACCAGACAGGCTGTCTGCATCGAAGCCATAGTTCTTGAGGAACTGGCCCAGATATTCAACGTCGCGTTTCGTGTTGGCGAAAATGATCGCCGAATCCGGGTTTTCCATCTCGATCAGGCGAGCCAGAATGCGGTCTTTCGCCATTCTCTCGCATCTGAAGTAGCGGTGTTCAATGGCATCTACGCTGACATTTCCGCTGCTCAAGGAAAGGAATCCCGGATCGTTCAGAAACTTGGTCGACAAGTAGCGAACTCTTTTCGGCATGGTCGCACTGAACATGCACGACTGTCGGTTTTTAGGCAGATATCGTTCGAGCTTCAACATATCCGGGTAGAAACCCATTGACAGCATCTCGTCAGCTTCGTCGAAGACCAGCATTCTGAGGTCATCGAGAATGAGGCGACCCTGCTGAATATGATCAAGGATTCGACCCGGTGTTCCAATTATTACCTGAGCTCCGTCGCGGAGTGCCTTGATCTGAGGCTCATATTTGACGCCGCCGTAAATGACCACACTTGAAAACGGGTGATCTCCTCTAAGGCTGTCAAACTCCTCATGAATCTGGCGCGCGAGCTCTCGAGTCGGGGACAAGACGAGTGCCTGGGCACCCAACTGGGTTTCGTCCAGCAGATTGAAAAGGGGCAACAGGAAGCCACCTGTTTTCCCTGAACCCGTGCGCGATTGTACGATCATATCCCGTCCGTCGAGGAGATACGGGATGGCCTTTTCCTGAACTGGCATCAACTTTTGCCAACCAATGGATTGCACAGCGTAGCGAAGAACATCGGGAAGTGTCTCAACCGTTGCCGACGGCAGTGGAGGATCGGGTTCGGTGAACGAGCTTGTGGCTTTGGCTTCACTTCTCTCAGCCTGTGCTCTCGACGTCAGGTCGATCCCGGTAACAAAGCTCCTTTTAGGGCCGTTGGACATAAAATTCAGGGTACGCTTGTTCTCGCGTAGATTAATTCAGGCGGCGCGCTTTCGCACAGTTTACATGGCCAGGCCACCGTCCACGTGCAAAACGTGACCGGTAATATATGAGGCATCGTCCGAAGCAAGAAAAAGTACCGCCGATGCAATGTCTTCCGTGTTTGCCGGTCTGCCAACCGGTACCGACCCAAGCATCGCTTCCCTTGCTGCTTCCGAAAGCGAAGAAGTCATATCGGTCTCGACGTACCCGGGTGCCACAACGTTGACGGTGACTCCGCGCGCACCCAGTTCTTTTGCGAGACTTTTGGAAAAACCGATGATGCCGGCTTTTGAGGCTGCGTAGTTGGTTTGTCCTGCATTTCCCATGACGCCAACGACCGAAGAAAGGTTCACGATGCGGCCGTAGCGCTGACGCATCATCTGGCGGTAGGCTGCTTTGGAATAGTTGAAAACGCTTTTGAGGTTCGTGCCAACAACTGCGTCAAAATCTTCTTCACTCATTCGAAGCATCAGGTTGTCGCGCGTGACACCGGCATTGTTCACGATGATGTCCATCGATCCCCAATCGGCGACGATTTCGGCGACTGCCGACTCAGCGGCTGAAAAATCGGCAGCGTCCGCCTGAAATGCACGAGCTTTGACGCCTGCACCTTTGAGCTCTGCAACGAGTGCATTTGCTTCCTCGGTCGAGGAGCGGTACGTGAACGCCACGTTTGCTCCTTCTTCAGCGAAACGTGTGACGATGGCTTTACCGATTCCCCGGGTACCGCCGGTCACTAGTACGTTTTTGTCCTTGAATGATTCTGACATGAATACGTGTTTCAGTTTGATTCAATATCGGCCACGCTCGAGATCGAAGCCGTTTTTAATTCTCTTCCCAGAGTCCTCTTAACGAGACCACTCAGGACCTTTCCCGCGCCGATTTCGACGAAGCTCGATGCTCCGTCCTGTTCCATAGTCTTGAGAGACTGTGCCCATTTCACGGGCGCTGTCAGCTGATCCACAAGTCGCTGGCGGATCTCATCCGGGTTCTGCGAAGGCGCCGCCGTGACGTTCAGATATACCGGGCACACAGGTTCTTTGATGGTCAGCGCGGCGAGCCCTTCTGCGAGGCCCTCCGCGGCAAACTCCATCAGTGGCGAGTGAAATGCTCCCGAGACGGGAAGCGGAAGGGCTCGCCGCGCCCCTCGTTCTGGTGCTAATTCGACAGCCCGTGTCACGGCTTCCACATCTCCTGAGATTACAATTTGTCCGGGCGAATTGAAATTGGCTGGCTGCACGATTCCTTCCGCGGAAGCATCGGCACATAGCTGTTCAACATCGGCATCTTCCATTCCCAGAATTGCGGCCATCGTACCCGGGCGGACATCACCCGCTTTGGACATCAACTCCCCGCGAAGGCGAACGATGCGCAGTCCGTCTTCGAACGAAAGGGCTCCGGCAGCCGCGAGGGCACTGTATTCACCGAGGCTGTGACCCGCGACCATGTCAGGTGTGCCAAGTCTCCCGTCAGCCGCAGCAAGAACAGCCATAGAATGAGCAAACAAGGCAGGCTGGGTGTACTGAGTCTGTTTCAGACGCGCTTTATCTACATCTGCGGAATCGCGATTTCCAGATCCAAACATCATGTCCGAGAGCGCAAAGCCGAGAATCTCGTCGGCCTGAATTAACAGTTCTCTGGCCGCAGGATTGTTGTCGAACAGATCGAAGGCCATACCCACATATTGTGATCCCTGGCCAGGAAAGAGGAAAGCTGTTTTTGACATCAAAAATCTCCTTCGGTGTTT
The DNA here is from genome assembly GCA_964512485.1 of uncultured Rhodothermales bacterium. GTDB lineage: Bacteria > Bacteroidota > Rhodothermia > Rhodothermales > UBA10348 > CAZEHJ01. The sequence goes on along the minus strand of CAZEHJ010000100.1, from coordinate 5,690 downwards.
ACGCCTCTGATGGCGCGGAATCGTAGGCCCATTTCACGTAGGCTGACCCCCACGTGAACCCGCCTCCAAACGCCGCCAAAACGAGATTGTCACCTTTTTTCAATTCAGATTCCCAATCGGCAAGGCAGAGCGGGATGGTAGCGGCCGTCGTGTTCCCGTAACGCTCGATGTTGAGCATGACCTTGTCCATCGTGACACCCATTCTCCTGGCTGTGGCATCAATGATGCGAAGATTTGCCTGATGGGGCACCAGATACCGCACATCGTCAGCAGTCAGACCGTTCTGCTCCATGATCTCTGCGGCTACGTCTGCCATGCCTTTGACGGCGCTCTTGAATACCGGTTGGCCTTCCTGATGCAGGTAGTGCCATCCATTGGCGATTGTCTCGGCTGAAGACGGGTTCAGGCTTCCGCCACCCAACATGCAAAGTGCCGACCACTGTGATCCGTCTGAATGCTCGATCGAGTCAAGAATTCCGTGACCGCTCGTGTCCGGCTCGAGAAGAACCCCGGCTGCTCCGTCCCCAAATAGAATACAGGTCGTCCGATCTGAGTAATCGACGATGCTGCTCATCTTGTCTGCTCCGATCACCAATACCTTTTTGTGCTTTCCGGATTCGATGAATCGAGCGCCGGTGGACAGCGCGAATAGAAAGCCCGAGCAAGCGGCAGACACATCGAAGGCCCACGCATTGGTTGCCCCTATGTTGGCGGCGACCATACAGGCTGTCGCCGGGAAAAACATATCCGGCGTTACCGTTGCGATAATTACGAGTTCTATTTCCTCCGGAGAAACACCGCTTTTGCGAAGGATTTCTTTGGCCGCTTCTGTGGCCATATAAGAGGTCGCCTTGTCAGGATCTTTCAGAATCCTTCGCTCCTTGATACCCGTTCTGGTCTGAATCCACTCGTCAGACGTGTCGACCAACTTCTCCAGATCGGCATTGGTCATCTTGTCTTCCGGGAGGAAGTGTCCAACAGCCGTGATGGCTGCTCGTACGTTTTCCATATCGTTATTCAGGTGATACTACCACGTTGGTTGGAGCGATGAGAGGGGTGATTGCGAAATGACCCAGGACTCGATTTCCACGGAAGCGCTCCATTACTGAAGAGCCTCTGCAATGGTCTCTGACACACGCTCGCGAATCATTTTGTCAGCAGCCAGAATCAGATTCTTGATGGCATATCCGTCCGATCCTCCATGTCCGATGAAGACCGTTCCATCGACACCGAGTAGCGGAGCGCCACCGAATTCTTTGTAGTCAAAACGTGCCTTCACGCCGGCGAGAGCCTTTGCAACTGCCGCCTGTTCCTGAGGCTGCATCTGCAATCGCATCATCTCCGCACCGATCATTTTCGGAAGGACGGTAGATACACTCTCTCCAAATTTGAGAAGGATATTTCCAACGAATCCGTCGCAGACAATTACATCTGCTGCATGATTCATGATGTCGCGTCCTTCAATATTACCAACGAAATTGATACCGTCGGCGGCAGTCAAAGCTTCATAAGCGCTCTTGGCCAGTTCGTCTCCTTTGCCCGGCTCTTCACCGACATTGAGAAGACCAACCGATGCGTTGGCCGCTCCAAGAACCCGTTCAGCATATACGCTTCCCATTCGGGCGAACTGGACGAGGTGCTCAGGTTTGCAACCTACGTTGGTGCCAACATCGAGAACGATAGCCACGCCTTTGAGCGTCGGGAAATATCCAATTACCGAGGGTCTTGAAACTCCCGGTAGGCGACCAACGATGAACAGAGCTCCGGCCATCACAGCTCCGGTATTTCCTGCCGAAACGAAACCGTCCGCCTGGCCCGCCTTGCACATTCCCATACCAATGTGTATTGAGGAACGTTGCTTGGTCTTGAGCGCTGTCGACGGGGATTCATCCATTGTGATGATATCCGGGGCGTCGACAATTGTGATGGCTGCCTGGACATCCGGATCCAGCTCGCCTACGAGTGGCAAAATACGATCTTCCGGCCCTGTCAGAATGACTGCCAGCTCGCCTGTGCGTTCGTTCAAAGCAAGAGCAACCCCTTCCACGACGACGTCGGGAGCATTGTCACCACCCATTGCGTCAACGGCAATTCGTGTGGGCATGAGGCCTCGGGGAGCTAGTTACTGGGAATGTCCCAACCTTGATCGACTGGGTCGAGGGGCTGAATCGCAAGAACGCGATCTTCGCAGAATGCCATCCTGGCAAAATGCGACTTTGGATAAATTCAATCGCCGATCCACCCGAGTGGCACGTTTCAGTGCATCGCATCTCGAGATTAACCGGCGTTTGATTATCCCGCGTTTTCGCGCTCTACAACTGAACGACCACGGTAGTGACCACAGTTCGGGCAGGCGCGATGAAGCAGTTTTGTCTCACTGCAATTTGGGCATTCCATTGTGGTAGGCGCGCTCAAACGATTGTAGTACGTTGAACGGCGCTTTCTTGTACGCGCTTTGGAATTCTTTCGTCTTGGGTTAGCCATAATGCAACCTGAAGCTTCAGCTGGTTTTTATTGTTCGGTTTCCCCTTCAGACTCTGAACGGAGCTTCGTCAGGGCGCTCCATCTCGGATCAATATCCGATTCTGTCGCCTCCCCGAACGAGGTGGGAATGTCCAGGTCCTTTGCTCCCGGCGCGATCTTTCGGATCGGCACTGCGAGCAGCAGGGTATCCCTTACTATGTTTGTGAGATCAATTTCCTGTTGGTCCACTTTGAGTGGGCGCAGGTCCTCGTCCTCGTTTTCCGGATCAATCTCGTTCGGCGGTAAAAATACCACCGAATAATTTCCTTTGACCGGATGATCAAAGTCGACCGCTGTTCGATCGCATACCAGCAAGGCTGTCGCCGAAGCTGACATCCTCACGTAGAGTCTCTTGCCGTTGACATCGATTCGCACCGCCGCTCGAATATTCGAAAAGCGAGTACCATCGATGTCAAGTTCTTCCGGGTCAGGCGAGAGTTCCAACTCGTGGACTCCTGCTTTCAATGATCTGATATCAATCTTGAACATCAATCCTTCCCGAACGATCGAGCAATGAATGAATCACCGATACTCTCGGCGATGCGGTCTCTGCAGTATGCGTTCCGAAGCCGGTCGGACACAGAAGGGCTAAGATACGGCGACATCAAGTCTTTTAGCAAAGCTTCTGCCCCCGGAAGAATGCCGAAAAGCGTGTGAAGTTTGACGAATTCAGGAGGCAAAAAACAGGGAAGTTGAACAAGTTCTGTGAAATCCATCTCGCTTCGCTTGAACTTTCACGGCTCAGTCGTTAGAATCGAGGGTGGTTATCAACATTCCGGTTTCGGTGTTGATGGCCGGTCCGAGACCTCTGCAACCCGGTAGAAACTCTGCAGATTTGCGGCGAGATGGACGAAAAATGAGACGTGAGATTCTCCCACTGGATCGGATATTTATTTCCATTATTGACTGATCCCCGAATCTGATGACTCATTGAGCCTGAATCGGCTCGAAAAGTGTTGACAACATGTGCATTTCTCCAATTCGGAGGAGTCTGGGGCTCTGCTTCGCCACAATGGCGTCAGAGCCTTTGTGATCTTCACTGCTCATCGAACGATCCAGGACACGATAAGCTCTTTGTTTATAAACTGTTAACCAGAAACGACCAATTCTTGCTGATCTCGACCTCCGTTTTTGAAAGCTGAGTTTGCGTTCATCAGTCTTCTGTACTCTTCCGGCTAACATTGTTGAGAACGCGTGAATAACCGGGTCCTAAAAGACTCGAAACCACGCTTTTCGGCAGGCAAGTGAACAAAAATCCTGGCTTTGTCACAGACGCGTTCGACAATGTTGGCAGCGTCCGATAACAGAATTGATGATTCGGGGCGCGCTGCGCACCACCACGTAAGATTGAGTGTCGAGTGAGAATGGAGAAATCTGCTGAAACAGTCTGGACAGAATGCCTCGAAATTATTCGGGACAATGTCAGCAGGCAGAGTTTCAGGACATGGTTCTCTCCCCTGAAAGCTCTGCGGCTCGAGGACGAGGGCTCGCTCCAGAAATTGACCATTCAGCTCCCGAGCCGATTCTATTTCGAGTGGCTGGAAGAGCATTATTTCGGGCTGTTGAGGAAGACCATTACAAAGGTGCTCGGAGCCAATGGTCGACTTTTCTACGACATCGTGATCGAGAAAGATGATCAGGAGTCGGGCTTTGATGGCACGGTCATGCAATTGCCGGCAAGACAACCTGCCAACGAGCCGCAACCTGTTCAGGCGGTCGGCCGAGACACACGCGAGGGCAATGTAGGTGGTGTTCCTTCCTCCCCTCCAACCGGGTATGGAATGCCTCACGCACCCGTCAGTCCATCCGGTTTCGGCAGTCCGGCAGGAACTCCGTCTTCGGCCAGCAGCTCGATCGGCAATCCATTCGTTATTCCAGGGATCCAGAAGCTTCAAGTCGAATCTCATCTGAATCCCAACTACACGTTTGATCGATTCATCGAGGGTGACTGCAACCGTCTCGCGCGTAGCGCCTCGCTGGCCATCGCGCAGCAACCGGGCGGAACGAGCTTCAATCCATTCCTTCTTTATGGCGGAGTTGGACTCGGAAAAACGCACCTGATCCAGGCGATTGGAAATTACCTCCACGCCAACAGGCCCGATGCCACGGTTCTCTACGTCTCGAGTGAGCAGTTTACGAATGAGTTTGTGCAGTCCATTCAGAACAACCGCGTCAGCGATTTCTCACTGTTTTATAGACACATCGACCTGCTGGTCATCGATGACGTTCAGTTCTTCAGCGGAAAAGAGAAGACGCAGGAAGAGTTCTTCCACATTTTCAACGCCCTCCACCAGAGCGGAAAGCAGATCATCCTCTCCGCCGACAGGCCACCTCGGGACATCAAGGGCATCGAAGAACGTCTGCTTTCCAGGTTCCAATGGGGACTCTCAGCTGACCTTCAACCGCCTGATTTCGAAACAAGAATGGCGATCCTGAAGCGCAAAGCCATTGAAGACGGAATCGACATCAGCGACGATATTTTTGAGTTTGTAGCCCACAATATCAAATCCAATATCCGCGAGCTTGAAGGTGCGCTTATCCGTCTACTGGCACACGGAACGCTGCATAAGAGGGAAATCGACCTCTCGCTGGCGAAAGACGTTCTTCGCGACCTCATTACCGACTCGCGGGTCACGCTGACGATTGATCAGATTCAGCGGCTCGTCTGCGAGTATTTTGGGATTGAAGAAGACCTCGTCCGCGCGAAGACCCGCAAGCGTGAAGTAGTTCAGGCTCGTCAGGTGGCTATGTATTTCTGCAAGAAGCTGACTCAGCATTCACTCAAAACGATCGGCCTCCATTTTGGAGGGCGGGATCACTCAACGGTCATCCACGCCAACCAGAGTGTTGAGAATCAGATTGACACCGATCCAAAGTTCGCAGAAATCATTGAAGAGATCTCAAACAAAATTGATTTGAGAAGCCGGTAAAAACCGTTGCTTGGTGTAGAAATGACACCAAGTAAAATGGTATCTTGCGGGATCATTCTAATCCTGGGAAACTGATATGAAATTCGCCGCTTCAAGCGTTGAACTTCTCAAAGCCCTGCAAACCGTCAGCGGCGCCGTACCATCGAAAAGCACACTTCCGATTCTGGAGTGCATTCTATTTGAAGAAGATGGTGGAAAATTGCGCTTGAGCGCCACTGATCTGGAGATCTCGATCGT
>CAZEHJ010000099.1:4305-9830 GCA_964512485.1 uncultured Rhodothermales bacterium | reverse complement strand
GTGTCCTCGGCCTTGTAGACGATGCCCATGCCGCCGCGGCCGAGCTCTTCGATGATGCTATAGTGTGAGAGTGTGGTGCCTTGCATGACCTATTTCTGAGGTGGAGCAATCTGGTTCAGTTCAGTGAGCCAGTCCGAATAAACCACGATATCCAGGCCTTCCAGTACACCGAATTGCAGCGGTTGAACCACGGCTACGATTTCGCTTCCGTCTCCAACCAGATCGTACTGGTTCAATTCGCTGCCAATAACATTTTCTGCATCTCCCACAATTTCGAAATAGGGATCCAGAACTATCGGCACTCGCCAAAGGCCTTCAGCGTCGTCGTAATACAAATATTTTCCGTCGTCAGTCCACACTGCTGAGTAGACCAGCCTTATGTCATTTTTAACTTCAATCCGATTGAAATCTTCAAGCGACATGACCCAGTAGGAATCAGTGCCCTGTGACCGGGTTGAGTAGCTGATGAATCGCTCGTCTGGAGAGAATCTCGGCCAGCCGTGGAGACCCTCACCCGCGTCAAGCTCTTCGACTTCTTCCGTTTCCAGATTCAGCAAATACAATTCTCCGAATCCAAGGGGATTCGTGCCTACGAACACTACCTGCTTCCCCGACGCCGACCAATCCAGCGCACCGGCTCCTCCTGGCGTTTCGTATTCCCGAACGCTTCCAGATCTGTTCGCATTTCGCCTGAATAAACGGTTGTCTGATTCATACATGATTTCAGAACCATCCGGCGAGTAAGAGATATTGTCGGCGTCTCCATCGTCGGTTACTGTAAACGAACGTGAAACTCCTGTTTCCAGATTGTATTCTCTCAATTCCTGGTGGTTTTCGACGTTGAACCGAACCATTACCCGTTTTCCGTCCGGTGACAACCGGGGTTGGGCCGAAATGTTGGTGAGGTTGTCAGTGACAACGCTCACCGTCGACTGCTCACCATCCATTGCATATGCTTGCAATGAAGCGTTGGTCCCTTGTCCACCCTGTGCCAGACTGATAGAATAATACGTGCCGAAATCGTCCACGGCGATCCAGTAATCCCTAGTTCCTTCCTCCACTGAAATCGGTGGACCAGTAAAAGAAGCCGCGGACACATCAAATGGACGAACCCGCACACCAGAGGCGCCCGTACCTGCGGAGGCTTGAGTTGGTTCGAAATAGAGGAGATGATCTGGTCCAACCATGGCAAATGGCATTCCATAATCCAATTCGGATATGTCGCCTGAATTCACGTCCAGAACACCAATTGAAGGTTGCCCTTGCTTTCGAATTGTGAACGCGATCAGGTCGTTCCTGTGCAGAGATACGGGAGATATGTACCGCATTTGCTCTGGTGCTTGAGCGATGAGAATTGGTTCACTACCATCAGCGGGGAATTGATACAGATCAGCTGAGGAAGCAGAATCAGTTCTTGAACTGGCAATGATGGTCCCATCGGGCAGCCATGTGTGCCCGACAAGGTCGTTTTTAACGCGCGTCACCAAGACTGGGGCGCCCCCCGTGAGCCGAACTTTCCAGAGTTGGTCTGCCTGTTCATACGAAAACCACTGATCGTCATATGATATTGACCTTCTGTTTTGTTGGACTCCTGGAACAAGCATCTTCAATTCACCGGTTCGCAGATCGAAGGATTGGATGCCAATGCCAATGTTCGATTGAATCGTGCCCACTATCTTGCTTCCATCGTGTGTGATAGCGACACCTCCGGCGAACAAAGCATCTGGTAGTTCTATCCGGACTGTTTTGGTCGCGGGCGAATCAGTCTTCCGAGCTCCAGACCCTCCAAACGCCAGCCAGCCGATAGCAATTCCGATGGGGAGGAGCAGCAAAGCGAACCACTTGGATGGTATCCTTGAAGCGGTGCCCGAAACGACTTGGGATTGCGCAGAATGCAGGCTGGTAGCACTGGACATCCGGCTGAGTCCGCTCGCGCTCAAGTCAACCGTTTTCAGATCGACGATCAAATCAGAACAGGATTGATACCGCTCATCAGGACTCTTGGCCAACATTTTGGTAACGATCCATTCAAGTCCCATCGGTACGCCGGTACGTAGGCTCGTCAATGGCGGCGGCATTTCATTCAGAATGCCGTACATGACAGCCTTTTCATACTCGCCTGCAAAAGGCAACTGGCCAGATATCATTTCATACAGTACCACACCCAGACTCCAGATGTCGCTACGCCCATCGACTTCCTCGCCTCGAGCCTGCTCAGGGCTCATGTAGGCGGCCGTCCCGAGCGTTGACCCCATTCGGGTCAACATGGTGGACTGTGCTGTTTTCGCCAATCCAAAATCGAGCACTTTTGCGTCTCCTTCCCGATTGAGCATCACATTGTGTCCCTTGATGTCACGGTGCACAATATTCTTGGAATGAGCCGTCTTTAAGGCTTCGGCGATTTGAATCCCGATTCCCACCGCTCGACGCAGATCCATCGGTCCCTTGTCGATCTCCTCTTTGAGCGAACCCCCATCGACGAACTCCATGGCGATAAACGGACTTGGCTGCGTGCCATGAGGGGCATCACTTGCTACCGCTTCATCGATCTCAAACACGGTAGCGATGTGAGGATGGTGCAAGGCCGCTGCAGCCCGAGCTTCACGATAAAACCGCTCACGATCATCCGAAGAAGCGAGAGCAGTAGTAGGCAGAACCTTGATGGCCACCGTGCGATCGAGTTTGGTGTCCTCGGCCTTGTAGACGATGCCCATGCCGCCACGGCCGAGCTCTTCGACGATGCGATAATGGGAAAGGGTGGTGCCGGTCATGATCGAAATGGGTGGGATGGCTCAATTTCAGCGTTTGGATACCGGAATTGCAAGTTTTGAGCGTTGTTACTCGTTATGAATACAAGAACGAAGGGTCGGGTGTTTATAATCGAATGAAACTTGACGATACCATAATGGTACCAATATGGTACTATAATTGAATGGTATTGATCATGCCGGTGAATCTTTCCCTTAAAAATGTCCCTGACGAGGTGTATGAGCGCTTGAAGGCTCGCGCGGAGTGCCATCACCGTAGTATGAACGGAGAAATCATCGACATGCTCGAGCGGTCGATCAAGTCAGAGACGAACGAATTGGCCTTGCAGAGGCGTCTCGAGGAACTCCATGCAATGCAAGCGAACGCCGTTTCGTCAGATGATATTGTAGCAATGATCAGGCACGATCGTGATAGTCGTTGATTCATCTGTCATCGTAAACGCCCTCGTTTCAACAGCCCGCACGGCAGAAGTGAGGAAGGCACGGTCCCTGGACAAAATGTGGCATGCACCTGCTCTCTGGCGGAGTGAGATTCGAAGCGCTCTGCTGAAACACCACCGAGCTAAAACTTTCTCGTTGATCACGGCCGTCGAACTCACTCTTCTGGCTGAGAAACTCGTCACGAATTCGGCAACGGATTTACCATCTGACCTTATTCTCTCTCTGGCGTCGGAATCAGGATGCTCGGCCTATGACTGCGAGTTTGTGGCCGTGGCGCTGCAACTCAATGTGCCGCTTCTGACCTACGACCGTAAACTGCTCAAGGCATTTCCTAAAATTGCCATACATCCAGGCGACTGGCTACCATGAACACAGACGAAACGATATTCCTTTCTCGCTTATGGGTCGAGACGTTTGTCGTCGGGCTCAACCTTTGTCCGTTTGCCAAAAAGGAACTCGTGGGTGATCGCATTCGATTCGAAGCAACCGATGCCAAGACAGAGATCGATCTACTCGTGGCCTTGAAGAAGGAACTGGAGCTTCTCGAGAGCGACCCGTCGATTGAGACAACACTGCTCATCCACCCGTCCGTCCTGACTGAATTCGACGACTACAATCAGTTTCTGGATCAAACAGACGAATTGTTGGTCAGTCTTGATCTGGAAGGCGTGTATCAGATTGCCAGCTTCCACCCGGACTATCAGTTTGGCGGAACGAAGCCCGAGGATGCTGAGAACTACACCAATCGATCACCCTACCCGATGCTGCATCTCTTGAGGGAGGAAAGCCTGGAAAAGGCCATTGAATCACACTCTGCCATCGAAGCCATTCCCGCGCACAATATTGAATTGATGAACAGCCTGGGTGTCGAACGGATCAAGGAAATGACGCGGCAGTAGCTGGCGCTACATCAGGTGTCGCTTGTCACGCAGGAATTTGTAGAGCAAGGCGCGAGCGCGAAAGATGTGGGCCTTCACAGTACCCAGCGGAAGATCCAGCTCCATGGCAATCTCTTCGTAGGACTTCTCCTGCTGATGCCGCATCACGATCACGCGATGATATTTTTCCGGTAGCTGCTCGATGGCCTGCTGGATGAGTTGTTTGCGTTCGTCCTCAACAATGTGCTTGTCTGGGCGATACGTGATATCGGGCAGCTCATATTCGACTTCGCCATCCCTGGTCTGGATGGGTTTGTCGATGGACATCGTGGCCAGCTTCTTCTTGCGCAGGAAGTCGATCGTGTGATTGGTCGCGATCTTGTAGAGCCACGTGGAGAATGCGTAATCCGTCGAATAGGATTTCAGGGCTGAGAACGCCTTGATAAAACACTCCTGCACGAGGTCGTCCACTTCGCCCTGCTTTCGCACCATGCGCTGAACGTGCCGGGAGAGCGCTCCGCGGTACTTCTCCATCAGCTCATTGTAGGCCATCTGGTCGCCATCGAGTGCACGGCCCACGAGTACGCGGTCCTGTTCACTCGATTGAGAAGGAGAATTGTCCTGAGCGCCTCGGGCCATCCGAAGAAGTTGCTAGTGAGTGGGAGGTATCACAAAATCGAGGGGTAAGATAGCATCTTTCACCTTGAGCCGCGACGTACTCATACCGGCAATTTAAAAAGCACTACCCTCGGGGGTAGTTCGATGAAAAGACGTGTTTACAGCGAGATGGTTGCGGTGAGCCTCCGAAGTGCGCCCGAAAGTAGGCTCATGCTCCAAAATATGCACCTGATTGCGCGTTTCCCCGTATAATGGTTCCTCGGATAGACGAATCATTCTGCAGTCATATGAAGCTGTATAACGAAACAGAAATTGGCACCATTCTGAAGCGTGCCGCAGAAATGTCCCACGCTGATGTCAACAGTTCGGGAATGGGGCTCTCCGTGGAAGAGCTTCAGCAGCTCGGAGCGGAAGCTGGCCTGAACCCTGAATTTATCATCAGAGCAGCCGCTGAACTTCATGCTGACAAGCCCAAGCGGATAAAAAACATCTTTGGAGGACCGGTATCCTACGAAAGGGAAATGGTCCTGGATGGAGAAATCTCGGCTTCAGAGTGGGAAGAGTTTCTGGCTTCAATCAGATCTACTTTCAAGGATCCAGGCGTTGTGACAACGCGCGAGAACATCTTCGAATGGACCGTCAAATCATCAGGCGGAAGCGCTCAAGTTACCGCGCGCACGGTTGACAACACGACGAGGGTCAACGTGTTCTGGAATGAGCCAGCGACCGCCATCCCGTTTATGGTTCCAACCATTATCGGAACCATCATTTCTCTTCCCATCACGTTTGAAGCTCTTGACATGTCTGGCATTCCCGGCGC
>CAZEHJ010000099.1:0-4205 GCA_964512485.1 uncultured Rhodothermales bacterium | reverse complement strand
GGATCGGGATCGGGATCAACGAAAGCTTGAGACACAAGAAACTCCAGCCGTGCACCCTCTGATTGATGTTGAGGAGGCGCTCTCGGAGGAGGAAAATGACACAGTGAGGATGCGTGGTCGGGACAAAGCCTAGAACAGGTAATACGCTGCTATCAGAGTTCGCACATTCGTGATACGGTCCTGTTTTGAATTCTGCCGCGGAGCGTAGTGATCGTTGAACCCGCGCGAGTATCTGGCAGAGGTGACTTCCACTTCCAGCGCCAGTCGAACGGATTGTGCCTGATAGGTGAGACGAGGCGATATTCGCCAGAGACTGGATAAATCGCCGGCTCGCGAGAATGACTCTTCTACGGCAGAATCCAGGGTGGAGGCTGTTCCTAAATTGCGCAGGTACCCGCCGAACAGACCGGCAGTCAGTTCTCCTTTCGACCCGGCCATGTCCAGCCAGAGGGACGAAACTCGAGTTGGCTCAACCGAACCCTCCAAGGTCGCCACAAATCCGCCCGTCATCAGATGGTCCGCGAGGTCTTCTCCGTAAACGCCTTTGGCGGTTAAAGAAACCCGATCATTCTTCCATCTCGAATACACGGTTACCGCTCGCGCTGTAAACGAGGGGCCGTCGAGGTAACAGAGAATCTTCTTCGCTGTGCCTCCCAGACCGAAATACATGGCACCCCGAGAGAGGGTGATATGCAGGTGTCCGGCGGGCAGTCCCGACTGGTGTTGCATCTTTCGGCCGCCAATTTCCTGGAAAGCATCTCGCTGACTCGAGACTGCCGCCAAAACACTCAGGCCTCTCTGGGTACGGACATATCTCAACTGCGGAAAGCGGGCAAACGGTTGAAATGGAGCCCCCGTTGAAAATCCCACGACTCCGGGATAGACCTTGGCAGTAAAAAGCGGGGACCAGTACTGGCCGAACAGAAGTTCATTGTGACCGCGCAGCCATCTCGCATAGGCATGGCGCAGACGCAGCATGCTGACATCTGCGTTGGACGAACCAAAAAAATCGGCTTCCACTACCCCGGTTACATCGCCACCGACAATATCGGTTGACATGGCCGTTGCTCCCACGCGCGACTGAAATGCAGCGAATAGAAAATTGCTCGTTTTGAGATCGTCGTGCCCATCAGCGTTCAAGTCCTGGGACTTCAGCGGGTAGAGATGAAATTGCCCTTCCCGAACCTGTGCGACCTGGCGCGTGTCGTGAATCGATTCAGCTTTGATGAATCCGTAGAAGGAAACGTCCTGGGCACGAGCGCTTCCGATCGTGGAAATCACGATCACCAAAACAGCAATACAGCTGCGCATATCTCACTCCTCCCTTCACTGTGATTGGGGCACCAAATATGACAATTTTGGGGTCAGAAAAAGGGCAGGAGGTGGCGGTCCGTCTCACAAGTTCAACCCGTCCATGGGTGTAGGGGAAAACAGGGTGTTGTTGCAACAAAAAAGAATAGGGGGCATCTGCAAAGCAGATGCCCCCTGAAAACCCACCGAACAATAAATCTACTTGACGAACAGCATGTCGCGGTACATCGGCAGCGGCCAGAGATCGCCGGCCGTGATGCGTTCGAGACGATCCGTGGCGTGACGCACTTTGTTCATCGCAGGAATCACATTGTTCAGCATGTGATGCGCTTTCTCATGAACGCTGTCGCCACCGAGGTCCTTGTTGTTGTCAATCAAGTTGCCCAGTGCATCCTGCAGCTCGTCAACGTAAGCAGCAACATGGTCGGCCACTTCTTTGACTCCTTTCGTCGAGATGCCGACGGCGTTGCCTTCTTCGACGGTCTTGATGAGCGTGCGCAGGTAGCGGGTCGCTGCCGGCATGATCATCGTGCGAGCCATCGACTCGGTTGTCTCCGCTTCGATGTTGATCGTGAGGAAGTACTGCTCAACCCAGATTTCTTCACGGCTGCGAAGCTCTGCTTCTGAAAGCACGCCGTACGTTTCAAACAGCTTGATGTTTTTGTCAGAAACCAGTGTTTCGAGAGCATCAACTGTTGTTCGAAGGTTCAACAATCCGCGACGCTCAGCTTCTTCGTGCCATTCGTCGGTGTAGTTGTCGCCACCAAAGATGATCGCCTTGTTGTCGTGAACCGTTTCGCGCACAACTTCGGCCGCTGCAGCTTCCATGTCCATACCGGAGGCCATCTTCGCTTCAAGCGATGTGGCCATCTCTTCGAGAGCTTCCGCGACGGTCGTGTTCAGAACCGTGTTGGAGAACGAAACACTCTGACTCGAACCCACGGCGCGGAACTCAAACTTGTTACCGGTGAAGGCAAAGGGCGACGTACGGTTTCGATCGCCCGCGTGACGAGGCAGATTCGGAAGAACGGGTGTCCCGAGTCCCATGAAGCCACCTTGCTTGCTCTCAGTCGCATCACCCGAATCAATCTGGTTGAACACGTCTTCGAGCTGCTCGCCCAGGAAGATCGAGATGATGGCAGGAGGGGCTTCGTTGGCTCCGAGACGATGGTCATTGGCTGCTGACGCGACCGCCACTCTCAACAGGTCCTGATGGCGATTCACCGCCTTGATCACGGAGGCGCAAAAGAAAAGAAACTGAAGGTTGTCGTGTGGATTGTCGCCCGGCTCGAGCAGGTTCAGACCTGTGTCCGTTCCGATCGACCAGTTGTTGTGCTTTCCACTTCCGTTGACGCCTTTGAACGGTTTTTCATGCAGCAGGCACACCATTCCGTATTTGCGGGCAATGCGCTGCAGCGTAATCATCAGCAGCTGCTGGTGGTCGCACGCGATGTTCGTGTTTTCGAAAATCGGGGCGATTTCATACTGGCTCGGAGCGACCTCGTTGTGACGCGTCTTGACCGGGATGCCTAGACGGTAGAGCTCTTTCTCCGTTTCCAGCATGCAGCTCAGAACGCGATCCGGGATCGATCCGAAATAGTGATCATCCAGCTCCTGGCCGCGAGGAGGTTTGGCGCCCACCAGCGTCCGTCCGCACGTCATGAGGTCAGGGCGGCGATAGTAGTACTCTTCGTCGACCAGGAAGTATTCCTGCTCAACGCCGACCGTCGACGTGACCTTCGAAATGCCAACGTTTTCAAACAATTCCAGAACGCGAAGCGCCTGCGTGTTGATGGCTTCCATCGAACGAAGAAGCGGTGTCTTCGCGTCAAGCGCTTCACCGCTCCACGAAGCGAATGCAGTTGGAATCGCGAGATACGATCCTTTCGCATTTTCGATGATGAACGCCGGAGACGTCGGATCCCACACCGTATAGCCGCGAGCTTCGAATGTCGCACGAAGACCCCCGCTTGGGAATGAAGAGGCATCGGGCTCACCCTGAATCAGATCCTTTCCCGAAAACTTGGCCATCGCTCCACCACCTTTGTTCGGTGTGATGAAGGAGTCATGTTTTTCGGCCGTGGAACCCGTCAGAGGTTGAAACCAGTGGGTGAAGTGCGTGGCCCCACGCTCAATGGCCCACTCTTTCATAGCGTCGGCAACCGCATCACCGATTGTCGGATCGATGGGAAGACCCCCATCAATCGTTCCAAGAAGACTCTGATACACGTCTTCGGACAGTCTTGCTTTCATTTCGTCGAGGCCAAATGCGTTCTCTCCGAAAATGCGTTCGATGTCCATCGGATTCGGCTTCGAGCCATTTCCGTTGGGGGTGAATTTGGTGGCGGCGAGGATGTTGAAGTCCGAGGTTGTTAGGCTCATTGATGTATCGGATTAAGCGTGTGTCGTGAGAGTAAGTTGGGTTATTTCACTGGCTCAGGCAGGTCGTTTAAAGGCATCGGTTCGACTGGAACCGTTCGGGTGTCTTTATAGCTTGTCAGGACAATGGAGGTCGAGGTACCGTGAACACCGGGCCACGATTGAATGGTAGAAAGCAGATTTTCCAGACCGGATGTATTTCGGATCAGGACCCTCAGAATGTGCGACCCATCTCCTGTGATGGAATGCACTTCCTGAACCTGATCCAATTTACAGGCCCGATCGACAAACGTGTCGTAGTGCTTGCTGCCATCGACCATCACACGAATGAATGCGGAGATATCATACCCGACCCTTCTCGGGTTAACGACGGCGTGATATCCCGTCACCACTCCGCGGTCTTCGAGTTTCTTCATGCGATCGCTGACTGAAGGCACAGACAGTGACACATCCTCGGCCATCTCATTTCGTTTGATACGTCCTTTTTCCTGCAGCAATTGCAGCATTCGGACATC
>CAZEHJ010000098.1:0-10331 GCA_964512485.1 uncultured Rhodothermales bacterium | reverse complement strand
TGGAGATGGGTCGGGTGATTCTGAACCTGCTCAACAACGCATTCGATGCTGTTTCGGGCGTAGATGGTGGGGAAGTCAGGGTCGGGGTATCGCGCGACGGGGATGGCCTTCGCATGACGGTCGCGGACAACGGAACAGGCATCCCCCAAGGCATTCGTGAGAAGATCTTTGAACCGTTTTTCACAACAAAGGGATCGGGCGAAGGCACCGGTCTTGGACTAAGTCTCAGCCACGATATCGTAGCGAAAGGGCACGGAGGGACGATGTCTGTCGCTGAATCCAAAACGGGAGGCGCAGAATTCACTATTGTTCTTCCTTCATGAAGACGATAGCCCCCATAGTATTAGCGCTGATGATCGGAGCATCATCTGTCCGAGCTCAGGACGGGCAGTTCGATATCTCATACGATCAGTTGAAGGATGAGCATCTGGATTTGAGCCAGGCTGCCTGGCGGTTTTTTGACGGCGAGCTGGAAAACGGTCAGGATCCTCTGCTCGATGACTCAGATTGGCCACTGGTCTATCCCGAACTCAGGGCCGACAGTTCGACGACGACCCTGTTCGATACGTTCGGATGGTTCAGGCTGCACGTTACACTCGACTCCACACTCTTTCGCAACGGATTCGGGATGTCCATCTTCCACGCCGGAAACGCGGAGATGTACTGGAACGGGAAGCTGATGTTTGAAGCGGGCCGACGGGGCACTCACCCCAATGGAGGAGCATCCATCACCACGACCGGCGTTCCCACCTACGTCACAGCTCCTGACAGCGCGAAGGGAGTGATTGCCGTCCGATTCGATACGTCAACTTGGTCGGATCAATGGCGACACACATTGGACAGCCGAGTGAGACTGTCACCAGGATTCGCAGTCGTGGTCGGCCGTACAGAAGCCATGGCCGGCACGTATGGGCGGCGATGGATAAAGGAGAACGAGTTCACCTTCGCCATGGGGGTGATGCTGGCGCTCTCGCTGCTTCACTTGCTCATGTACCGGAGAAAGTCCGACGAGGTCGCGCATCTCTATTTCGGCCTTTCAGTCCTGTTCATGCTCCCGCCCATATTCCTTTTTGGAATCGGGTACGTTCCGGCTTCGGGCGCCTTTTACGTAAGCAGTGAAGTCACGACAATCGTCTGGAGGTACACCCTTTTGGTGGCGCAGCTGCTGTGGCTTGCTTCAGTGCACAGTCTTCTTCGTGACCAACTGGGACGCAGATACTGGGTTGTATTTGGGATTCTGATTGCCATTCCAACGTTGTTTGACCTTGGAGCGCCGGGCCTTTCGGTTCAACGCGTCGTATTCGGACTGGCGATTGTGAGCGCCATGGATGCCATACTGGTAACGGGCAACGCCATCCGAAAAAAACAGAGAGATGCCATTGTACTGGCGTTCGGTTTCGTTGGAAATCTTGTAGGGGCCCAGTACTTCCAGGTTCACATGAATGTGGATTTTGAGGTGTTCAGGACAACAATTCTGGAAGAGGTCTTTTTTGTAAGCTCACGTTCCGCCTCCATCTGGCTCTACTTTCTGAGTACACCCATCGCCATGACGGTACTCCTCGGAAAACGCTATGTGGAGTCGAGAGTCCACCTTCAGGAAACAGTCGACAAACGAACCGAGGAACTGAGTGCGGCCCTGGGAAATCTGAAGACTACACAGGCACAGTTGATTCAGCAGGAGAAGATGGCCTCGCTCGGCTCGCTGACCTCGGGCATCGCCCATGAAATCAAAAACCCCCTCAACTTCGTCAACAACTTTGCGGATCTGGCCAATGAGTTGACGGACGAACTGAAGGAGGCCGTTGCCGAGGGCGACGAAGAGGAGATCCAGGCTCTTCTCGATGATATCAGCGTGAACACCGTTCAGATTGCCAAACATGGCAAACGCGCCGACTCCATTGTGCAGGCCATGATGGAGCATGCTGGCACTAGCAAATCGGAGGCCTCGACGGTTGAGGTCAATGATTTCGTCGAAGAATACATCAACCTCGCCTGGCATGGAGCGAGTGCCAAGACAGACCGGTTGCAGGCGCGTATCGAGCGCGACTTCGATGAGCAAGTCGGGCAGTTGAGCATCATGCCTCAGGACATGGGTCGAGTAATCGTAAATCTCCTCAACAACGCGTTCGATGCCGTAGAGGATGTTGAAGAGCCGCGCGTGAGAGTGATGACGCGTAGAGATTCCCAGGTCGTCAGTATTTCAGTTTCGGACAACGGTCCGGGTATTCCTGAAGACATTCGGGACAGAATTTTTGAACCCTTTTTCACCACCAAACCAACCGGTGAAGCAACCGGACTGGGTCTGAGCTTGAGTTACGATGTTGTGACCAAGGCTCATGGAGGAGATATTCGTGTCTCGGAAAATCCCGACGGCGGTGCAACTTTTACCGTCGACTTGCCCTCGGAAACTGTATAATAAGAGAACTCCCCGGGCAACCCACCCGGTACTCCAACCCGTTGCCCTACATGCGTGAATACGCTTTGCGGAGATTGATCTGAGCTGAGGATGAGGGTACGCAACTTACTGAGAGAAAGTGATGTCCACTCATACCAGCTCTATCCCCATCAAAGGAGAGGTCAAGGAGGGATTTGAACGAGTCGAAGAGCAGTTCAGAAAGAATTTTACTGAACGAGGAGAGTTGGGTGCAGCGTGTTCAATCTATTACAGAGGAGACCTCGTCGTAGATCTGTGGGGTGGGTACAAGAAAGAGGGCACATCCCAGCCGTGGGAGGAAGATACGGTTGTTCTCACCTATTCGGTCACCAAGGGAATGTCTGCGCTGGCCACCGCTGTGGCTGTATCACGTGGATATCTGCATTATGAAGCCCCGGTAACCTCTGTCTGGCCTGAATTCGGGCAAAACGGGAAAGCCAGCATCTTGATCAAAGACCTGATATCCCAACGGGCCGGGTTGTGCGCTGTCAACCACCGGATGAACGCGTCGAATCTGGGTGACCTCTCCCTGGTGTCGGATCTCATGGCCGCCGAGAGGCCGGAGTGGAAAGTCAATGATTTCAGCGGCAACCACCCCTATTCCATCGGCTGGATTCACAGCCAACTGCTGAGAAGAAGTGACCCCTATCGTCGAAGCCTTCGTACGTTTTTTCGTGACGAGGTGGCCGCTCCGCTGGGAGCCACATTTTATATCGGTCTTCCCAGCGAATTCGATCATACCAGGATTGCACGGATAAAAGGATTTGAATCCTGGAAATCCATCTTCCACATGAAGACGTTGCCGTGGAAAATGGTGTTGCTCGCATTTCTGCCCTGGACGCTCACGTTTCGAGCCTTGAATAATCCGTTTTTCTGGAATCCTGCGGATCTCGATTCTCCAGATTATTGGCCCATCGAAAACGGTGGTGCCGGAGGAATGGGAACGGCCCGCGGAGTGGCTTCGATTTACAGCGGATTCGCACTACGCGATAAAAAGCTGGGACTCACAAACGAGGTATTCGATGCGCTCTGCGCGAAGGCAGACAAGCCACGATACGGATGGGAAGATCGAGTCTTGAAGACCAATTTGCGGTACTCGATGGGACTTGAAAAGCCAGACGATAGCTATCTGTCTGGTTGCAGCCCACGCTCATTCGGAACTTTCGGGATAGGAGGTTCACTCGGGTTTGCGGACCCCGATGCTGAAGTTGGATTTGCCTATCTAACCAATAAGCTGGGATTCACTACCTGGAATGATCCCAGGCAAAACTCTCTCCGAGAAGCTTTTTATGATTGTATCTCGGGCAACTGACGGCTTCATCGCCTCTTAGACCCCACCACCCTTACAACCCGTGGAAGCACTTCGATTCAACTCCCGGATCCCAGCGCTTCACCTCAAAAGAGACTCCAGCCATGGGAAAATTAAAATACGTAGTGATTTCGGACCTCCATCTTGGAGCATTCTACAGTGTTCTGACCGATCTCAAACGCAAAAAGAATGGATCGATCGAGTTGACGAAGGATGGATCCCCCAGAGTCGAACCCGACAAATCGAGTCCAACCCTGGAGGAATTTGGCAAGGCGTTGTCAATATTCCTGAAATTGGTGAGTGACGATGAAGAAAAGCCCACTCTGGTTCTGCTGGGCGATGTTCTTGATCAGGCTTTTGCGACGACACTCCATTCGACAAGAACCTTCGCCCGTTTCGCCGAAACGTTATTTCCAGCGGCGGAATCGGAAAGTCAGTTTCAATCCGAGATCCTGTACCTACCGGGCAATCATGACCATCGTGAATGGCAAGTAACGCGTGATCACATCTTCCTCGATAGCGTGAAGCACACGCCTGATGGCAGAGAGCCGACCCAGAGCGCCATCTGTACTGCTCTTTTCACGTATCCGGACAAACATTCCTACAACCGGATGCTGACGGCGCTCATCCGAAGAACAACTAAAACGAGGGGTAGAAGGGATGACTTGCTTGTCAAGACAGCCTATCCAAACCTGGGATTCATAAAGGGTGACAAGTATCTCATTCTGCACCACGGTCACTACATCGAAACCACGTACCGTGCCATTTCGATACTCGAACACTGGTTCAAACCCGAGACACCTTTGTCCACCAGTATTTTTGGTATCGAGCGGATAAACGGACCATGGATAGATTTTTTGTGGTCGACAACGGGTGACGGTGGGAAGACGGCAAAAGACGTCATCAACCTGTTTGAAATCATGCAGGACGCGGGAGCTTCGCGGGATTTCACCAAACTCATCTCGGATCGAATTGCAGAAAGCATAAATATGACCCAGGTGGGCCCCTCGAGTCACATTTCGGTAAAAGGATTTTCCCTTTCTCCGAAGGGACTCATACGGGCTGCTCTGGATTACATGGTCGGCAAAGGCGTCCAGGCTGAAAGAATGGCATTTGACACCGCGCTCTCCGAAAGTGGTCTGGAGGGCCTGAACTGGTACCTTTCCGGTCCTGTTCGGAAGCAAATCAAAACCAAGCATAAACAAGACAAAGAGGCCGCACAGAAAGAACAGGAAGACCATCACACAACCGGTCTGCCGGACGAAAACATCCATCCTCATGAACATGAGGATGTCCTGCTACATAGAAAACCGCCTTTCGTTGTGGAGAAAAAAACCACCTTTGTATTTGGACACACCCACAAGCCTTTCGAAGGACGGGTGGTACCCGATGGATACGCTTTCCCGGTCGACGTTTTCAATACAGGTGGTTGGGTTCTGGACAGCCCCAGCATGAGCCCGACACAGGGCGCCGCACTCGTATTCATCGACGATGATCTCAATACAGCTTCTCTTCGTCTCTACCACGATGATCCGAACGAGAGCGCCGAACTACCCGCGGTCGAGGCCAGGGGATCCGGTGGCCCTGATGACCAATCCAACTCGATGCTTGAGCAGCTCAAAAAAGCTCTTGAAGCTGAACCCAACCTCTGGGATGATTTTCAGAATACCTTCCGAAGAGAAGCGGATATTCGTGGCCGTCTGATCAGACGAAAATATTTCAAACCTGAGCTTGATCCGCCCGGCCCGGTGAACGGAAACGCAAAACAGGAGGAGTCGTCATGAACACTCATCGAGCAATCTCGCACCCTCTTGGAGTAATCAAAGATTCGTACACGGTAGTTGTCGTTGGATCTGGATACGGTGGCGGCGTTGCCGCCTCGCGCATGGCCAGAGCAGGCCAGACCGTCTGCCTGTTGGAAAGAGGTCGCGAAATACTACCCGGCTTTTATCCCAAGACACTTCAGGAGGTGAAGGACGAAACACAGGTTGAGTCCAAAGTTGGTCACTCCGGAGACCCCACGGCCATGCTCGACCTTCGCCTGAACGATGATGTGAATGTCGTTTTGGGGTGTGGCCTCGGTGGTACGTCGCTGATCAATGCGAACGTGTCTCTTGAAATGAAAACTGACTTGTTTGATCAAAAATGGTCCAATGGGAAAGAGAAAGATTCTTTCTACATGTGGCCGAAGGTATATCGAAAAAATCCAACGATTCTGGATCCGTATTACTCAAAAGCCCGATCCATGCTCGATCCGGTCGCCTACCCTGATGACTATCCTGACCTCAAAAAGCTGGAAACTCTGCAGATGTCAGCAAAAGAAATGGGAGCTACCGATCATTTCTACAGGCCTCCTCTCAACGTCACGTTCAAAAAGAGGGTGAATCAGTTCGGCGTTCCGCAGGATGCCTGCACGAATTGCGGAGATTGTTGCACAGGGTGTAATTACGGAGCGAAGAACACAACGCTCATGAATTACCTCCCGGATGCGGCGAATCACGGTGCAGAGATATTCACCGAAGCATCCGTTCGATATCTGGAGAAAGTCGAGGATGGATGGATCGTTCACATAGCTGCCCCTGGAGACGACACCAGAGACGTGTGTACGGTGAAGGCCGAAGTCGTGATTCTGGGAGCGGGCACACTCGGGTCCACTGAAATCCTCAAACGCAGTGAACGAAAGGGGCTTTCACTTTCTCCAGCGCTCGGAGAACGATTTTCAGGAAATGGCGACATTCTCGGCTTTGCCTACAACAGTTTCTGGAAAAAGAACTTTCAGAATGAGCAGGTACCGATATATGGAGTCGGACAGGGAGATAATGATATCCCGAAGTCGAAGATGCCTGGTCCCACAATCACCGGGATCATCGACATGCGAACCGGAAAGGACGTCAAGGATCGGTTTGTCATCGAGGAAGGCGTAATACCTGGACCGACCGCATCATTACTGGCATCTACCTTCTTTTTTGCCGACGCAGAATTTGGCAACATGATGCAATACGGTCCCAAAGAGGCCGCTGAAAGGCTCATGCAGGCGAAGACCCTGGGAGAAGCCATTGAGGGAGGAGGAGACTCAACCAAACTGGCCTACGAAGGACCCGTTGCCAGGACGCAGACTTATCTCATCATGAGTCACGATGACGCTATCGGCGAAATGAAGCTGGAGAATGACAGGTTGCGTGTCGATTGGAGAGGAGCCGGCGATGACCACGCCATCGTGCATGGCAATAAAATGATGAAGGAGGCGGCAGAAGGGATCGAGGCTCAGTTCATCCCGAATCTGATGTGGATGGAGCAGATGGGGCGAAAGATTGTGACTGTTCATCCCATCGGCGGTTGCTGCATGGCGGATAACATCGACAAGGGAGTCGTGAACGCCGATTGCCAGGTGTTCAGTGGCAGGGAAGGGGAGTCAGTCCATGACGGACTGTACGTGACCGACGGCGCCGTAATTCCGGGCGCCCTCGGAGTTAATCCGCTTTTTACTATTTCAGCCATAGCAGAACGCGCCGTTCATCGTCTGGCTGAAGCCAGAGACTGGACTATCGACTACAGCTTTGGAACGATCAAGTCTGAAGTATTCCACCCTGAAGTACTGGCGGCAGCGGCGCAATCAAGCGATGAAAAACTAACCGAGTGGGCCGCCAGGCCCAAGCATCGCGGCCTGCTGTATTGGTTGAAGAAGATCCGCAGCGGAATCATTGGCTGGTTCAAGGACATGCTGATGGTCATCATTCGCTTCATTGCGAAGTATTTCGCGAATAGCGTTTCTCCGGGACTGACGTTCACTGAAACGATGCATGGGTACTACTCAGATTGGAACGCCAGGGAAGTCTTGAGGCGTGAACAGATATCCAACCTGTACAAACTGGCCGCAGCTGAAGGAAAAGCCGAAGGAAAAGGAAAAGGGAAAGGAAAAGGGAAGTGGAGCAGCGACAAGAATCAGATGCACTTCAAGCTGACCATCTCCAGCGATGATATCTACCACATGATAAACGAAGACCCGAAGCACATTTCTGGCATCACCGGGAAGGTCTATTGTGAGCAATTGTCAGAGCATCCACTCGACGTTCGAGATGGTGAATTCTGCCTGTTGGCGGTGGATGAGAATCAGGTTGAAACGTTTGTCATGACGTACAATTTCGTGATGCACAAAAGTGATGAGACTGCCTTGTTTTTCAGAGGGACCAAATACCTGAAAAAAGTCGGAGATTCCATTCCATGGCAGGACCTCACGACACTTTATGTTGATATCTATGATGGAAATGAGGCCAACGAAAAGCGGCACAGAGGCCGGGCCCTATTGACGCTCGGCATGGAAGATCTGATACCTCAATTGGAGACGTTCGAATTCCCTCAATCAAACAAGTTCGTAAACAGGCATCCCTGGCTGAAATCGACGTTCGAATGGATCTTCGTCGAGCAGTATGCTTCGTTCTTCTCTCATAGTATCATGAAGGTGTATGGTGGGCTTCTTGCGGATCTGAGCAATTTTGCATGGATCGAAGAGAAGAAACGGACACGTCGCCCTCTGACTTGCCCGCATCCGATCGTGCATCACATCAGGGCCACCGATGGACGAAAAATCCGTCTGTTGCGCTATCAGAACGAAGGCGGCAATGCAGTGGTGTTGGCTCCCGGCTTCTCGGTGGCCGCCAGGTCCTTCGCGGCTGATACCATCGACAAGAATATTGTCGAAAGCCTGTACGAAGAAGGCTATGACGTCTGGTTGTTTGATTATCGGGCGAGCCCCGATTCTGGAAGTTCAACGAAATCATTCACTGTCGACGATATCGCGGTCCACGACTGGCCCGCTGCTGTCTCTTTCATACGAAAGACATCGAAATGCACGTCGCTTCAAGGCGTCGTGCACTGTGTCGGTTCGATGAGTCTTTTGATGGCTTTGCTGCGAGGCATGGAGGGGATCGATTCGCTGATTGCTTCTCAGTTGACCCTTCACCCGATGACGAGTTGGCTCAACGATGTGAAAGCAGATATCGGGTTGGCGGACATGATTCGGCATACCAAAATCTCCAAGCTGCACATGAACTTTACGAAGAAGTTCAACATGCGCTCATCCAACAGGACCCAGGACAAGGTAATCGACGCGGTTATGTATCAGATTCCCGTGCCTGAAGGGGAGGAATGCAATAATCCTCTCTGTAGACGTGTGTTCGGCATTTTTGGGCCGTCCTGGAGACACGACAACCTGAACCACGAAACGCACATAGCCTTGCGGGAGTGGTTTGGATCATTGTCTACCAAGCCCTTCGAGCAACTCTCCATAATCATTGATGGGCAAAAGACGGTCGATGCCAAGGGGAGGGACGTGTACCTGCCCAATGTGGATCGTCTCAAGCTTCCCATTTCATTCATCGCCGGAGCGGAGAATCAGATATTCTTCTCTGAAACCAGTAAGCGAACATATGACTGGCTCTGTGAGCATAACGGTGATGAATTCTACAATCGGAAGGTATTCCAGGGCTACGCACACATGGACTTCTGGATTGGAAAAAATGCCAGCAGGGACATCACGCCGTGGGTGCTCTGCGAATTGAAAGCCCTGCGAGGCGAGGTATCGCAGGGGGACTGTGACGAGCTCGTTCCACCTTCTTGATCTGTATTGTCCTGTAGGCGCGAATAGCTCATCTCGATGAGCTATTCGCGCCGAATGCTTGTGCAGAATGACAGATTGGACATTGGCCCGGAGCTTGGATCGAGAAACCGTTTCCGGCTTCAGCACAGCAGCTCAAATCCCTCCAGCTTGGAAGCAGCTTTGTCAAAGGTCACAGATTTCTTACATCCCGCCTTCTGATTGAGCAGTCCTATCAAGCAATCAGTGAAGTCCGCTCTTGACTGGCGAAAAAGGTTAAGTGCGGCTTTCACTGAGTCGCCGCGATCGATCAATAACTGCGGGATATCCAGAAGATGTTCGACAACTGCTGCGATGTCGTCTTGACTTACTCTGTGCGTTTTTCTCAGAACCCAAACCAGTTCTGCCATCACCACCGTGTTTATGAATCCTGGATTGTCGCTGGTACACTCAAGAAGGAGAAGCCTTTTGGCTTGCTCATATTGTTGCTCATCATCTCTGGTCAAAAACCGGACGAGCACATTGGAGTCAATTCCGATCATTTACTTCTCAGATAGCGTTCTACCGCGGCTTGACCAATCGCTTCATTCATCTCTTCAATACTTACGGTTTTTCGATTGGGATCGTATAGAATGCCAGCTAGCGATGCCAGATCTTTCTTGATTGGCTCAACGATTACTCGGCCATCGGCATCGATGATATATCGTATTCTATCACCCGGATTGAGGTTTAACCTTTCCCTTATTTCCTTCGGTATGGTCGTTTGACCCTTGCTGGTAAGTCTTGATTCAGACATGTCCTTACAAAAAGTAATGAAACTTACGATACGACTTACCTCAAGATGACTGATCTGTTCCATCCAACAAGGCACATGTCTGGCTGGTGAATAATTCACGAGTCCATTTATTTCACCGTCGCGAGTATCTTTTGGCATTCAAACCACACGACCGCACGTCATGAAGCATTTTCGATCCGCACTGTTCGCATTCGTTCTG
>CAZEHJ010000097.1:1442-10420 GCA_964512485.1 uncultured Rhodothermales bacterium | reverse complement strand
AGTGGATTGAATTCCATTTGAAAGGCAGACGCCTTCCGAATTAGAAAAGAAATTGGCTGAAACACAAAAAGCCGGATTTGACGTTTTTGACGTCATTCCAGCGTTCTTCGAACGAGAAAAAGATACCGAAATGTGTATCAATGCTCTGTTTTCGGGCCTCAGCTAATGTTTTGGGGTCGTCGGGAAAGCCCCGACACGTGACAAATACACCCAGAAAATGGCCAGTACCCAATGAATAATCGAGTTTTTATGGCAGTTTTTCTGGCGTAGTTTGAGTCCTGCAAAGATCCCCTTTTGCGCGGCCATTGTCAATATTGTCCTGTATGAACCTTTTACGTAGAACCGTTCTGAAGTCACTTCGAAAGTCCTTTTTGAGTTTCTGTTTTCTTCTGTTGTTTCAGGCCGTGCTCGGAGGATCTCTGTCTGCCCAGGATTGCAGCGTTTTCGTCAATCCGTCCGATGGATCGGATTTAAATAATGGGACCCAG
The DNA here is from genome assembly GCA_964512485.1 of uncultured Rhodothermales bacterium. Lineage (GTDB taxonomy): Bacteria > Bacteroidota > Rhodothermia > Rhodothermales > UBA10348 > CAZEHJ01. The sequence goes on along the minus strand of CAZEHJ010000097.1, from coordinate 9,932 downwards.
TTTCAGCCGCTTCAATCATTTGAATCTGGCTTCAATGCCTCGGCTGATGGAGGCGTTCTGTGCCTCGCTGCGGGTGAGTATTTCAAGGGTGCCGACGCGGACGGAATCATACTCTCCGACCCTTCGAAATCTGTGACGGCTCGTCTTCAGTCTTTTGGAGGTTCGAGTGACTTTCTGATCTCCGAAGACTTCCTTGTGGCCGACCTCGGGAGTGGCACTTTGTCCTTCGAGCGGTCGGGCTCAGAACAGATCAGTTTTGGAATTGGATTGCTCAACTCGGATGCGCTTTCACCCGGGGATCTGAATTTCCTCCACACGTTCGAAGTTCGATCTGGTACACTCGACTTTTCCGATATCCCGGTAACCTTTCAGGAGAGTGTTGGGAACACCTTATATATAAGCCCCGATAATTCCGACAAGAGCGCGCCTGCCTCCGCAAGCATATCATTCGGCGGGGCACTGCTCGGATCAGATCTCAACTACTCGTCAACAACCAGGCAGTGGAATATTGATGGTGGTGCATCTTCACAGTCCAGGACGTTCACGATTCCTTCCCTGCTTTCAGGTTCTTCACTTCTGTTTTCCAATTCCGATGATGTGACCATCGCCAATGAAATCGTAGCTGAGGGCGGGGCATCGGTAACCGTCTCTTCTTCAATGAGCGGATCTGTTGCGTTTCCAGGTGGGATCGGACTTGAGGGTGGATCTTCATTTTCTCATTCTGCTCAGCAAAACCTCAGTCTCTCAGCACGCATCTTCGGATCCGGTCGAGCTCAGATCACTCTCGCTGGTACCGGTGTCCAGACGCTGGAATCATTGGTTTACGAGCAGTCGGGCGAGCTGGATTTGACGATTTCAGGCGGCGAAACCCTGTTTTCAAGCGCTACGACCGTGAATGGTTCGCTTGATGTGTCCTCCGTCTTAAGGACACAGGCACCTGTTCTATTAGCTTCTTCCGATGCCAGCGGAGCCCTTTTTACTCTTTCCGGCCTTCTGGATCACGGTCAGAACACCTTCACGGTCAGCAATGCCGACACTGACTCTGCTTCCATCACAGTATCCGAAACCGCTTCGATAACTGGAAGTCCGCTCACCTTGTCGGGAGCAGTGAGTATTTCAGGAGGCGGCTCACTGGAGATCAGTCCGGTTTCCGGGTCGCAGATAACATTTGCCGACATCGAAATCTCGAATGCCTTGTCTCTAACATCCGGACTCTCAGGCTTCATCTCCTCATCTGATGCTTCCTTTCCCTCTTCACTGCGGGTGGACGGAGGGTCCCTGAGCATTGCATCTTCAGTTTCACCCTCCGCTTCGGGTCTCACATTGACGCAAGGGGTGTTAACCGCCAATAATGCTGTTTTTAGACTGTCTGAAGCGTTTTTCTCCGTACTAGGGGGTACTATTGATCTGGGAATTGAATTCGTCAACGCCAGCAGCGCGTCGCTGTCATCCAATTCCACGCTGTCGTCGCTGGCGGCAACGAACTCGACGTTGAGCGTAATTGGAACAGCCGCAGTAACCAATGATTGCATGCTGGAGAATGCCAATCTTACTGTCACGACTTCCAGTACTCTGTCTTGTGGTACTTTTTTGACCAGCCAGTCAAACCAGATAACACTCGACGATTCAGCTGCCCTTGCGGCATTGAACAATATGGACCTGTCGTCAGCGGGAGTGAATGCGGGTTCCGGGACGAGCATTCAGATCTCGTCAACCCTGACACTCGGAGCTTCCTCCTCCACACTTCACCAGACTGACCTGATATTCTCTGGCGCCAATCACACTGTTAATTCAGTAACGCCAAGCCTGTGGAAGTCGTTCAATTGGTTGCAGGCAGGTGGCTTGACCAATCTGAATGGAGATATTGGTATTTCAGACGCGTTGGTTCTCAGTGGAGGTGTTTTGAACCTGGAACCAGATGCCGTGCTCCGCCTCCGTTCAGACCTCACCTCAATTCCGGGATCATTTACTTTTTCGGAATCGTCAAGGATTGTTGTGGAGCAGTCATCCATCCTGTCTTCCGGCACCGAAACAACTCTTGTGCTCCCAAGCATCTATATGCGGGGATCGGCTCTCTCTTTTCCCGGTAATACGGTCATTAATGGTACTCTTGAGCAGATTTCGGGTAATATCTCGTTCCCGGATAATATGCGTATTGACGTGTTGGGAGATTTGACCTTTACCGCTGGCGGGCTGAGTATCGGCGATGGGAGCACGCTGAGTGGTGCCGGGAGCACGTCAATCGGCGGGTCGGTCTTCAGTATGGGTTCCAATGCCATATTGATTGCGCAATCTGGAGCTGATATCTCACCTGCAACGGCTTCTGTTTCAGATGCCGTGCTCCGGCTCGAGGGAACGGGACCACTTGCAGTCGATCCCGCGTTTTCCTTTCGGGACTGGCAGGTTGCCGGAGACCAGGTTGTTGTGACCGTGACCGGCAATCAATCATTTTCTGTGGCTAACTCTTTGACGGTCTCGGTAGGCGCAACCCTTGATCTGGCTGCCAGCAGTCTCGTCCTCGGATCTTCGGGTACCTCTCCTTCAATCGGTGTCGATGGAGAAGTCACGGGCACCACGGGTGGACGAGTAACCATTCGCGGAATAAGTGCTTCCTGGTCTGGCACGGGAATTATTCAGGACCTGCATGTGCAACTGGACGATGTCACTTCTGCATTGACGTACTCGGGAGCTGAAGCCAAACTGGGACGCTCTCTCTTCCTCGAATCCGGAATCCTCGATGTTGACTCGGCTTGGCTCCGGTTTCTCACATCAACCGCAATTGATTTGGCCCTGAATATTGATGGCGAGATGTTCAGTGGAAGCATCTCAACGAATAATCTTCCGGGTCTCAATCCTGAGAGTACACCAATTGATTTGTCTATCGCCGGTACCGTTTCAGGATTCCCTTCGGTCAATCCATATTTCGAATATGGACCGGTACGGCACTTAACCATTGCTGCCACGGATGGCCTGAACACGCCGCCCCTGTTCGGTCTGTCGTCAACACTTCCTCGGTCGATTTCTGGGTCTTTGATAGTGGAAAGCAACGCACTGTTCCAGATTCCCAATATCATCCTGACCGGAGCAAATACAGTAAATCGAATCGCAGGCTCCCTGCCTTCGCTGGAATTACGTGGCTCAGGATCTCTGCAGGGTCAAGCAACAGGCTCTGTCGACGCACTCCAGTTCAGCGGCTCAGACTATCAGGTCACCGATCTGAAAAATGTTCGGTCTTTTCAAATCGAGTCCGGCTCTGTTACACTGGACGGCTCTGAAACTCTTGAGGTTTCCGAATCTCTTACACTCGATGACGGATCCTCTCTGGCGCTCGGCACGAAGGTATTGATGAACCCAGCGTCAGGAGCGTTCAATTTCTCTGTGGGATCAGCAAACGTCTCTCTTGGTGCTGGCAGCCAATTCGATTTCGCCGGCCAAACGGCTGCCTCAGTCCAACCGCTTTCCGTCTGGACGTTGAATGACGCTGAAGTAGCGGACGGATATCTGGTGTTTCGTAACAACACGACGTTGTCTGCAGCCGCAACGATTCCAAGAATCCGAATGGTTGGGGAGAACGCTGATGTCTTTCTTCAGAACGATCTTTCCATTTCCAGCGCTCTGACTAGCGAGTCAGGAATCCTCCGACTCGGCGGATCTCATCTTTCCCTGATTGAAGCTCGCTGGGCCCATGCTGGCACACAGTTTCAGGGAGATCAGTCTGCGGGCACAGCTCGCGTCACAATATCCGGGTCATCATCCGTGGCACTTGCCGCCCCCCTGTCTCTGGATTTTGCGAACCTGGATCTGAATCCGTTGGCAGGCACTATCACCTTCGAGCAGGCCTCGGCTTCCGCCAATCATGCTGTTATTGTGCCGAACGGTCAGGTCACCATCGGGAACGGAAACGTAAGCCTGGGCTCAACAGATCTCGTTCTGACGGGAAATGATTCCCCGGTATTAAGCATACAGGATGCTTCGATATTGGGAGACGTTTCCTACGAAGAGATCACTACGAACTCTTCCCTGGATATTACCGACGATCTCTTTCCATTCTCCGACCGACAAATTGGAGAAATCGTCCTTTCCAGCGGTACGGAAGCGCCTGTGCAAATCTCGGGAACCGTTCATATCGATGCCCTTCGACTGGAAAAAGGTACGTCTTTCGTGCCCGGGTCATCACCCCTACAGGTTAACAAACGGTTGGTTTTTGGACAGGAAGGGGCTCACCTGGGAACGAATAACGCAGGAGAAATTATTCTGGCCGGTGGGGCTCAAATCGTCCGCCGCGGTTCAGGAACGCTATCGCATGCTCCGACTTTTCTGGGTGAGATCGATCTGGCCTATGATCTGGACGACGGCAGCCAGACAGGCGTGGATCGAAACTTCCTAGCCTCAATCCTGAATTCGGGATTTGAAATTCCTCCCGTGGCTTCCGGAATCAGAAATCTGGTTGTTCTGGCAGGCAACACCGGCACAACTGTCAACAGAATCGCGATGCAACAGAACCTGAGTATTTCAGGCACAGCGATTGTCTGGAATGGAGAGTTGGATTGGGGGTCGGCCGATGTGAGCTTCGGGGAGAACAGTAGTTTAGGATTTCTTGAGATAGACACTGATACTCGAGCTTCCTTCTCGGGTGGCGGCAGCTTCACGACTGCATCAAGTATAAACCTGTTCGCCAGACCGCTTACCGGATCGGTTACTCTCTCAGATTCGTTCTTTCCCTCCGGGATTCAGGTCGATTCGCTTGAAATGGACCTTGGAAGCGCCATCGCCAACACAACAGCGGATCTCGTGCTCCACGCCACCCGAAATGTTGGTGTGTTGATCGTCCATGGTACAGATGGATCATCGCTAAATATGACGGGCAATTCGCTTACTGCCAGCCGGTCGTTCGAAGTATTGGGAGGAACCGTATTCTCAGATCCTCCGGCCAATATTGCTTCCGGTGATTCTCTGTTTGTCGGTCCTTCCGCCGTCATCAACGGAAACACGCTCTTGATGATAGCCGGTAACTCCGTGGTGAACGGAAATATGCAGGCCCTGTCATTCACAACGGCCGGAGACTTGGTCATCGGGGGCCGCTGGGATTCATCCACGTCTCTTTCTATGACGGGAGGAAATCAAGAGATTCGATTCGATTCTGAAGAGTTGGTTTTTGCGCATTTGGATCGAACGGCAGTCTCGTCATCTACAGCGGCCGTCTTCCGCGGACCTGCTGGAAGTACCCTGCGTGTAACAGGATCAATAGGTTTAAATTCAGGACTCATAGTCCTCGACAATCCTGTTTTGCAGTTGGAATTGGGTGTTTCCATTGACCGGCACCCCTCTTCCTGGGTCGTAGGTCCGGTCAATATGACTGTTTCCGGTGGGTTTACAGGTTCAACCTCATTCCCTGTTGGATCAGTTTCCAAAGCCGAAATTCTCGACCTGACTTTCACTGAGCCGTTGCTTGCTACTTCGGCATTTCAGGTTGAGCAGTTCGATCACGAACCGGTAATCGAAACTGGTCTTCCTTCGACAATCGGTAGCACCATCGTTCAGGATACCGACCTGTTTTCCTGGACGCTCACGAGCTCGGTCAATTTTGCGAACGCGCAACCCTTCTCACTCAGCGCTTCTGCTGAAAGTGCAGGTGAAGCTGCTGTCACGCTATTGACCTACCCCACGGGAAAAGCCGGTGGGCGCTGGGAAACAGATGTCTTCTCCTCCAGCAGTGAGCTCCGGAGCGCCATCTTGACAGAGGGACTGTCTCCGCGGGGATTGCGCATATCTCCTGGACTTACGACGAGAAACGGCGGTCGATCCTTCATACAGTTTGCAGACGACTGGGTGGAGGCTTCAACTCCTGACATCGACATCTTTATCAATGAAGAATTGTGGCTTTCGGATGTCTCTCAGCGCAGCGCATCAGACGCAATTCCCATTTCTGAAAGCGCTCTTCAGAACGATGGTGTTCTGATCACGATTTCCGGTCATGGCGAGCCACGGGTCGCTGGCCTTCTCGCAACTGACCAGGTATCAATGCAGCCGGACCAACTGACGTATTTGGTACTGGGAAACAACCTGCCAGGGATTCCGGCAATCGTATTCTCCCCTCCGATGCCAATCCAGAATGGGCTCATAGTGGCCAATCTGGGATCTCCCGAATCGGAGCTCACGGTTACGGAAATGTGGCCCACCGCGCGGACCTTCGCGCACGACCTGACAGGCCGAAGTTTTTCACAGGAAATCTCGACAACTGATTTCTCGTCCGCATTCCGGATTCAGACCCCCACCGGCGGCGAGTCGTTTTCGAAGTTTCAGATAGATTCGCTACCGGATGGCCTCTCGCTTTTCATGGTGTACCACGACTTGACAAGCGCCGTTTTGACAGCAGACGGCACGCTCCACAACGCAATCGACGCGACAAACGATCAGGAGCAGTCTGTGGCTCCTGAATCGTTCGTGCTGCACTCCATCTATCCCAATCCGGCCCGAACGAATCCAGCAATGAAAGTCGATATCCCGGAGCCGGGAACGCTTGCTATCGAGGTATTTGATGTGACGGGTAGAAGGATTTCGCAGGAGACATTCGACTTCACGTCCTCCGTCCAGAATCATGAGTTGACTACGCGCTTGGGGCTGGTGTCATCAGGTATGTATCTGATGCGGACCACGTTCAGGGGTGTGACGCGGGAAACCCGGCGCTCGAAGACCTTTGTCATCGCCAGGTAGGACCAGCGGCCGGACGGGCGTACCGCCACGAGGCCAGGCAACACGTCAATTCAGATCGAACTCCTTATGGCCTGATTCAACGAAGCGAGCTGCTACGGGGTCGTGTTTGCGTTCAGTTATCCTCAGTGAACCGGCAGCCACGTCGACGAGATTGTAGTAGTTCGTCGCCTTGTCCTTGCCTCTTCCTCGGCTCGATGTTGACGTCCCCGACGAGGCGATAACAATAGGATGCTTTCCAGGATGAACACTCACATGAGCTACGTGGGATACGTGCAGGTGTCCACTCAAAATCAATCCTACTCCTGCAGCATGAGCGGCCGCGAACGCCTTGGAGGCGCCTTTGGCCATGTCGTGCCGACCGATCTCCTGTAGTTCGGCCAGGTGGTGATGAACGACCAATATGCGCACATCGGAAGCCTCGGCAGCGTCATACCCGGTCCGAATTTCGTCGAGTTCAGCAGGCGTAATTCTTCCGCCCTGAATAGTCCACCCGAACGCCGAATTGATTCCCTTGACCGCGACGCCCTCAAGACGCACGAACGGAGCGAGATCTGGCGTGATGATCTTCCGGTATCTGCGCAGGGGGTCGAATAGCCTCGAAAAAAAGCGCCACCACGGGAAGACATCGTGATTTCCGGGGACGACGAGCGTCGGCGCGTCAAATGCGTCAAGCATTTGACGCGCCGCCCGAAACTGATGGCCGAATGCTCGCTGGGTCAGATCGCCACTGGCTACGACCAGATCTACTCCTGCTGAGTTGACATCATCGATAAGGGCCTGCACGATCGCAGGGAAACCGGCCTCCGACGAGCCGGCGGATCGGTGTGCAATCTTTCCGAAATGGATATCGGAGATGTGCGCGATGCGAGTCACGGTTGCCACGCCCTCAAGTTCTTAGAGCAGCATCGTAACTGGATCTTCGAGATAGCCGCGAACAGTCGCGAGGAATTCAGCGCCCGCCACACCGTCGACTACGCGGTGGTCGCACGAGAGCGAAACCTTCATCTGCTTACCTGGAACTACCGCGCCGTTCTTGACGACCGGTACATCCCGGATCGAACCGATCGCGAGAATACAGGCGTTCGGCGGATTGATAATCGCCGTAAACTGATCGATCCCGAACATGCCGAGATTACTGGTCGAGAAGGTCGATCCTGACCAGTCATCGGGCTGCAGTTCTTTATTGCGCGCCCGGGTCGCCAGATCTTTTGTCTCAGAACCAATCTGTGCGAGACCCTTGCGGTCGGCATGCCGGATGACGGGCGTAATCAGCCCCTCATCCACCGCTACTGCGATGGCGACGTGCACATCGTGGTGCAGCCTGATCTCTCCTTCCGCCTCCATCCAGGATGCATTGACCCACGGATGCTGTCTCAGCGCCAACGCACACGCTTTGGTGACCAGATCATTGAAAGAGACCTTTCCGAGATCCTGGGCAGCGGCTTTTTCGTTGAGCTGGGCGCGGAACGTCATCGCCCGCTCCATATCTATATCTGCGGTCAGATAGAAATGCGGATTGGTAAATTTGCTCTCTGCCAGGCGACGAGCAATGGTCTTGCGCATCTGCGAAATCCGGACAGTGTCATAGGCTCCGTCTGCAGCTGCAACAGGGGCGGCCGTTGGAGCCGGTGTTGGAGCGGGCGCCGGGGCTGGTGCCGCAACAGGCGCCGCTACGGCAGGTGCCGCTGTGCCACCAACGGCAGCTTCAATATCGCGTTTGATGATCCGTCCATCCGGGCCAGATCCTGCCAGAGACGCCAGGTCTATACCGTGTTC
>CAZEHJ010000097.1:0-1342 GCA_964512485.1 uncultured Rhodothermales bacterium | reverse complement strand
GCTGCTGGTGCCGCCGGGGCGCCGCCTTCGTAAGACGCCAGAATCGCGGAGATGTCTTCTCCTTCCATTCCGAGGATGGCGATGAGTCCACCGATAGGAACCGCGTCACCCTCTCCGATGACCTGCTTCAGCAGAACGCCATCGTCATAGACTTCCAGGTCCATCGTTGCCTTGTCGGTTTCGACCTGGGCAACAACGTCACCGGCAGAGATCTTCTGTCCTTCTTCTACTAGCCACGCCGCGAGAACACCCTCTTCCATGGTGTCGCTCATTTTCGGCATTTCAACTGGGATAGCCATTTTCTTTCGCCGTTTTATCGGTTCAGGTTGAGGTGGTGGATCGGCCTGGATTCGCGAATCAGACGCGCTTGGAGGCCTCGGTGGTTATCGCCCTAATTCGCGTACATGACGCGCTTGCAGGCCTGGTAGGCATCCTCTTCCTGAGGCATATAATATTCGATCAGATTCTTGGCGTACGGTGCAGGTACATCTTTCGCCGTAATCCGAACAATCGGAGCATCGAGATGATCAAAAGCGCGCTCCTGAATCTGATACGTCATCTCTGACGATATGCTCGCGTACGGATTGCTCTCGTCGATGATCACACATCGGTTTGTCTTCTTGATGGACTCGACGATCGTATCGATATCAAGCGGTCTGATGGTCCGCGGATCGATGACCTCAGCACTGTATCCTTCTGATTCGAGCCGCTCGGCAACTTTCATCGCGATCCAGTAGCTCTTGCTGTGGGCCACGATTGTCACGTCCGTACCTTCGCGCGCAATACGGGCTTTCCCGATGGGGATGATGTAATCCTCTTCCTCGGACACCTCGCCCTTGAGACCAAACATCACCTCGCTCTCCATGAAGAGAACCGGATTGTCATCGCGAATCGCCGATTTCAGCAATCCTTTTGCATCGTCCGGATTCGAAGGAGCAATGACTTTCAGGCCAGGTACCGTCGAATAAATACTTTCTGTCGATGTATTGTGCGTGGCCGCGAGCTGACCGGCAGCGCCATTGGCTCCGCGGAACACGATGGGCACATTGAACTGACCACCCGACATGTAGCGGATCTTTGCCGCGTTGTTTATGATCTGATCAATCGCCACGAACGAAAAGTTGAAGGTCATGAACTCGATGATCGGCCGCAGGCCGTTCATTGCTGCGCCCACTCCAAGACCGCAGAATCCGTTTTCCGAAATAGGAGTGTCGATGATGCGTTTGGGGCCAAACTTCTCCAGCATCCCTTCGCTCACCTTGTAAGCCCCGTTGTATTCGGCGACTTCTTCTCCCATCAGGAAAACGCGTTCATCACGCTCCATTTCCTCGGTCATCGCCGC
>CAZEHJ010000096.1:0-10877 GCA_964512485.1 uncultured Rhodothermales bacterium | reverse complement strand
AAAAGACTCCTGACGTCTACTGGCAGACAGTCCTGTTAAGGGGCGGGCGCCGCAGGCGCCCGCCCCTTTTCTTTTTCACCGAAATCCCTGCATCAGAAACAGGAACTGCGTTCTCTCAAGCTGTATAATCCTTCCGCAACCGACGGGAAATGATAGAAGCATCGGCCATATTGAAGGGGAATGGTCTTCAGATTGAAGACGAATATTCTGAGGCTCTGGAAGATCTACTCCAGAGCTGTCGGGATAATCTGAAATCTGTGGATGAGAATCTGATCACGAAGGCCTTTCGGTTGAGCTACTGGGCGCACAGGAATGACCGACGCGCATCAGGCGAACTGTACATTGCCCATCCTCTGGCCGTCGCCAAGATTTACGTCGAACAGATTGGTTTTGACGATATTGGCGTCGCTGCAGCTCTTCTGCACGATGTGGTGGAAGACACGGACCTGTCGCTGGATTTTATCCGCGAGACCTTTGGTGAAAAGCTGGCCTCGATCATCGATGGCCTGACCAAAATTTCCGGAGCCTTCGCAACGCGCGATGTCAGCAAGGCTGAAAATGTGCGAAAGCTGATGCTTTCGATGGCGTCTGACATCCGTGTCATTTTCGTCAAGTTTGCCGATCGCCTGCACAATATGCAGACGCTCGATTCACTTCCGCCCCACAAGAAGTTCAAAATTGCCAGTGAGACGCTGAATCTATTCGCACCTCTGGCTCACCGATTCGGATTCTTCGCAATCAAAAGCGAACTGGAGGATTTGTGCCTCTCTTTCATCAACCCGGAGGAATACAAAGAGATTACGAGCGGGCTGCGTGACTCCAAGAAGGAGAGAGACGCTTATGTCAAGCAATTCATCAAGCCGTTGCAGAATAAGCTGAAGGACGAAGGATTCGAATTCGAGGTATACGGCAGATCAAAGAATCTCTATTCCGTGTTCCGGAAAATGAAGCGGCAGGATAAGCCGCTGACCGAGATCTATGACATTTTTGCGATCCGAATCATTTTGGAAGGCGAAGGGACAAAAGGAAAGGAGGACTGCTGGAGAGTCTATTCCATTATTACGGATCTGTACAAGCCAATTGCTGAGCGTTTTCGCGACTTCATCTCGGTTCCCAAGTCAAATGGATATCAGAGTCTACACACGACAGTCCTCGGGCCCGAAGGGCGACGCGTGGAGGTACAGATTCGTACGAGAGAGATGCACGGGATAGCAGAAAAGGGTGTAGCTGCGCATTGGAAGTACAAAGAGGAAGTTGCTTCTGACGATAAAGAGATGGACACGCTTCTGACCTGGGTCAGAGACCTGCTCGAAGATCCCGAATCGGAAACAGCTGCTGATTTTGTGCATGATTTCCGGCTCAATCTGTACGACGAAGAGATATACATCTTTACTCCCCGTGGAGACCTGTTTACGCTTCCCTCAGGCGCTACGCCGGTTGACTTCGCTTATCTGGTCCACACCGAGGTAGGGTTTCATTGCATTGGCGCGAAGGTCAATGGAAAGATGGTACCTCTGTCATACAAATTGAAGAGTGGGGATCAGGTCGAGATTATCACCTCGAAAAAGCAGACTCCCAACCCTGACTGGATCAAATTCGTTGTTACGCAGAAAGCGAGAAGCCGAATCAGGCACTGGATAAACGAAAAAAGAAGAAAAGCGCAGGTCCTCGGGCGCGAACTGTGGGAAAAGAGATCCGCAAAAATGGGGCTCGAGTTTTCCGAGCAGGATCTCAACCGACTCTCGACGAAACTGAAATTCCCCAACCTGTCGCAGCTCTTCTTTGAGATTGGATCGGGTCTTTTTGATATAGGTGACCTCCTCAAGGCGGCCCGCGGCGCTCTGAAAGAAGAAGCCGCAGCCGCCAAAGATGAGGAGGATACCTTACGTCTGCAGTATGAGACGTTTCTGGACAGCGCACAAACTACCGGGAAACCTGCGTTGATGATTGATGGCGAGTTACATTCGGATATCGCCACGGATTACGCCACATGTTGCAATCCTATTCCGGGAGATTCGGTGTTCGGATACCTGTCTCGAACCGGAACAATCAAGGTGCACCGCGTCAACTGCAAGAATGCCCCAAACCTGATATTGAACCGAGCCGACAGAATTATATCGGTCGAGTGGAGCAGACAGAAAGATGTTCAGTTCGTCGCCGCGCTACGTGTGATGGGAGAAGATCGGGTAGGAATTCTTAATGACCTGACTCAGGTGGTTTCGAAAACCCTCAAAACGAACATTCGCTCAATGACGATATCAACGGAGGATGGTGTCTTCGAAGGAAACGTCGTTTTGTTCGTAAGTGACCTGGATCACCTGCGCCGGTTGATAGATCGGATCAAGAGAATCAATGGAATCCACGGAGTTTATCGGTTCGAAGAACAATCAGACGAATCTTAATGCATTAAGCGTTTGAAATAGTTGATTTTGGGGCTACTAAATCGTTATTTGACGCGCTTCCTGATACAGCCACTCATTTGAACAGAATCAACATGTCCGATCGCCCGAAAACACTTACCAAAAAAGACGTTGCACGACGAGTGTCAGAGCTCAGGGGAGAGCCCATTTACAAGTGTGAGCCATGGGTAGGAGCCGTAATTGACTCCATCGGTCAGCTCATGATGGAGGCCGATCCTTCCGTCCGCATTGAACTGCGCGATTTTGGTGTGTTCGAAGTCAAAAAGACCCGGGCGAAGCCGAAGGCAAGAAACCCGAAGACCAACGAAACGGTTTTCATTCCAAGCCGACGCAAAACCCATTTCAAGCCGAGCAAGAGAATCAAAGCCGTTCTTCAGCAGCCGTTGACCGATCTGGATTACGAGGTACCTCAGGGTAGCGCCGACTACGTAGAGGAAAACCTTCTGATGGCTGATTAATTCGCCCGTGTCACGTCCTTCAATGCAATTTGGTCGCGTAATTGGAGTTGATTTTGGTACCAAGAAAATTGGTATCGCGATCGCCGATCCCCTCAGAATATTTTCTCAACCGGTAGGTACCTATCCACAGGAAGAGGCACTGAAGGTTATCGAACGGATCAATCGAGACGAAGGCCTGGCGACAATTGTGATTGGCTGGCCATTTGAAGAGGATGGAAAAGAAGGCAAAGCGACGCAGCGCGTTCAGGAGTTCATCAATCGAATGAAAAAGCTTTGGCCTGATGCTGACTTCGTCAAGCAGGACGAGCGATACAGCTCAGAAAAAGCAAAAGAACTGATCAAGGCAAGTGAGCGTCCTTCGATGAAGTCGGGAGGGCGTGGAAGGATTGATACGGCAGCTGCCGGCTTGATTCTTCAGGATCACCTGGATGAATCGTCCTTCTGAATTATGAACTACAATTATCAGAGACCAATTATTTCTGTATGATTCGTCCCGTTTACTTGTTGGGTACCAAGGCTCTAAGAAAGCAAACGACGCCCATCGAATCGGATTCTGAAGATTTTCAGGCGCTTGTTGACGACATGATCGAAACGATGCATGGCGCCAAGGGAATTGGTCTGGCTGCTCCTCAGATTGGCAGGGATGAGAGGGTCTTCGTCGTGGATGTCTCTCCAATGGAGGAAGATTTTGAAGAGATGGGTGTTGAGATGCCTGAGCAACCCATGGTCTTCATCAATGCAGAGATCGTAGATGAATCGGAGCATGAAGGCGAATTCGAAGAAGGATGTCTTTCAATCCCAGATATTCACGAGATCGTAGTGCGGCCAACGGGGATCAGAATCCACTATCTGGATCGCAATTTCGAAACGCGGGAAGAGACGTATTCGGGTATTCTGGCACGCGTCATTCAGCACGAATACGATCACGTTGATGGTGTGCTGTTTTTGGATCACTTGACAGCATTTAAACGCCGCTTGCTCAAACGCAAGCTGGATGACATCCGAAACGGTCTGGTTGATGCAAACTATCAAACCTATACGGACACGAAAGGCGCCATCGAAGCTACTCCGGATGAAGATGAGTAGCCTCTCCGACGGAAGCTTCTGTTAATCAGAGCGCATGTTCTGAATGATCATCGCCAGTGTAAACAGGACGGCCTGAACCAACACGATGACAGCGCCAGAGGGGAGGTCCAATACGTAGGACAGTAGTAGGCCCAACACCGTTGAGATCAGGGCGATCAATATGGCCGCCTGGGTCATCGTCTTGAACGTAGGCGCAATCAGGCGGGCGGCAGCGGCCGGAACGACAACCCAGGCGGCCACAAGCAGGATTCCTACTACCTTTACAGACAGTACAATTGTGAGGGCGATGAGGATGATCAGGAGCGTGTCTTGTCGGTGGGTCGGGAGTCCTTCTATGTCTGCTGACTCAGAATCAAAGGTTGCGTAAGCCCAAGCACCCCAATGGGTATGCCACGTGATTGCAGCGACGACAGCAAGCGTGGAACTGAGGATCAGATCAGTCCGATCCACCGACAGGATGGAACCAAACAGGTAAGAAAATGCGTCTGCGCTGCTGCCTGATTTCATCGACAGAAACAAGATTCCAAGGGCTACCGACACTGAAAAGAAGATGCCGATTGCCGTGTCTCCTGCCAGTCGTGTGTGACCTCTGACCCAGTTGATGGCCACAGCTACCAAAACCGTGAACGGCACGGCAACCCACAGCGGTTGGACGCCCATCAACAGGCCCAGAGCAATTCCACCAAATGCGGCGTGCCCCAGACCAGCTCCCAGAAAGCTCAGCTTACGCTGAACCACGAAAACCCCGTAGTATCCGGCCAGCAGGCTCAACAGGACACCTGCGATCAACGCCCGCTGCATGAATGGATGTGAGAGAGCCTCAATCATGATGGCTCCATGGTTCGTGGTTTTTAATGGGCATGGTCATGTCCTCCCGCGAATACGTCATGCGAGTGCCCGACGTGGCCGAACGCCTTCCTGATAGCCTGCTCATTCATGGCGTCTCGCGAAGGCCCAAAACTGATCTGTTCGGCTTTTAGAATCATCACGTGCGTCGCGTGATGGAGTGCGACCTCCCAGTCATGCGTGACCATTATTACCGTTGCTCCTGATTCTTTGCGGTATGCCTCAATGTGGTCGAGTAAGTTCGCCGCACCTACCACATCTACACCGGCGGACGGTTCATCCAGGATCAGAAGGGAAGGGCGCGAAATGATGGCCCTCGCCAGATACACGCGTTGAAGTTCGCCTCCGGACAGGTTTCGGATCTGTTCAGACGCCAGATGGTCCACACCGACCTGCTTTAAGGCGTTTCGGACAATCGATCTGCAATCGGCATCGATTGACCAGGGCCAGCGACGCTTGAGAGCCGTTGCCACAAGTTCTTCAGCACGAGCAGGAAAAGACCGATCCAGGGTTTTGATCTGTGGAACGTACCCGACATTGTCCATGCCGGCAGCTATCGTGAGATCACCTTCATACTCCTGAAGTCCGAGCAAGACACGTATCAACGTTGATTTCCCTCCTCCATTTGGTCCGAGAATGGCCAGGAAATCACCTTCGGACAGATCGAACGAGACCGCTCGAAGTACGCTTTTGCGCGCCAGGGAGACGTTTATGTCGTGCGCTTTAATCAAGAACCCGTCGAAGTAAGAGAGTGGGTGATCGATAGAAGATAGCCCTCATAGCTGACCGCGTCGCTCCCCAAGGGATCAACCTCGATCGTCTGCCAGCCACTTTCCTTCGCAAGTTGAAGCATAAAATCGTTCGACACGGTGTTCTGAAGAATGATGTGGTTGCAGTCTCGTTCTCTGGCTTCTTCGATTACAGACGCGAGACTCGCTGGCGAGGGTTCATGTTCGGGTGATGGGGAAACTGGACCGATTCGTTCAACTTCAAAACGATCCAGGAATCGATCGACAAATGGTTGAGCCGTGACAACGCACGAACCAACATCATTTTGAGAGAGTATTTCAGAAATCCGGGCTGTTACCGAGTTAATCCTGACGGAAAAAGCCGTTGCGCGTCTTCGGAAAGCGGGACATCCTCCCGGATCGAACGAACAAAGCTGCGCCACGAGTCCAGGAATTGCTTTGAGCACCGACTGTGGATCACTCCAGAAATGTACATCCGCGTGCGCACCTCCTTCGCCCGAAAAGGTATCCGATTCGAACAGGATGTGTCCAGATCCGCCCGATAGTTCTGAAAACCAACCATCGACATCTGGATGGGCAGAGACAAGAATCCCGGCGTTCATCATGCTCGTCATGTCTGAGGGGCGGGGCTGGTAAGCATGAGGAGAAACACCCTCTTTCAGGACCGTCCCAACCAAGAGGTCGCCAGCGATTGGCTGAACAATTAACGCAACGGCAGGAATGGATGTCATGATGTCCGGCGAGCCGATCTCGGCTTCCCGAGTACATCCCGATGTGAACACGACGAAAGCGAAAATGACGAGCACGAGCACCGTTCGCGGCTCGAAGTGCATATTCGTGGGCATGCTGTCGCTCGAGGAGACAGATATTGTATGAGTTCTGAATCTGCTCATGAAACTCCGAATGCCGATGCTATTCGGGCGGTCGTTAAGTCGAAACTGCGAAACTCGCACCCCAATTCTGTCTTGGCCTTTGTGTTGTCATAGCAGGAGATCGACATAGATAATCGGGCTGTTTCCCTGGTGACAAGCGGAGTTGATCGGGTAACCTTTCCGAAAAACTCAGATATGGTCGCGAAGAACATCATCACGGGTCTGGATACGTGACGGGACGGGGGCTCCACGTCAAGTGCTCTTGCCAGCTGAGTGACGATGTCGCGCCACAAGAGATTGTGACCGGATAAAATATAGCGTTCACCTGTCTTGCCGAGCCTGAATGCATTAAGCGCTCCGAGAGCGACATCCTCAACGTCAACTACGTTCGTGGTGCCCGAGGGAAGGACTGGAATCGAGCCCGTTATCAGCTTTTCTGCAATTTGCATTGTGTTTTCTCCCTTGCGCCCGGGGCCCATCACCAGAGAGGGATTCACGATGACAGCGTCAAGACCCATCGCTATTCCCCTATGGACTTCCAACTCAGCTCGATGCTTCGACACGGCATAGGCGGTATTCAAATCGGAAGCCTTCCATATGGCCGTTTCATCAAGGCAATCTTCCTCCCCTTCGACTCTGCCCAAGGCAGCGATGCTCGAAACATGGAGGAGGCGAGGTATCGATTTAGAGAGGGCGGCGTCTACAACGTTTGCAGTCCCATCCACATTGACGCGCATCAATTGCTTCTCAGAGGATTTACCTTCGAACCCCAGAAAGGCAGCGCAATGAAAGACACCGTCTACGCTGTCCATTCCCCGCTCCAGGGACTCGGGATCCAGTACGTCCCCTTCAATCCATTCAATCTCGGCTTCTATGTCGGCAACCAGATCCATGGACGAGTTCGTTCGTCGGATGGCTCGCACTCGATAGCCCGCACCCAGCAGGATCCGGGCTACTGTTGAACCCAAAAAACCGGTTCCGCCTGTCAGAAATAGAGTCACGTGTCTATATGAGTAGTTGTGGAGGGGAGGGAGAGGGTCTGGGAGACGGGATATTTGGAGGTCGTCGGGTCAGGATGAAGGAGCAAATTCCACCAAAACCTGCCCTTTCTGTACTGCATCGCCTTTCTGTACATGGATTTTAGTAATCGTTCCTTCGGCGGTCGAGCGTATTTCATTTTCCATTTTCATGGCTTCCAGAACGAGAAGGTTGGCTCCTTTGTCTACCATGTCACCATTTTCAACCTGTACTTCAAGAACGAGTCCCGGCATGGGCGCTTTTACACTTCCCCCAACGGCTGAATCTGACTCCTTCACACCCCAGGCTGCAAGCAGTTGATCCCGGTGGTCATTTATGCGGACATCAAACGTCCTGTGGCCTGAAGTCACCCGAACCTTCTGTCGGTCCCGCTCTTCAATTATTATCGGAATGGTTTTTCCATCGGAATACAGCACATATTCAGGCCCCCTGACATGTTCGAGTCGGATCCCGTCTCGGTGGAGTGCTGCGGGATCAACAGGCATTCCGGATTTGCCGTTCACCTCAATCAGGTAGGGTGGTATGGAATCGGAGTCTTTACCGGCCATGTTCGATAATCAAGGCGTTCTCGAAATGAATGTTTTTCAGATGGATTTCCATTGACCTCAAGATACGATTCTGGGGTCCGCTGCGAAGCATAATGATTTCTTGGGCTATAGTGCGATATGCGAGAGGGTTTCGTGGTATTTTCAATCCACGCGACGAACGTTCGACAGCTTGCCGCATTAATGCTGTCCAGACTCAGAAAGATCGAAATAGACGTGGATACCATAAACAAAATCGGTGTTTTCACCTCAGGAGGAGATGCTCCCGGGATGAACGCCTGCCTTCGGGCAGTAGTAAGGAAGGCGCTCAGCTGCGGCAAGGAGGTCGTCGGTATCAAACGAGGCTATCAGGGAATGATAGAGGGCGACTTTGTTGCGTTGGACAACACCGATGTGTCGAACATCATCCAGAAAGGGGGGACGATACTCAAGAGCGCACGTTCAGATGAATTCAGAACGCCAGAAGGAAGGGCAGAAGCGGCCAAACAGCTCAAGAAAGAAGGTATCGATGGTCTTATCGCAATCGGCGGAGACGGTACTCTGGCAGGAGCGGCCCTCTTTTTTGATGAGCACGAAATCCCTTTGGTAGGATGTCCGGGAACGATTGACAACGATCTTTTCGGCACCGATGAGACGATTGGTTTCGATACGGCGCTGAACACGGCCATTGAGAACATTGACAAGATTCGGGATACTGCCGATGCACACAACCGTCTGTTTCTGGTTGAGGTCATGGGTCGTGACGCCGGATTTATCGCTCTGAACAGTGGCATTGGTGGCGGTGCCGAAATGGTACTCATTCCTGAGACGCTGAGCGATATAAACAAAATTAAAACGCACATTCACTCCCTCATGTCGGAGCAGCACCGGTCATCGATTGTGGTTGTGGCTGAGGGAGACGAATTGGGGGGTGCATCCCAAATAGCAGCGTCCATGAAGGAAGACGAGCGCTTCGAAGACATTGATCTTCGAGTTTGTATTCTTGGCCACACACAGCGCGGTGGCTCCCCTTCTGCTAGAGATCGCGTGCTTGCGAGCCGCCTTGGAGTGGCGGCGGTTGAGGCACTTCTTGAAGGGCATGCCAACGTGATGGTGGGCATCATCGACAATCAGGTCCATTTAACTCCTTCACGAAACGTGTACAGTCGCAAGAAAAGTATCAGCTTCCAATTGCTGGAACTGACACAATTATTGAACTAACGGATTTCAGCAGGCCCATGACGTCGTCAAACGTTCCACCCATCGGAATTGTGAAAGGTAAAAAGCCTCACATCCGAGACATGTTCGATGCGATTGCTCCGAGGTACGATTTTCTCAATCGGGTCTTGAGTGGCGGTATCGATCAGATCTGGCGCAGAAATGTCATCAAGCTTATTGCTTCGGATTCTCCCGAGCGGGTGCTAGACGTAGCAACGGGTACAGGCGATCTTGCCATCATGGCAGCCAACTACGGATTGGAGAGTGTCATTGGTGTTGACATATCGGAGGAGATGCTCGAGGTGGGAAGAGGCAAGGTTGTGTCGAAGGGACTGAGCGAGAAGATAGATCTACAAACGGGAGACGCTGAAAAACTGCCATTTTCAGATAAGCAGTTCGATGCTGCCATGGTCGCTTTCGGGGTAAGAAATTTTGAAGACCTGGCAGGGGGTCTCGCCCAGATACGCAGGGTGCTGAAGCCGGGTGGACGTTTGGTTGTACTTGAGTTCAGTCAGCCCAAGTCCTTTCCCATCAAGCAGTTATACTCGTTCTACGGGCGCTACATACTTCCCGGAATTGGTCGTTTGATCTCGGGTGATTCAGGAGCTTACACGTATTTGCCCGAATCGATTGCTGTCTTTCCGGAAGGAAATGACTTCCTGGAGTTCATGAGTGATGCTGGATTCAGCGAACTGTCAGGTCGGCGGCTGACATTCGGAATAGCCTCCATGTACAGCGGTATCCGGTAGAAAGAGCGGAGGACTAAGATCCCCCTCATTTGACGATATGCAAGGCGTCACTGCACGGTGTGACGCGAAGCTAGTCCTTGTACTTCACCATACAACACTCGTTGAAACCGCCACCCTTGCGGTAGATCACATCATCCATGAGCCTTCGCATGATGTGAACGCCAAAACCGCCCGACTTTCTTGACTTGGCGTATTTGACGAGGTCAGGTTCTTCGTAGGATTGTTGATCGAATCCACGACCCTTGTCCCGAATTCTGATCGTAAGTTTATCAGGTTGGATGGAGACGGCAATCTCAATGGGCTGTTCGCTCTGACCGGCGTAAGCATGTTCAATCACGTTCGTACACGCCTCGTCGACAGCCATTTTTAGCTGCTCGACGGAAGACTCCGAAAACTCAGCCTCGGTGGCATGAGTCGTTATGAATTCTCGCACATCTTCAAGGAAGCGCGTTGAACTCGGAATCGTCAATGTGTGAACGTTGGAAGCCACAGATCAGATTATTCTGGTCGATTTATTCAGCGTCGGGAGCAGAAAATTTGCCAACGGCATCGTCTTCAGAATCAACGATATCGAAGAGCATCGGGAAGCCCAGCAGGTCGAAAACATTGAATACTTTGGGTTGTAGCGCGGCGATTTTGATATCACCACCGCATTCACGGACTTCTTCGATATATGCCATGAACACTCCCAGACCAGCGCTGGAGATGTAAAGCAGATTAGCTCCGTTTATGAGAATGTTTACTTGATTCTCTTTTTGGCATTTTTGAATGGCTGCCTCCAACTCGGCTGCCGTATGAGCGTCCAGCTCGCCATGCAGATCGAGGATCTGCACTGTACCGCTGGCTCGGAATCCGACTGAAAAATTGCTCATGATATAGGGTGGTTCTCGTTAAAGTGTTGTCTTCCATGACAATCT
>CAZEHJ010000095.1:0-10925 GCA_964512485.1 uncultured Rhodothermales bacterium | reverse complement strand
ACAAGCTGAGCACACCGAAAGGTGAGTTCACCAAAATGATGATGCTGCTCAAGTAAAGCGATCATTCGATCGAATGAAAAAGGGGTGGAGGCGAGATCGCCTCCACCTCTTTTTTGTTATTTTCCGAATCCTTTTCAATACCCGAACCCCTGAATGCCTGTGGTAAGTCGCTTTCAAACGACATTTTCCAGTCGGAAAATGGTCACTCCCCGCACCTTAGTATTTCTTCTGATTTTCGGCTTTTCACCGTTTTCAATACAGGCCCAAAATCTCACCGCAACGGGAGCAGGTGAAGCCTCCATCAACGGAACCTGGGTAAAAGGATCAGACGTTGACGGCAAACCTTCGTGGACGAAGGGCTCGGATGTCCTGCGATGGGTCAGCGGAGATGATCAGTGGTTGGTTATTGATTCTGGTGAATTGTTCAAGGAAGCGTTCTATGCCGACTATTATTCGGATGACAACGTGGCAGACCCAACCCTGGTCACCACCTGGGCATCATGGCTCCATGTGGGTGGTCTTCCAACGTTTGCGGCAGTCGCTAGCGGACCTACAGTTACGCTGAGTGTCGACAATGCCCTCATCTCAGAAACTGGAGGATCAGCCACAGTCACGGCAACCCTGTCGGCAGCGTCAGCTTCAAACGTGACGGTAAATCTTGGCTTTACGGGAACGGCTGCTGCCGGGGATCGCAGCCTGAGCGCATCGTCTATCACGGTTACCGCAGGTCAAACGACCGGAACCATGACCATTACGGCGACGGGAGACGCCACCGATGAGGTCGATGAAACGGTCGTCGTCGATATCACATCGGTAACCAACGCTACCGAAAGCGGCACGCAGCAGGTCACTACAACCATCGACGACGACGACGGTCCGACGGTCACGCTTTCAGGATCAGCACCGATCGCCATCCCGGGTATTCCCTCCATGGTCGAGAATGGCGGGACAGGCACCATCACAGCCACGCTATCAGCGGTCAGTCCCCAGGACGTCATCGTGACGCTGGCCTATAGCGGCACCGCTACAAACGGCACGGACTACAATGCCAGTGCCTCCACATCGGTGACCATCACGGCAGGCGCAACGACAGCCAATACGGCCGTTGGCATCACGGCTACAAATGACGCTTCCAGTGAAGGTTCTGAAGCGATTCAAGTGGATATTACAGGCGTCACAGACGGGACTGAAAACGGGACGCAACAGATTAATCTGGGCATCCTGGACGATGATCATTCGCCCACGGTCACGCTTACAAGGGATACGGCCACCATCGCTGAAAATGCCGGGGTGGGTACATTCACGTCCACCCTGAGTGATTATTCGGCCAACACTGTAACTGTCAGTCTCGGAGTCGGCCCCGGGGAAACCGCCACGCTCAATACAGACTACGCAGTGGGAGGACATCCCGTGAACATAGCGCCGGGTTCACTGACGGGTGCCATGACCATCACAGCAACCCAGGATACCATCGATGAAGAGGATGAGTTGGTGGTCGTTGCGATCCAGTCGGTTACCAACGGAACGGAGAATGGTACCCAGCAGCAGTCCACCACGATTTTGGATGATGACGCCGCGCCGAATGTGACTCTGGCGGTGGACAATATCGCAATCGCGGAAAGTGCGGGGATGGCCACCTTCACTGCCACGCTTTCAGCTGTCTCTGCCAAGAATGTCGATGTAGAAATAGCCACGGTGCTTGGTACGGGTCTGGAACTTGCAAAAGACTTCACAGAGACGTCGAGGACCTTCACGATCAATGCCGGGTCGACCACGGGCACATACAAAGTGACTGCAGTTCAGGACGCGCTGGATGAAGAAAACGAAGGCATGATTGTGAATTTCAAATCAGCAACAAATGCCACGGTGGTTCAACCCAGTCCGATAATCGGTACTTCCATTACCGACGACGATTTACCGCCTACGGTCTCCCTGGCACTCGACAACGGTGCCACCGTCAAGGAGGCGGACAACACTAAGTCAACGCTCACAGCAACACTTTCGGGACCCAGCGGCAAGGCTGTAGTGGTAAGATTGAAAGCGCTTGCGGGAACCGGCGGGGCGTTTGATGCGCGAATTGATCTTGCGGATCCGAATAAAAATTTAAAGATCGACCTGGCTACCGGCATCTCGTTTGAGATTCCTATCGGCGAGACGTTTGGGAATGTCTTGTGGTACGGATCGGATGATACGATCTACGAATCGGCAACAAATGAGACGATAATTTTTGAGGTAGATGGACCAGGATCAACTAATGTCACAGCGGGAGCTCCGGCAACAGCAACCCTGGAGGTCGTTGACAACGATTCTCCTCCTACCGTCAGTTTGACTACGAGCGCCGCGTCGTTTTCGGAAGATGGTGGTCTCATCAAAGTGGGTGCCTCTCTTTCTCACCCTTCGCACGAAGCCATTACTGTACCTATTGTCCGAGACGATGCTATGGGTACGGCTGACCCAGTCAAGGATTTCGGACAGACAGGAACGAGCGTCACGGTACCTGCAGGATCGACATCAGGGACAACGGACGTCTACGGTAAAGGTGACGATATGTATGAGGGGGATGAGACGATTCTTTACTCCATAACATCGGTCAGCGCAGGAGAAGCGACGGTAAACGCTCCTCAAGCCGCAACGGTGACTATAACGGATTCGGAAACTCCGCCCGCCGTAACGCTCAGTGTCGATAACAGCACGATCGCAGAGAAAGGCGGAGCTGCCAGGGTGACCGCGACAATTACGCCGGCGATCGCCGTTGACGCTGCGGTGAAGTTGGCCTTCAGCGGCACCGCGACGGGTCAGTTGGTCGCTGCAAGCAAAAGCACCTCTACGGGACACGACTACACGTATTCCTCAGATACAATCACCATCAAAGCAGGTGAGACCACGGGCACAATGGACATCGTGAGCGTGGATGACACAGAGGTTGAGCGCCCTGATCCGACAATCATAATCGATGTGGATTTGGGAAATTCTACCAATGTCAGCGAGCCAGCGGAGCAACAGATCACCATTTCGATGAATGATGACGACAACGCTGCGCCGGTCGCCAAAGATGACAGTGGCGAAATGAATGAGGATGAGACCAAGGTATTTGATGTCCTGGCCAACGATACGGACGAGGATCCTTCCAGCCTGATCATCAGCCAGGTGGACCACACGGGTTATTTCGATGAAGACAGTGGGGACTTCCTTCAGGTGACGAACGTCTCCATTGTTGAAGGCGGCAAGAAAATCTCGGTGACCACGGTCAAGGACTATGCCGGTCCAGCTAGTATCAGCTACGTAATCAAGGACGCGGAAGGAGTTGAATCCTGGCCTGGGCATCTGGAAATCACCGTCAAGCCCGTGAATGATCCACCTGTGGCCAACGACATGACAGCTTCGGTCCAGGGCGGGAAATCCGTGACGCTGAATCCGATCGGACAGGGATTGGCGACCGATGCCACTGATTCACCCTCGTTGGCACGATGGAGTCAACACCTTGCCAACCAGGGCGTCATGGGCACCAGTGTGATGCACAATCTCTCTATTACTCTTGTATCCACGTTGCCTAACTTCGGAGCCGACGGCAATGCAGTGGGGTCGGTCGGTACGCCCTTACAGACAACCGGGGGGACGATTACTCTGAATCCGGACAATACGTTCTCCTACGCAGCTCGGCTTTTGTACGAAGGCACCGACACATTCTACTACTGGGTGAGTGATGACGGCGGGGGTTTCGCCTTCGACTTCGGGAAAGTCACGGTTTCGGTCGCCAAAGCTGACGGGTTGACGGACATCGGAGGGGGAAGCAACACGGGTCAATCCATCCTGATTACGCCACAAGCTGGCCAGAATCTCGCAAACGTTACCTCCACGGGAAACAATCCTGATCCCAGCGGGACACTTCCGACAGGCGCTGTTCCAGAACTGGGATTCCTGAACTTTGATGTGAACGGGATAGAAAAGGGCGCATCTTCGACCGTCGAAATCACCCTGCCGCCGGGCGTGAAGGTCAACAACTACATGAAGTTTGGCCGTCGCAAGAAGGTGCAGGGACCCAAGGTGATCGCACACGAAGTCGCCAAGCTGGAAAATCCGAAAAGCTATGTCCCATTTCAGAGCCTTGGCGGCGGTAGTGAGAAAACATTCATGTACACGGATGGCAAAAAAGTGTGGGAGATAGATGTTACAACGGGAGAGACGGTGTTGATGAACAATCTCAATTACAACCCGGAACTGAGTCATTTGTCCATCAGGAGATTGGCGGTAATTCCAGGTTTACTAAAAATTCCGATCGCGATAGCAGAAGGCGGGACCGAGCGATCAGCCATCAGTATCACCAGATTTTCACCTGGCCATCTCGCCTCGGACTATTTTAATCAGGAGACGATCGTCAAGGACCCATCCAGTTCGCTCTACCTATTAATGACGGGAGGGCATTTTGACGTTATACGAGGAAATATCTACATACTTTCGGCTTTTCTTGGAACTCCATTGGTGGCCTCAATGAAGGGTGTTTTCGATTTTCGTTCCAACCTGAACCCACCTCTCGGTGGACAAGGAACGCACGTAATAGATTCCCAAAATCGTCTTCTGTTTTTTAGGCACGATGAATTGGTGTCGAGCCCATTTCCTGCTCCGGGAGACCATCAACATGTAGCAGGCTTCAGAATGTCGGAAGAAGTAGTAAATGAGTGGTGCAACACCCGTACCAGTCCGCGCGTCGGTGGACCGTTTCTTTGCCGACAGCGTGCACACGGGTCGCTTGGAGTCGGTGCCGTTGACGGCTCCGCTGATGAGGCTCGCTTCAATGGAGCGAGCGGAATCACAAAATCAGGAACGGATATTTTTATTGCGGATACCGGCAATAAAAAGATTCGCAAAATGGACGCGAATGGAATGGTGTCAACGGTTGCCGGTCCTGTATTTCAAACTCCTTCAGGTGCCCCTATAGACCTGAAGGGAATGAACCGCATCATTGTGCTGGACGGAACAATCTATGTCTTCGATACAGGTACGAGCGCAATATATCGACTTGAAATAAAGCCTCCTGATCCAATCGAAAAAGAGTGGTATGTGTTTAACTACAAGGACAAAGATGGTAACGTTCGAGCAGACAAAACGGGTGCTGAGTTCTTCCCGGCAGTCGTAAATGAACAAGGCGTCGAAACCAGTCCGGGTAGAATTGTCCTTCATTTTGTGGATGGCGAACGGGGCGACGACGATTTGGAAGCCAATGGTGTGATTGTGGATCCAGGATTCCCGGTTTTCACAACAAATGAACCGCCATCGTCGACGGACGATGAGGTGACGCTGGCTGAAGACACAGTAACATCGTTCAACGTGTTGACGAACGACACGGACCCGGAAGGAGAAACAATCCGGGCGTTCCTGGAAACACTGCCTCTGCAGGGTAGTGTTGAATTCTCAGAGTCCGGACAGGTGATGTACACGCCACCCGGGAATTACTTTGGAACAGACTCCTTCACCTACATCGCGGTCGATGGAGCCGGATTGACGTCAACGAGTACAGTTCAGATAACGATCACGCCGATGGTTGATAGTCCTGTGGCGAACGACGATGTCGCTGTCACACAGGAGAATACCAGCGTTGACGTATCCATTTTTGAAAATGATTCTCACCCGGATAAAGAGCTGTTTTTCTTTGGCGCCCTGGCCCAACCGTCAAACGGAACGGCGGCGTTTATGGGCGATGGCGTGGTGAAGTACACACCTGATCCTGACTTTTCCGGTTCTGATCAGTTCACGTATACGATTGTGGATAATGCGGGTCAGACAGCGGTCGGGACAGTTTCTGTCTCCGTTGTAAACGTCAACGCGGCTCCGGCGGCGGCAGAAGACGTCACCGTGACGGATGAGGATACTGCCGTTTTTGTCTTGGTACTGGCCAACGATACAGATTCGGACGGCGATGCCCTGGCGGTGGACTCATTCACACAGGGCGCGCATGGACAGGTCACGTTGGCTGATGACGGAAGTCTCATCTACACGCCCGAAGCGAATTATTCCGGAACAGACTCCTTCACGTACGTGGTTGGAGACGGAAGTTTGACTTCAGCCTCAGCGACAGTCAGTGTAACGATCACTCCTGTGAACGACGCGCCCGCCTTCTCCAGTGATACTGTTATCGCGGACGACGGTCAGCCGGTGTGGGTCGGGGGTGCCATTGGCAATGATCCTGCCTCGTTGGGTGACCTGATGACGGTTTCTTTCTGGTCTGGTGCAGAGGATATAGAAGGAGACCCCATCGTTGAATATGGATGGCAACTTTCAACTACCGAATCATTCGAAGAAGTCCTGTTACGATCGAATGCTACGGAGACCGGCACCCGGGTTGATTGGCAGCTGATACTGGACGTCATGCCGGACCTTGAACTCGGTATGGAACGGAGCATGTTTCAGCGCGCTTCCGCGACTGATGCACACGGTGCGATCGGATACAGCAACCCGCAGCCAATTACATTTGTGCGGGGGCTCTTTACCTCAAACGAAAACGAAGGTGAGTTGCCGACTGATTTTGTTCTGGGTCGCAACTACCCCAATCCGTTCAACCCCCGAACAACGATTCGATTCGGGATGCCGGTGGCGTCGGATGTTTCGCTCGTCGTCTACGACATCATGGGTCGACACGTCTCGACGTTGGTCGATGGAATGAAATCTGCGGGTTGGCATGAGGTCAGTTTCGAGGCGTCAGATCTTCCAAGCGGCGCGTACATCTACAGGTTGACCTCGCCGACAGGTACGATGACCGAAACGATGATGCTGCTCAAATAGAAATCAGCACATCCTGAAATGAAACAGGGCGGGGCGCGAAAGCGCCCCGCCCTGTTTATATCTGTACATATCCCGCGTTGAGGTTATTCGACCTGTCCGTTGCCGACGGCAAAAAGATCTTCCAATACGCTGTCCTGCAGGTGGTGACCTCCTTCGTATCGGATGGTCTCAAAGCGGCACTGATGATCGCGCAACGACTCTTCGGCCCGCATCAATCGTCCGCCAGCCACAAATCGGTCGAGCGTTCCTGCTACGACAACCACATCGTCCACATCGGAAATGGCACTCCACTCCTCCGGGCTGAGGTCCTCAGCAGGGTCAGAGCCCCAGAGAATCAGTCGCTTGGGCTTGATGACTCCGTTGCCCACCCAGCGGCTGGCCGTGTGACAGCCCTGAGAAAAGGACAGCACCTCAATCTCGACGTCCTCTGGAAGCTCAGCCAAAATAGTCTCGGCCAGTCCGTCCAAGTATGTCACGTAGTCAATGATTTCGAATTCGCGATCGAAACTGGTCATCCACGAAGCGCCCGTCTGTCTGTCCTGAAAGCTGATATAGAACTTGGACAGGGCTTCAGGACAGATGATCACTCGCTCGGGAGCCGCAAGGTTTTCGAGTTCGCGTGCGAATCCTTCGGCCAGTTGTCCCCATCCGTGTAGGGCAAAGACAACTTCTTTTGTGGATTCACCAATATCTCCAATTTGCGCGAAACGCGTCGTTCTGGGCGTCACAAATCTTTTTATCTGAATCATCAGTCTCCAACACCCAGTGTAGTTAAAACATCTTCTGGCCGGTCCACCACGCTGAAGTACTTCTCAGCACTGTCTCTGGCAAATCCGGCCGTTGTCATTTTTCGGAAGAACTCGATGAGTTCATCATAGAAGCCGTTCGTATTCAAAAGAACAATGTTCTTATCATGGTAGCCCAGCTTTCGCAGGGTCAGTACCTCGAGAAATTCTTCCAACGTGCCATATCCACCCGCCATCGCGACGTAGCCGTCACTTCTCTCAAACATGATTCGTTTGCGCTCGCGCATCGTGTCGGTCAGAATGAGCTCATCAGACGCCGAGTAGGCAACACCTTC
Source organism: uncultured Rhodothermales bacterium (assembly GCA_964512485.1). Lineage (GTDB taxonomy): Bacteria > Bacteroidota > Rhodothermia > Rhodothermales > UBA10348 > CAZEHJ01. The sequence goes on along the minus strand of CAZEHJ010000095.1, from coordinate 3,067 downwards.
AATATTCTTGAGGGCGTGCGGTATCACGCCTACTACCCGACCATCGTTCGCGTGGACGGCCCGAGCCATGACGCCCATCAAGCCCACGCTTCCGCCACCGTTGACCAACTGCACATGATGCTCAGCGAACAATTTGCCCAGGGTCTCCGCAGCTTCGACAAATACAGGGTCGATTTCATTGCTGGAAGAGCAGTAGACAGTTACTGAGCGATACGAGGCCACCTGATTATCCTCCGCTGTTGAAAGCGAATGTAGCAAATGTGTTTTCGGCCGTATTCAACCACCGATTTGAGGCCTTGCGCCAGGCATCATAGTTCTGGAAGACGGCGCGATACTGCGCGTCGCCAGAAGCTGCGCCTTCCAGGATGTCCTTGGTGATTTCCTGTGCCCTGCGGAGAACGTCGTCTGAAAACGGGCGCAACTGTACATTTTCCTCATCCAGCAGTCTGGCCAGGGCAGGAGGATTTTTCGCATCGTAGTTGGACATCATTCCAAGGTTGGCCTCTGACGAAGCGGCTTCGAGAGCTGCCTGATAATCCGATGGAAGCTTCTCCCATTCATCCTTGTTGATGTAGAAACTCAGCCCGGGGCCTGGCTCCCACCATCCCGGATAGTAGTAGTTGCTGGCAATTTGAAAGAAGCCGAGCTTTTCATCATCGTACGGGCCGGACCACTCTGCTGCATCGATCACGCCACGCTCCAAAGCGGGATAGATTTCAGCGCCGGGGAGCATCTGTACGTTCACACCAAGTTCTGCCATCACCTCACCGCCAAATCCGGGAATGCGCATCTTCAGTCCGCGAAAGTCCGACAGGGAATTCACCTCGTGCCGAAACCACCCTCCCATCTGAACGCCGGTGTTGCCACCCTGCAGGTTCAGGATGTTGAAGTCTGCAAACAATCCTCTCGTCAGATCCAAACCGTCTCCGTACGTCATCCATGCGGAGAACTGCCGGGCATTCATTCCGAACGGGACGGTGCAATCAAAAGCGAGTGCAGGATTCAATCCGGTGAAATAGTAGCTGGCTGTGTGGCCCATCTGGACCGTTCCTTTCTGCACCGTTTCCAGGACCTGAGTGGCTGGCACAAGTTCACCACCCGGAAAGACCCTGATGTTGAATCGCCCGTCCGTCAGTTCCCCAACACGCTTCGCCATCACCTCAGCTGCTCCGTAAATGGTGTCGAGAGAGCGCGGAAAGCTCGATGTGAGTCGCCAGTTGATCCTTGGTCGTGTCTGAACTGCCGCAGCTCCTCCTTCGGATTCGCCGCTCGAGCATCCTGTAACCAGTGCGCCTCCTGCGGCGGCGATTGAAGCTTTGCGGACGAACTGGCGACGTTTCATACAGAATCAGATGTAATTTGAATTTCAAGATAGCGAATCAATGTACTATCCCTGCGGCTTCAGTGGCCGCATAACGACTTCGGTAATCAAATAATTGTCAGGTGTCTCGAGGACGTGCAGGAGTGTAGAACTGATCTGGTCAGGAGTCATGGGATTGGCCGCTATTGGAATGCCGGCAACATCAAAAAATTCGGTCTCTACCGAACCGGGATAGAAGCAGCTCACTTTGATGCCGTCTTGTCGAACTTCCTTGAATAGTGAATCGCTATACCCCTTCAGGCCGAACTTCGTGACATTGTATGTGCTGATGTTCGGATTGCCCATGATTCCGGCAACCGAGGAAATATTTACGATATGTCCCCCGACTCCGCATTCCTTGTGCTGTGCTTTCATGGCCGGAATGACCGCTCTTGTGCAAAGGAAAACGCCGCGAAGATTAACATTCATTTGAAGGTCCCAATCGTCTGCCGTGACCTCCTCTGCTGGTCCAAATTTGCCGACTCCAGCATTGTTGACAAGTACATCAATTCGACCTTCATGGTGCAGGATGTTCTCGAATGCTTCAACGACTGATTTTTCATCGGCGACGTCGCAATGAAGACCGACAAAACTGTGCCCAAGAGCTTTTTCCATCGCCTCGAGCTTGTCCACTCTTCTCGCAAGACCGTATACACGGCCTCCTCGTTCTATGATCGACTGTGCGAAGTGAGCTCCGAGCCCCGCACTGGCGCCCGTGATGACTACCACTTTTCCGTGCAGATTCATGATGTGTCGACATTCTGAGATGGGATATCTCTTCGATGCAGGGCTGTCCGTGCGGTTCCCGGCTTCGGGAGTTGATCTTTCGCTGTGTGCGCAGCAGTTTGGGCCTTATGGAAAACCCAGATCGCGAAATGGCCCGGATTATCGCTGATAGCGGCTCCCGCTTCGATGGATATCGGATCGGCGAATCGTTTCTGTCGCCACGTCAGGTATCAGCGGTTTTGGGCCCGCATCTCACAGAGGACAGGAAAGAGCGTATCGATGAGATCTTGAACCAACGCACATACTCTATTGCCACTGTCGTAGAGGGTCTGGCCAATACAGGCAACGTCAGTGCTGTCATGCGAACGGCCGAAGGCCTGGGCTTCCAGCCATTTCACATTATCTCGGGAGACACCTCGTTCAAGCACTCCAAGAGGACGACGCAGGGAGCGCAGAAGTGGTTGGACGTGTCCAAATGGGAATCGCCCGCTGAATGTGCCACATCGCTGCGAGAAAATGGGTATCAGATTGTTGTGACTCGCCTTGATGAAAATGCCGTCCCACTGAGTGAACTGGATCTGACTCGCAAGTCAGCCATCGTATTTGGAAACGAGCGATCAGGAGTGAGCGAGGAGATGCTATCCGAAGCAGATGTGGTCTGTGTCATCCCTTCGCCAGGATTCATCCAGAGTTACAATATCTCGGTCGCGGCGGCGATGACGCTCTACGCAGCCCACGCTGCAAGGCTCAACGCCTTCGGGCAGAATGGCGATCTCTCGGACGAAAACATGGAAAGGCTGAGATCGGATTTTTATATGCGTTCGACCAGGCATGCCGATGACCTGCTGAAACGTCATCTGGGCTTGAAATAGGTACTGGAGACGTTCAAGTAGCGATTTCAGGCCTTCCAGATTTATTTCTCCCGGGGCGTAACTCTTTTTTCTTTTATTCGATAAAAGAAATCATTCTGACAATTTCTCC
>CAZEHJ010000094.1:2730-11043 GCA_964512485.1 uncultured Rhodothermales bacterium | reverse complement strand
AGGTGAAGGGTTTCGTCGGTGACAAAGTGACTGCTCCAATTCGAAGCAAATGTCGAGCGATCCTGCGCGCAAGTTCATCCCTCATATCACTCATTTAAATTTGGCGTTTCCACCGGTTCTTTTTCGGTGAAATAGATTATTCCTGTCCAGACCGTCACGCCAGCGACTATTACGAGTCCCCAGAAAATGTAGCTGCTGTTCAAAGCCCCATCCGCCCAGGATCGAACGGGTTCGACTGTTTGGGAAACGGTAAGAAGTAGCAGAACCGCGATCAAAAACGTCAACTGAAATGCGGTTTTCCACTTTGCTTTTCTGGAAGTTTGAAGCGTCTTGTTTTCCCTTCTCATCCACAATCGTAATCCCGTCACCGAGGCGTCTCTCGCCGCAATGATCGCTACAAGCCACCAAGTGACAGAATCGGGCAGGATGAAGATCAGTGCGACGAAGGTACCCAGCACAAGTACTTTGTCAGCAATGGGATCCAGAAACTGGCCCAATTTGGACCCGACGCTGAAGTGTCGAGCGACTTTTCCATCGGCCCAATCAGAAATCGAAGCAAAAACAAAAAGAGCCAACGCCCAACTGTACCCGACGAGCGAATCGAAGAAAAGAAAAGTCAAAAGGAATGGCGTGACCAAAATTCGAATGATGGTCAGCGCATTGGGTACATGCTTCATTGGTCAGAGTCTGCCTGAGCAACCAATATAGCAACCACTTTCGCTCAATCAGAACCCCTTGACAGAAAATGATTGCTGACATTTTGTCCGAATACCGAGAACGGCATTGTTCTTGTTTATGATGCACTTCGACACGCTAGCCGTGTCAACCTGACAAAATTACATTGTTTAAACAGAATTGGATCAGACCTCAATGGGAAAGATCATAGGCATTGACCTTGGAACGACGAATTCAGTCGTGGCCGTAATGGAAGGTGGCGAACCTGTCGTCATCACCAACGCTGAAGGAGCCAGAACGACTCCTTCCATCATTGCATTTAAAAAGGACGGTGAGCGTCTGGTTGGGGCTCCGGCCAAACGACAGGCCATCACCAACCCCGAGCACACCATTTTCTCGATCAAGAGATTCATGGGTCGCAAATTCGGGGAAGTTGGGTCTGAATTGAAGACCGTTCCCTACGATGTCGTCAAAGGCGATAACGATACGGCACGCGTTAAAATTGACGATCGCGTCTATACGCCACAGGAAATCTCTGCGATGGTGTTGGGCAAGTTGAAGCAGACTGCCGAAGACTATCTCGGAGAGAAAGTCACGGAAGCTGTGATCACAGTGCCTGCATACTTCAATGATGCTCAGAGAACGGCAACGAAAGAAGCCGGGGAAATCGCTGGCCTGACAGTACGCCGCATCATAAACGAACCAACCGCGGCCGCTCTGGCATACGGATTGGACAATAAGGATGCTGAAGAGCTCGTCGCGGTATTTGATCTCGGTGGCGGAACGTATGACATATCCATCCTCGAACTGGGCGATGGCGTATTTGAAGTCAAATCAACCAATGGCGATTCTCACCTTGGTGGTGATGACTTTGATCAGTGCCTCATCGACTGGATCGCAGATGAATTCAAGAAAGGCGAAGCGATCGATCTCCGAAAAGACGCCATGGCCCTTCAGCGACTGAAAGAAGCCGCTGAAAAAGCCAAGGTCGAGCTCTCTTCGGCGACACAGACAACGATTAATCTTCCGTTCATCACGGCGACACAGGATGGTCCGAAGCACCTCACGATGGATTTGACCCGTGCAAAATTCGAGCAGCTCGTCGACTCTCTCGTCCAGCGCACGATTGCACCGATGGCCAAGGCCCTCAAGGATGCAGGACTTAAAAAAGAACAGATTGACGAAGTCATTCTTGTTGGCGGATCGAGCCGTATTCCTAAAATCCAGGAAGTTGTCGAAGAGTTCTTCGGCAAAAAGCCCAATCGCTCTGTCAACCCGGACGAAGTCGTTTCTGTGGGAGCTGCCATTCAGGGTGGCGTTCTTTCCGGCGATGTTTCGGACGTCCTTCTCCTCGATGTGACTCCGTTGAACCTTGGAATTGAAACACTGGGCGGTGTGGCAACATCTCTCATCACCTCCAATACGACGATACCGACTAAGAAGAGTGAAACGTTCTCGACTGCTGCTGACAATCAGCCATCAGTAGAGATTCACGTTCTCCAGGGTGATCGCTCCATGGCTTCGGACAACCGCACGATCGGCCGATTCCACCTCGATGGAATCCCACCCGCTCCGCGCGGTACGCCTCAGGTGGAAGTGACGTTTGACATCGATGCCAACGGCATTCTGAGTGTCTCTGCAAAAGACAAGGCGACTGGAAAAGAGCAATCGATTCGTATCGAGGCATCTTCGGGCCTGACTGACAAAGAGATCGAAAAAATGCGTGAGGACGCGAAATCCCATGCAGATGACGATCAGAAGCGCAAAGACGAAGTTGACAAGGTCAATACGGCCGATTCGCTGATCTTCTCGACTGAAAAGAATCTCGCCGATTATGGCGATAAGCTTCCCGAAGAGAAAAAGGCGAAAATCGAGGCTTCTCTCGAGCGACTCAAAGAAGCTCACAAAGAGAAAAACCTTGATGAGCTCGAATCTGCCATGCAGCAGTTGAATGAGGCATGGAGTGACGCAAGTCAGGATCTTTATCAGGCACAGCAGGAAGCAGATGCTGCCTCGGCCGGTGCTGACGCAGAAGAGTCTGCCGACGCGGAAGAAGATTCAGAAGCCGAAGAAGTCAAAGATGTCGATTACGAAGTGGTCGAAGAAGAGGAAGAAGAGCAGAGTTGACCTCTGACTTCATAGACTGGATAATAAAAGGGGGGCTCGCGCCCCCCTTTTTTATTTAATGCACATTCCGGGATTACCGCCTGACGGCAAACGATCCACTGACGCTGCCTTCGCGAGAATCGGCTCGAAACGCATACAGGCCACTGGCAAGATGATCTGTGGGAATTTGTAGACCCGTGTGGCCGGCAGAGAGTAGAATTTCCCGAACGTCTACCTGTCGCCCGACCGAATCCCAGATGTGAATTCTGATTCTTTCCCTGACATCAGCTTCGAACTCGAACGTAATCCTGTCTGCTGCCGGATTGGGAAATACGGCTCTGACTTCGAAGGCTCCCGGCAATTCGGCCGGGCGCTCAATATCGGTCGAAACCATGCTCTCCGAAATAACATATCGTCGTGACGCACTGAGTCCACCTATCGTTTGAGTCTGTCCGTCACCCCAGATAATCCTCAATTCCGAGGCTTCGAGAGCGTTTCCCAGACCGAAATGAACCCGTGAACTGTGCTGAGAATTGTAGCCTTCACCTCCGTGAATGTATCGAACCAAGGTCTTTGACCCCACATCCAGTTCCAGGCGCGAGCCGATTCCGAGACTGTTGGACCCATCTCCTCTTAATTCGACGGTGAGCCACTGTCCGGTATCGGCGGTATCATTGAGAAACAGTCTATGGCCACCACCAAGATTGGCTGTAAAAAGATCCAGGCGCCCATCGTTGTTGAAATCTCCGACGGCAAGACCTTTGTCCTGGGCAGAATATTGGAACTCACCGGCCTGGGTCACGGGTTGAAAACGACCTCCTCCATTGACATAAATAGATGGGGGAATCGCTCCTGCCGAAGCAGACGATACCAGTACCAAGTCTTCGTCTATATCATTGTCCAGATCGGCAAAAGACACACCCCATGAAACGCCATTGATCGCCACATTTCGCGCCGTGGCCTCATCGGTAAACCTTCCGAAGCCGTCGAACATGTACAGTCCACCAGTTCTAATGCGGGTTACGTAGGCGTCCATGTTTCCGTCCAGATCCGGATCTCCCCAGGAAACGCCCATCGAATGACCTTCACCGACCTCTTTGATCCGATAGCGATCCGCTTCGTCGGTCAAACTCTGTCCGTCATCATTCACGTAGAGCCGATTGGGAATCATCTCGTCGTGTGTGACGAAGAGATCCTGATCACCATCAGAATCGAAATCAATCCACACCGCCTGCATGGCTATTGAGTAGGGGTCACCCTGAATTCCAAATACCTCGGACACATCATTGAATGTGCGCCCGTCACCCAAATAGAGGATATCCAGGCCATGCGTTACGCCGAGAAAAAGGTCCAGAAATCCGTCATTGTTCAGATCCCCGAAAGCCGCTGTTCCCAATTTTGCCCGGGTATCGATTCCCCTGAGCGCTGCCTCCTCTGCATAGGTGCCATCTCCCTGATCAACATAAAGTGCGTTCCGTCCTCCTCCCGAATGACCGATGAACAGATCTGGTCTGTCATCATTGTTCACGTCGACCCAGACCGGCACAAGCAATTCACCCTCTCCCTTTATCCCCAAAAGAGATGTCACGTCGGTAAAAGTCTCATCCCGATTGTTGACCAGCAAAACCGGCGTGGAGTCCCGAAGAACAAGCGTCAGGTCATCCCACCCGTCGCGGTTGAAATCGAATGCGGACGCGCCAATGCCGCCAACATAGTTTTCAATACCGGCGTGGGCCGTTGCGTCCCTGAAAGAAATGTCCTGGGACGGCGAAATGGAAAGCATCAGTGGCAAGATGATTGCACTGAAGACCGAGTTCACGGTGGTTCTGGGTGTGTTACGTTTTCCGTTTTTTATCGGCGAATTGGGCGGTCGCTGATGCCCTAAAGGAAATGATTTAAAACGGAAACGTCAATTTCGCCTGCCACCGAACTTCATTTTGCGAGCCCTCGAATCCCAAACTCGTTGGGCACCATCATTCAACCTTTCTGGTCAGCAGAACTGCTGTAAACCCGAGCGGCGGACAGAAGAATGTCTCGACTCACTCTTACCCGATAATTCGGGTTCGTGTATTGAAACTGAATGAGTCCGTCCTGATCGATTAGAAAAACACTGGGAGCAGGGAGCAAGTGATGCGAATAACCGGCAGCGTCTTCAATGTCCAGGCCGCCTCGCTTATACCGGGCTACCGTCTCTTCATCAACTTTATACGCTATACCAAATGCTTTGGCGACGTCCATTTCATTGTCCGAAAGCAACGTGTAAGGTGGGTCGTCAGAGAGTGAGCCTTCGGACAGTTTTCCCGGTCGATCTGCGCTGATGAAGAACAGGTCGTATCCCAGAGAAACCAGCTCATCATCGATTTCCCGCAGATCCATCAATTGACGATTGCAGTAAGGACACCACCCACCCCGATAGAAGATCAAAATCGAGTTTTTTTGCCGGCGCGAGGCATTAAACTCGAACACACTTCCGTCAGCTGTCTGAGCGTTGAAAGAGGCAGCCATCATTCCGGGTAAGAGAGGATGAACCTCTTCGGCTGTCGCGGCGGCACCAATCATCCAGTCGATTTCGCTGGCGTCCACTTCCTCTTCTGTCGTCTCGGGTGTCGCGCACCCAGAGATGATGGAAAGGAGCAACACCATGAGAATTACCGGTTTCATTCTACTGACCGAGCGTTAGATCAAACGTTATCAACACGTCGTCTTTTGTGATGAGCGAGCCGAACATGGCGGTTGGCGCCTTCATTTCATAGTCGCTCATCTTCAATTCGTACGTCCCCGTGAAGTGTTTCTGTCCTTCAGCGGCATCTGCACTGGCAAGCTGCACAGTTACGGGGTTTGTTGTTCCTGTCATTGTAAGGTTACCGGACATCAACCAGATTCCGTCTTCACCTTCTTCTGCCGAATCGAGATTGAATGCAATCTCCTCATGATCATCAGCCTGAAATGCGCCGTACATGAGACGATCCATGATGAGGCTTCGCCCACTTTTTATCTCCCGAACAGTCACGACCAGATCTCCACTTTGTGGAAAGTCATCTTCAAAAACGAAAGATCCGGTGAACTGGTTGGCTGTGACACTCCAGTCCGATTTATTTGATTTTCCGTCAATTACGATGCTGGATCCTTCCTGAACAGTCCACGTGGTCTGGGCACTGACAGAGGAGGCAATGAAAGCCAGAGCGAGTAGGAAGGGGATAAAACGCTGCCGCATGATTCCGATGAGTATGACGTGATATTCAATAGACCGTTAGAGACCGCCACAACGGTACAAACCTCATTTTGGATCCCGAACCGCCGGAGACCAGTAGCTTTTCCGCGTTGCCATTGTATCTTGTTTTTCTTCGAGGCGGCTCGAGTGGCGCCTCTCTTCGTTCGTCCACCAAAAGACAACCCAATTTGCAGGAGATGAAAAAGAAAGGAGCAGAAAGTGCAACCCCCGACTCACGCCGCAATTTCCTGAAGAAAGGAGCCTTGGCAGCGGGCGCACTGATGACCGGCGTTAATGGCGCCGAAGCAGCCACCAAATACGGAAAAGCCCCGGCGAAAGGAAGCGTCCTTGGTGCGAACAACAGAATGAACGTCGGCTTCATCGGCGTCGGTGGACAGGGCTTCAACGCTCACGTTCGTACCGTTACCAACTCCGACAACGACCTGAATCCGTTTCACGAATACACCTACGACGTCGCAGGAGTTGCCGGATGTGACCTCTACTCCGCTCGTCGCGACCGCGTCCACGAGAGACTGGAAGGTGTCCGACAGAAACGAAACCTGGGTGACTACAAAGTCCAGACATACGAAGACCATCGCAAACTTCTTGAAGACAAGGATATCGACGTCATTTTCATCGGGACTGTCGATCACTGGCACGCACAGGTGGCCATCGATGCCATGAATGCGGGCAAGCATGTTTACTGCGAAAAGCCCATGACGCGTTACCTCGGAGAAGCGTTCAACGTGTATGACACGGTTAAAAGTACCGGGATGAAATTCCAGATCGGGTCGCAGTACTGCAGTGAAGGAAAGTGGCACAAGGCTGCAGAGTTGGTCAGAGCTGGTAAGATCGGCTTCCCAACTCTCGCTCAGAATTCGTACATGAGAAACACACCAGATGGTGAGTGGAATTATTACGGACTCGAGGAAGGCATGACGCCGGAAACCATGAACTGGGAGCACTGGCTCGGAAAGGTGAATAACCGACCCGACTTCAACCGTGAGCATTACCATCGTTGGAGAAAATACTATCGCTACTGTGCAGGAATCCTTGGAGATCTACTGGCGCACATGATCCACCCTCTGATCATTGCTGCAGACATCAAAGATCTGCCGAAACGCGTCGTCTGTATCGGTAACAAAGCCGTAACGGACAAAACAGTTGGCCCCGATGATCGCTCGGTTGATGACAACACACAGTTGCTATGCGAATTCCCGAACGGGATGTGTATGGTCATCACGGGGTCCAGTGTGAACGAACAGGGAATCGGCCAGGTGATTCGAGGAAGTGAGGCTACACTGTATTTCGGTGGTGGCTCGGTAGAGCTGCGTCCCGAAAGACCATTTGCGGATCTGGTCGACCAGGAATCGTATGAAAACCTCGAACCAGGTGTCTCCATTCCGGCTCACGCTGACAATCTGTTTTCGGCTATCCGCAACGGACACGACACAAATGGAAATATTGATGTGGCAATCATTGCCCAGTCAATCATTTCGATGGCTGAAGCATCCAATCGATACGGCGAAGCGATTTTCCTGAATGCTGACGATCGCAGTTTCCATACCGGAGGTGGTACAGTCCTGCCGATGCCGACCTACGGCACCTTCGACCTGTCCTGATTTTTTGATTGAACGGTTCTGGGGCGAATGCTGGATCAACAGATCCGGCATTCGCCCTTTCTGTTTTGAGCACCAGCCTCTGTTATGAGCCACCCGGTCCGCCTCGCCTGCAATGCAATGGCCACGAGATTCGAATTCGTGCTTCAGGGAGACGACGCGCCGCACCTGCGCGCAGCAGGTGAAGAGGCGATCCGGGAAATCCACCGAATCGCTGCCCGCTTCAGCTTCTATGATTCAGCCAGTGAATTGAGCAAACTGAACCGGGAGGCTGCCACTCACGCTGTTCAGACATCAGGTGAGCTATTCGCCCTTCTTTCATTGTGTAAGAAGGTTTACGCGGAAAGCGACGGTGCCTTCGATCCCTCAGTCGGTCCGCTGATGCACACGTGGGGTTTCAGCGGTGGACGAGGCGCAATCCCGGACCGGGATCGAATTTCGAACGATCTCGCGAGTACCGGATTCGACTACGTGGAGTTGGATAAGTCCTCTACCAGCGTGCGATTCTTGCGCCAGGGAATTCAGCTCGACCTGGGAGGTGTTGCCAAGGGATGGGCCCTCGATGAATGTGCCCTGTTGCTGAGGGAATCAGGCATATCCAGCGCACTGATCCACGGGGGGACCAGTTCGGTCCTGGCCATCGGAGGACAGGATAATGATGAATCGTGGACGATAGGAATCGAAGATCCCTACGACAGCGAC
>CAZEHJ010000094.1:0-2630 GCA_964512485.1 uncultured Rhodothermales bacterium | reverse complement strand
GCCAGCACCACAGAAAGCTCTCCTTCCTGGTTTACCAAATTTGAGCTGCACGATGGTTCTCTGTCGGTCTCCGCCATCCATGGAAAGTCGTTCTTGGAAGACACCATTGAGTACGGACACGTAATTGATCCCCGCACCGGCCTTGCCATAAGCGGCCCCCTGGTGTCATGTGTTTCGGCTCCTTCTGCTGCTCTGGCTGATGCCTGGTCAACTGCCTGCCTGATCCTACCCGATCCCCTTCCCGGCGGCAGTCCAGCCGAGGCTGCATCGTTCGAAAAATCAGAGGACGGGTGGGGTCTACGTAGTGGCTCATGGCCCGGCTTTAAATGACCAACTGTCCTGAGCGAAACCGTTGTTGATTCAGGCAAAGTGCTGCATGTAGCAATATATCCTCCGATGCCCCTTCTCGTGCGCTGTCCTGGACGGGAAACGTTGTTTTAGCATGACGGACCCTTTTTTGGCCGTCCATCGTATCTTGCGCCGGCCCACACTCGACCCGTAACCTCATCGACCGATAAATCCTCAACCTGTGTTTAGAAAACGACCATTCGGCTCAAAAGGCCTTCTCGGATCAGGCGCACTCTCCCGCCGGAATTTTCTGAAGAAAAGCTCTCTCGGTACTCTTGCCTCTGTCCTCGCTGCTGGTGAGCGAATTCCGGTGGCAGCTCCATTGTGGGAAGACTCTCCAACAGTCGACGATCCAATAAAGTCAGCAATCATCGGATTCGGTGAATGGGGACGCGAAATCGCAGCAATTCTGACGGATATGGAAGAAATGGAATTGACCGCGGTCTGCGACCATTTCCCCATCATGCTGCGCCGTGCTCAGCGGTCTTATCCGTCTGCCGCACGCGTTGCCGATTACAAGGAGATCTTGAACGACCCCGAGATCCAGGTAGTAATCGTGGCGACACCCACTCACCTTCATCGTGATATTGTTATTGATGCTCTTGAGGCGGGAAAACACGTGTACTGCGAAGCACCCATCGCCCACACAATCGCGGACGCACGCGCTATTGCAAAAGCTGCCGCAGCGGCTGACGGGCAGATATTTCAGGGTGGCCTTCTCTACCGTACCGAGCCACAGTATCGCAGTGTCTTCGGTTTTGTTAGAAGCGGAGCCCTTGGGAAAACGGTGATGACCCGCTCTCAATGGCATTCGAAAGAATCATGGAAAAGGACTTCTTCCACGCAGGCCCGTGCGCAAGAACTCAATTGGAGATTGGATGAGGACGTTTCGCTTGGACTGATAGGTGAGATGGGAATTCAACAGATTGACACCTCAATCCTCATGCTTGGAAGCCTACCAAGTGCCGTTTCTGGCTTTGGTGGCGTCACCTTCTGGAAGGATGGCCGAACAGTTCCGGACACGATTCAGTCCATTTTCGAATTCCCTGACGGAGAACATCTGATGTTTGATGCAACTCTTGTCAGCGGGTTCGACTCGGCGTACGACCTCCTCTTCGGAAGTGATGCGACCATCATATTGCGGGACAACAAGGCGTGGATGTTTAAAGAAGTGGATGCCCCCATGCTCGGATGGGAGGTGTATGCCCGAAAAGATCGCTTTTACAAGGAAACGGGGATCGCTCTTCTGGCCAATGCCACCAAGCTCGACGCTTTGGGACAGGACCCGACGGCTGACGACCCCAATGCCAAATCGCCGTTGTGGCACAGCATCAAGGCCCTGGCCGACAACTTCAATTTTGGTCCATTTGAGCCCGTCGTGAACTATCAGAGGGTCTACGAAGCGACCGTAGTGGCCATCAAGGCCAACGAAGCAATCCGAACTCGAAGCCGGGTAGAAATAGAACCAGCTCTCTACGACATCAACGGCTAGAATGTCCCGAAAATCCGGTGCGCGTTCTCAGTTGTAATTCGAGCTACCTCTTCCAGTGAGACTCCTCTCACCTCGGCCAATTTTTCGGCGACCAGTCGAACGTGTGCCGGTTCATTGCGCTTTCCTCTGAATGGAGCAGGTGTGAGATACGGCGAATCCGTTTCAAGAACGATACGCTCAAGCGGTACCGAAGCCGTTGCATCCGGGACGCCTCCGTTTTTGAACGTGAGCGTCCCTCCTATCCCCATATCGAAGCCGAGGTCAAGCACGGCCTGTGTTACATCGTCCGGGCCGCCGAAGCAGTGAAAAACGCCTCGAATCTTGCTGGCGTCTTCTGCGCTCTCCTGTTCCTCGCGCACGATACGGATCAGGTCCCAAGATGCTTCCCTGTCGTGAAATACGAGCGGTTTGTCTACTTCTGCAGCCAATCGGATGTGCCTGCGTAAAAAGTCATGCTGCTTTTCATCAAACGATCGATCCCAGTAGTAGTCAAGACCCGTTTCACCGATGGCAATGATACGGTCATCTGAAGCAATCGCGACGACCTCTTCAAAATCAGAGTCTGTCGCTTTCTCGATCTCGGACGGATGAATTCCCGCCATCACATGAAGCCCGGAATGAACCGATGCCAGATCAAGCGCCCTGAAGATCGACGGTATGTCTATGGCGGGCATGAAAATGTCCGTTATTCCAGCCCCGTTCGCGCGCTCAAGGACCTGATCAAGATCAGATTCGAACTGTTCAAGGAAAATATGGGCGTGTGTGTCGATCAGCATGGAACCAAAGGTAG
>CAZEHJ010000093.1:0-11467 GCA_964512485.1 uncultured Rhodothermales bacterium | reverse complement strand
AAGAAGATGGTGGAAAATTGCGCTTGAGCGCCACTGATCTGGAGATCTCGATCGTCCAGAAAATCGACGTGTCTGTCGAAGTTGATGGACCGACACGCGTCGCCGTTCCGGCCAAACGACTGATTGATACCCTGCGCGCACTTTCAAACGTTCCGGTCCGCTTCGCAGCCGATGCCGAATTCAATGTTGCTCTCGATACCGACCAGGGACACTACAAGATGGTCGGCCATGATGGCGCAGACTACCCGGCCCTGCCTGAGCTGAGTGACAGTGTGACGGTCGAGACCGACGGAGCGCTTCTAAAGCGAGCCATCCACAAGACTTCGTTTGCGGTCAGCCGCGACGCCCTTCGTCCGGCCATGATGGGGATCTTTTTTCAGATTACGCGCGACTCTGGCAAAACTGTCGCTACTGACGGACACCGTCTCGTCAAGCTCCAACTTGAGCACTTGAGCGCCGCCGAGGATCTTGAATTTATCGTGCCGGAAAAGGCCGTTTCCCTTGCTGCCAAAGTTGCCACAGACGATTCCTGCACATTGACGGTGGACAGCGGATATGCCGGTTTTGATTTCGGCGAGTCCCGCGTCCTGGCGCGTTTGATTGATGAGCCCTACCCGAATTATCAGGCCGTCATTCCTGTCGACAACGACAAGAAGATGACCGCCAACAAGGAGGCCATGCTCGCCGCAGTTAAACGTGTTGCGCTCTACTCCTCCACCATGACAAACCAGATTCGCCTCTCAGTTGAAAAGGATGCGGTAGTGGTTTCGGCGGAAGACCTCGAACGTGCGAGCTCTGCCAATGAGACAGTTTCCTGTGACTACGACGGCGACAGCCTGGTCATCGGATTCAACGCGACCTACCTGACGGAAGTGCTTTCGAACGTTGACTCAGAGGATGTCCTCTTCGAATTCAGCTCACCGAACCGCGCGGGCGTCGTGACACCGGCCAATCAGAAAGACGGAGAGACCATGATGATGCTCATCATGCCCGTCATGCTGAATACGTACGCCTAAGAAAACACGGACGCTCAGGCCATTTTCAGAAGACCTCGTGTTTTGAGAGGCCCGGCCTGCGGCCGGGCCTCTCGCACATATCCTCAATTGTTGAACGGATCGGAAAATCGTTCTTCTGTTGCCAGACTCTCGTCGGTCAGTACTTTCAAGAACGCCACCAGTGCGTCGCGCTCGTTTTGATTCAGGTTCATCCGGATTGGATTTCCCTGCCGATTCGTAAGCCGATTGTCCAGGTCAGGATGCGCCTGTATCCCGCTGTTATAGAATTCTACAACCTGATCGAGCGTCGCGAACCTACCATCATGCATGTAAGGAGCGGTGAGCTCGATATTTCTCAGCGATGCCATTTTGAATCGCCCGTTTCCTGCCCCTTGATCTGCCGAAGTGTCCAGATCCAGACCGTTGTTGCGTGGCCGATCGCCCACAAATGCATTGCCAGAATGGCATGTGCTGCATCGTGTTTGCCGACTGAAGAACAGTCGGCGGCCAAAGTCTTCCTGCACTGTCAGGATGCCTTCAGGTTGCGTAACCAGAATTTCGTCCAAGGGGCCTCCTGGAGGATTGATTCCTCCGGGGCCTGCTTGACCAGGACCACCTTGACCAGGACCACCTTGACCAGGACCGCCTTGACCAGGACCGCCTGGCCCGCCATTTCGACCACGGCCGCCTCTGTTTCCCTGTCCACCATTCGCGTTTCCTCCACGGGGACCCGCGGCTACGTCAGCATTATTTCCGCCGGCCCTTAACCACTCATCGTACCTCGAGTCGTTCGAAACGATGGCACGTTCGAACGTGGCAATTGCTTCTGCAATGCGGTCCATCGTTACCACTGCATCGCCAAAAGCGTCGACGAACAATGCCTCGTAATATGGCTGGCCCTCGACTCGCTGGACCGCCTCTTCCAGCGTTAGGCCCATTTCCACCGGGCTCTGAATCGGCCCAAGTGCCTGTGCTTCCAGGCTTTCGGCCCGCTCGTCCCAAAACATGCGACCTGAACGATAAAACCGGACGTTTGCAACCGACATTGCTTGCCGAGAGGTCAGTTCTCCATCAAATCCGCCGCTGAATCGCTGAGAGTCCGAAAACCCTTCGGATTGTTTGTGACACGAAGCGCACGAAATCGTCCCGTTCTGTGAGAGTTGTTTTTCGTAAAAAAGAACCCGTCCCAATGTAGCCAGCCTGTTACCACGCCCTCCGACATCGGGAGTCACCAACGCTGAGGTATCATCTATCAGAAACTCTGCATCGGCCACAATGGCGGAAAAGTCTTGAGCTTCTGTTGACAGATTCAGCTGAGCCGAAAGGGCATCTTCTGATTCCGTCTGAAAGTTGTCCGTTTCAAGAGAATTGTCACACCCAGCAAACAGGATGAGCAACGCAACGAACAAAGAGGTTCGTTTCATAATGAATAGTCTCCAATAATTGAATGGTGGGTGACCATTCTTAAGGTGACTATTCCATAAGAGGCTATTGTGTCAGAAGTGTCACAAAACGCTGATTATTCGATGATGCAGCGCGACACGCATCCGCGGCGGAACTCCGCTCATCGGTTTTCGAGTTTCTCCAGGACGTCTCCGGCCATGTGAGTGTCGCCGTCATCGCGATTGGAAACAATCTGTAGCAAATCTCGCGCTTCTTGCTTTCGACCGAGGTGCCACCGAGCCTGCGCCAGTAACAGGATGGCTTTGGACGAGGAGATTTCGCGTTGTCCCTGGAAGCTGATCGCTCGCTCCAGACGGTCAGCCGCATCGGACAACTCGTTTCTGTCGTAGCCCGGAAACAGACCGAGAATGGATGTCCGCGATTGACGAATCTGAGTGAGAGCCTGCTGATAGTTGGCCTTCATTTCAAGCTCCCAGATTTCCTGTCCCCCGCGGGAAGTCTCGCCAAGATTGAGCCAGGCGATGGTTTGTACCTCTGGATCCAGAACAGTGACGGACAACGTTGAGGCAGGCCGACTGATGGTGAGAATCAGGATATACATTACCAACAGCGGTCCTATCAGAGACTCTTTTCTGACGGTGAACCTTCGAATCACGCGAAAAGGCGCCCGCGATTCGGAGTTGGCGACATCAGGCGCTGGCGTTGAAGGGAACTGCCTTTCATCCTCTCTGAGCCGTGTCAGATCTTCTTGTGAATGCCCACTGATCTTAATAAAGTGAGCCAACAGGTCCGTCTCCATCTTGTCTGCCACAGACCCATCTGTCTGTCTCTGTTTCATCTCCTGAAAACATTCATTCCGTGATGGATCGTTTTTCAATCGGATGCTTAACCGCTGCCATGCCTGTTCGATTGCACCCGGGCGGTGTTCAGAAGTATCCCCTTCCACCGACCAGTATGGAAGCAGTTTATCGTCCCGGTCAGCATCGACCAGCCACCTTCCGGCAGCAAGCAGCATTCCGAGTCGTCCTCCTTCGCGCGTGGGGTCGCCGGAGGAATAGTTTGGTAATTTGTCCGATTCAAGGGGCATGACGGTAGTGACTTCTGGTCATGTTGATGGTTAGACACGTGAGGGGAGGCGACATAACCTCGTCATTCCAGATACTGCCGGGCCCATGCCTGGAAGTTGTGGTCGGCTCTGAGACGGGAGCATATTTTGTGGACATAGGATCGAACGGTCGGCACACGCTTCCCGATTATCCGGCTGATCTCCTCGTATGACAGGTTTTCGACGTACTTCATTCGCGCCGTTGCCTTCAGAAATTGAGGAAGACGTTCAATTGCGTTGACGAGTGCCAAATGAAGCGCCGCTGCGTTGATATCCAGATCGAACACTTCCATCGAATCAATCGCAAGGTCGAAGCGCTCGTCCAGGGTGAACACCTTTTGGCGGCGCGTTTTAAAGTTGATAAACGTGTTTCGACAAACGACACTCACCCACTGTGCGTACCGGTCGTGATGAGAAATTGAAGACCGGCCGCGTTCTACCCGTTGATAGGCTCGCTCAACGACATCGTCGAGTTCTGAGGACCGATAGACGGGCTCCCTCAAAAACTTGATCAGGAAATAGCGCCGCACGTAACAATATGTCCAAAGGTCGACGAGGATTTTCTGCCTCTTTTCGCCGCACGACATATAGGTGGCGAATGCCTCATTGACCCGTTCGGATTCATCGATGTGAAACGGGAGATTCCTAGCCAGGACTTCCAGCGAGGACAGTTCGGTTTTATAGGACATGAGCCAGGGCGCTGCTGATGGGGGTGGGTGTCAGCGTATTGCGAGACAGCGGGTGAGGCATAATCCTCCCGGCGGGACCACGTGCCTGCTCATCTATAGAAACGCGAGCCGACCAAACCGAACGACATTGCAGCCGAAAAATGAAAACCCGACCCGTGCGCTGCGCTGTGAATACGGAGTGTAGCTGCCGTCCAACTGACTCATTGTTCTCGCCCTAGCAGTTTTCACGATCGGTGCCTGCCTTGCAATTAAGGTCTTCCAAAGCGATACTTCTCTTAATCTGGAGCGGAATTGATTTATGGTTGGCACATCCCTCTCCCACTACCGAATCCTCGAAGAGATCGGTCGAGGCGGAATGGGAATCGTATATAAGGCCGAGGACCTCTATCTAGAGCGACTTGTAGCCATCAAGGTCCTACCACCACGACTTAAGCCGACAAAAACTGACTCGGCTCGATTCCGACAAGAAGCTCGAGCGGCTGCTGCCCTCAATCATCCCAATATTGCCATCGTTCACGACTTGGGGCAAACCGAGGATGGACAGACGTTCATCGTTATGGAGTATGTCCGCGGCGAGACTCTTCAAGAGAAACTGTCGAGTGGTGTCATCGCTGTTGAGGAGACCTTATCCACGGCTGTAGAAATAGCTCGAGGGCTTGGCGCAGCGCATGATGCTGGGATCGTTCATCGTGACATAAAGCCTGGTAACCTGATCGTGACAGATGCCTCTGTCGCCAAAATTCTGGATTTTGGTCTGGCTAAAGTTACGGACGTGTCTCTTTCGGCAACAGGTAAGCGGCTGGGAACGGTGTTGTACATGTCCCCAGAACAGGCTCGTGGTGAAAAGGTCGATGCTCGTTGCGATATATGGTCGATGGGGGTTGTCCTGTACGAAATGTTGACCGGAGTGCGACCATTTGAAGCGCCTTACGAATCTGCTGTCTTCTATGCGATCATTAACGTTGATCCCGTTCCTCCCCGTCAACATGTGCCAGAAATTCCAGAGAATTTGGATAAAATTGTCCTGAAGTGTCTGTCGAAAGACGCTTCAGACAGATACTCTTCGGCATCTGAACTAGCCGACGCGCTTCTCGAGATCGGCGAAGATGGAATGTTGGCTACTGCCCAACTGCCGCGATTTAGAAATTTTGCGGGCCGGAAATTGGGGACGTTGGGAAAAGTAATAGCTCCCTTCGTGATACTGCTGATTCTGGCCTTTTCTGTCCCTTCCATAAGATCTTATTTATTTCCTGGAATGACACCCATTCCGGAAAAACGTGGACTCGCGGTTCTGCCATTCAGCAATGTGGGAGATGATCCCTCAAATCTTCCTTTCGTAGACGGGCTGGCTCATACCGTAACAATAGGGTTGCAAGAACTGCAGGAACTGCAAACCTCTCTCTGGGTGGTCACATCGCTCCAAGTTTTCAATTCAGGCGTCAGTACTGCCCAGGAAGCCGCAACGCAGCACAATGTACAGTTGGCCATTGAAGGCAGTGTCTGGTTGAGAGATCAAAGAGTCCAGCTTACTCTAAATCTTGTTGACGCCCGAACGGGGCGCTCACTGCGTGCAATTATGATCGATGAACCGATCCAGGAGATGATTCTGCTTCAGAAAACAGTAGTACGCAAACTGGCTGATCTCCTGGCAATCGAGCTCTCACCCTCCCAAGAGTCCAGAATGGCGGCAGGAAGCACGATCGATCCCGGTGCACTCGAGTACTATCTTCGAGGTCAGGGATATCTGCAGAGGTATGAACTGCAGGGAAACGTAGATCTTGCCATTGGGCGTTTTGAACTGGCTGTGCAGGAAGACTCCACCTACGTTCAGGCCATCGCCGGTCTTGGTCAGGCATATTGGCAGAAATACAATTTGACTCGTGACACGACCTGGTCAAACACGGCGATCAGATATGTCGAAACAGCACTCTCGATGGACAGTGGCCTTGCCTCGACCAATATTGCTTTGGGTGAAACACTGAATGGGCAAGGGAGATATGAACTCGCGGAGGTAGCCTTCCGCAAGGCGCTGAGTATTAACGAGAGTAATAGCGACGCACTTAAGGGATTGGGCCTGTCGCTGGAATTGCAGGGGAAGGTGGAAGAAGCCGAGTCCACATATCTGGCCTCGATTCGAGCAAAACCTGAACATTGGGTACTCTACAACAATCTGGGAATCTTCTATTATCTGGAATCAAGGTATGCCGAGGCTTTGACTCGATTTGAGCGAGTCACTCAGCTGGCTCCCGACTATGCCTATGGATACGTGAACCTTGCGGTACAATACGAGCGGTTGCAGCAATTTGCGGCCGCAGAATCGCTTTATTTTGTCGGAACAACCATCAATCTATCTGCGAATGGTGCTCGGGCTCTGGCATTCAACAATCTGGGGGTTCTTCGGGCTGCTCAGGATGACTTTGAACAAGCGGCGTTTTTTTTCGGGCAATCCCTGGAATTGGACAGTACCAGAGTATCAGCGCTGAGCGGCCTTGGGGATGCATATTACTGGCTCGGGCGAAAAAATGAATCGATGGAGGTATACCAACTCGTTATTGACGAATCGATTGCCCGACTGGAGGTCAATCCGCGCTCGAGCCCGGCGCTTGAAGACTTGTCCGTTGCGTACGCGATTTCGGGAGAACGGGAAAATGCGCTCGATGTGATTCGAACTCAACTATCTCTCGATCGAATCGATTCGAGGGGATTGGCCTCGATCGGTACAACCTATGAAATTCTGGAAGATCGAAATCAGGCTTTACTCTATCTGGATCAAAGCATGGAGAAAGGATATCAACCGGAAAATCTTGAGAAAACCACCTGGTTAGACGAGCTAAGAAAGGACCCCAGATACCTTGCTATTGTTCAGAAGTGGAAGTCTGAAATACCCGATGCCTCCTGACCTGTATGGAGTATTGGGGCTTGCGATTGTCCTAGATGTTCCACTACACTACAGCGTCTGATCAACAGGGACGCTAAGATCAGTATTTACTAAGCCTTAAAAGAGCATAAAATACTGGCTGACCACGATTGTTTGGACCACCCCCCCCGTCACTGTACTGTGATTAGCGATCGCATTGTGATCAAATTCAACTGACACAGGAAGAAAGTTATGAGTGAAATTCCATCCGCTTTGCATCGACTATTAAATGCAATAAACAATGATCCGGATGTTGGCCCCCGGGGCGACGGTGTGACCGAACCAGACGTGGGTCCGCGGGGAGATTCCACAGTCGTCACGATTCGAAAATGCGAAAACGTAGCATTGAAGGGTTGTGACGATGCAGAAATCGAAGCTAGAGGCGACGCGAATGACCCGGATGTCGGCCCTCGGGGAGATTCTTATACGGTTTCGGTATCGTATGATTGTTACGGCTTTCCGAAAGTATTCAAAGTTTGCGGCGAAGATCTGATCAAACAGTCTAGCGGGTCCCGTCTCGCCTGATTGGCTTCTCGTACTGCTCACCGAGATTGCAACCAAATTTTCGGCTACAGCCTTTAGGATGCGGCCAAAGACAGAGGTACGTCCATGAACGACTTATCGCAGAACGTCAGCCATCCTTTTTTCGAAAAATCTGATCCCTTCCTTCACGGTAGAGTCTGCTTCGGACCACTCGCTGTGGAAGTGCTAATAAAAGTAGATTTTGACAACAGAACTCAGGTGTGGAGGTTCGATCTTGAATCTCTGGGACTGACGTTCAGGTCATCGAAGAATCCTCAATCCGGACCTCAAGAATATTCCGCCCTGCTTCTTGGAAGCGCAGCTCCTGAGCTCTCTTTCGATGCCAAAAAGCTGGAATTGACTTCGGAATTCGACATCAGACTGCACGTTCCAGACGCTGTCCCAGCCTCCTCAAAGCGGAAGCGCGGCGGCTCGAAAAGACTCGTGGATCCAAGTGAAACCACGCAAGCCAGGTTGAAGCTGCGCCTGGCCCATGAACTTCGACCGCGCTCATACGGAAATCAACCCGTGGAGTGCGAATTGAGCCTGAGAATGCCACAGCAGTACGCTCTCTATTTCCGAGACGATTCTCCAATCTATGTAAAGCAAAATCTCACACTGATCTGGCTGCACGCACGACCGCGACAAAAACTCCGATTACAGCCAGTTTTTATTTCAGGCGATAGCCAGAATCCGCCAACTGGAAGCGCGTTCTACCCGATGCTGGAGCGAGCCAACGAAATCTGGGGTAAGTGTTGTATCGAATTCGATGCCTTGTGTCCTCACTACATCGACAGACAAGAGTTTCGAATAATGAGTTTTGACGAGGGTAATTCGTTTTGGAAAGATCCATCACTGGATTTCAAAGACGCAATCCCTGTCTTGATGGTTGAACAATTCGCACCTGAGGCCAGACAACTATGGGGTGGTGCGGCAACGTGGAATGGTAGTTTGGAGTCTGCTGTCATCATTACGGGAGATGATCAACTCAATCCGGGACCGGACGGCATTCCGATCAACATGAACAATCTGGCTCATGAGCTTGGTCACGTTTTGGGTCTCGATCATTACGGAGCACCCGATACACCGAGCATTTGGGTACAGGGGTGTCCGGGTTCCATAATGGACGGAAGTGGTTTTGACGCAGACAATCCGGACAAACAGTGCCTTCACAATTGTAAGAGTGCCAAAAACGATAGTTTACACTGGATTCCCTACAAACTCTGCGCATTCAAATGGATTCCCGATGATGAGTTGTTTTAAGCCAGGTATGCTGACAGAAAGCTGGAAACGCGAACGAGATGTGTGCATATCAACTTATACGCCGGCCGGAGACTTCAAAGTAGCAGCACTGTCCTCGAGCGCACCCCGCCCTCGTCATTGATCACGCGCAGCAAGTACAGACCTCCGGCCAGTCCCTCGGCGTTGATATCACCAAGAGCTGCAGGACGCAAGACAACTCGCCCCGTGATGTCGATCAACTCTATGGAGCGAATGCTTGCCTGAATTCCCTCGGCAGTGGCTCTGAATCGACCTGAGGCCGGGTTGGGGTAAATGGGCGCCAGCGACCACCCAGGAGCGGGTACCGGATCCTGCTGCACGGAGACAACCACTGTCGAATTTGATGCGCCCGGCGTGGCGGAGCTCATGACGCCCGTGTCGTCATGCGTCATGCCGCGTCCCCACGTTTGGTCTTCCTCCAGAGAAGGATAAACGAGGTGATCGATCACGACTCCCGCACCGTCAAACAGTGCCGCCTCTTCTCCCCCACTCGAAAGCTTGAACGTGGCATGCATCGCTCCCTGCTCAGGATCATTGTCCGCCCAAACCACCAGATATCCACCCGCCTCGATCGTCGTGTCGGGAAGCGCCCATGCCGTCGGCGAGTTGATATCATCACTCATGAACAACCCGGCCAGTGACAGGCCCGTCTGTCCGGCATTATACAGCTCGATCCAGTCGTCGTTTTCGGCCGCTTCGTCCTGGATAGATGAGCCATTATCGGCCATGAGCTCATTGATCCAGATCGTGCCGGAAAATGTGGTGGCGGCAGTGACGCCGACGGAAGACGAGCGAGCTACTTGACCCGAGGCGTCCGCGGCTTCGACCCAGGCGAATGAAGGCGTTTTCCCACCCATATCCAGATCCGTCACCGACCAATAATCGGGTCCCTGAAGCCCCAGAGAGTCATTTGTCATCGTCATCGGCCAGGATTCCAAACTGAAGTCGTCGAACTCCACGAACAGTCTCACATTCGATATCGCAGCTTCGTCGACGACCACGGACGACGCGGAGAGCGTGCCCAGCCAAGCCACGACGGGCGCTGTGGCGGAAGGCTTGAGATCAGAGGATGAACGCTGAAGCAGCGCCGATGCCCGGCGGTTTAAAATGAAGTCCCGGATGCCCGAAGTGACATGCGCGCCGGCAGCTTCTGTCCAGGCCGCTTCGAAATCTCCCCGCGTGTAGCCGTAGTCCAGCGGATAGGCAGGGTCCAGGTTTACCCACGGGGCGAACCAGTCTTTCGCGCGACGGGCCACAACATCCAAGTCAGATTCGTTGAACGCTCCTTCCAGAAGCCGTGTCAGATGAATCGTATATCGATCCCGGAACCAGCCCCATTCCATGAGGCGGGTCGCGAGCGGTCGCGACTCGGTCAGGCCCCAGTCATAGATGTCCCGCGTTGCCCAGTCGAGCCCGGGCTGGATGCCGTCCCACCACACGCCAAACGAATTGTCAAAATCGTAGGGTATGAAGTGCCAGCGCTCCCGTGTGTCCCGGTAGATGTAGAAGTTGTTCTGGTTGAACCAGTAATCATCCCAGCTTCCGGTCAGGACAGTAACCGCAAGCGTACGCGCAAAGCTGTCCAGATTGAAGTGGCGCTCCATCCAGGGTCGAAAATCCTGGTCCGATAGCGTGTTCACACTGTCGATGAAAGCCTTCAACTGCCGAAACGAGTTCTCCGTGTCATCGCGCAGCTTGAGCTCGTAGGGGCGGTCGTTTTCATCGGGCAGGTAGTCCTGCCATGTGTTTCCCATCTGAGTCAACGGCGCTGGCCAGCGGGCCTTGTACAGATAACCTCCATCCTCGGACATACGGGCCTGCAGGAACTGTTCGTCAATGTGTTCGACATTGAGTTGCACTCCCACAAAATTACCGTTGACATAGATGAGAACGTGCGCCGAGCGCGTCGCCATTACACCCGCCTGTTCGAATAGCCACCAGGAAAGGTGAGCACGCATGATGGCGGGGTCGTTGTGCTCACCATTCAGGTTCATCTTTTCGAGGTCGAAGATCTTGCGACCCGACTCGAATTCGTTGAAACTGAGCTTGTAGGACTTCTTCTGGGAAAATCGGGATGTATTACCGCGCAGACGAACACCCACGTTTTCCACGGTCATATCCAGACCATCACTCGATGTGAACTGGACCGAAGCCGGAAAGTAGTCGTCACTGCGTTCCCGCCCCGGCGCGTGGATCGAGTCCCAGTCCGCGGGGTCAATCGTGATGTCGATTCGCAGTTCTCTGCCGGGCTTGAAAAAGTCGTGTTCGGGCGAAGCGATCCGCTGTGCCATCGCCTCAGAAAAAAGTGGTGTTGCCAGAAGCAAGACGAAAGATATGATGGCTGAGCGTCGCACGGTTCTCGGCAGTTATATGACGAATCGACGCAGGCAATCTATGCCCCAATCAAATCAAGATCATGTGCATTCGGCGTGGCATAAGAGCATAAAAAAGGGCGCCGACAGGCGCCCTTTTTTCTTTCAAAATGTGTGAGCCACTCAGCCCGGGTCGCAGCCGAATCCGACATCGTCGGCATTCAATTCAATGATCCAATTGG
>CAZEHJ010000092.1:0-11555 GCA_964512485.1 uncultured Rhodothermales bacterium | reverse complement strand
CGAAGGTGGACGTACTGTTGGAGCCGGTGTCGTATCCAAGATTCTGGACTAAACGAAGGGAGTCGGTTCTAATCCGGCCCAAATCAAGTAAGGACGAATGGCAAGTCAGAAAATTCGCATCAAGCTCAAGTCTTACGATCACACGCTGATCGACAAGAGCTCAGAGAAAATCATCAAAACAGTCAAATCGACGGGCGCAGTCGTGAGCGGTCCAATTCCGCTTCCAACACGCAAATCGGTCTACACGGTTTTGAGAAGCCCTCACGTGGATAAAAAGAGCCGCGAACAGTTTGAAACACGCAGTCACAAACGACTGATCGACATTCTGTCCACAAGCAGCAAAACGGTTGATGCACTCATGAAGCTTGAGCTTCCGAGCGGTGTCGATGTCGAAATCAAAGTCTGACCAGGACCAGTTAACACTGAAAAAGGAGGATAAACCAATGCGTAAAATTTCCCTTTACATGCTCGTGTTCACCATGCTTGCCTTCACGGCCGGTTGCGATAGCGACAGTGGCAGTGACGACGGAACGAGTGACACCGAAGCATTTGTTGGTAACTGGGGTTTTGGTGGCCTTACAGACGGCGATGGTGATCGCACTCTGGCTTTTGCAGCCAGCTATAACTCAGTAGTGATTTCGTTCACCGCCGGCGGAGCAGTGTCTCTCAATGTAGATGCCATCGATGATGCAGCAGATGCATCGTTTTCGGGTACCTACGCGGTCAATGAAGCGACTTCTTCAATCGTAACGACGCTGGACGTTGCCGGCACGCCGACTCCGCTTTCGTTCGGATACAATTTTGTGAACGACTCGACGGTCACTCTCAGTGCTTCCAGTACGACTGGGCTGCTTCTGGCCGTTCTGTTCAACTCATCATTCGCTGACCCCGTGTCTATCACGTTGGTCAAGGGATAAACAAGACAAGGAGCTTAACAATCCGGTCGTTTTGAACCGGCCGAATTAATAAGGATTGCAATGAGCAAAGGATTACTCGGAAAGAAAATCGGCATGACGAGCATCTTCGACGAAGACGGCGGGCACTACCCGTGTACTGTCGTTGAAGTTGAGCCCAATGTCGTAACTCAGATCCGCACCGAAGAGAAGGATGGCTATTCAGCTGTTCAGCTCGCCATCGGTGAGAAGAAAGAGAAAAGAACCTCGAAGGCCATGCTCGGCCACTTCGAAACCTCGGGAACGTCTCCAAAGAGACATATTCGTGAGTTCGAAATGAGCGAAGCAGAGCTTACTGCAGGTGATGCTGTCAACATCGAAGACGTCTTCGAAGAAGGCGAAATCATCGATGTAACTGGCACGAGCAAAGGAAAAGGATTCCAGGGTGTTGTGAAGCGTCACAACTTCCGCGGTGTCAACGATGCGACCCACGGTCAGCACAACAGACAGCGTGCTCCCGGAGCCATTGGTGCAGGTTCAGATCCATCACGCGTTTTCAAGGGAATGCGCATGGCGGGTAGAACCGGTGGCGATCGGATTACGGTCAAGAACCTCTCGGTTCTGCAGATCATGGCTGATCAGAATGCAATTCTGATTGGTGGCGCCATCCCTGGACCGAAAAACGGTCTCGTTGAACTGAGAAAGAAAAAGTAAGCCGAGCTCCGGCACTGATCACAACAGGTCATGAAAGTCAAAATTTACAAGCAGGACGGTACGGCTACGAAGAAGTCGGTTACGCTCGATGAAGCGGTATTCGGTGTTGAGCCGAATGACCATGCCATCTGGCTCGATGTTCGCCGCATCCAGGCAAACGGGCGTCAGGGTACGCACAAAGCCAAGGAGCGTGGAGAAGTCGCCGGTAGTACACGGAAACTGTATCGCCAGAAGGGTACGGGTCATTCTCGTGCAGGTAGCGCCAAGAGCCCGATTCGCAAGTCCGGGGGTACCATTTTTGGTCCTCGTCCTCGCAATTATAATCTCAAGGTAAACCGTAAAACACAGCATGTGGCCCGCCGCAGCGCTCTGGCTTACAAAGCCAAGGGAGATGCTATTCGCATCGTTGAGAACTTCTCATATGAAGCTCCAAGTACCAGCAACCTGAAAGGACTGATGGATTCCCTTGAACTTGCCGGACAGAGTGTACTACTGCTGACAGGCGCGCACGAAAGTGCCGTTTATCACAGTGGCCGCAACGTTCCCAAACTCACGGTTCGCAACGCCAGCGAATGTTCAACTCTCGACGTCATGAAGGCCCAGATTGTGGTTCTTCAGGAAGGAGCGGTTGATTCACTGGTTAGCCAACTTGGAAAAAGCGAAGGCTGAGAAATCAGCTTAACCGCAAACAGCAATCTTGCATAAAGAGAAGCGATGAGCAACGAAATTCTGATACGCCCGATGGTTACCGAAAAGCTGTCTGCCCTCATGGAGGCCGGACACTACGCTTTTCAGGTAGATCAGGGTGCTAACAAGATCGAAATCCGGAATGCAATCGAAGGAAAGTATCCTGGAGTTAAGGTCAAGGAAGTGCGGACTATGATTGTCCGGGGTAAGCGTCGTACACAAATGACGCGTCGTGGAAGGGTAGAAGGGAGACGGGCCTCTTACAAAAAGGCCATTGTCACTCTGATGCCGGAAAGCGATCAGATTGATTTCTTCGAAGAAGTTTAGGGCTGGTTAACAGCCCATAATCAGGGCCTTCCCTGAATTGATGACGACAGTAAAATGGCGATCAAAAAACTAAAACCAAACACTCCGGGACAGCGATTTCGCTCCGTAGCAGCGTTCGACGAGATTACCAAGTCGACACCTGAAAAGAGCCTGCTCGCACCGATTAAGCAGAAAGCCGGTCGTAACAACACCGGCCGGATTATGGTGCGTCACCAAGGTGGCGGACACAAGCGTCGGTACCGGATAATTGATTTCAAGCGCAACAAGGTTGGGATTCCAGCTACTGTTGCCAGCATTGAATACGATCCGAATCGTTCGGCGCGAATCGCACTTCTCGTCTATGCCGATGGGGAAAAGCGATACATCATCGCACCGAACGAAGTCGAGGTCGGACAGAAAGTATCGAACGGGCCAACAGCGTCACCGGAAGCAGGCAATTGCCTACCGTTTACGCATATCCCTGTCGGTGTGTATGTCCACGCAATCGAAATGAAGCCTGGCAAAGGCGCTCAGATGGCACGTAGTGCTGGAACGTTTGCGCAGTTCACCGCTCGTGAAGGGAAATACGCAATTCTGCGTCTTCCTTCCGGTGAAACACGCATGGTGCCGGTCGACTGTTCTGCCACGATTGGAACGACCTCGAACCCGGATCACATGAATATTGACATCGGGAAAGCCGGTCGTAAGCGTTGGATGGGTGTAAGGCCCGGAACACGTGGAGTGGCCATGAACCCGGTCGATCACCCAATGGGTGGTGGTGAAGGAAAATCCTCCGGTGGTCATCCGAAATCCCCCACAGGGGTTCCGGCAAAAGGATTCAAGACTCGTAAAAAGAAAAATCCATCCGACAAGTACATCGTACGTCGTCGCAAGAAGTAAGGAAGTATGGCTCGGTCACTTAAAAAAGGCCCTTTCGTCCATTATAAGCTTCAGAAGAAAGTGGACGATCTGAACCAGTCTGGCAAGAAAAAGGTCGTTAAGACCTGGAGCCGGGCATCCATGGTTACTCCAGATTTTGTCGGTCACACATTTGCCGTGCACAATGGCAAACAGTTTGTACCGGTGTACATCACGGAAAACATGGTTGGGCATCGTCTGGGTGAATTCTCACCCACTCGCTTTTACCGCGGTCACGCGGGTACAGCGAAGGACAGAAGAGGACGCTAAAAAATTTAGTCAAGCACTGAATATTCAGTGACAAGACAACAACGATTGAGAACATGGAAGCAAGAGCTGTTCGCAAACACATTCGGAGTTCACCGCGCAAGATGCGGACCGTGATAAACGTGGTCCGAGGAAAGCGTGTGCCAGAAGCACTCGACATTCTGAACTTTCTGCCACAGAAAGTGACGAAGATCGTCAAGCTGACGGTACTCTCTGCGGTTCACAACCTTATTGATCGCAATAAGGATGAACGCATTGATGAAGAGCAACTCGTTATCAGCGAAATTCGCGCCGATAGTGGGCCAGCATTCAAACGCTTTCGTCCCGTTTCGCGCGGACGAGCTCACCCGATCCTGAAGCGCACCTGTCATCTGACAGTCGTTGTTTCGGATCCGAGTGCCACATCTGAAGATGCCAGCGAGACCGTAGAGGTTGAAGTTGACGTCGCAGAAGGCGAAGAATAAAAGTAATCCCAGGTATTTCCTGAAAGAAGAGTAACCTCATGGGTCAGAAAACGCATCCGATTGGCTTTCGTCTCGGAATCATCCGAGGATGGGATTCCAACTGGTACGCCGGTAAGGACTTTGCGCAGAAGCTGGTAGAAGACGATGAAATTCGTAACTACCTCGCTGCACGTCTCAAGCGAGCCGGACTTTCTCGCGTTGTCATCGAACGCACGCCAAAGCGTGTGATCCTGACGCTTCATACTTCACGTCCCGGTGTTGTCATCGGTCGTGGCGGTGCAGAAGTCGAGAAGCTTCGCGAAGAGATCAAAAAGCTTACGAGCAAAGACATTCAGATCAATATCAACGAGATCAAGCGACCTGAATTGGACGCAAGCCTCGTTGCTCAGAATATCGCACAGCAGCTCGAAGGACGCGTGTCGTTCCGTCGCGCGATGAAACAGTCCATCACGGCAGCCATGAGGATGGGAGCCGAAGGGATTCGTATCAAGCTGAGTGGTCGTTTGGGTGGTGCTGAAATGAGCCGTGCAGAGCAGTACATGGAAGGTCGTGTACCCCTGCATACCATTCGTGCCGATATCGATTACTCAACAGCCACGGCCTATACCATCTACGGTACAACCGGTGTCAAAGTCTGGATTTACCGCGGAGAGATCCTCGGTAAGCCCGACCTGAGCCCGAACGTACAGGCTCAGCGTCAGCAGATGCAGCAGATGGAGCCAGAACGTGGACGTCGCAGCCGTCGTGATGACCGTCGTCGTGGACGTGACGGTGGACGCGGTCAAGGCGGCCGAGGCCAGGGTGGCGGTGGACGCGGTCAAGGCGGCGGACGTGGCCAGGGCGGCGGTGGACGCGGTCCGGGCGGCCCACGCCGATAGTTTAAGAAAGTAAAACTCTATTGAAAGCCGGCGTTTGCCGGCACTGATTGAAGAGGAAAACACATGTTAATGCCAAAGCGCGTCAAGCGTCGCCGCGTACATAAAGGAAGGATCAAAGGGAACGCAGTTCGCGGTACCCGGGTCGATTTCGGTGATTTCGGGATCAAAGCCCTTGAGCAGGGCCGTCTTTCGAGTCGCCAGATTGAGGCCGCTCGTATTGCGATGACCCGTCACATGAAACGTGCCGGGAAAGTTTGGATCCGAGTCTTTCCAGACAAACCAATGACAAAGAAGCCTGCCGAAACTCGAATGGGTAAAGGTAAAGGGGCTCCTGAGTTTTGGGTAGCTGTCGTACGTCCGGGTCGGATTTTATTCGAAGTCGGTGGCGGTATTGACCTCGACCTGGCCAAAGAAGCCATGCGTCGTGCTCAGCAGAAGCTCCCCATTCTTACGAAGGTCGTCGTTCGACCTGACTACAAAGCCTAGACAGACAGGACAATGAAGGCCAAGGAAATCAGAGAATTAAGTACGGAAGAGATTCAGAGCCGTATCTCGGAAGAGGGCGAACAGCTCAGCCATCTGCGTTTTCAGCATGCAATTGCTGATCTGCAGAATCCGATGATCCTCCGTGACAAGCGCCGGTTTATCGCTCAGCTCGAGACGATTCTCAAGGAGAAACTCAGCGAAGCGACAACTGAAGCTTAACAATCAATCATAAACGCACCCGCACTAAAAGGTAGTTGGTGAGGAACGGTAAACGGCTCACCAAGCCCGAAGAAACAATGGAAGCAAGTAATAACAGAAGTGCCCGTAAAGAGAGAGTCGGTCTTGTTGTCAGCAACAAGATGGATAAGAGCATTACGGTTGCTATCGAACGTCGGATGAAGCACCCGATGTATGGCAAGTATGTCAAGCAGACAACGAAGCTGATGGCTCACGACGAGGCCAACGATGCAGGCGAAGGAGACACAGTCCGCATTATGGAAACCAGACCTGTCAGCAAGAACAAACGCTGGAGACTGGTTGAAGTCCTAGAGCGTGCCAAATAATAAGAGACAGCAATCAGCCATGGGCTGACAATGCCAATCGAGCAAAGCAATGATCCAGCAAGAATCAAGACTTAAAGTTGCCGACAACAGCGGGGCCAAAGAAGTACTCTGTATTCGGGTACTCGGTGGGAGTAAGCGTCGGTATGCACGCGTGGGCGACCAGATCGTCGTCACCGTCAAAACGGCCATTCCAGGAGGAAACGTCAAGAAAGGTGAGGTTTCTCGCGCCGTAGTGGTTCGGACCACCAAGGAATATCGTCGTTCAGACGGATCGTATATCCGTTTCGACGAAAATGCAGCAGTGCTGCTCAACCCTCAGGGAGAACCACGAGGAACACGCATCTTCGGGCCTGTGGCCCGCGAGCTTCGCGAGAAGCAGTTCATGCGCATCGTTTCTCTCGCACCTGAGGTGCTTTAACCAACCATTTAGAAGGAGTGACGCTGGCGTTTGTCAGCAACACACACAACACTCAATCCTATGCCACGGAAGCACAACAAGCAGAAGAAGCTGCACATCCGCAAGGGTGACATGATTCGTGTGATGTCTGGAAACGACCGCGGAAAAGAGGGCAAAGTCCTCCGCGTTTATCCGGAAACAGAGCGGGTTATCGTCGAAGGTGTAAATGTTCGGGTTCGTCACACGCGCCCCAATCAGCTATACCCACAGGGTGGTCGTATCCAGCAGGAAGCAGCCATCCATGCATCGAATGTGATGCCTCTTGACGGAAACGGCGAACCGACACGGATCGGGCGCAAGAAAATTGAAGATGCCGACTCCGGTCGCTCACGTTGGGTCCGAGTGGCCACTACGACGGGTGAAGAGCTCGACAGCTAAGACAAAACAACAGATTAGACGGCGACCATAGCAGTCGTTCCAGGAATGGCCAAAAAGAAAACAGAATCGATGGACGGTTACGTACCCAGACTCAAGACGCGATACAAGGATGAGATCGTTGATGAGCTCATGAAGCAGTTCGAGTATTCGAATGTTATGCAGGTGCCTAAACTGCTGAAAATCAGCGTCAACAAAGGTGTTGGCGAAGCTGCCATCAATAAAAAGGTGATGGACGATGCTGTCGCGGAAGTTCGCACAGTAACCGGCCAGCAGCCTGTTGTTCGCAAAGCACGCAAAGCAGTATCAAACTTTAAACTCCGCCAGGGAATGCCGGTTGGCACTTCGGTCACGCTTCGTGGCGAGCGGATGTATGAATTTCTGGATCGTCTCATCACGCTGGCCCTGCCACGTGTTCGTGACTTTCGCGGGATTCCTGATCGCTCTTTTGATGGACGTGGTAACTACTCCCTGGGCATCAAAGAACAGATCGTGTTTCCTGAAATCGATGTTGACAAAGTAGCCCAGATTTCTGGTCTGGACATCACTTTTGTGACATCAGCAGGATCTGATGAAGAAGCGTTTGCGCTACTCAAGGCATTTGGAATGCCTTTCGTACGTCGCGACGCTGCTTGATCAAAATATTAGAATCAATTACACACAACGATTGACTCATGGCTAAGAAAAGCTGGATAGCTCGCGAGGTAAAGCGCAAACGCATGGTGGAGAAATACGCCGAGCGACGTGCTGCACTGCGAGCAGCAGGAGACTGGGAAGGTCTTCAGAAGCTTCCGCGCGATGCGAGCCCTGTTCGCATGCGCAATCGCTGCGCTCTGACCGGACGTTCACGCGGTTACCTGCGTACGTTTGGTTTGTGTCGTATCGCGTTTCGCGATATGGCCCGGGCTGGAATCATTCCCGGAATCCGTAAATCATCCTGGTAGGCGACGAGCTTACCTAATCGTTCACGTCACCAAGCGCGATATGGAATCGCGAACTGGTAGCAACACGAATAAACAACTATGAACGTAGTAGACCCAGTAGCAGATTATCTGACGAGGATCAGAAATGCACAGAAAGCAGCTCATCGTCATGTCGATATCCCGGCATCGAAGCTCAAACGTGCGATGACACAGATCCTTCTGGACAAAGGCTTTGTTCGCCGATATATCAACGTTGATGACGGCAAGCAGGGACTCCTCCGCATTTATCTCAAATACCAGAAAAACGGCTCTCCCGTCATTCGCTCCATGAAGCGTGCGTCCAGTCCTGGACTCCGCTACTACTGTCGCGCAGATGATCTTCCCAGGGTAAGGGGCGGACTTGGTATTGCCATCGTGTCAACGTCACGCGGCGTAATGACCGATAAAGAAGCACGCGCCCATCACGTTGGTGGTGAGGTGTTGGCCTACCTCTACTAGGAAGGCCTTTTTAGAAGAATTTCGAAACGTATCGAGAAGCAACATGTCACGAGTGGGTAACTTACCGATTCCTGTATCAGAGAAGATCAAAGTTGATATTGGATCGAACAACCTGGTGACGGTATCCGGTCCCAAAGGCGAGCTTTCGCTGCAGGTTGACCCGGACATCAATCTTAAAATTGAAGAAGGGGAGCTGCTGGTTTCCCGTCCTACGGATCAGAAGCGACACCGTGCAATGCACGGATTGTACCGCTCGCTGCTTGGTAACATGGTTACCGGAGTAGTGGATGGCTACAAGAAGGAGCTTGAAGTGATCGGCGTTGGTTTCAGAGCAGGCGTGAACAACGGCGTGCTCGAACTGGCCCTTGGTTACTCGCACCCAATCTACTTCGTGCCCCCGGAAGGGATCAGCATAACGGTAGACACCAAACGCGGAAAAAACACCTTCATCATTATTGAAGGCGTTGACAAGCAGATGGTGGGTCAGGTCGCGGCAAAGATTCGTTCACTGCGTCCACCGGAGCCGTACAAAGGCAAAGGTGTCCGCTACTCGGATGAGTACGTCCGTCGTAAGGCCGGTAAGACAGCAGCACGCTAGAACAACCTAATTATTCAGGCATGACCGGAGGGACGGCAATCTTCCGGATACCACAAAGGAATCATGGCAACTACAAAGCAAGACAGAAGAAACAGAGTCAAGCGAGGCATTCGCAAAAAGGTCTCTGGAACAAGTGAGCGTCCTCGTTTGACCGTTTTCCGGTCGAATGCGAACATTTACGCTCAGCTCGTCGACGATCTGAATGGTCGTACTCTCGCTTCCGCATCCAGTCTGCAGAAAGACGTCAAAGGAAAAAATCCTATTGAAGTCGGAAAAGCAGTTGGAGTGAAATTGGCAGAATCAGCCAAAGCAGAAGGAATCAGTACAGTCGTTTTTGATCGTAACGGATACCAGTATCACGGACGGGTTCAGGCCCTGGCTGAAGGCGCTCGCGAGGGCGGTCTCAAGCTATAACCCGATCAGCCAGTATTAAATCGAGATAACGAATCATGGCCAAAGGAAGAAATCGTCAGCAGCGTGACCGTACAGGTGACTCCCAAATTGAATGGGTAGAACGCCTGGTCTCCGTCAAGCGCGTCGCAAAGGTTGTGAAAGGTGGTCGCCGCTTTTCATTCAACGCCGTAGTAGTCGTCGGTGACGGCAAAGGTGGTGTTGGAACCGGTCTTGGAAAGGCAAACGAAGTTTCCAGCGCAATCGCGAAGGGAACGGAAGATGCCAAAAAGAACATTGTTCGCGTGCCCATGCGTCGCGGAACTGTACCTCACCCGGTAATCGGCAAGCAGGATGCCGGTCGCGTGCTGCTCAAACCAGCCTCGCATGGTACCGGAGTAATCGCCGGTGGCGGTGTTCGTGCGGTACTGGAATGCGCAGGGTACACAGATATTCTGTCTAAGTCACTTGGATCAAGCAACCCGCATAATCAGGTTGCTGCAACGATGGATGCGCTTCGCAACCTCGAAGATCCAATGGCAGTGGCAAAGCGTCGCGGCGTTCCGCTCAAGCGCGTATTTGAAGGATAAACCGCTTCCGGAACGGAAGCCAAAAGCTGAATAGCGATGGCCAAGCTCAAAATTACACAGACCAAAAGCACGATCAGACGCACGGGACAACAGAAGAAGATTGTCGCTGCGTTGGGACTGCGTCGTATGCATCAAACTGTTGAACACGAGGACAGCCCACAGATTCGTGGAATGCTTGCCAAGGTGCACCACCTTGTCAACGTAGAAAGTGCCTGATTTCGAACTCCGGTTCGACATCGGCCAAAAACAAATTATAAAACAAGCGAGTTCTGCCATCCGCAGGGCGATGAGCCAAGAAAATGGATCTAAGTAATCTCAAACCCGCAAAAGGGTCTACGAAAGCGCGCAAGCGTATCGGTCGTGGCGAAGGTTCCGGATATGGAGCCCACACGGCAACCAAAGGAAACAAGGGACAGAAATCCCGTTCAGGCGCCAGCATTCCAGTCTGGTTCGAAGGTGGTCAGATGCCACTCCAGCGCCGCGTTCCCAAATTTGGTTTCAAGAATCATTTCCGAAAGGAATATCACGGAGTGAACGTTTCCCGACTCGCCGAACTGGTGGCTTCGGGAAGTGTGGACGGCTCCGCAGAAATCACGCCTTCTGTACTCCGCGGAGTAGGGCTGATTGGAAAAGGTGAACTGGTCAAGATTCTCGGTGGTGGTGATCTCGATGCCAAATTATCGGTGTCCGCTCACGCCTTCAGCGCTTCAGCCAAGCAAAAGATAGAGTCTGCCGGTGGAACGGCAACCGTCCTCTAGAAGCGAACTAACTCACAACTGATTCACCCCCCGGCCCCGAAAGGGAAAAAACGACAGAAGTTATGGCTGGTCTTACCGAAAGTATCCGCAACGTCTGGAAGATCGAGGAACTGCGCCGCCGCATTCTTTACACGGTTGGTCTCCTGATCATTTATCGCCTGGGAGCATTTGTTACGCTTCCCGGTGTTGACGCAAGTGTTCTCGCAGATATCAACGCGAACGCAGATCCCAACAATCTTCTTGGGCTCCTCGACCTGTTCGTGGGTGGTGCGTTCAGTGCTGCCGGTATTTTTGCGCTTGGAATCATGCCCTACATCACGGCGTCGATCGTGATCCAGTTGATGGGTGCCGTAGTTCCCTATTTCCAGAAGCTTCAGCGCGAAGGCGAAGAGGGAAGACGCAAGATCACTCAGCTCACGCGTTACGGCACCATTTTGGTGACGTCGTTACAGAGTATCGGTTTTGCGATCAACCTCCAGTACGGAGCTACAGCATCGGCCATCGTGATTGGTGATACATTTTTTACGATATCCACGGTCATTGTGCTGACTTCTGGGACTATGTTTGTGATGTGGCTCGGTGAGCGTATTACCGAGAACGGAATCGGAAACGGTATTTCGCTGATCATCATGATCGGTATCGTAGCCTTTCTGCCAACATCGCTGCTCAACGAGCTTGAGTTGTCAAACAACATGTTCATCTTCCTTATGGAAATCGGCGTCTTCGCGTTGATTACAGCAGGAGTCGTACTGATCACACAGGGCACGCGTCGCGTTCCTGTTCAGTATGC
>CAZEHJ010000091.1:0-11895 GCA_964512485.1 uncultured Rhodothermales bacterium | reverse complement strand
GATATCCGTATGACACGTTTGTCAATCCCGCCCAGTTGAACGAAAAACCGAATTTCGGAGAGGATGCCTCATCAACCCATTCTTCGGAGACTATTTGTCGGTTGCCAGACATACCGCGCTGAAGAAATAGCTGTCCGATCTTTGCCAGGTCCCGGGCCTTGAGATCCAGGCCTGCGCCACCATTCGGATAACCAGAATCGAATATTTCCCATTCTCGCTCGACGATGCCCAGTTGACTTAACAACCTGGTGTCAGTGTACGACGCGAACGGCTGTTCCAGGAATTGCGCAGCGAGAACGCTCAAAAGGTGAACTGAAGAGGAACTGTACGAGTGAACTATACCGGGATCGTTTACACGTGGTTTGTCGATCAGAAAAGCCTCAGTATTTCCCGAATTCACCCACCTGCTGTACGACGCATTGATCGACCCATCACCCTCCCATCCACCGGCCATCATCAGTAAGTTTCGCACCGTTATCGACCGGATGGCCTCCGGCATATTTTCGGACAGGAAGTCAAGGTTATTGCCAATTGGGGTGTCCACGCCGGGAATCTTGCCTTCGTCAATGGCGATGCCTACAACAGTTGACACGACACTTTTTGTCACAGATCGCACGTCAAAAAGGTCATCGCTGGTCGCGCCATGCAGATAGTGCTCCATAACCAATTTGCCATCTTTCACGACGAGCAAGCTTTTCAAACGATCTATTCCGGCGGCGGCAAGAAAAGCGCCGTGGAGGACATCTGCATCCATTCCAACATCAGAGGGATCCGCCTCTTCCCAAGCGTGAAGTAGCTCGACCGGGCCGGATTCGACCTCATCTTCCGCGGTGCCGGAAGAATCACATGCCGTCAAAAAGAGGAGCGAGAGTACGAACAGCAAGAAAGAGTATCTCAACAAATCCCGGAGCGCTGTCAAAGTGGTCCTCATATATCTACCCGCAGTCAAAGAGTGCTTCTTCAAGGAATGTTTTGAGCCTTCTGCTCTGAGGCCGACCGATCTTGCGTCCGAGGCGTGCGACCGCATAGGTGGCGAGCACGGCAAGAATCGAGATGGGACCGCTCCACAGGGCATAAGATGCCTGCCCCAGAGATACCTGCGAAAGGCCAATAATTACCCCCATGACTCCCAGAAAGCCGAAAAATGAATAACTGGCAACAAAAAGGGACCAGACACTGGGTCGCGGACCAAGTAGACCGTGAACGGTGCAGCCTGTGGTGTCGTCTGGTTCGATGGATACCTGGAGTTGGGGAGTCCACACATGGATTTCCGATGGCGGAATCTTGAGAACCGCCGAATCCGGGAATACTTTGCCAGTGACCGGTTCATCTGTAGAATTCAGCGAATCCCGCAGTCTGATAAATGCAGTCTCAGGCGTGCAATTCGTCCTGAACTGAAACTGCGGTCTCATGCGTGAGTCGGCCATGACATCTTCTGAAGTGGTCAATCAATTTTCGATTTCACAGAATAGCGGAATTCGACGATAAATTCGCTGCATTCAAGCCCCCGACGAGCGATCCGGACACGAGCAACTTCTGAACTGGAATCCCGTCTAGTCGATATGTTCTGCACTGCCATACCGCAGCACCAATCCATTCTTTCATTTTCCTATCGTCATGAAACGACTACTTCCATTTCTTCTTCTCTTTGCTTTTTCGTCTTCTTCATGGGCCCAGTCCGACGAAGACGGTGTGCATTCAGCAGTCGCAGACTATCTCGAAGGGCTTTATCAGGCAGAACCGGATCGGATCGAACGATCTGTGAGCAAGGATCTGGTTAAATACGGGCACTGGCGGCCTTCAGCTGACCGCGATTATCGTTCTTCTCCCATGAATTACGATCAGCTCTACTCCCTGGCCTCGGGTTGGAATACGGACAACAAGCAGGGAATAGACGAAAGCTCCCCTCGCGAAATCGTTGTTTTCGATGTTCTTGACAAGACTGCATCGGCCAAACTGACAGCTCATTGGGGTATTGACTATTTCCAGCTTGAGAAGATCGATGGCAAGTGGATGATCCGCCACGTTATCTGGCAGTCACATCCGGTGGGGGACAGCTAGAGTCCCAGTGGTACTGTGATCCGTGATCTTCGAGTTGTAAACTTGCGAGCATCCGAAATCACACAGCGCCATGATTACCGCTACTTTCATTTTCAGGGTCAGTTCGTACGACGGGGAGTTTCAGACTCTCGACGAGCGCATTGATCGTATCGCCGAATCGAACGAAGGATACCTTGGCCGTAAAAGGTGGACCGACAACGATGGGAATCGTTCAGTGGTCTACTACTGGAGGTCGATGGACGATTTGGCAACGTTCCAAAAAGACTCGACTCATAAACTCGCAAAGAGCCGCTACAGGGAATGGTATGCCGGCTATCGGGTTGAAATCGCCGAGGTAACGAAGATCTATGGCGATGGCTTCTTCGATGGAGTCTTTCCGCAGATCCCGGACTCATGAGTAGCGCGGCATAGAGCCGGCGGGGATCTCCTAGGAGTCTTTCACTCCGATTCGAAATGTGAGAGTCGTATAGCTCTGAACTCTTTTACCACCCTGGATGGCCGGCCGGAAAGTGTGTTTTTCGGCGGCGGCAATGACAGCTTCTTCTATTCCGTTTCCGATCGTCTGTACGGGTTCGCGTTCGGAGGCGTCCCTATTCACCAGGTAGCGCTCGGCAATTCGTGAGCTGAGAACTCGACCTCGCTCGTCGATCAACACTTCGATCACGACAATTGCGCGGATGTTTCTTGCTTCTCTCGGTATTATGGGATGAGCTATTCGCACCGGGGAAGGACTTCGGTCTGCTCGTGCGGCCGTCTCGTTTCCAGTGAGGGTTCCATCAACAACTTCTTCATCAGTACCCGCTTCGTCCAGGGTCAGTGATGTGTCGGCAATTTCCAGTTCAACGTCATCCAGTACCACGTCATCCGGTACCACAACCGGTGGAGCCGGTATGGGAGGAGCCGGCTTGCGTTGTTCCTGTCGAGTCTGTTGGATCTCTTCAGCCTGGATAACTTCCTGACCACGAGCGTCGAATACCAACCCTTCGTTGGACGTATCCGGGTTGGGCCAAAACACAAACGCTCCATTAACCAGGAGCAGGCTCAAGGTCAATGTGGCCAGAAAGTGAAGCGGATATCGCTCTTTCCGTCTCGTATTTTTGTCAAATTTGTCCAAGAATGGCAGTATCGACTGTTTTCAGGAAAACTGGATCGAATCAAGATCCAATGGTACGATTTGTGGACAATTCAGATTCGTGACAGTTGCTGAACGGTCGGACCCAATTTGTGGCCGGCTGAGACCAACACCTGGAAAGAAATCCACAATCATCAGACTTGATTGATCAGTGCTCGGTTTCATCGTATTTTGACCGAGGTCACAACCCAGGGCAGCTACTGATCGAACCACTTGTTCGTATCTTGGCGAGATAGCCTCCCGCGAACACATTTCGATTCGGAATGTTTTGCAAAGGGCCAACAGGGACGAGGAATAGTCGCCGCTTTTTCTGAGCAGTCAGAGGGCGAACGATGCCGACTTCTTCTGAACAATCCAACTTTAAACTGAAACAACCAAGTGCTCTGCGCTCACCCTGCTCCCGGCAAGAATTGCTTACCGTAAAGCCTTCCCACAGGTATTGGGAAGGCTTTTTTTTTGGCTTTTTGTCGGATGCGCACTCAGAAAACTTGATCCCGGAACATGATCAACAGCCTTAACAGCGAAGCGCTGCTCAATGCGGCACCCTGCAAAATCGCTCTGGAAGACGGAACCGTGGTCACAGGCACTGCGGTCGGTTATCGCGGCGAAACCGGTGGAGAACTGTGTTTCAACACATCCATGACGGGGTATCAGGAGATCTTTACTGATCCATCTTACCATGGACAGATCATGATGATGACCTACCCTCACATCGGTAATTATGGAACGCTCGATATCGATATGGAAGCGTCCAAACCCATGGTGTCAGGTGTAGTCGTCAGAGCGTTCTCACAACGCCATTCAAATATGCACGCAGATGAGTCTCTGGACGATTTCATGAGAAAACACCGTCTCGTCGGAATATCTGGTGTTGATACGAGGGCGCTGGTGCTGCATATCAGGAGCAAGGGTGTGATGAATGCCGTGATTTCCTCTCTGGATCTGGACGATGACTCGCTTATAGCGAAAGCCAAAGCATGGTCTTCCATGGAAGGACTCGAGCTCGCATCGAGGGTAACGGTCGAGAGTGCCTACGACTTTGCTTCGGGCGATGGACCCAAAATCGCTGTGTACGACTTTGGCGTGAAACAGAATATTTTGCGCTCATTCAAAGCACGTGGCTGTGCGGTTCGGGTTTTTCCTGCCGCCACCAAGCTGAAAGAGGTTTTGGATTGGGCGCCGGACGGAATCTTTTTTTCAAATGGACCGGGTGATCCACGTGCCATGCCGGATTCGGTTAAAATGGTCAAGAAGGCGATGGGTACCGGCATTCCGCTATTTGGAATATGTCTTGGGCATCAGCTCCTTTCTCTGGCTGCCGGAATTGACGTTTACAAAATGTTTGTTGGCCACCGTGGAGCCAATCATCCGGTACAAAATCTGGCTACAAGGCATGTTGAAGTGTCTACGC
This sequence comes from uncultured Rhodothermales bacterium, assembly GCA_964512485.1. Classification (GTDB taxonomy): domain Bacteria; phylum Bacteroidota; class Rhodothermia; order Rhodothermales; family UBA10348; genus CAZEHJ01. The sequence goes on along the minus strand of CAZEHJ010000091.1, from coordinate 7,291 downwards.
AGAATCACGGATTCTCGATCGACAAAGAATCTATTACCGATGATGTCGCTCGGGTAACACACGTCAATCTGAATGATGAGACAGTGGAGGGCGTACGTTTTGTGAATTGCCCGGCTTTCTCGGTCCAGTATCATCCGGAAGCCTCACCCGGTCCGCATGACAGTCATTACCTGTTTGACGAGTTCATGGCTGACATTGAGAAACATCGCGGCGTGAAGACTACCGTCGAGGCCACTCCTGAAATGATTTACGCTGGCCGATAACGCCAGCTCACCCCAGACTGAAATACAACGAGAATGCCCAAGCGCACGGATATCAAAAAGATCCTCCTCATCGGAAGTGGCCCGATTGTCATCGGCCAGGCCTGCGAATTTGACTATTCCGGCAGTCAGGCGGCGAGATCTCTGAGGAAAGAAGGATACGAGGTTATTCTCGTCAATTCGAACCCGGCAACGATCATGACCGACCCGGTCACGGCAGACAAGATTTTCTTACGTCCGCTGACGCCGGAGTCCATCAAAAAAATCGTTGAAGAAGAAAGACCCGACGCGGTGCTCCCCACGATGGGAGGTCAAACGGCATTGAACCTCGCCAATACGCTGCATGAGCAAGGATACTGGGAGGAAATGGGTGTCGACGTGATTGGTGTGGATATCGATGCGATCAACATCACCGAAGATCGCCAGCTTTTCCGTGATCTGATGGAGGAAATTGGAATTGATCAGGGCCGGTCGAAAGTGGCAAAAAGCCTTCTAGAGGCCAAAGAGATCACGCAAGATCTCGGCGGACTCCCGGTAGTGATTCGTCCTTCCTTTACTCTGGGTGGAAGCGGAGGCGGAATTATCTGGGCTCCGGAGGAATTCGACAGAAAGGTCATGAGGGGTCTGGAGCTCTCACCTGTTCATGAGGTACTGATTGAAGAGTGTCTGGTGGGGTGGAAAGAATTTGAACTTGAGCTTTTGCGTGACTCGGCGGACAATGTCATCATCATCTGCACGATCGAAAATGTCGATCCGATGGGCGTTCACACGGGCGATTCGCTGACGGTGGCTCCGAGTCAGACGCTCACAGACAAGCAGTATCAGATAATGCGCGATGCGGCCATCCGCATGATGCGATCCATCGGCACTTTCGCAGGGGGGTGCAACGTGCAGTTTGCCGTGGATCCCAAGACGAATCGTCTGATCGCCATCGAGATCAATCCGCGGGTTTCTCGCTCCTCTGCACTTGCCTCGAAAGCCACTGGATATCCTATCGCCAAAGTGGCATCAAAACTGGCCGTCGGATATACGCTCGACGAGCTTAAAAATGACGTTACAGGAACGACCTCAGCGTGTTTTGAGCCGTCCATCGACTACGTTGTCACCAAGATTCCTCGATTCAATTTCGAAAAATTCGAAGGAGTCGATGAGGAACTGACGACACAGATGAAAGCGGTCGGAGAGGTGATGGCCATCGGTCGGACCTTTGCTGAGAGCCTGCAGAAAGCGTGGCAGAGCCTGGAAAATGGATATCACGGACTGGGCGCAGATCGTGATGAGACAGCGCGATTCGAGATCCGGGACCGACTCAAGAAATCCTACTGGGACCGCACGCTTCAAATACGAAATGCGTTCAAGCTGGGTGCTTCCGTAGAAGAGGTATCGGACATTACGAAGGTAGATCCCTGGTTTCTGTTCCAGATACAGGATATTGTGACGATTGAGGATGAGATCCGTAAAAAAGTGCTGCGCCAGATCGACAAGTCGTTCATGCAGCAGATTAAGCGCTTCGGTTTTTCGGATTTCCAGATTGCGCACTTGGTTCAGGAAGAGATTTCAGTTGACGAAGTGCGGGACTACCGCAAATCGTTGGGTGTGACGCCGTCGTATCAAGTCGTCGATACGTGCGCTGGAGAGTTTCCCGCACAGACGCCGTACTACTATTCCTCCTACGAATCCCATTCTGAAAGCGAAGTCTCAGACCGCAAAAAGGTTGTCATTCTTGGTAGTGGTCCCAACAGGATCGGGCAGGGGATAGAATTTGATTATTCGTGCGTGCACGGGGTCCTTGCCGCCAAGGAGATGGGCTATGAGGCCATCATGATCAACTGCAATCCGGAGACGGTCTCGACAGACTTTGATGTGGCCGACAAGCTCTACTTCGAACCCGTGTATCTGGAGCGGGTACGCGATGTCATTGAGCACGAGAATCCGGACGGCGTGATTGTCCAATTGGGCGGGCAGACGGCGTTGAAATTGTCACGCGACTTTGAACGACTCGGAATTCCAATCATCGGCACGCAGTTCGACAACATGGATCTGGCAGAGGATCGGAGTCGATTCTCGGATATTTTGAAAGAACTTGAGATTCCGTTTCCGCCCTATGGCGCGGCGCGCTCAGAGCGCGAAGCGGTCGAGCGCGCCGAAGTGATCGGGTACCCGCTTCTGGTGCGCCCGAGCTACGTGCTTGGCGGCCAAGGCATGCGCATCGCAATCAACAAGGAAGAAGTAGAACTGTACACTCAGCAGATCTGGAAGTTGATGCCGGACAACGTCATCCTTCTCGATCTTTTCCTCGAAGACGGGATCGAATTGGATGTTGATGCCATTTGTGATGGAGACGATGTGTGGGTGTGCGGCATAATGCAGCATATTGAGCCAGCTGGTGTCCATTCAGGCGATTCAACCGCTGTTCTACCTCCATATTCAATGTCAGATGAGGTTCAGAACACAGTCCGTCAGTATATCAGGGAGATCGCTCTCCGCCTCGGAGTTCTCGGCTTGATCAATGTCCAGATGGTGGTCAAGAATGAGATAGTCTACGTGATTGAGGCCAATCCACGGGCATCGAGGACAGTGCCGTTCGTTGCGAAAGCTACTGGTATCCCCATCTCAAATATCGCCACGAAAGTGATGCTCGGGGAGAAACTGAAAGACTTCGATGAACGAGGAGAACTCGAGTCAAGTCTTGAAGGCTATGCCATCAAAGAGCCCGTGTTTTCCTGGGACAAATTCCCGGAAGTGCGCAAAGAGCTCGGTCCCGAGATGAAATCAACGGGCGAAGCTATCGCCTTCATCGAGGATTTCAACGACGAGCATTTCCGCAAACCTTTTGAAATGAGAAACCTGTACCTGTCGCGATAAGTGGGTTCGGAATGAACGGAGTTCATTTCGGAAACCGAAGAGCGGCAGGCTGCGCTGCGCAGCAGTGCAAGCGTTGCGAAGCAACGTCAGGTTCGAATTCACGAGGCGCGAAGCGCCGAGTAAATGAGGAATCTCTATCTGTCCCGATGATGAGATCCGCGAACGAGCGAAACCGATAGAGGGATCTGAAGAGGGGCAGATCGGTCCGCGGAGCGGACCAGGGAGTTGCGAAGCAACGTCAGGTTCGAATTCACGAGGCGCGAAGCGCCGAGTAAATGAGAAACCTATATCTGTCAAGATAAAGGTTGGAATTGGCCGACCGACCCGTCTATGCCTTGACTAACATTGAAGATCTATGTATGCTGTGGAGGTACATAGAAGATCAATGCAAATGAGTCGGTCATGATTTCAAAAGAGTTGGTTGGGGCCTCCGTACGCCCCATTCTGCTTTCCATTCTCGCCAAAGAGGACTCCTACGGATACGAGATTATCCAAAGCGTCCGAGAGTATTCGTTCGGTCAATTGGTATGGAAGGATGGATCGTTGTATCCCGTACTCCATAGAATGGAAGACGAAGGATTTATTGAGTCGTACTGGCAGAAGACTGAATCGGGCCGACGCCGCAAGTACTACCGCATCAGTTCCGGAGGAAAGGCGCAGCTGGAGCAGGAACGGCACCAATGGCTGCAAGTCGATGCCATATTGGCTCGACTATGGGGTCTTCAACCCAGACTGGCAGTCTGACTGAGAGGAGAAAGACCATGCGCGAACAAAGGTATGATCTTGAGAGGGCGATCGGTTCCTGGCGACACTCCCTGGAATTGCGACGCATTTTCCTTAAGGATGATCTCGATGAGTTGGAAGACCATCTGAGAAAGGAGATTCTGCGTCTGACAAAGGATGGCGCCAAACCCAAACAGGCATTTTTAACAGCATCGGAATCGCTGGGAAATCAGGTTGAACTGGAAAATGCATATCAACCCGTTCGATTCGGAAAACACAAACGCAGTCAAAGCTTTTTGAATGAGATGCTTTTCGGCCTGTCAATGCTGAAGCATTATGTGCATATATCGCTTCGTTCGTTCAGGCGGCATGCGGTTCAGACATGCATCACAGTTTCTGGATTGTCCCTGGCTCTGGTCGCGAGCCTTGTAATCGTATTGTATGTACAGGATGAGCTCAGCTACGACCGATTTCACGAAGACGCCGAGTCCGTTCACAGAATCAGATCAGCCCGTGATGGCGACTATCGTGCCCTCATGCCGGCATCAATGGCAGAGGCGCTCTCGACAGATTATCCCGACATCCAGTCCGTCGTGCGGTTGTTCAAGCACTGGGAAGTCCCGCTCATATCCAATGGCGATATGGGGTCCTACGAACAGAGCTTTTACTTTGCAGACAGCTCATTTTTCGATGTGTTCACCTTCGAACTACTGAGGGGAAACAGCAAGAAGGCCTTGAATCAACCGAACTCTGTTCTGCTGACCGAGTCCTCAGCGCGCAGGTATTTCGGCGAAGAAGATCCGATTGGCCAAACAATTCGGTATAAGGGCGGGACTGACCTGATTGTTACGGGGATTCTTGCGGACATTCCCGCAAACTCCCACATTCATCCTGATTTTGTGGCGTCCATGTCCACCTTGCCTCTGGTCAGCTACAGCCGCATCATGGAAGAGTGGGCCGTTTTTTATACGTATGTCCGGACTCGGCCAGGGGTGAGTGCGGACCAACTCGAAGAGGCCATCGAGCCACTGAGGGCCCGCATGGCGGGGGCGCGGACCAATTTTGAATTGGACGCCCAGCCACTGACCAGTATCCATCTGCGTTCTCAAATGTCGAGTGAGTTGGAGGCCAATGGCGATATCAGATTCATGTTCATGCTCATCTCCATCGGCGTTCTGGTTCTTCTGATCGCCAGCATTAATCATGTAAATATCGCGACTGCACGAGCGATGAAGCGAGCGCGGGAAGTCGCAGTCAGAAAGGTGGCTGGCGCGAAACGCGCTGAAGTGATTCAGCAGTTCTATGTCGAGGCTTTTGTGCTCGTATTTGTCTCCCTCGTTGTGAGTGTGGGAATCGTCTTTGCGTTCAGCTCTTTTTTGGAGAATGTCACAGGCAAAGAGCTCCTCTTGTCAAATGTGTCGGTGAACTTGCTCTTGGCCGGACTCGCGCTGTCCTTGGTCATGGGGTTGATGGCCGGCAGCTACCCGGCACTGTTTCTTTCGCGGTTTCAGCCGGCGAGAGTGCTGAAAGGAGCATTTGTATCCAGTCGATCCGGTCGCCGACTGCGCAATTTGTTGGTTGTAGCACAGTTTTCAGCTTCCGCCGTATTGATTGTGGTGACACTCATGGTGTCAAAGCAGATAGCGCATATTCAGAGTGTTGATCTCGGCTTTAACTCAGACAATGTTCTTGCCATTCCGGTGCCGGGGCAGGAGACGCGCTCCCAGTATGCATCCATGCGCAATGCATGGCTCCAGAATTCCTCGGTCGTTTCCGTAGCGGCCACCGCTTCCTCGTACCCGGGAAAACGGCATTCGGACGGACACACGCTGCGCCGGTTGGAAGATGGCCCGGAGGACATCCATGTTGTCCAGCGAAACTGGGTCGATGCACATTATTTCGAAACGATGGGCATTTCCTTTCTGAGTGGGGCAGGATTTCATGACGATCCCAGCCAAAATCTGAGATCAATCATTCTCAATGAAACTGCAGCTCGCACGCTCGGATGGTCAGAACCGGAAACAGCCACGGGAGAGATGGTTTTTGTGAATCCGGAATCGGACAGTCTGGCATTTCAAATTGTGGGGATCGTGCGTGATTTCAATTATGAGAGCCTTCATTCCGAAATCGGTCCACTGTTTTTCACGTCAACACACTTTCCCACCATCGTTCTCGCCCGTGTGGCAGAAAACAATCTTGCAGGGACCGTTCTGGACCTTCAGCAGACCTGGAAGCTGTTCACGGACAGCCCGTTTACGTGGTCTCTTCTGGACATGGAACTGGAAAGTCTGTATCAGGCGGATGTGAAATGGGGAGGAATGCTTCGAATCTCTACCCTTTTCGCTCTTTTTATCGCATGCCTGGGGCTTTTGGGACTCGCTGCGTTCATCGCTGAGACAAGGACCAGGGAAATCGGGATTCGCAAAGCACTTGGTGCCAGTTCGGCTGGCATTGTCATACTCGTTTCGAAGGAATTTGCCGTCCTGATTCTGGCAGCTGTCCTCATCGCTGTGCCACTCAGTATGATGGCGGTTGAAGAATGGTTGTCGACCTTTGCCTACCGGACCGAACTCGGCGTTGACGTCTTCCTGATTGGAGCGCTGATTCTGATGGCCACCGGCTTGATCACCGTCAGCTATCACGCCGCCCGCGCTGCTACGGCGCAACCATCCGTCAGCCTGCGAAGCAGCGAGTGATCGAGAATCAATCGATTATGGCGATTCCCGGCTGAAGCTCGCTGATCGTGATGAACATCTCATCGTCGACGGCCTGTTTGATCCAGTCTATATCAACCGATGTGGGATAGCCGAATTCTGAGTATTCGACTTCAATCTCGTCTGCATTTTCCAGCGCATCTTCGATCATGTCAAAGACATCATCAACCGTTTCGATGTATTGCAGATCTTCAGGCCGAACCACCTCGTTGGAATGGGTGCTGATGGCGGTCACAACGTCTGTGTCGATGACCTGAACGAAGAATGGCCCGGCCACAATACAAAAGCACCCCCGGTTGAGAAGAAAACTATAGGTCCCATCCTGGTAATTATTCCACTCCGCACGGGCATCCGAAAGCGCATCCATTTCGGATCGATCAGGGCCAACAATCTCACATCCGCCGATCAAGAAAATCAGCGCGAGAACGAAAATGCGATGGGATGAAAATAATTTGGACATAGCAGTTTGATTGGAGACGGAAGGCCGGGTAAGAAGTTGTCAGACCCGAATCAAAGAGTTGGGAGTTGAATCAATTCAGAGGCGGTCGCATTTCCCGAGGATGCGATTGCAGAAAGCTGAACCCTCTCGATCACGCCCACTTTCGAGGCCTCAAAAGGTGTTTCCACCCGGATATGGTTGTCGGTGAATCCGTGGATCATGCCACCCTTTTCGTTGTCTTCCCAAAGAACAGCTCGCTCCTGATTGAGGAAGCGGGCGTAAAAGGAAGC
>CAZEHJ010000090.1:0-12072 GCA_964512485.1 uncultured Rhodothermales bacterium | reverse complement strand
GGCGTTGTTAACCCCGGTATCCGGCCGAGTTTTTACGGTATAGGGAATATCCATTATTGTGGGGTCTAAGGCTGGTTCTGTGGTGAAAAGTCCGAATCGGCTCCGGGTACGCTGTACTCGTATGGGCCGCGGTAAACGGAGGGGACTTCTTCAAAATTGCCATGTCCCAACGGTGGCGAAGTAGTGGCTGTCCATTCGAGCGTCGTGGCCTCCCACGGATTCGAATCCACCTTCTTCCCTTTCTTGATGCTCATGAAAAAGTTGATGATGAATGGAACCTGGAACGCAAGCAGAATGAATGCCGAGATCGACATGAATTCGTTGAAGTGAATCACTCCTTCCGCAAAATCATAGCTGGCGCCACCATCATAGAGGCGACGTGAAACTCCGGCCAGACCCTGGAAAAACATGGGGAAGAAGATGCCGTTCATTGCGATGAACGATCCCCAGAAGTGAATCTTTCCGAGGGTATCGTTCATTTTTCGTCCGGTGACTTTCGGGTACCAATAGTAGATACCGGCGAACAGGGCGAAAATGGTACCGGGCGCCACGACGTAGTGGAAGTGACCAATTACATACAGCGTGTCGTGGAGTGGAATGTCCGTCGGGGCGAGGCCCAGCGGCAATCCGGTCAGACCTCCGAGCCCGAACATCGGCAGGAATGCCAGAGCGAACATCATCGGAGTTGTGAATCGGATGGACGCTCCCCACAGGGTGAGGAAAAGTCCCGAAAGCACAATGACCGAGGGTATGGATATGATCATGGTTGTGATCTGGAAGAACGTACTCAGGCTCGTCCCCATACCGGTGATGAACATGTGGTGGGCCCACACGATGAATGACATGAATCCGAGGAAGATGATCGAGTAAATGAGGAGTTTCAGTCCCCAGATAGGCTTGCGAGTGTTGTTTGCAATGATTTCCGTCACAATTCCCATCGCAGGCAGAATCAGGACGTATACCTCGGGGTGAGCCAGAAACCAGAAAAGGTGCTGCCACAACAGAGGGCTACCACCTCCGCTTATATCAAGAACTTCCCCACTGATTACCAAGCCGGACGGCATAAAGAAACTGGTATCCAGAAGTCGATCCGACAGTTGCAGGATGCCGGCCGCTTCGAGAGGCGGGAAGGCCAGAAGAAGCAAGAGGGCAGTTACCAGCTGTGTCCAGGTGAAGAAGGGCATGCGGAAATACGTCATGCCTTCGGCGCGAAGCTGGATGATCGTGACCAGAAAGTTCACGGCTCCCAGCAGGGAAGAGGTTATGAGAAACACCATTCCGAACAGCCACATCGTCTGCCCCATGGTCTCAATATTCGACAGCGGTGGATATGATGTCCAGCCGGCTTTTGCCGCGCCTGCGGGTACCATAAACGAGGCCAACATGATGAGGCCACCAACGGCGAAGACCCAGTAGCTCGCCATATTCAGCTTGGGAAACGCCATGTCCGGCGCACCAATCTGAAGGGGGACGATGTAATTACCGAATGCTCCCACAGCCAGCGGAACGACTCCAAGGAACACCATAATCGTCCCGTGCATCGCTCCCAGCTGGTTATAGAACTCGGGAAGCATCACACCACCCGGAGCCGTTTCATCGCTGAACAACCATCCAATGAACGGAATTGGTTCGCCGGGATACGCCAGCTGCCAGCGCATCAGAATCATCAGGCTGAAACCGAACAGTAGGAATAGCAGCGCGGTAAACCCGTACTGCAGACCGATTACTTTGTGATCGGTCGAGAATATATACTTGCGCCAGAAGCTGGCTTCCTCGTGGTGATGGTCTTCGCTCGCCTCGTGTCCTTCATTCACTGCCATACCACCGGACTCCGGCTCAATTCCGTGTGTCATAATAGACCAGGTGTTGATGAGAGGATCCTGTGATACTGCGTGGTACCCGTTCAGTGGTACCGTCCCGTCAGTACATCATAGGCCTCTTTTTATCTGATTCTGAGAAAATGCTTTGCTCAAATCGCGTCAAGACGCTGCTGCGAATGAGAAAGAAATTGCGGCAGACTCGCCGTCACCCACGGTGACTGTCTGCACAGACTCGCCGTACTCTTCGTGCCATGCCGAAATCGTGTACGTGCCAGCCGGGAGGTCCCCAATGGAGAAACTACCGTCGTCCCCGCTCACAGAGAAGTACGGGTGATCCGTAACATTGGCGTAGGCACCCATCCACGGGTGTACATCACATTTGATTTTCATCATGGTCTCAGTGACCCGGAAAGAGCGGAGTCTTTCGTCTCCCTGTTTGGGCATACCGAAGTTGAATGGTCGATTCTGCTCAGCCAATGCATTCAGGTTGTGCAGAAAGGGGTCACTGTTGAGGATTTTGACTTCCTGACCCACCTGGACGCCGAAGACGTGTGGCGTGTATTTGCATCCTGCCTGGTCAAAAACGACAGGATCGGATGGTGGGGCATATGAGTATCCATCTGGAAGGCCCGCTGTGACCTGCACAAACACATTTTTCAATGTGCCATTATCGTTGACGACCACATTTTGTGCAGTGTGCCCATCACTCACTTCAGAACACTCCCGATTCAATCGGACATTTGGCATTGCAGGAGCCGTGCCTTCAAATGAAATCGTTCCACTGACGGATGCCGTTCCCATCGGTGTAGAGTCAGCTGCGGCTGCAGCTGGAGCATCTGAGGAACCGGAGTCGGCAGATTCGCCGCTTTCACCGCCGCCACAAGCGGAGATGAAGAGGAGGGAGAGCACCAGAAAGGAATGAATGAGTGGGAGTCGTTTCATAATGACGAGTGTGGTAGGATGATGATAATTTGACCGACGTGTCGGCAGCTGAATACCTGCAAACGAAATCGCATTCAAGAATATCGAGAATTGTTATCAAAGGATCAAAGTCAACCGGTAATTCCCCGCAATCAAATGTAAGGTTGCTCTTTACTGAAACGTCCGCTTACATTGATATGGACATTGATCATCGGCACCAGTTGGAATTCATCCCGGACATCACATGAGTGCACCAACAAAAATCCTGGATCTGTCCAGGTCCCACACAGATTTCGCGCTGGACTTCACCCGCATCTTTATCGGGGTTGCGTTATTCATCAGGGGCGTCCTGTTTATCGGCGACTCTTCCAGAATTCTACAGTTGGTTGAAAGCGCGGGAATGGACCAGTTCCTTCCATCGATCCTCCTGATCGTCGTCATCATCGCGCATCTTCTCGGTGGCATTTTGCTGTCTGTGGGGCTACTGAGCCAGTTTGCTGCCCTGATTCAGATTCCGGTTCTGGTTGGAGCAGTGGTCATCTCTCTCGTTCAGGGTGGTCCGTTCATGGCGGACCAGTCGTTCGAATTGTCCGTGATTGTTCTGTTGCTTCTGGCCATCATCTTCCGCTTGGGTTCAGGACAGTTCTCGCTGGACTACCTGATATTTGTCAAAGGCAAAGACGACGAACTTGAGCGACAGGCGCGGCTGCGGGTGCTGACTGTCGAGCTCAAGAAGAAAGTGGAAGACGCAGACCAACTCAGGGCAGATGAGCTTGAAGAAATTCAGGAACAGATCCGCCAACACGAGTCATCTCTGAATAATGACATGACCCGCATCGCAGCCAATATCGCTGTGGTGGGGAAATATGTCGTTTCCGTCAGCGCGGCTTGCGTCGTGATGATCATTGGACTGGAGGCGCTACCGTTTGAAATTACTCCCGCAGAAGTTGCCGTTACTGCGGCGCTTCTTTTTGCCATCGTTGGATTTTTCTTTTTCTTTTTCAGCTGGGCGCTGCGGGAGGAATAAGATGGATTGGGTGTGGCCACTCTACGAGAAGTATGTCACGAAGAAAGTAAAAACAGCATCGCCCGAACCGACCGATGATGAATTGCAACAGGCTTTCTTCGAGACGCTCGGACGCTCGCTCGTCACGATACTCGTTCAGGAGCCCTGGCGAGGATCTGTCCGATTCAAGTGTCTTGACAAGGGCCATGTCAGGGAGCGATTTGATCTGCTTAACAACCCTGAAGAATACCTGTCAGCAAAATTTGGTGGCGGCAAGTTCAAACTCAATTTTCACGACGGATGGAATTTCGTCGCGACCAGAAATTTTAAACCACCGGGAGACCCACTCTGGGTTGATCTTCCCGAATTTGTAGAGGAATCGGTAGCATGAGTGATTCGACAATCGGAATGAACAAGTATCAGCAACTGATCCGTTGGCAGGTTACCCATAATTCCTGGGGCTGGGACGTCATCCGCGTCTTTCTGGGCCTCGCCCTGGCTGTGCGCGGGATTGCATTCCTGATGAATCCGGAGTCACTGGCTGAACTGGCGCCCGGTAGAGACATTTCCGGTGCCAGTGGCCTGGTGGCGTTTTCGCATCTGATCGGAGGACTGATGCTGACTGTGGGATTGATGACTCGGATTGCTGCTCTCATCCAGATCCCGATAATGGCAAACGCGACATTTTTCGTGGCTGTTGAATGGGGTTTCGCCTCGACAAATCAGTCGCTAGAACTGTCGATGCTGGTTCTGTTTCTTCTCGCTCTCACTCTGATATTCGGCGCCGGTAGGCTGTCGCTGGACTATCGACTGTTTGGTGGCGGAGCAAGCCAGGATGACTCCTGATCACTGGCTCGGTCGAGGGTGGTGAAACCAGAAGACGCGCTTGATGTATTCATCTGCCAGAAAGACAATCATCGAGCCGATGTACTTCAAAAAAGCTCCGGATCTGACAGGCGCAGACATCACGGACGAAAAACTGTTCATGAATCGTCGAGCCTTCATCGCCAAGGCTTCGGCTGCCGGTGTAGGTGGAGCTCTCGTAGCGGGAGGGGTGTTCGCCAGAAATGATCGGGATATGCGCGTCGTGTCTGATGAAGTTCTGTCAGGCCTTGACGATGATCTCACACCGTGGGAAACTGTCACCGGATACAACAACTTCTATGAGTTCGGAACCGGCAAAGAAGATCCGGCAAGGAATGCACAGGGATTCAAGACCGACAACTGGGAAGTAAAGGTTGATGGAGAGGTCGAAGAAGAGCGCACCTGGAATTTGGAGGAATTGATCGATGGATTTGAAGTCGAAGAGCGCATCTATCGACACCGATGTGTTGAGGGATGGAGCATGGTCGTTCCGTGGAATGGCTTTCCGCTCAAAAGTCTGATTGAACGGCTGAAACCGACCACGCAAGCGAACTACGTTGAATTCACGACTTTGCTGGACAATCGACGTATGCCCGGCCAATTGAGCCCTGTCCTTCCCTGGCCGTATGTTGAAGGCCTTCGGATGGACGAAGCCCTCAATCCGCTGACACTGATGGTTACGGGTGTATACGGAAAAACACTACCTCCTCAGAATGGCGCGCCCATCAGGCTTATCGTGCCGTGGAAATACGGCTTCAAAGGCGGCAAGTCGATCGTGAGGATCCGATTTACCAAAAGGCAACCTCGGACGACGTGGAACGAGGCAATACCTCGGGAATACGGTTTTTATGCCAACGTAAATCCGGAGGTCAATCATCCTCGGTGGTCTCAAGCGACGGAGCGACGCCTCGGTGAGTTTTTCAGAAGAGAAACGCTCATGTTTAACGGATACGAAGAAGAAGTAGGGTCCATGTATGCGGACATGGATCTTCGCAAGTACTATTGATGGCGCGCTTTAGGTTCGGGCCCATGCGGTGGACCAAGCCCATGCGGTGGATAAAGGTAGCGATCTGGCTGGCGGCTCTCCTACCGCTGCTTATTCTCGTTGATCGCATTTTTCTTTTTGGTAGGTTCTCTGGCGGCGGCTTTGTCGATGATCCGGTTGAGCTGATTCAGCACTGGACCGGTACCGGAGCTCTCGTTATTCTGTTCGTCACTCTTTCGATCACGCCTCTGCGCCGGCTCTCGGGGTACAATAAGCTGACGACGCTCAGAAGGCCAATCGGTCTTTTTGCGTTTTTTTATGCGACCCTTCACGTCCTGAGCTATTTCGTGTTCGACCATCGGTTGAATTTTGGAGCCATTCTCCAGGATGTCGCAGAGCACAATTGGGTGCTTGTCGGATTTGCCGCCTGGGTTCTACTCATCCCGATGGCGGTAACGAGCACTTCAGGATGGATCAGAAGAATGGGCGGGAAGAAGTGGACGCGATTGCACAGGTCAATCTACGCCGTGGCCGTGCTGGGCGTATTACATTTTTTGTGGCAGGTCAAGCTCGAAACCAGCGAGCCGCTTATATACGGAGCGATATTGCTCGTGATTTTCGCGGTTCGTTTCCTGACGCGAAAAAGGAAGCTTTCACGGCCCGCTTGAACGGAGAAACGTGATTTTGGTCGAGAACGTGGTCGTTACACCTTGAAATAAAGTGACTTACGATCCATCATCCAGGCTACGGCCGCCCAGAGAGATACAAACGCAATTCCAAATAGGAATGAAGCGAATTCCGGACTGCCCGGTAACGCGTTGTAGATGGCACCTTTCAGGGATGTGTCGCCGACCCGGATCTGACCCAATACCTGAGCCATCATACCTGAAGCGACGAACGCAAAAATGGCATTTCGTCCATAACCGATAAAAGGGGTCGCCCATCGGTTCAGGCCTTTCATGTCGATTGCATGGTAGAGGATGGCGAGCGTAGCGAGCGCCATACCGGCGGTGAATACGGTGTAGGAGCTCGTCCAGATGCGCTTATTGATGGGCATCCAGATGCTCATGATGAGTCCAGCCAGCAGCAGCCATCCCGCGGCAACAAAAAGGCCAGTGAGTTTAGTCTGTTGATCTGTGTCTTCGCGTCGGAGCCAGTGTCCTGTCAAAATCCCAAACAGCACTGAGGCTGTGGCTGGAATGGTGCTGATCAGACCTTCCGGATCGAAGGACCAGATAAGGACTCCGTCGGCGTCGTGCAGTTGGCGGAAACTCCAGGTATGGGAGCCAAAAACATGATAGTCGATGAAAAACGCCCAATTTGAGAACAGATCGCCGGCTGGTGTATCCGCGTTCGGGAATCCCATGCTCAGGTCGGGTGTGCCGAATCCGGGAATGGGTATCCACAGCATCCAGATCGCGTAGATGGCGAGCATGACTACGATCCACCTGATGAGATCGCGACGAGAGGGAGTCAGGAAATAAATGGCGGAGGCAAGAACGTAGCACCAGGCGATGCGAACAAGCACGCCTGGAATGCGAAGACTGGCAATGCGTATGAGAAGTGAATCGTCAAAGCCGGATCCCACGGCTGCGGCGAAGAAACAGGCTGCGCCCGCGCCGAAGATGATCCACCATCGTTTCGGGAATCGGGTCCCGGCCAGAAGCACCACCGCACCTGTGACCCCGGCCACAAATCCGATTCGCAGAACTATCGATAATACTCCACCGGAGTCCATTCCGGTCCAAAAAAGGCGGGTCCAGGACGCTCCCCAATAGCCCAGAAGCATCAGAGCCGCCGACCGCCGGACTACGTGAGCGAACAATTCTCTTCGCGACGCTCCCGCAGCAAGTCGTTTCGGGAACGAGTACATCATCGAAATGCCGACCATGAAAAGGAAGAATGGGAAAACGAGATCCGTAAACGTCCATCCGTTCCAGGCAGCGTGTTCGAGTGGCCAATATATATTGCTCCAGGAGCCTGGATTGTTGACCAGTAGCATGGCCGCAATGGTCAGCCCACGAAGGGCGTCCAGCGAACCTAAGCGGCGGGATAATGGAAGTGTCACGGTATGTGTTTGCTGGAGATTAAGTTGAGTTTGCGAAAGTCTCATTGCTGACCCTGACAACATATTGAAATTTGAAACCATCGGCAGGTGACGCATCTCGAATCGCTACTTTCAACGTCGTAACCAACTTCTTTCTGTCAGAATTGTATTTTATAAAACGCCTTATCAGGAGAAGATCACATGTCATTTCAACCCGCCTCCGCCCCTCCGTCTCGCCCCGCAAAGAAAAAGTGGATGGTCATCAGCTTGGTCACTGTCTCTCTGGCGCTGATCATCATCGTGTTTGGAGAAGAGATGAGGAACACATCCAGTCTATCAGGAACGATGGGTTCGGCAGCAACAGGTACTCTAGAAGAGGTGAACGCCACCTGGAGTAACGAGGATGAAGAGAATCCCAATCACAGAAATCTCGACGAAACGTTTGGGGTCGATGTCAAAGCTGTCAACAATACGTCTGAGCCCCACACAGCAAGTCTGACGCTTTTCTTTTCACGGGACGAAGAATTCCGTGAAGACGCTGACTGCGAAATTGACCGTCAACCAATGGAAATCGAACCGAACGGAGAGGCTGCAATCCGTTTCAGATCAACGGCTAGAAGTGTCGATTGTCTCGATGCGGGCGAATGGTATGCCGCCGTACTATCGGCTGACGGTTCATGGACACGTTTGGAAGGTGTACATTTTGTGGAAGGAGGAGATGCCTATCTCGGAATCCAGCTGATGGAACGGGAGGCAGCTCCAAAAGGAAGCCTGAATTTGAGCCTGGACGTACACCGTCAGGTTACAGATACAGGATTTGATGGCTTGTTCGAACATCCTGTTGATCTGTGGTTGCAGCAGGGAGAAACACTTTGTTTAATCGCATCAAAAACTGTTTCGATGCCTCGAGATTTGAGCGATTCCGGGTCTGCCGACTGGCAGGTGGCGTCAGTGGATCTGACCCTGGATCTCTCGGAAGCGAAACATGTCGACACGTCCGGCATGGAGACGACACCGTTCTCTACAACCGAAGAAGTGTTTGCGGGCAGGGAATGCGAGACGTGTGACCAACCAAGACTCGAAGGAAGTTGCCCTCTTTCGGAAGGCTCGGTTCAGGTAATGGCCGGACCTACAAACGATGGATTTCGCACGGTTCAAGAGTTCTATCATCACGCCCCTCCAACCGTAGTTCAGACTGGCACCATTCACGTTGAAGTACGTGAAGGAGAAACTGTTTACGTCACACAGACCGCGTATAACCCGAGCATTGCTCCTGTATTCTATACCACGGAAAGCGAAAATGACGCTGAATGGATCCTCGGCATGGACGAAGAATCCCTACCGTCCAGAGAGCCATCCGAAATCGTTTTCAGGGTGTCGGCAGCAGAGCTTGAACCCGGTTCATACTCCAATACCGTTCTCGTCTCTGCAGCCGATTATTACGGCACACAGATTGAACTCGACGTTGAAGTTACAGTCACGCCAGGCAGCAATGTGGCAAGTGAAGAAACTCCTGATCCTGAAATTCCTTCTTCGCTTGACCTCGGAAATTATCCGAATCCGTTCAATCCGACGACCACTATTCGTTTTCAGATGCCTCAGCGTGAACGTGCCACACTCGTCGTCTACGACATTGCCGGACGAGAAGTGCGAGTGCTTCACGATGGTGATTTGGCATCCGGTCTTCAGGAGTTCCGATTTAACGCAGAGGATTTACCGAGCGGTACCTATCTCTACCGTTTGAACGCTGAGAGCTTTAGCACGAGCAAAACAATGATCCTGGTGAAGTAGGAGAACTCCCGCCTCTAAAAGTCAGCCCCTGATACGTTTTCGACTACGTGTCAGGGGCTCTGTTTATTGCGAAAACACTCGGATGCCGGACATTGGCTTTAGGCGGATGTGCTGCCCATTTTCGATCCACCTCTTGGCGCACGCCTTTTGTTTTTGGCAACTGCCATGGGCAGAATCATTCGAAACGCCGTTCCGCGACCAGGCGTACTGTCGATTTCAATTTCTCCCTTCATGGCGTCAACAAGCTGCTTAATGATCGCCAGTCCAAGACCAACCCCACCGGTAGATCGTGTCGAAGAGCCATCAATTTGTTCGAAGGGAGTAAACATCCGCTTTTGGTCCTCAGCTTCGATGCCGATACCCGAGTCCTGAATCGTGAGGCTGACGTTCGATTCTCCTTTCTTGCGGCTTACATGCTCCACTTCTATTCGTACACTTCCCTTGGAGGTGAATTTGATGCCGTTGGATACCGTGTTCATCACGATCTGTCTGATCCGGATCGGATCTCCCACAAAACGAGCAGGGCAATCGACCGCATAATCAGTAATCAGCTCGATTCCTTTCTGCCGGGCGTTTGGTATCATCAATTGGTACACATCGTCAACAAGGTCCTTCAGATCAAAGTTTTCCTCGTTCAGACTGAGCTCGCCTGCTTCATTTGCTGAAAAGTCGAGGATGTCATTTACCAATTCGAGCAGGGCGTTTCCAGACCGGTTGAGGATGTCCACATGTGATCGTTGTTCTCCATCAAGGTCGGATTCGGCAAGAAATCCTGCCATTCCGAGAACGCCGATCAACGGCGTACGAATCTCGTGACTCATGACGGCCAGGAATCGGCTTTTGGCTTCTGATGAAAGTGTGGCTTCGGCGGCTCGCGAAGCAGCGAGCGTTGCATCTGACTCAGCCTTGAGTCTTCCTTTGGACTCTTTTGCGATCTCCGCCTTCGATGCACTTAACTGTTCACTCAACTGATAAAAAGCTTTTGCCAGCTCCGCATACTCGTCCTGGTGTTCGATTCCGACTTCATGTTCGAGGTTGCCGTTCGCCAGTTCGACGAGTGCGTCCTGAAGTTTTCGGATCGGATTCGCGGCAGATCGAGCGTAGAAAAGCCCCGCAAGAATAGCTCCGAGCGTTCCGAGAATACCTACAATCAACGCGACGCCCATCGTGCGAGATGATTCATCTCGTGCTTCAACTCGCGCTGCGATGAACGGCTGCATTTTTTCGTCGATAATCTGATCCGCCCGTCCGACCGCCAAATTGAATTCGTTCGCGGATTTTGTTGCTTGATTTTCGAGCGCCACCATACTTCGACCAAAAATCTTGGCCTTTCTCCAGCTCGTTTCAAATCTATTTATGGCTACAACCTCGCTTTCAGACGTAGCCAGTACCTTGTATTTGGCCCAGAACAGTTCAACGTCATCGAACTGTGCTTCCATCAGCTGGGCGAAGTCTTCTTCAGCGTGTCCCTTTCTACCGATCTGCCTCGTCAATCCGCTGTACCGGGTGACCGCATGGATGGCTTCCCAAATGCTGACTTCAACCTCCCTGACAGCGCGCTCCTTCTCCATGAGATTTCGATCATTTGGATTGAACACTTCCTGGATCTCGAAATCAAGAATGTGATCTGCTTCGTCTACGATCTGAAAAAGTAATTCTTCTTTTTCCTTGAGCCTCAACACCTCCGACAGAAGGGTGTGGCCCTTGGTAACGGCAGAATTCCACGCGATATCAAATTCGTCGACGGCAGCTCTTTCAGTGGGGGTATCACTCAGGACCGCATACTGACGAAAGTAGTCCTCTACTTCACGAACCTGATTGAGATACATATCGGCATACAATTCGTCCGCCGTGTTTCGATATGCATCTGCTGCGTGTACCGCCTCCCAGATGCTGACCTCAGCCTCGCGCAGAGATCGCTCCATGGGAAATTCGACCTGACGAATAGAGTCAATTCTTCCGGAGAGATAAATACTGAAAAAGCCTGTTGTCACCACCATTGCGGCGATGAACAGGAATGCGCTGGTGATTTTGCGAGAAACCGACACGTATATGTCCTGATACGAGGAGTTAGTGGCTCAAGGGGTGAAGTTGCCGTTATCTGCTATTTCGTCCAAAACGGGCAGATCTTAACTCCAGGCGAAGGCTTTTTCGGGCCGGGATTTACCTTCATTGGACCGGATCGCAGGATATGGCTAGAAGGGAAGCCTTTCGATTGCTTTTCGACACGGGAAATGGATATGCAAAAAAGGCCCTGATTGCATGAAATTCATACAATCAGGGCCTTTTCGGGTACCTCGGGTGGGGATCGAACCCACACGTCCTTACGGACATACGATTTTGAGTCGCATGCGTCTACCAATTCCGCCACCGAGGCAGGTAGAATTATGTGTCCTTCATCCGGGTGGATTGAGGCGGGTGCCAATGTTACTCTGAACGCGCATGTAAATCAATGGATCACGAGGGTTTCACACTACTGCTTGGTCGATTATGAACATCTCAAAAAACGATCGAACAGTCCGTTCAGCTCAGAGAGGCAATGGCGACTCTTCTGAGCGTCGAGAACAAAGGGTCACAGCTGGATCACGCTGGCGTGGGCGCGTCGCCCGATGCCATCAGGATACTCCTCGAGCCAGCC
>CAZEHJ010000089.1:0-12358 GCA_964512485.1 uncultured Rhodothermales bacterium | reverse complement strand
CATGGCTATTACCGAGTGGTCGTGGGGAAGATACCTATTGATGATTCCGTGAAAAGTTAACTTGATGAACCATTTATTTCAGCAATAATAAACATCAAAAATTTATTGCATCATGCAACATAGTCATTCGATTGCTTCAAACGCTTTAACCAAGTCACCACGTGGCCCTGCAAAGCCTGTTCGCTGAATCAAATCAACATTGAGAATGAGTTCCTCGACTGGAGAATCCACCCTCCATTTTTCTTCTTCAGAGTGGGAGTATCTTTCCGACAGATAAATCAATTGTTGATTCTTTGATCCTCGCCAAAGTAAATTCGTATCACGCTGTTCTAACAAGAAGGGTCCCGCTGACAACATATCGACAAGAGATAGAAGACGTTGTACTGCTGGAATCGAACTCTCTTGGAGTGTCTCAATTTCAAATCCTGTAAAGATGAAGACCGAGAGCGCCTCCTCTCTAGTTGAATTCACTAAATTGACGACTTCAGCAATGGCTTCAGCTTGTTCAAAGGGTTCTCCTCCACTGAAAGTGATACCCTCAATCCCTTGGATTGAATTTATCCAATCTGCAAGTTTCTCGGGTGATGCGAGAGTTTCAATTTTGTGGGGGTGTGTGAAAGCATTGTAACACCCGGGACACCCGATTGTACACCCCTGTACCCATATTACAGCCCGCTCCCCAGGGCCGTTGGCCACACTTCTGGGCATGGTCATGGCAACATTCAGATAGACATCATCGGACAAGAAACTCACTCCTTTAGTGTGAAGCGGCTGCCTCCATCCTCTGCTCGATCGATAAACAGTATTAGTTGGCGGCCACCTATCTGGTGTAAGTGTTCAAAGAGGTACAGACTCATCGGGTTCACAACCTCTCTTTCAATGACATTGATTAGACCGCGGCCGCCGTGACCGACCTTACCCATACTCACCAGATTCTGTACATGTGCATCATCAATCTCTAGTTTCAAGTTGAAGTTTTCTTCAAGATGCTGACGTACCCCACTGAGTTTTGCCTCCATAATCTTAGAACGAATCTCTGGATCTTTGATAAAATCAAAGACTATGATGTTGTCACCGAATCGATTCAATAGTTCAGGTCGACCCAATGTGTCATTGAAATGTCCTTGAACAGCTGCCATGAAATGAGCCTTGATTTCGTCATGGTTTTTGTTGGAATCTGCATCACTTGCACCGATGTTGGATGTGAAAATGATTACAGTCTCAGAAAAGTGAACAGTCTGTCCTCGACCATCAGTCAACCGCCCATCCTCAAGAATCTGTAGAAACTTGTCTAGAACACGAGGATGTGCCTTCTCTATTTCATCAAACAGTAAGACACTGAACGGCTTCTCTGCGACTGCATTTGTTAGTTGGCCCCCCTCTTCGAATCCAACGTAACCGGGCGGGGCCCCAATCAATCTCTGATCTGCATGCTCTTGGCTGAATTCAGACATATCAAAGCGAATGCAGTTGCTCTCATCTCCAAAAATGAATTCCGCGATAGACTTGGCTAGTTCTGTTTTTCCGACGCCAGTTGGACCGACAAAGAAGAGGGTACCTTTGGGTTTGGTCATCTGTCGTGAATGCTGGACTCCAGCTAGACCGAGGAAGGCACGAATAATCATGGTCACCACACGTTCGACTGCCTCATCCTGTCCTTTGACACGCTTTCGAATCAATTCGCTGGCGATGGCAACCTTCCCCTCGTCTAATTGGGTCCAAGGTGACTCTTTCTCACCGAATCTGTATAGATTCACCAAATCATCGATTCCCATGGGCGTCACACTTTGTCGAGAGAGAGCAGCCATGTTTCGAATATCCACCATGGACATCCCATCACTGATTTCAGCTAGTAAATTCAGAGAATCCTTCTCCGTAGTTGAATCACGGAGAATGAAATCTCGGCTCATTTTACTTATTGAATTCCTTCGCGATGCCAAATCAGGAGTTGGAACATTGATGATTTGAACCCGACTGTCATGATTGTAGAACCTGGGTGGCAGCGTCCCAAGCGTCGGCGTGATAATCACAAGCAGTCCGGTTGGCGCGTTAAATGCCGTTGAACTCAATTGGGTTGGAGGTTGTTCTGTGATTGCCTTGGCTAGATTGGTCAATTGCGCTCTCTCATCAGCATCCTGCTGATTCGCTGTGGTCAGAAGATGTTCGCTCCAATCAATGATGAACATCGATCGAGTGGATGAAGGTGAAGTGAGAACCTGTCGCATAGAGGGGAAAGCCAGCAATGGATCTCGATATTTGATGGGAGCACTGACGCAATCTACTTCGGAACCAACATTAGCACTTGAATCCCCACCGAAGTCGTATTCTTCACCCTCTTCCTCAACATTTGCCGTCAACTCAATCTGATCGTTGAACGCGGTGAGTTGAGATGAATTTGGGAACGACAACCCATCGATACTATCCCATGTCCCTTGAATTGAGAATGAATCAGAAAGGGATTCCGTAATCAGTTGTGAAAGTCGGAGATTTCGCCCATCTGAGGTTGGCCAGAGATCGCGAACATTACCATACAAAATAAGACAACGTCTGAAACCAGATTCTCGTACAATTGTTTTCTGCCATTCCATCATCCTTGTCCGCCCCCCATGGTTCGGGTATTTCCACCTGTTGGAAATCCTTTGCTACCCTTCGATATCCGATCTGGATTCTTCCAATTATGCTGTATAGGCCCTGTTTCAACCCCGAAATTCTCCTCAAGTTTAGCCAAAACCTCGTCCAAATGATCAGCGCATTTTCGTTCGGAGAATCCCTCCATATCGAACTGCATCTCACCTTGTTCGGCGACATCAAATCGAACCATGCGGCCAGATGACAACTTTCCAATCACAGCAACACGTCCGGATTCCTTCACTAATTTTGGTTTACCGACGATGAAACCCAATTCATTCATGCTATTGATGAGTGAGGATATGATATGTCGCCGCAACTCTTCCTGAACAACGGCTGCATTGTCAGCCGCTCGAATCTCTTCTGCCTTTAGGCGAGATTGGTCGATGAATTGTTGAATCTCAGCATCGTTCTTGTTTCGGGCTTGATCTACCATGTCCTCAACACTTGAGATAAGGATTCGAAAATCTCTCTGATTTTCTTCTTTGTCCAACTCCACACGAATGGCTTTCAATTCAATTAACAACCCCTCAATCTGACTCATTCTTAGATTGAGTGCCATTTTCTTCTCCTTCATTCGCGATTCAGCCAATGAACCAATTTGACTGAGTTGCGCTCGTGATTCTGAGACTCGCTTCAGCATGTCATCAACGTCGCCTTCATCAATAGATTCAGTTTGCTTCAGGACTTGAAAAATAGTTTCCATCTCCTCCGATGCCCATGCAGATTGTCCTGAACTGACGATTTCGGTAATCTCACTCTGAATTTGTTGACTCATCTCAGCAATCTGCTGTCGAACTCTTTGCCTACGTTCAGCCTCCCGCTTTCGCTCCATCTCCAAACGTTGCTTTTCAATAACCCATGCGGGAACTCTACCTGCTGAACTCATTTTATGTCCTCCTTCTGCTTTCTCTCGGCCTTTTCTCCAGCTTTAATCAACACCTCAAAGGCAGTGTGAGTCTTTGGCAAATCATCGACATCGACAATTGGCATAAGTTCGTTAATTGCCTTCGCTGCTGCAATTATGTTGTCTCCAGCCCGCATCTTCTCAGTGCATCTTGCTCCAATTAAACCATCTTTGTTTTTGATAACTTTGTCCCAAATCTTGTTCATACCCATAAGTGAGACAATAGAACCGCAGACCGCTTTCACAGAACCTGCATCCCCACCTTCAATTACATCCATGGTATTATTCACTGCCACTCTAAACAAATCTTCTACTGTGTTCTTGCCGAGTGATTCCATCGATTTGACCTTGATATCAGTCAAATCTTTCAAATCAACCATGAATGATTTGTCCTTGATTGCGCGCTTCCACCTGGTTCTCAAGTTCTCAATTGAAATAGCGCTTCCCAATGAAGTGGAATTATCCAATTCTTCAACAAGAGTTTCAATTGATGTGGGCTTTTCAACTCCTGCAAGGAATTTGGCCACAATATCCGAACCAACATCTACCATCCCCATTGTGGCGAACCTGTCAACAATCCCCTGAACATCAGGCGTGACTTCCAGCTTGTCTGGCTTTTGGAGACCCTCAATCCATCGATCTAGGCTATTTTCAACAATAATTTCAATCAAATCATTGAATTGGGGTTCATGATGCATTTCTGGTGCTTCATGTAATGCAGTAATCAAATCCATAGGTAGGTCATCAAAAACCGTAGGCATCCCATAACGAATGGCACCCGTCCAAACAGAACCCCGACAAGAACGACCCTCATCTTGTGCTCTTTGAACGGTATTTATACTCCCTGATAAGTAATCAAGAATCTGTTGTTCAGTCAATGTCTGATTCCAATCTTGGTCAGTAGGATCTCCCCACAATGCACCCGTCCGTTTCACACCAATTTCCAATAATTCACGCATCAAAGCGATGACACGCAGTGTGTATTCCAAATCAGCCTTCACTTCTGCTGTGTGGGAGAATGCATTCCGATCCTTTCGAACCAAAGTTGCATCTTCTTGTAATTTAGAATTAATTATGCCTTCACGTCTCAGCCCATCTACCGAAATCCACACCGTTTCCGTCGAAATATCTCTCACTTCAGCCATTTCTTTAATGATATCCTCAAAGTACCTGAGAGCTTCAAATTTAGTTAGAGTACAATGACCGAAATACGCATCTTCCAGTCTCGCCGCATCTTCCCAAGCGAGTTGCTTTTTCCCACTATTGTGTAGTTGCCAAACATTCGCCAACTCACCAGTACCTGTTTCAGAGAGAGATGCATTGAGGATGGTCTGTTGGATATGCGGCTCCACATATCGCCAACCACCTTGTTCTAAACCTTCTTCGTCCGATAGTGCCGAAACCAGACGCTCACACGCTGGAATCATGTCAGTGAATAGATCATTCCGAGTGAGAAATAGAGATTCAAACAGAGTGCGTTCAACATCGATACCAGTTCCCTTCGCCAATTCATTGGCTGAGCTAAATATTTCCGCCACATCTTCAACCTCAGTCACTTCAGCAATTTCTTCTTGGATCCATTTTGAAAAATCCGACTCACTACGGGTCAGTAAGAAGCATGATTTTGCATCGATTTCCTTTCTCAGTCTCGTTTCAATTTCAGATACATTCAATTTGCCTAATTCTTCTGAATAAACAAGTACTGGCAATTCAATCGAAAGATTGCTGTTTTGACCATTAACAATGGCAATTGCTGGGTGGATTGAACCCCACTTTGTAGAGATTGAACCTGTAGGTAGGGTTGAACCC
Organism: uncultured Rhodothermales bacterium; assembly: GCA_964512485.1. Lineage (GTDB taxonomy): Bacteria > Bacteroidota > Rhodothermia > Rhodothermales > UBA10348 > CAZEHJ01. The sequence goes on along the minus strand of CAZEHJ010000089.1, from coordinate 7,014 downwards.
CCCAATGGAAGTGAAAATTTCAACGGGGTTTCTTCAGATTCCAATTTCCAGTTTTTCCTTTGATGGTCCAAATCCACACTCGTTCGATCTTCTAGAAGTCGTTCTAACGAGGCACTCCCATCGACCAATTTTAGCAAATCTTTCGGCCTGTTAAGTACAACCAAACTCTTTGACCCAGATTCGATCTCATTGATGAGTAATCTGTTGATGTGGACGAGGGGTTTTGCCTTGGATGCCTGAGCAGTAGTGGAATTTTTCAATGAAGGCATCAAATCCTTGAATTTTGAAAGGATGTCCTTTTCCAAATTAGGGTCGGAATTCACGAACTCTTCAATCCACTTCAGACGAACACCACCCCCCCTGAGATGAACGTAGAAGCGTGCCGAATCATCTTCATGGGAAATGGATAGAGTAATGCAAATATCCAGATATTCGATTTGATTTGGATCATTCTGTGGAGTGAGACTCTGAATAACCAATTCTCCTTCAAGTTCTCCACCAGCTCGAAGCGCATCAGTGACATCACGTTCAGAAGGATTGGCTAGGTGCCTTTTCACATCCTTCAGAGGCACCCAATTATTCGCCGCCCCCATCAAATCTGCTGGTTTGAATCCGTGACCCTTTGTCATCATCACCGTTCCATTGCCCAAAGAACGAGAAAAGTCAAAAATTTCTTTCTTCGTTGGTTCCGTAATCGTGCCTTCTGCAAGGTGTTTTTTCCCTCTCGTAGTCAGTTTAGCAGTAAATTTCATCAGGCGCTCAAATACCTTTGAGATTCGATCCCTGAGTGATAATCCCCTACTGGATTCAGATTTTGCAATCTTTTGGCGAAGTATATCACGTTTCTTCTCCATATTTCTTTGAACGGCTCCACGGAATGCATTGGCATTCATCTTATCCTCTAGCAGCCGCAATTCTTCCCTTGCTTCTGCGATCTCCTCTGATGAATCGACAGCAATCGATGACTCAATCGCTTCTGCATTCTGTAATGCAAGTAATGTTTCATCAATCAATTCAGGTTCTTTCAGCCCCAATCGATCAGCGATTTCGGCAGCCGAAACACCCGGAATCTCATTGAATGCTCGTAATGTGTATTTTTCCAATAGTGTCAAATCACGTTTACGGGAAAGTTGTGCTTCTACAGCGCATCGTTGCATAGGCCAGGATGCATCCAACACATGAATCGGTGATACCCCCGGTTGACTCCGGGGTGTAATCAGGTCCAATGCCTGACGGGCTTCCTCAGAGCAAATCGCGGCCATCAACCATCCCCCCCTCACTAATCACATGTTGGATTTGTTTGTACATCGCTTTCTTGCTTATAGTACCGTCATCACGTTCAATTCTGACGCCATCTACTTTGTGCAATGTGTATCTGTTTGCAACGATAATCAATAGATTTTGAGCCCGGGAATATGCAACATTAATTCTCTCTGGTGACCGGACAAAGGAAGTACCTGTGCGCGGAATGCCTCCGTCTTTCCAACCCCCTTTCTTGATCATTTCCTTCGGATTGAAAAAGTACTTTGCAACCTTCCGTTCAAATGCCTCCCTTTGATTATCTCCAATTTCAGGTGAAACAACCATGCTGACTATAATGACAGGCCTTTCACCCCCCTGGAATCTGTCGACAGTATCAGCTCGAACCGTAAGGTTGGGCCAACGTGTACGCATTCTGGCCCAAGAATCACCATCGTTGGCAATTTCCCTGAATGCATTTTTCTGATCTGCGTAAAATGTGATGAATCCAACGGCGAGTCTTGCATCGTGGTCTAGATGCCTCAACATATGATCATTACACCATTGTTCTTCGGGAACTTCTTCTTTCCGTAGTCCGATTTGTTCATTGAAATCATCAATCAATTGTCGAGCAATTCTCACTTCTCGTTCATTCCGTCTAGATGTCGTAGTATCCGGACTCCGCTCTGAACAATAATGACCATTTCGATCAAACGTCGAATCAATCCATACCAGGTGATTATTTGGCGTTATCAATTCAGTTCCAGGCATTCTCGCAGTGCCTCCGGCATCTTTCTTCACGATTGTGAAGCCATGTTGTTTCAATTGTCGTTGTTTTTCCTCAGAGAGTCCGCATGTGAGTTGGCCCTCATAGAATTCATTCGTGCAACGCATAATTTGCTCATGCATTCTGTACTGAACTCTTAGAGTGCATTTGAGTGTTGAGTCTGCCTCTTTGAAATGTTCAGCAAATAGTGCTGAAGTGACCATTTTTTCGTATTTCTTGAATCGATCATCATGTTGTGCCATTTCTTCGGCAGACCCCTCCTCTCTGGATCTAGGCCGCTTGAATGTCGGGGGCAATTGTCGATGGTCGCCCACCAATATTGCCTTTCGTCCTAGTAGAAGCGGAAGAAGAATTTCTGGAGGGGTTGCCTTACTGATTTCATCGATAATGACAAAATCGTAAGGGTTCTGAATGTGTTCTTTGAACCAAGCATACCTACCAGCGTATGATGTTGTGACCCCTTCCACATTCACCATTCTGTGATACATCTCTTCCAAGTCACGAAGTGTTGTGTCCTTCGGATTTTCAAGATCTTTCAACCAATCAGCACGAATCCCCCTCCACTTGTCGTCGGCATCAATCTCATCTTTTCTGTCTGACAACCACTTTCCAGCAGAAGCGATGATTGCATCCGGATCGGTCCCCGCAATATCGAGGTCTTCATCCGATACAACTTCTGGTGGCATATCATCTAGCAATTCGTGCCATCTGTTTTGGGCATCTTCAAGACGTCTTTGTGGACCTAGTTTTTTCTCTTCGAAAAGCTTCACTTCATCTTGGACCTGTCCAACCAATCCCTCAGCGTCAGAGAGTTCTCTTTGTAACTCACTTCTTTGCGAGATGATGTTGGAAGTAATTTGTTGCTTTAGAAGACTCACTTCAGTTTCCAAAGAGGTTACGTTTTCACTCAATGATTGAATTCGGCCCTGGATAATTTCCATTTCATCATTGACGATATTCTCGAAGTTCTCTGGCATTTTTAGGGAGCGACTCAACTCTACGAGGTCACCATTTTCATCCGAAGTAAGCAATCGATTCAATTCTCGAGTCCATCGTGCCCAATCTCCCGAATCGATTTGTTGCTCCTCCATCATTTGTTCAAGTTTCACTTTCAGTTCCGCCGCGCGAACATAGTCCTCAGAAGCTGCGGCGTCCTTCATTTCTTCTTGCAATCTCAGTAATGCAGGGTCTAGTGTTCCACCTGTGGGTCGCTTAATCAAATGTGCTTGTAACTCACTCAAATTTCGCAACTCACGTTGTTGGCCATTCATCGTAGACAACTTCTGAATATCACTTACATCGATTCCGAGAACCGATGCCATTGCTGCATCGATTGATTCCGGCCGTCCATCTTGATTGAGAACATCAGCCTGGTGAAGCAAATCAATTTGGCGTTGAATCGTTGCTAAGCGTTGTTCTACTTCTTGCTCCCTCACCAATAATTGATCCCGATCAACATTCAATACATTCAATTGAGCTTGTTGACTTCTCCATTCACTTTTGACTTGTGGTAATTCAAGGTTACATGCTAGAATTGAATCTCTCGCTTTACGTAGTGCCTCAGATTCATCGTGAACAGTTTCACAGTGTCGGTGAATAGAGGGGACAAAGAATTCTCGAATCACATTTGCCTCCAAGAATTTTTCAGCCTCAGGATCAATTTCAGCACTGGCCGCATATCTGCGAATTGGTCGCACGTTTGGCGTTCTGGCGAGTCTTCCAAGTGCGTTGTCGACGGCTAGATTTGATTGACTGGCCAATAGTACCCGTTGCCCATTCTCAGTCGCCTGATTGATGATTTCTGCAATGACCGTTGTCTTGCCGGTACCCGGCGGACCTTGGATGAGGAAAACATCTGGAGCGTTGAGTGCGGCTCGAACGGCCCATTCTTGTTCTTCATTGAGGGGGGCAAGGGCTGGATGCTCAAGAGCAGGTGGATCTTTCAATCCAGGTCGCGCCTCTGAAATATTGAAAATCCATTCGTGTACATTGTTGAAACTTGCTTCCAAATTCTGTAAGCGCCCCAATCCGTCTTGCTGTCGTTTGATTTGAATCAAATCACGTGAAACATCAGGGATTAGAAAATGACCAATGTGCTCCTTTTTGAGACCAGATAGGGGATTTTCTGGGTTGGGTGGCTCCACTGCAATTCGTCCTTCAAACAGCCCTCCTTCCACTTTCGTTGTTTTTCCACGAATCTTCTTGAGATTCCCTGCGGCAGTTTCATCTCTTCGACTGTTCCGACCATCTTGTGATTCCTCACTTCGTTTCCACACCTGTGAATCCGTAGAGTGCCCCGGGGATATTGCGTGTAGTCTGGCTCCACGACTTCGCCTCCCACGTATTTTTTCCCAAACTTGGTTTGGTGCTTGCACTGTGTAAATGTAGTATGGGTCATCGCCTGTTGGCTGTCTGACCTTGACTATTTTACCACCCCATTCGTTTCCTCGTTGCATCTCATACATCCAATTCAGATAATCGACCCAATCCCCCATTCGATTGTCGATACTTTGTTTGGTGCTGGTCATTTTTCTTAGCGCAGTAGTTAGATCCGATTGCGCTGAAATCAAATCCCAAATATCGTAATCATCTCGGTTTTCAAGATCCACAGTAGTCGTAATGACCAAATCATTTTCATCAAGAGAATTGATGACTTTAGAAGTGAATGATGACAAAAATATGCGCTGTACAGTTTCATCTTTCGGGTTCTTGTTGATAACTACCCTAGCGATTGGAACTTCTCCATTCCTTCCGGTCATATTACGTGCCTCCGCATCATCTGGATGAGGGAACATTTCCCACTGATCATCGCTCTTGAACTGCGTTGCTTTTCTAAAACATATTCGAATAGGTTGGCTCGGATACATCCGATCTAGATATCGATAGGTAAATTCCATCCACCGCGCTCTATTTTGTCCGTTCACTGTTCGATTATCACCAAACGGAGGCTCGCCCAAATCGAGTAGTTCAAAACTCTCAGCAATCCAATTGGTCAAACCCCAAGCTGGACCCCATGACCCGCGGTCATCCTGTCCACCTTCACGGCCGATGAAACCACTCTGGTAATACATAGTGACTGCACCAGAAATCGTCATCGTGTCAGACATTTTTTTACCACCTACTACGTTAGACCGTATTTTTGCTAGTGTCATGCTATCTTCACCCTTTCCCTATACTCACTTGACCTTAAGTTGCCCAATTTTCTCATGTCCTGCCAACCACTTCTGAATGATTCCCGCCAGTTCAGCCAACTTCAGCCCCGAATCCGTCGGATTCTTCGGTGCCTTGGCACTCCCGTAGGATGCTAGGAATCCAGCAGGATGGATGAACCAGCTCTTCGGAAGCAACTTCTTGCACTGAGTAAGACGGATACCCTTGTTCTGTGCTTGCTTTGAGAGGTTGACACACATGCCGATTTTTGATTCGCGAACTACTGCGATTGCTCCGCGACGAAACAAATCTACAGCCTTCACACGAACATTGGCCTTGACCACGGCGACACCTTCGACAATCGGCACCTTTTCTGCTACTGCCTTATGTTCCAGATGCTTGCGATGTGAGGTGATCTTACCACGGATCAACTCCTCCGCCTTTTCGACGATTCCCTTGTCACGTAGTCCTAGTGCCTTCCAACAGGTCGTCAGTTCAGCCAGACTCACCTTGTCACGACAGTACTTGCCAGAGTCTGTAAGGTTGAGTTGTGCAGCCCAATCGCGCAATGCATCATGAACTGGGCGATCGATATCACGCATGACATTGACAACCAGACCAAATGCACTGCCTGGACGCAATCCCTTGACAGCGCGTGGTCCCTCTAACAAATCAACAGCGATATAATTCGCTGCCTTGATGCATGAGTCAGCGCGCACGAACTTCACATGCGCGTGTGGGCGCAACACATGCAATAGAGCTGCACTGAATGCCGCATCTGCATCAACGCGCATGTGCGTAGCGATGGTGACTGGATCTTCCTGTGTCAACCAGTTACGCACTAATTCAATTTCTTTCTTGCTTCCGATACTCATATTCTTGTTAGCCATACACCGCCCATCACCCCCTACTACTTGGGTGAAGGAATTGATAACACCCCTCAAACAACCATAAACAACCAAGTAATGGCTATAATAACGGTTAAATTAGCATAAATTCAACCGATTCCAAAAATCACTCAGATGGCTCGATTTGAGCGATGACCATGCGTCCAAGTGTGGTTGGTACCCAAAAACCCCGCTCGGATTCAACAATGAGGTTATTCGACTTGAGGGGGATCATACCTTTTGAAGTGTTTTGAGGGGTGCTTTCAAGCATTTTTGTTATGGAATTAACTGTGACTGGCCCGTCCTCAAGAATGAACCTCATAATCTTCAGAGTTCTCGGTTTCTTTGTCAAAGCCTTGAATGCGGGACCTAAGTTGGCGAATAATGGTAATTCTACAACCAATTCACTCGGTGTATCAGCTAATTCAGGATAATTTGCTTTTGGGTTCGTATAGAATGCCGAAAAGCGGTGTGTAAAAGCACTCATTGCCGAGGCGATACCCATTAAATTGGTGCCACCTGCAGTTCCTACGTGCCATCGGATTTTCTTATCTTTGGTTACATCCATCAATAAAATTTCATCAATTACTTCATTGAATGAATGCATATATTCTGCAATAGTTTCTGCACGCCATGGTTCTCCAATGTGTTTCACGATTACTTTCGGTGTATGTTTTACGTATTTTCTCCAATTATTCTTCAAGTGTCCGTTCACTAAATCGGCTTTCTCTGTGACGTTGGTAAAAAGGACAATGATTTCGGGTTGATATTTTGCTAATGGTGCTTCAAGCACATCAATTGTCATTCCAAGTGGTTGAAGTACCACATCAACTGAGTCTGCTACCATACTACCGGATATACCTCTAGTTAAACAACCATTTGGAGAAAATACAATGTTAGAGGAATCGCCATTCAACTACACTAGCATTCGTAATCGGCTGCAAATTAACC
>CAZEHJ010000088.1:9583-12379 GCA_964512485.1 uncultured Rhodothermales bacterium | reverse complement strand
GCCCAGAACGTCAAAGACAATTCCATCAGCCTGTTGGATCAGTTGGGAGTGACCTATGAGGCGCCCGAATCCATGACCGTATCTGAGTCAGAAGTTCAGGCCTATATCGGTACGTATGAGCTGCCGCAGAACGGACAAATTACACCGGTCGAGATCGCGTGGAACGGTGAGGTACTGACGGCCACGCTTCCCAACAATCCTCCGTTTACCCTGAATCCGCAGCCCGACAATGTGTTCTGGGTTTCGAATTCGCAGGGTCAGATGAGTGGTTTTGCACTGGCCTTCCGCGGTGATGATCACGGAATGGCGACCGAGATGCTTTCGTTCACCCCCGCTTCTGCGCAGCCGCTCGTTGCACCGCGTGTCAAAGAGGAGGCGAATACCGATGACTAAAAAAAGCACACTCCTGCTGCTCCTGCTTATTCTGTTTACTGGGCAAGCCCAGGCGCAGAGTCCAACACCCTCTTATCACCGGGCAAATGACGAAAAACATGCCGGTGGGGCCCGGGCCGCTCAAACGTTCGACGATCCGACGCGGGTCAGCCCAAATCGAGCCATAGTCGGACAGATGGGTGATTCTGAGGTCATCATCGAATGGGGCGCTCCACGCGTACGGGGCCGTCAGGTGTCCGGAGGACTGGTTTCGACCTATAAAGTCTGGCGAACCGGAGCCAATGAGGCGACCACGATTCACTTTGACGAGGACGTACTCATCGAAGGTGAACCTCTGGCCGCCGGGACCTATGCCCTTTTCACGATCGGTGGCAAGAAAAACTGGACGTGGATATTCAGCAACGACCATCACCAGTGGGGCGCTTTCACCTACAACCGGGGCGACGATGCCCTTCGAGTCAAAACAGAGCCGGGCGCGGGTGAGCATCAGGAAGAACTTCTGTTCTCGTTTCTCGACAGTTCGGAAGGCGAAACATGGGTTCAGATTCGGTGGGGCACCATGGAAGCCCGATTCCATGTGCAGCTCGCGACGCAAAGCGACTGAGACCATCATCCCAATGCAGCGCTCAACGCCGAGCGACCGAGACCTGATTCCAGGTCCAGTCAGCATCACGAGTGATTGAGACCAGTTTTTACGCACGTCTCACCTCCTCCAACCAGTGTCGTGAGAGGTGCGTGATGGGGAGGGAAAGGCGGGCCGGATTTCATCCGGCCCGCCTTTTTCAATCTCTACCGGCATCATTATTGACCTTCGAACGCTCCAGAATCCCGAATCGAAAACGTATTTCTATTCAATCTGAATAAATCTTCGGCCGCGGCGCAACTTATTATTATTCATTCCGAATATTAATCGATTCAAGCCCGCGCTGATCGACCCGAGACAGGGACTTTGGCGCTTACAGGCCCGAACCCAGACCACAAGCACCATGAACCTGTTGTCACGATCCGAAGAGATCATCCTGCTCGCTGTATGGCGACTCCAGGCCGAGGCGTTCGGTCTCGCTATTCGGGACGAAGTCCAAAAAGTCACGGCTCGCGACTGGACGGTGGGTGCGCTCTACGCCCCATTGCATCGCCTCGAAGGCAAAGAGCTGATCCGCTCGAAGCACGGCGAACCTGAAAGCCGTCGTGGCGGACGTAGGAAAGTGTTTTACGTGCTGACGGACAAGGGCCGCAAAGCGCTGCTTCAGGTCAAGAAGGTTCATGACGCGCAGTGGGTCGGCATTCCGTCGCTCGCACTCAAATTTTCGGGTGCCTGATGTCAGGTCAATCCCCCTCTCCTCCACGTCTGGCCACCTGGCTGCTTGAGCGCTCGACCGATGTCGATGTGCGCTACGCGGCGATGGGCGACTTCGACGAACTTTTTTCATATCGGGTCGATGCCGATGGACTCGCGGCCGCGCGCCGCTGGTACTGGATGCAGGCTCTCAAATCCGTGCCGAGTTTTGTCGCGGACAACTTCCTCTGGAAACTCATAATGCTCCGAAACTACCTCAAAGTGGCCGTCCGAGGACTGGCGCGGCAGAAAGTGTATTCATCCATCAACATCATCGGGCTGGCCGTGGGAATCGCGGGCTTCATGCTCATTTTCATGTATGTGGCGGATGAACTGAGCTATGACGGCTTCCACGAGAATGCTGACAAAATCTACCGGGTATCGTCGAATTACTCTCAGGATGTTGGAACAGAGCCCCTGAGTGAATTCCAGCCCTGGGGAAGTGCGCGCGTCGGTCCGGCTCTTGCCGCCGAATTCCCTGAAATCGAGGAACAGGTTCGTTTTTCGGGCCACCACCAGATTCTGCTTTCGCGTGGAAACGAATCTTTCCAGGAAGAGAAGTACCTCTACGTTGATGGAAATGTATTCAATGTGTTCAGCTTCAATCTCTTGAGGGGCGATGCCCAGACGGCCCTCGTCTCTCCGGAGTCCATCGTTCTTACGGAGTCTGCTGCGAGGAAATATTTCAAGGACGAAGATCCGATGGGCCAGACCATCAATCGCGATTCGACCTTTTACACCGTAACCGGCGTGCTTGAAGATGTGCCCTCGAATTCGCATATGGTTTTCAACATGCTCATTTCCATGTCGACTATCGAGACGACCTGGCCGGATTACATGTTTGATTCCTGGGGGTACGTGGACTTCTTCACCTACGTGAAGCTCCACGAGGAGACCAGTATTGAGGCGCTCGAAGCCAAGATGCCGCAGTTTTATGCAGGCGCCAACTTTGAACAAGACGCGGATGACCTTCGACGTCGCGAGTTCGCTTTTGAAAACCTGCGCGAGGCATACATGAGCCCGACGGGCAATTTCCAGATCGGACCCAAAGGAAGCCCGGCCAACCT
>CAZEHJ010000088.1:0-9483 GCA_964512485.1 uncultured Rhodothermales bacterium | reverse complement strand
ACATGAGCCCGACGGGCAATTTCCAGATCGGACCCAAAGGAAGCCCGGCCAACCTCTTCATCTTTTCGGCCGTTGCCTTCTTCATTCTGCTGATCGCATGTGTCAACTACATGAACCTGTCGACTGCACGCTCGTCTGAACGCGCCAAAGAGATTGGCATCAGAAAAGTGGTGGGAGCCGAACACTCCTCCCTCGTGGGCCAGTTTCTGTCGGAGTCCATTGTGTTTTCAGGCATCGCCATACTGGGCGCGTTTGCCATCTGCGCTGCGGTTCTTTTACCATATGCAGAACTGGCCGGCAAATCGTTCGAGCAAGCTGACCTCTTTACACCTTCGATGATTGGTCTGGCCCTGCTCCTCGTAGCCTTGGTTGGTGTACTTGCCGGCAGTTATCCCGCCCTGTTTCTGTCACGATTCAAGCCTGTATCGGTCCTGAAGGGCGTTTTTTCCACATCAGCGTCCGGTACCACTCTTCGAAAGGGCCTTGTCGTATTCCAATTCGGAATCACGTTCGCGCTCATCGCCGGAGCCATTACCGTCTACTCGCAGCTCGCGTACATGCAGAGCCGAGGACTCGGTTTCGATCAGGCGCAGATGATGACGATCGAATACGGCTTTGACAATGGTATCAACAATAGAACCGACTATGTGCGGGACACCTTCATGGCGCACCCCAGCGTCCAGAGTGTCGCGTTTTCCCGAACCGTCCCCGGAGAATACTTCCCCCAGGCGGGAGGAATGGTTGAAAGCATTGACGGCGAAATGGTCTCATTCCTCGTTAATATTTTCGCTGTCAATTACGGCTATGTGGATCATTTCAATCTGGAAATGGCTGCCGGCCGAACGTATGACCGCAACTACGAAACCGATCTCAGGGAGGCTCTCGTCATTAACGAAGCGGCCGTGCGTGCCATCGGGTATGCTTCAAACGAAGAGGCTGTCGGGAAGCGCTTCAGTCAGTGGGGCCGGGAAGGTTTCATCATCGGCGTCGTGAAAGATCACAATTATGTCTCGCTACAGGAAGACATATCGCCGATGTCGCTCTCGCTCATGCCAGGCTCGTCCAAGTTCATCACGTTGAAACTGAATTCTCCGGACATGATGTCCACGGTCGCCGACATGGAGGCCATTTTTACGGATCTCGTTCCTCACAGGCCGTTTCTGAACAGGTTTCTTGATGAGACTTTCGCCGCACAGTATGAAGCAGAGTCCCGTTTTGGAGGGATCCTGCAGATATTTGCGGCTCTCGCCATCTTCATCGCCTGCCTGGGGCTACTTGGACTGACCGCAGCTGTCACGGCGCAGCGCAAGAAGGAAATCGGTGTGCGAAAGGTGCTCGGCGCTTCTGCGCCCAGCATCGTTGTACTGCTTTCGCGCGACTTCGCCATGCTGGTAGCTCTCGCCGCCGTTGTAGCATCTCCTCTCGTGTACTTCGGACTGAACCTGTGGCTCGACGAGTTTGCGTTCAGAACGTCACTGTCCGTCTGGACCTTCGTTCAAGCAGGTCTCGTTGCCCTGGTAGTTGCCATGATCACCATGAACTTCCAAACCATCAAAATCGCGCTGTCGAACCCCGTCGACTCGCTTCGTTCTGAATAGCTACGAGCAATCAGCGCCCGACATCTCACTGGACACGTGAGAGATTCAAGACAGGCTAGTCTTCCGAGAGTCGCAGGTACGTGATGGTATTCACGCCCCGCGTGGAGTAGAAAGCCACGACCGACGCGTTGTTGGCCGCCATGATCGCCTCGTCGATGAATGCGCCCAACTCGATATGTTCTCCTCCTGCGGCCGTCACGTTGAAGGTGCCCGGCAGATCTCCGGACAGGGATTCCGCTCCTTCCAACACCCCTTCAATGCGGTGCCACGATTCGTCGTATTCGGGCGCCCATTCCTCAAAGACCGAAGAGCCGCCCACGAGCAAATCTTCCAGATTGTTTTCGAGCTCGCTCACGTAGTAGAACGTCGCGTAATTCCCTTCCAGAATGTTCAGTGCATCGCGATCCATGTTGACCGCTTCGATGTTGAGATTGAACGTCTGGCGCATCTGTCTTTCAGGAAACTCAAACGTGATCGTGAACATGGGATAGGGACCATCTTCGACAGACTCAACCAGGCCATATTCATTCAGCTCGTCATCGGCGGGATCGCGATCGGAAGATGCCTCCGCGGCCGCCTCCGGCGCAGGATTCGGGCTCGCCTCCCGAGCATGGTCCGCGGTCGCCTCGGATGCAGGACGCGGACTCGGCTCCGGAGCAGGATCCTGGACCAAGTCTGGTGCCGACTGCGGATCCACGACGCTTTCGCTGTTCTCGGGCTCAGATTCCTGATTTTGATCCTTTTGACAGGCCGGCAGCAGGAATAGCAACAGACAGATGCTTGCGAAGAAAAGCGATCGATTCATGGCATAATGGTCGGTTTTGTGCAAGGCCCCAGCCTCTGCTTACAAAATGTAGGGCTACACGAGGGCAGAAGTACCGCCAAATGACTATTCTACGGCTCATTTGATGGAAAAGACGATTCGGAACGACGTAATATGAGCACTACACCATGACTGACTCCAATCAGGTTGCCTATTCGAAGGCTGACGATGACTATTTCGAGCGCAGAAAACTGCGTCGATTCGCGGGTGCATGGTCGCTTTGGGCCCTGGGCGTCGGCGCCGTGATCTCGGGCGACTTCTTCGGATGGAATTTCGGCCTGGCTGCTGGCGGTTTCGGCGGCCTGCTGGTTGCCACCGTAATCGTGGCCATCATGTACGTGGGCATGTGCTACTCCATCGCCGAGATGAGTCCTGCCCTGCCCCATACCGGAGGCGCCTATTCATTCGGCCGTACAGCACTGGGGCCTTGGGGTGGATTCATCACGGGTCTCGGCGAAAGCATGGAGTATATCCTCACCCCGGCCGTCATCGTCGTCGGTATCGGAGGGTACATGGGCTCCATTGCCAACGATTTGATCGGCCTGGAATTGTCGGCGCCCGTCTGGTGGGCCATTTTCTACGCCATCTTCGTGGGCATGAACATCATGGGCGTCGAACTCACGTTCCGCTTTACCATCTTCATTACGTTCCTGGCGCTCGCCATTCTGATGGTGTTCTGGATCGGTGCCATCCCTCATTTCAGCTGGGAGCATGCGCTGAACATTGAGCCCGAGGCGGGTGGGTCGCTGTGGTTTCCGATGGGCTTTGCCGGTGTGACGGCCGCCCTGCCGTTCGCCATATGGTTTTATCTGGCGATCGAACAATTGCCTCTCGCCGCCGAGGAGTCGCATGATCCGAAACGGGACATGCCCAAGGGCCTGCTCTGGGGAATCCTGACCCTCATCATCGCTTCGGTATTGACACTGTTTTTGAATGCCGGAATCGCGCCAGGCTCTGCTGTTGTTGGCACATCGGATGAGCCTCTGTTTCTGGCCTTCCAGACGATCTTCGGTGAAGGCGTTGGCGCTTCCCTGCTGGCCATGGTCGCGGTCGCAGGTCTCGTCGCAAGCTTCCACACCATCATCTATGCCTACGGCCGCAATATCTATTCGCTGAGCCGGGCGGGTTATTTCCCAAAATGGATGTCGATCACACATCCAACCCGGCAAACGCCACACGTCGCCCTGGTTGTGGGCGCGGTCATGGGCTACATCGTCGCATTGATCATCGAATACGGCGCATCCATGTTTGGTAACGTGCCCGTAGGCGCTGTATTACTCAATATGGCTGTTTTTGGAGCTGTTATAGCATATGTCATGCAGATGGTCGCGTTCGTTCGCATCCGGGACATGGATCTCGAGCGCCCGTATGTAAGCCCTCTGGGCAAGCCCGGTGCCATCGTCGCAGGTGTAATTGCGGCCGTGACCCTGGTGTTTTTGTTTATCAACCCGGACTACCGACCCGGCGTATACGGAACGGCCGTCTGGTTCGCCGGCGGGTTGCTCTATTTCGGTCTGTATGCGCGACACCGGATGATTCTATCGCCCGAGGAAGAATTCGCCATCGAACATCGGGGTGAGTGATATGCCTTCTGACAAAAAAATAATAGGCATGATGAGCATGGAAGAGCTTCGCAGCGACATCGCTGCCGGCTCGATAGACACGGTGCTGGTGTGTTTTCCCGATATGTTCGGCCGCCTGGTCGGCAAACGGTTCAATGCGCGCTTCTTTGGCGAGAGTGGCTATAAGGAGACACATGCCTGTGACTACCTCCTCGCAGACGATATCGACATGGAGCCCGTCCCCGGATATGACGCGGCCAACTGGGCGGCAGGTTATGGCGACTTCGTCATGAAGCCTGACCTCGCGACGCTCCGCAGAATTCCATGGCTCGAAGGAACGGCGATGGTGCTCTGCGACGTCGAAAATCACCACCATGAAGACCTCCCTCACAGTCCGCGGGCCATCCTGAAGAAGCAACTCGACCGGCTCGCTTCCCACGGCCTAAAGGCAATGACGGCCTCAGAACTTGAGTTCTACCTGTTCGACGAGTCCTACCGCGACATTCATGATCGCGACTTCCGCGATCCTCGAACGAGCGGCACCTACATCCAGGATTACCACATCCTGCAGACGACCAAAGAAGAAGCTGTCTTGCGCGCGATGCGAAATGGATTGGAGGGAGCCGGAATCCCGGTCGAAAACTCGAAAGGAGAATGGGGACCGGGTCAGGAAGAGCTGAACATCGAATACTGCGAAGCGCTCGAGATGGCTGACCGCCATGTGATCATGAAGAACGGCATGAAGGAAATTGCCGATGCCCAGGGTAAAGCCATCACCTTCATGGCGAAGTGGGACTATGAGCTGGCCGGAAGCAGTTGCCATATCCACCTTTCGCTTCAGAACCAGGAGGGGGACAGTGTCTTTTTCGACCCCGACGCCGAGCATGGCATGTCGACGACGATGCGCCAGTTCATGGCCGGTCAACTGGCCCACGCGGGCGAAATTACCTATTTCCTGGCGCCGTTCATCAATTCCTACAAACGCTTTCAGGCGGGAACGTTTGCGCCCACGAAGGCCATCTGGTCACGGGACAACCGCACGGCTGGCTACCGGCTCTGTGGTGAAGGGACGAAAGCTATTCGAAGCGAATGCCGGGTCGGTGGTGCGGACCTGAATCCGTATCTGGCCTTTGCAGCTCTCATTGCGGCGGGGTTGAGCGGAATTGAGGGTGAGATGCAGCTTGAAGACGCCTACGAAGGCGATGCCTATACCGGGTCCGACCTTCGCGAGGTGCCGAAGACGCTTCGAGAAGCCACGTCTCTATTTGCTGAATCGAAGATGCTTCGTGGCGCCTTCGGAGACGATGTCATCGACCATTATGTCCACACGGCAGGCTGGGAGCAGAGTGAATACGACCGCCGGGTGACGGACTGGGAATTGAAGCGCGGATTTGAGCGGAGCTGAAGTATGGCGCAAATAATCCAGACGCTCTCCCCTGTTGATGGTCATGTCGTGGCTGAACGACCCGTTGCCTCGGAAGAGGCCATAGAGCTAGCGCTGAGTGCCGCCCGAGCGGCGCAAAAAGACTGGGCTCGGCGCTCTGTTGAAGAACGCGCCCGTGTCTGCGGCGCCATCGTGGATGCCATGCTGGCCATGAAAGATGACATCGCTCCCGAGCTGGCCCAGCAGATGGGACGACCGATTCGTTATTGCGCCGGGGAGCTGCGAGGTTTCGAAGAGCGGGCACGTCATATGATTTCGATCGCAGGGGATGCGCTGTCACCTGTGTCAGTCGATTCGGGCGAAGGCGTCACGCGTTCAATTGAGCGCGAGCCCATCGGGGTGTTGTTTGTTATCGCTCCGTGGAATTATCCGTATCTGACGGTCGTGAACTCGCTCGTTCCCGCGCTCATGGCAGGCAATGCTGTGATCCTCAAGCACGCGCCTCAGACACTGCTGGTTGGCGAGCGTTTTCAGGCAGCCTGCGACGATGCTTCCCTACCCGCGGGACTATTTGCCAATCTGGTTCTGTCTCACGAGCAGGCCGATGACCTGTTGGCGAGCGGGAGTGTGGACCGTGTTCACTTCACGGGTTCAGTAGCTTCCGGCAGCACGGTCGAGAAAGCAGCGGGTGGCGCGTTCGTTGGTGTCGGCTTGGAGCTGGGTGGTAAAGACCCCGCATATGTCCGCGCCGATGCAGATCTGGATCACGCGGTCGAACAACTGGTTGACGGCGCTTTTTTCAATTCAGGACAGAGTTGCTGCGCGGTCGAACGGATCTATGTTGATGAGGCCGTCTACAGCGGCTTTGTCGATGCATTTGTCGCTTCGGCTCGCCAATATGTGCTCGGCGACCCGATGGACCCGGAAACCACGCTGGGGCCGATGATTTCGGCATCAGCCGCCGCTTTTGTAAGGAAACAGGTGCGCGATGCCGTGGCGGCGGGGGCTCGCACGCTCATCGAACCTTCAGATTTCGCCATGGACGATCCCGAAACCGCCTTCATGGCTCCGCAAGTTGTTGTCGATGTCGATCACTCGATGTCGCTCATGCGCGACGAGTCATTCGGGCCTGTGGTTGGAATCATGTCTGTTGCCGACGAAACGGAAGCTCTGTCGCTGATGAACGACAGCGTATTTGGACTTACTGCCTCCATCTGGACACAGGACCTGGAAGCCGCGAAACGACTCGGGACCGAAGTCGAGGCGGGAACTGTGTTCGTAAACCGCTGCGATTATCTGGACCCTGCCCTCGCGTGGTCGGGCGTCAAGAATTCGGGTCGTGGAGCAACCCTTTCAGTCGTGGGTTACGAGCATCTAACCCGACCAAAATCCTACTATCTCAAACAGACATGATGAACGCCAACTGGTCATATCCCACCGCGATTCGGTTTGGTGCGGGACGCATCAGCGAACTGGCAGAAGTATGCGAGAGTGCGGGCATTACCCGCCCCCTCTTCGTGACAGACGGAGGCCTGGTGGATCTGCCCATGACGTGCAGCGCAGTGGAATCGCTCGTTCCGGGCGTCACCCTGTACTCAGGCGTTCAACCCAATCCCAAAGAAAGTGATGTCACCGGAGGAGTCGCGGCGTATCGAACCCACAATTGCGACGGCGTGATAGGCTTTGGCGGCGGATCGGCTCTTGACACTGCGAAGAGCATTGCCTTCATGCAGGGACAGACCCGCCCCATCTGGGACTTTGAAGACATAGGCGATTGGTGGACGCGAGCCGATGCAGATGCTATTGCGCCCGTCATCGCCATTCCGACTACGGCCGGAACGGGGTCTGAAGTGGGCAGGGCGAGCGTTGTGACGAAGGAAGACACGCTCGAAAAGAAGATCATCTTCCATCCAAAGATGTTACCCGTTGCCGTCATCGCCGATCCTGAATTGACCGTCGGGCTCCCTCCTGTTTTGACAGCGGGTGCCGGAATGGACGCGCTCGCGCACTGTCTTGAGGCGTATTGCGCTCGCACGTATCACCCGATGTCAGCAGGCATTGCGCTCGAAGGCATGCGCCTGATTGCCGACGCACTGCCGCGTGCTGTAGCGGATGGCTCCGACATCGAAGCGCGCGCAGATATGATGACGGCCGCATCCATGGGTGCCGTGGCATTTCAGAAAGGACTCGGGGCTATTCATTCGCTGTCGCACCCGGTCGGCGCGCTGTTCAACACGCACCACGGGATGACGAACGCCGTATTTATGCCTTATGTGATGATCTACAACCGGGAAGCTATCCAGGACAAGATCGATCCCATGTGTGATGCAGTGGGAATCCCCCGTGGATTCGATGAGCTATTGAACTGGACGATTCAGCTTCGCAAACAGATTGGCGTGCCGCACACCTTGCGGGATATGGGACTCGGGGATGAGAAACTCGATCTGATCGCCGAACGCGCTGTTGCCGATCCGAGCACGGGCACCAACCCCCGGCTTCTTGATGCCCAGGGAGCACGAGCGATCTATCAGGCTGCTCTTGATGGAATACTGGACGCGTGAAGTAGAGCTTCCACGAACTCATCTAGTCAGAAATGAGCCTTGGTTTGACTTCTTCGCCTAGCAGGCGGGTCGCGGTCATCAGTTGGTCATGGCTCAGCTCAGCTACATTCATGTGTATCTGAAAACGCACCAGTCCTCCAAGCGCTTCGCTGTGACGCTTGATCTTGTCGGCAACCTCCTCGGGGCTGCCTACGACCAGAGCGCCTGTCTCACCTGTCTGCGCATCGTATGCCGATCGGGTCACAGGACCGCCGCCTCGCTCGATTCCGATTCTGGTAAACGTGCGGGCATAGCCGGGATAGAATTCAGCGTGGGCTTGTTCGCTCGTTTCGGCCACATATCCCAAAGAGTGTACGCCCACCTGTAGTTGATCCGGAGTGAATCCAGCCTCGGCTCCAGCTCGATAGTAGAGGTCTACCAGGGGCCTGAATCGATGCGTCTCGCCTCCGATAATTGCCACCATCAGGGGTAGACCCAATAAGCCGGCTCGGGCAAAGGAAGCGGGCGTGCCTCCCACGCCAATCCACGTTTGTAGCGGGTTTTGATAAGGACGAGGATAGACCCCCTGTCCCGAGAGTGCGGGACGGAATTTGCCTTCCCACGTGACGCTTTCCGACTCACGAATCTTCAGAAATAGATCCAGTTTCTCTTCAAACAGCTCATTGTAGTCTTGAAAACCAAATCCAAATAGTGGAAATGCCTCCGAGAACGAGCCTCGCCCGAGAACAACACCTGCCCGACCCTTGGATATCAGGTCGACTGTAGACAGCTGCTGGAATACGCGAACAGGGTCGGCCGCGCTCAGAACGGTAACTGCGCTGAGCAGCTGAATATTCTCTGTGCGAGCGGCGGCGGCAGCCAGAAGAATGTGTGAGGCCGAATCGAGGTACTCAGGCCGATGGTGCTCTCCAATTCCGAAAGTGTCCAATCCGATCTTGTCGGCCAACTCGATCCGCGTCAGCAGTTCTTCGATAGCCTCGGCGCGTTCATCCGCAGTACTCGTGCGCCCGTCCTGAGTACGAACGGCCGCGAAACTGTCGATACCCAGTTCAATGTTTCTTGATTTCATAGCGGGTCTGTTGGACAAAGTGTTCAATCGTTACACGAATGATAGCGAACATGGAGGCTACTCCCGACATTGGCAGAGCTCTATTCTGAAACCACTTTCTTGCCCCCATGCTGACGCCTGACCACAAATCACCAATCGACCGGTGTTTACTCTGCGATCAAGAAGGGAGGCCATTCAAGGACGGAGTTTATCTGGAATGCGGCGAATGTGGCGGGATTTTCCGGCCTAAGGGCGACCATCCGAGCGTTCAAGAAGAGAAAACGCGTTACGAAGAGCATCAAAACGATGTCGACGACCCGGGATATCAGCGTTTCGTATCCCCCATCACGGCGCAAATCCAGACTGACTTTGCCAGCGACAGCCGCGGATTGGATTTTGGATCGGGCACGGGGCCCGTCATTTCAAAAATCCTCGCGGACGCCGGGTACGATATCAAGCAATACGATCCCATCTTCAGCAATAAACCTGATCTGCTCGAATCCAGAT
>CAZEHJ010000087.1:0-12869 GCA_964512485.1 uncultured Rhodothermales bacterium | reverse complement strand
AATCCGGCATTTAAGGGATTGCACAAACAGTGCGATATATGTACCATGACGCGCCGTTTAAATGGCGTCTCATTTTTTCGTCGTTCCGACTTTTTGAAATGTATTTTCTGATATGAGCAATCAACATGAAGACGATGTGATCCGGTGTTCATTTTGCGGGCGAACAGCCCATGAAGTGACTTCCATGGTAGCCGGACCCGATGTCTACATCTGTGACCGCTGTATTAACGATGCCTCCGGTATTGTAACTAGCGACGAAACGTCCCACTCGAGTCCTGCCCCTACTCCATCCCAACGCGCATCAGATCCCAAGAAGAGGTTGGCGCCGCTGGAGATCAAGGAGGCACTCGACGAATATGTCGTTGGGCAGGACCAGGCAAAGAAGGCGCTCTCCGTAGCCGTGTACAATCACTACAAGCGAATCGACTCCTCGGAATACTACAGTGAATTCCAGGATGTCGAGCTTGAAAAGTCAAACATCCTTCTGATCGGACCTACGGGTACGGGAAAGACGTTGCTGGCCCGCACGCTCGCAAAAGTCCTGGATGTTCCTTTCTCCATTTCCGATGCGACAGCGCTCACCGAAGCGGGCTACGTCGGCGAAGATGTTGAAAGTATTCTCGCTCACCTACTGCATGCGGCAGACTTCAATGTAGAGCGGGCCGAGCGCGGCATCATCTACATTGATGAAGTAGACAAGGTGGCACGAAAGGCTGACAATGCCTCAATCACCCGCGATGTCTCGGGCGAGGGCGTTCAGCAGGCTCTCCTCAAGATTCTGGAAGGGACTGTGGCGGGCGTACCGCCAAAAGGTGGTCGCAAGCACCCCGAACAGAGCCTCATCAACATTGACACGTCGAACATCCTCTTCATTTGTGGCGGAGCGTTTGACGGCCTGAACGAAGTCATTGCAAGTCGGGTGTCCTCGAATTCAATTGGATTCACGGCGGACACCGTTCATCGCATGGACAAGTTCGACCCAACCATTTTCCAGCATGTCGAGCCAGATGATCTTCTTCGATTCGGATTGATTCCAGAATTGATTGGTCGTCTTCCGGTGATATCTGCTTTGGACAATCTATCTGTAGAGGCGATGCAGAACATTCTGCTGCAGCCCAAAAATGCACTGCTCAAACAGTATAAAAAGCTCTTTGCCATGGATGGTATTGAGCTTGCGTTTGAGGAGTCTGCCATCGATGCGGTCGTAACCAGAGCAAAGGCTCTGGGTACGGGCGCACGAGGTCTTCGCGCCGTCCTGGAAGACACGATGCTCGACATCATGTTCGACATCCATTCCAAAAACAACATCGCGCGCTGCACCATCACGCGTGAGACGGTTGAAAACAAAGCTGAACCGATCTTCGAGCCCAACAAGGCAACGGCCTGATTTTAGAGGACCCGGTCGAATTCCTGCGCGGCGGGCGATGATTAATCGCCCGCCGCGCTCCTTTTTTGTACCTCCCATGATTCGGCCTAAACCCTGTCGACTCTTCTCTCGTACACGAGAGTATGATCGACATGGGGTTCAATCGCATGATCTACCGGCTGAGAGTCGAGGACTCTGGGTTGAAAAAATGCTGCATTCAGACAGCGTCCTTTCATCAGATGAGGCTGAGAAGTAAGTTCCGAGCATGGATTTGAGACTGAAATTAGTCCGATTTCTGGCGCTTCCCCGGTATTATTCCCGGGGATTGATACGTGAACTGTACAGCCGTCAGGTCTTTCTCTGGGCTCAGGCGATCGGCTTCAAGGTGCTTATCACTACCGTTCCTCTCATTCTACTTGGAACGGGTCTGGCGGGTAATATTCTGCGACAGCCTCGACCCTTCGAGAGCATCGAATCGCTCATACGCGACTTTCTCCCGGCCTATCAGTCTGACCAGATCATTTCCTTTCTGAGTCAGCTTCAGTCTGCCAGCGGCACGCTGACGCTCATCGCCGTCGCCGGCCTCACAGTCACTGCAGTAACGCTTTTTACGACACTGCGTACGGTTCTGGCCAATGTATTCCAGGAAGAATGGCACGAGCACCGCTCTCTTCTGCGTGGATATCTATTTGACTTTCGAATGACGCTGCAGGTGGGCCTCTTCTTCATCGCATCGACTCTGATCACGATCCTGCGCCAGACGTTGAATGAAAACTCTGTGTCCAAACTGCAGGAATTCGGCCTCGACTATGCCTGGCTTCAGGAGGGATGGCAAGGCGCACTCGATACGTTTGGACTCTTCTTACCCCTCCTCCTGAGTGCGGCCATGTTTTTCCAGCTGATATGGTTCACGCCTCTTCCCAAGCCACCCTGGCGGAGTGCGTTGTGGGGTGCCGTATTTACAGCTGTTCTCTGGGAATTGGGTAAGATTGGGTTTTCGGCCTACGCAAGCAATTTCAGCAGTTTCACACAGAGTGGGCTTGCCGCCCTCGGGGATACATTTGTTCTGGTCATCGTGATCGTGATATGGGCCTACTTCTCCGGCCTTATTCTTACGATGGGTGCTATCGTCACCCTTCTTCACGAAAGAAAACATCGCCAGCCTGAACTTCTGTCGAGCTTCCTCGGCAATTCGGGCGTCGTCGCCACGGTGTCGGGTACTATTGAAGCCCGAGAACTTGACGTTGAATAGTCACTCTCGCGTTATCCCATAATGAATTTCTCCTCGTAATTAGAAGCTACCTTGTCCACCACCTCGCAACCCATATCAGAGTTTCTCGCAGATTTTGGAAATCTCTGCAGGTTCATGGGCCGCTTTGTCCTGCGCTTCTGGAGGCGCCCTTTCGAAGGGCGTGAGCTCTTTCGCCAGATGGACGAAGTCGGGTCGAAGTCTTTCCTGCTGACAGGAATTACCGGCCTCGCGATTGGAATCGTGTTGGCCATGCAGAGTCGAGGAACTCTCATCCGGTTCGGTGCCGAGGCGGTGCTACCCAACATGCTGGCCCTTTCCGTCATAAAGGAAATTGGCCCTGTCATCACGTCCCTTGTACTGGCGGGTCGTCTTGGAGCAGGCATGGGTGCCGAAATAGGATCCATGCGCGTAACCGAGCAGATCGATGCCCTCGAAGTGGCAGCGCTGAAGCCCTTCCATTTTCTCGTGATCACGCGAGTGTTGGCCTGCATGATCATGTTTCCCATCCTGACGCTTTGGACGGACGCCGTCGCGATGACGGGCGGCTACATCGAGAGCTATCTGGCTTCGGGTATGGACTACCGCATTTTTGTTTCGACAGCGTTCGAATCACTTCGCTTCAGCGACGTCATTGTCGATACCGGAAAGACGGCCATCTTTGGATTCATTGTCGGCATCGTGAGTTGTTATCTCGGCTTCTCCGTACGCGGCGGTACACGCGAGGTGGGCCGCGCCGCGATGCGAGCTGTTGTGGCTTCCTCTCTTCTCATCCTTCTGACCGACGTCGTCATCGTTCGCCTGTCACTGATCATATTCGGAGATGTGGGTACGTGAGTCAGGTTCCGGTCATAGAACTGCGCGATTTACACAAGTCTTTCGGAGACACGGACGTCCTGCGAGGTATCGACCTGTCTGTTGAAAACGGATCGTCGTCTGTGGTCATGGGAGGGTCAGGATCGGGTAAAAGCGTTCTGATCAAACATATCGTCGGCCTGCTGAAGCCCGATCGTGGAGAGGTCTACGTAAACGGGCAGCGCGTCGATCTACTCGATGGAGATGATCTCGACAGCGTTCGCCTTTCGATAGGATACCTGTTCCAGTCCGGAGCTCTTTTCGATTCGATGACGGTCCGGGAAAACATGGACTTCTTTCTGGAGCGTCATTCTGAGCTGAGAAGATCCGAGCGCGACGACAGAATTCTGGAGACGCTTTCCTGGGTTGGACTGCCCGAAAAAAGACATCAATTTCCTGCTGAGTTGTCAGGAGGCCAGAAAAAGAGGATTGCGCTCGCTCGTGCCATCATTCTGGAACCAGAAATCCTTCTGTACGATGAACCGACGACGGGTCTTGATCCGGTCTCAGTGAAACAGGTATCCGAATTGATCGTGCGTCTTCGCGAGGAAAAGGGAGTTTCGTCTGTGGCCATTACCCATGATCTGTTGTGCGCGGAGATCATTGCCGATACCGTTCATTTTCTGCATGAAGGAAGATTTCTTGTCGAAGGTTCGCTGGATGACGTCAAAACTCATGATCATCGTGCGATATCAGTTTTTTTCGGCGGACTTAGCGAAGGTTCATGATTCCGCCCCACAACATCACACATTCTGGTTTATTTTAGCGCGAACTTGTGAACTCAGGGGTTTGATATGCTTCAAAAAATCGAAAATCACTGCCTTTCATGAATCGCTCCGCCCGACTCGGCCTACTCATCATTTCTGCAGCGTTGCTGTTTATGGTCGCACTGTTTGCGATCGGCAACCGCACGTTTCTGTTCAGCGATACGATTGAAGTTAAGTCCCGCTTCACTCAAGTTGCTGGCTTGCAGGAAGGAGCACCTGTCCAATTCCAGGGCATCAATGTCGGTCGCGTACAGAGAGTACAGCTTCCTGCCTCCCCTGGCGAACAGATCGTCGTGACGATGTCCATTGCCACGCGCGCTGGTCATCTTATCAGAAAAAACACGGCAGCCCAGATCAAAAGTGACGGGCTCGTGGGCGAGCAGATTATCGTGTTGGAAAACCCGCAAGAGATCGACGAGCCGGCCGAGGCAGATGATTTCCTTCCCGGAGAAGACCCGTTCGACCTCTTCGAAATCACCGACCGCGCCATGGCTTCAGTTCAGACATTTGAGCAAGCCGCAATCGCGTTCGAGACTATCATGATCGACGTCCAACGTGGAGAAGGAACACTTGGACGCATCGTTTACGATTCCACGTTGTATGTAGAATTGGTGTCGACGACCAATGAGACCAGACGTATTCTGAACGGTCTGGCCAATTCGGCAGAAGCCAACGCTCAGATTCTGGTTGACCTGGCCTCCGAAGCAACATCTGGAATTCAGGGAATCCTGGCCAAGGCAGATTCAGGAGATGGAACGCTGGCACGATTTCTCAATGACCCGGCCGTGTTTGAAGCCCTCCTGGCGACAACTGACTCTCTCCAGGTCATCGCCTCGGACCTGAGATCTGTTTCTCAGTCTACAGAAAATGCTGCGTTCTGGGGCGAATTGGGTGCATTCCGGATGGCTGAGCTCATGGAAGCGGCCAAACACAACTGGTTATTCCGGCGCTACTTCGAAGAGCGTGGAAGCATCGAAGCCGCGCCATTTGAGGTCCGTGAACAAGCGATCTCCGAGTCGTTCAGGCAAATATCGGATCGCGAAAGAGAACTCCTTCTCTGGGAGGAACGACTCCAATTGCTGCAAGATGATCTGGCGCAGCGGGCAGACTCACTCGGGATCATTCCGCCAGGATCTGAGGATCAGTGAGCATGGAGTTCAGACTTGAGCATACAGACCCCTCTGGCGCGCGAGCGGGAAAAATCGTCACGGATCATGGCGAGATCGAGACCCCCATCTTCATGCCTGTCGGCACCGTGGCCAGTGTGAAAGCCGTCTGGCCTGAGCAGCTGGAAAATGAAATCAATGCCGACATCATCCTCGGAAACACCTACCACCTCTATCTCAGACCCGGCACAGAAGTACTCGAGAAAGCAGGAGGATTGCATTCCTTTATGGGCTGGGAACGACCCATTCTGACTGATTCTGGTGGGTATCAGGTTTTTTCGTTGTCCGAGCGAAGGAAACTGACCGAGGAAGGAGCCCGATTTCAGTCACATATCGACGGGTCTTATCACCAGTTCACTCCTGAAAATGTGGTAGACACCCAGCGTTCGATAGGATCGGACATCATGATGGTGCTCGACGAGTGCCCAGCGGGCGATGCCACAGAGACCTATGCGTCCGATTCAAACGAACTCACCATTCGCTGGGCCGAACGCTGCAAACGTCGTTTCGAGCAAACCAGCTGCCCTTATGGTCATGAACAAGCCCTTTTCGGAATAGTTCAGGGTGTCGTCTATCCTGAAATCCGACGTCGCTCTGCACGACAACTCATCGATCTGGATTTTCCCGGTTATGCCATTGGCGGGCTCTCCGTTGGAGAGCCCGCAGAACAGATGTACGCCATGGTCGAGGTGGTCAACGAGATCCTGCCGCCCGACAAGCCACGTTACCTGATGGGCGTAGGAACACCCGTCAACCTCGTGGAAAATGTAGCCCGGGGCATCGATATGTTCGATTGCGTGATGCCCACGCGCAATGGCCGAAACGGAATGCTGTTTACGACCGAAGGTGTCATCAACATCAGAAACAAGAAGTGGCAGACTGATTTTTCTGAGGTTGATCCCGGCCTCGACATTTCCGCATCGCGACATTTCTCAAAAGCGTATCTACGCCACCTCTTCATCGCCAACGAAATTTTGGGATTGCAGATCGCCTCAGTTCAGAATCTTGCGTTTTACCTCTGGCTGATGCGCGAGGCGAGGAAATCCATCTTCGATAACCAATACGAAAGCTGGAGCAAGGAAATACTTCCGCGGATAGGAAGAAGGCTCTGAACAGGCGGCATCCACGGGCGTACGAAGCGTTCGCACCGCAGTCTGGCAACATCAAAGCCCAGCGTAGTCAAGAGTTAATCCCGCGTAGTCAAGATGGCCCGTCAGTTTGACGTACCTGTGTTTTATCGCAGCCCGATCGTATCCCGGGTAAAGGAATACCGACGTCAGCTGGATCCACGAAAAAAGGACCTGTCTCCTTCCCTTTTGGATTTCGGCCCTGTTCGCTTCAAACTGGCCCGTCACTTCGGATTTTGTTATGGTGTCGAGAACGCGATTGAAATCGCCTACCGAGCGCTCGACGAAGCTGATGGTAGGCGCGTTTTTCTGTTGTCCGAGATGATCCACAATCCTCACGTCAATGAGGACCTCGAATCCCGCGGCATCCGCTTCATCAGAACAACGAGGGGCGAACAACTGATGCCATTCGATGAGCTTACTTCGGACGACATCGTCATCATTCCAGCGTTCGGCACCACGCTTGAAACTGAAAAGGCACTTTCTGAAATAGGTGTAGATGTTCAGGCGTTCAATACAACGTGTCCATTTGTGGAAAAGGTCTGGACCCGTTCCGAAAGAATCGGCGATCAGGACTACACAGTTGTGATACATGGAAAGCACTTTCACGAAGAAACGAGAGCCACTTTTTCACACGCCAGGTCCAAGGCACCGGTCGTAATCGTCCGAGATCTTGAGGAGGCAGAACAACTGGCTTCGGTGATTCGCGGGGGGAAGGATTCAGGTTTTTTCATCTCTCACTTCGAAGGTCGCTTCAGTCGCGGGTTCGATCCTGGCAAAGACTTGAACCGACTTGGAGTCGTAAATCAGACGACGATGTTGGCGACGGAGACGGCCCAGATCGCGGCACTTCTGAAACAGGCACTTTTCGAGCGTTGGGGAGACGACGGAATTCAACACTTTGCCGATACGAGTGACACACTTTGTTATGCCACAAACGAAAACCAGGACGCGACGCGATCTCTCATTGAGGACGGCGCCGATCTGGCGGTGATTGTCGGAGGAGCCAATTCTTCCAACACCAGCCATCTGGTTGAACTGTGTGAAGAGGTAATGCCCACCTTTTTCATCAGCGGAGATGAAAGTCTGATCGGCCCGAGCAAGATCGAACATTTTGACCTGCATAAAAAGGAGCTGGTCAAATCCCAGAACTGGTTGCCGGACAAGGAGAACGTCGACATTCTGCTCACTGCGGGCGCATCCTGTCCTGACATCCTGTTGGATCGTGTCATGAGCAAAATTTGCAGCTGGTATCCAGAGGCCATTTCCGTCGATACTGCACTCGAACCGTATCTGGTCATTCCCCAACAGTAGCACGGAGAACAGAATGACCTTTTGGGATAAAAACGGTTCAACTTCCTTTGAGGACTCAGTTGCTATCCTGCAACTCGTGGATTTTCAAACGATGTACCAGAATGCCTGTCTTGAATAAGCTCATTCCCATAGTGGTGGTGGCGATTCTTTTTTCTGGTTGCTCTGTTTTTTCGACCAGAGAACCGGAGGAACCCCTCGAAGATACAGGCCTGTTCATCCAGCCCGACACACCGGAACAGGTCATCGAGAATATGCAAAATGCCGTGCTGGAGCTAAATACTCTCAACTATCGACGCTCTCTTTCGGAGGATTTTACTTTTCGGGCTACGGCTACTGCTTCATCTCGAGAAAGCGTCTTTTTTTCCTGGTCTCGAGACCAGGAAGAACAGTACTTCTCAGCCTTGACCGCTGCAGCCTCGCTCAACACCGGCCACAACCTGCAGCTGAATGATCAGTCATTGACGCTCCTGGCTGCGAATGAATTCGTGCTGGATGCCACTTATGTGCTGTCTGTCAATCATCGTCGGACCGAAGTCCCCACTCAAACCCAGGGCCGTCTCCGCTGGATCATCCGGCAGAGCAGCGACGGCCTTTGGGCCATCGTGGAATGGACCGATCAGGAATTGGGGAACGAGGCGTCCTGGAGCGACCTCAAGGCGGAGTTTCTGAAATAGCTCTGCAGGTTCTGAATGCTGCTGAACGACGCTTCTTTGATCTTCTTGCTCCATGGGTCATGAGTTCTGCCGATATTGCACCATGCGAACTCTATTCGTCATAGCATTCCTCTGGTTTGGCGGCCTTTTTGTGAGTGGTTGCAATCCTTTCGCTCCCGCTCTCGAAGAAGGAAATCCGTTCGGTGACCTGTTGGGTGACCCTACTACAGTGGAGGGTTTCTTTACCAACTTTCGAAACGCCTACGAATTGAGAGATGTATCGCTGTACGAATCTCTCCTCGATTCTTCTTTTACGTTTGTCTGGCATGATTTCGATGCCCAGGTGGACCGTGAATGGGGATTTGCTCAGGATCTGGAAACTACGCGGCGTCTCTTTCAGAACTCCTCTGGAATCCGCCTTCAGTGGAATCAGATCATTGCCCAGGATGAATTGATTCCGCTTTTACAGATGCGTGTCGTGCGTTCGTTCAATCTGACCGTTACTCTCGAACAGGGAGATGTTTTCCGTACCGACGGCAACGTGAATTTCCAGCTTATCAGAGCTGATTCCCTCTCTTCCTGGCGACTGAAAAGGTGGCGGGACGAATCTGCCCTCTAGCGAGATTCAAAAGGCGTGTTAGTGCGGTATCTGGGCCCTAAATTGGCGGCTCTCAATTCTGCTCACTTACCTCCCAGCGTCCCGAGATGGATCAGGCACTAGCATACACCGAAGCCAATTTTGACCGCTTCGTCGAAGAACTCAAAGATTTTCTCAGAATTCCGTCGGTCAGCACAGATTCGGCACACGCCTCAGATGTCAGGACGGCAGCTGAATGGCTCGCCACGCACATGAGGGATCTGGGCGTGTCGAAAGTGGATATCATGGAAACTGCCGGCCATCCGATCGTGTACGGCGAACAGATCATCAACCCAGATGCTCCTACCATTCTGGTTTACGGTCACTACGATGTCCAGCCTCCCGATCCGCTCGAATTATGGGACTCTGAGCCGTTCGATCCGCAGGTACGAGACGGCGACCTGTATGCAAGGGGCTCTTGCGACGACAAAGGGCAGCTATTCATGCACGTCAAGGCTGCAGAATCCTTTTTCCAGACCGACGGAAATCTTCCCCTCAACGTCAAGTACATTTTTGAAGGCGAAGAAGAAATCGGTTCGGCTCACCTGCCCCAATTCATGGAAGACAATAAAAATCTTCTGAAGGCAGATGTGGCCGTCGTATCTGATACGGCGCTTTTCGGAACAGGCGTACCCTCGATCACCTATGGATTGCGTGGTCTGGCGTATGTGGAAGTCACACTCGAAGGCCCGGACAGGGATCTGCATTCTGGTGTCTACGGTGGCGCCATCGAAAATCCGATCAACGCTCTTGCCAAGATGGTCGCGGGACTACACGACGAATACCATCGTGTGACTGTTGAAGGATTTTATGACAATGTCATCGCCCTCACCGATGAGGAGCGCACGACGTTTGCGAGCCTGCCTTTCGATGCCGACGAATGGGTTGCCGATGTCGGCGCCTCTAAATCCAAAACCGAGTCAGGATACACGGCGCTCGAAGGAACGACTGCGCGTCCGACCCTCGACTGCAATGGAATATGGGGAGGATTCACGGGAGAAGGGGCCAAAACTGTGTTGCCAGCCCGCGCACACGTCAAGATTTCCTGTCGACTCGTTCCCGGACAGGAGCCCGGTGAGATCACGGACAAGCTTCAGGCGCATTTTGAAAAGCACGTGCCGGACACAATGAAACTGACCTTCACTGATCTTCATGGCGGTCACGGGGCTCTCGTACCTACAGACAGTACAGCTATGAACGCCGCGTCAGCAGCGATGGAGCAGGTGTACGACGAGAAACCTTACATGGTGCGATGTGGAGGCAGTATCCCCGTTGTGGCCGATTTCAAGAGGATTCTCGACCAGGACACCGTCCTCATGGGCTTCGGGCTGGATTCGGATGCCATCCACTCACCCAATGAAAAATTCGGGTTGGATCGTTTTAGAAATGGCATAGATTCCATCGTGCTGTTCATGCAGAACTATTCAAACGCAAGTTGAGCAATGAGACACTCCATTTACCTTATTGCCGTCCTCCTCGTGGGATGTGCTCCGGCGGCGCAAGAAACTGTCGAGTCTCCATTCACCGGAAATCCCTGGCCTGAAATCAGGGCGCAACGCATTGAAACGCTTTTGCCAGTTGCGATGCAAGAGCAGAGTGTTGATGCGTGGATGATTATCTGCCGAGAAAACAACAATGATCCAATCGCCGATCATGTCGGATGTGAAAATGCGGGGGGTACGGCCGCATTCATGTTCTTCCTTTCGGATACTGGATTGACTTCGATTGTCATCTCACCCTCCGGAGAAGCAACTGCGCTCGAGGAAAAGGAGATGGTGGATGAGGTGATTCGGATCCAGCGGGGAACGGGATTTTGGGGAAGCGTGGAAAACCAGTTTGAGCGATTCTCTCCCGAGGCGATCGCTATCAACACCGGGCGAAGTCCAATTTCAGACGGGCTTTCTCACACACAATATGCTTCCATGATGGAGGGAGTTTCTGAGCGTTGGACATCTCGGATGATTTCTGCCGAATCGCTGATTCGAGGCTGGCTCTCGATCAAACTTCCTCAAGAAGTTGAAATCATGAGTCTTGCTGCCGAAATCACCGCCCGATGGGAGGTTGAAGCGTATGAAGCAGCCGTTGGTGGCGTGACAACAGACCGTGATATCGCTGATTTCCTCGAAGCCAAAATGGCCGAAATGGGGGTGGGCGACGGATGGGCTGCTGAACAGAATCCTGCAGTGAATTCCGGTAAAGATCGCGGACACTCCCATCCCACTAACCGCACAATTCAACCAGGAGACTTCATCCAGATCGATTTTGGTATTCGGGTCTACGATCGATGGGTGACCGACATTCAGCGCTTCGCGTACGTGCTGGCGCCGGGCGAGACAGAAGCACCTGAAGATGCTGTCCGCAAATGGGAATCCGCGCGCGCGGGCAGCCGCGCTGCTTTTGCGGCCATGAGGCCCGGCGCCACAGGAAACGAAGTAGACCGAGCGCAGCGAATCATATTGAACGAGAACGAAAGTATACCGGTAATGTGGGGTACCGGTCATCCCGTCGGGTACTGGGCTCACGACAGCGGCCCCGGTCTCAGTGGTGGCCGTCTTGGACAGGAGTTGACGGTGCGTCCCACGCAGGTCCTGAAACCGGGAATGACCTTCGCGTTTGATGGTTTTCACTCCTGGCAACTGACAGACTCCACGACCAAAACGCTCTCTGTTGAAGAGATGGCCGTCATCACTGAAGACGGTGCCATGTGGATGACAAATCCCCAGGAAGATCTCATTCTCGTACATTCTAAATGACTCCCGGAAGAACCGCAGATAGACTATGCAGCGCAAAGACTTGTACGACGACGAAACGTTCGAAGAAATCCTTGAGCGCCTGAGCAGATTAACTCCCGAAACCGAAGCCGAATGGGGAAGCATGACGGTGGCTCAGATGCTGGCCCATTGCGCAGAGGTTCAAGATGTGACCAATGGTAAAAAATTGAAAGGCACGTCCCTGTTCTTGAAAATTATCGGGCCCATAATCAAAAAAGTCGTGCTGTCCGAAAAGCCTTACGACAGAAATATCAAGACGCACCCCCAGTACGAGATGCACGAACCAGAGGACTTCTCTCGTCAGAGGGATCGTCTCATGGATTCAATCAGAACCATGCATGCTCTGGGGAGACGCGAAACTCGTCATCCGCTCTTCGGCAAAATGAGTGCATCCGACAACGGTTGGGCCATGTACAAACACCTCGACCATCACTTTTCCCAGTTCGGAGTCTGATTCGTCAAATGACACCGAGCGAAATGGCTCCCGGATTACTCGCAGTAGATCTTGGTCTGAGAACGGGGCTTGCCCTTTTCGGGCGTGACGGACGGCTCATCTGGTATCGCTCCCGCAATTACGGAAGCAGGGCACGGCTCAGGAAAGCCGCATTTTCAGTTCTCAATGAAGCCAAATCCGTAAACGTGGTTGCCCTCGAAGGTGGCGGAGATATTGCCATCCCGTGGTTTTCAGAAATTGACCGAAGAGGACTCAAAGTCATTCAGTGCAAAGCCGAGCATTGGCGAGGTGAGCTGCTGCTCTCACGCCAGCAGCGACGTGGAGCAGACGCAAAAAAATACGCAGACACCCTGGCACGTCGAATCATCGACTGGTCAGGGTGCAAAAAGCCAACCTCCCTCCGACATGATGCTGCGGAAGCGATTTGTATCGGGCTCTGGGCCGTCAGACGCCTGGGCTGGCTCGAGGAGTATCCTGATGGCATCGGGCGACGCGCCCACGCCAGCGTGA
>CAZEHJ010000086.1:0-13027 GCA_964512485.1 uncultured Rhodothermales bacterium | reverse complement strand
CAGAAGGGGGGAATATCGGATCCCATGTGTCTTCTGTTCCGTCGCTTTCAAATACTTGTGTCGTGGGACCACCACCGCCCCACGTCAGGGAGGTCGGATTATTGAATCCCGTGGCAAACGTCCCCATTGATGCTCCAGTCGTACCATCATGCTTGGTCACGGTGTCATTGCCATAGTTGGCAACGTAGAGGTGTCCATCCGGACCGAATTCGATTCCGAAAGGGTTGCTCAAATCTGTGTTGGGGACGAACACACCGATGAACGCACCGGTAGTACCGTCGTAACGCAGGATATTAGTCGTGCCGCGACTCACGACCAGCAAATCGCCTCCGGCCATGTGTCGGAGTCCTTCTGGGGTATTCATTCCTCCTGATCCTGCTGGCACAAAAACGTCCACGAAAGCGCCAGTCGTTCCATCATAGCGCACGACCTGGTGGGTTCCTCGACTTGCAACGTAGAGATATCCATCGGCGCCGAAGTGGAAGAAGTCAGGAAGCGAATAGGATCCTCCCGAGGTAAATGCACCCAGGTACGCGCCTGTGGTCGCATCATATTCGTGAATTCCTGCCGGGCTGCGGCTGGCCACGAAAAGATTTCCATTCGGTCCGAAAAGAAGACCAACCTGTTGCGCAGCTGCAGTGTTGGGGACGAAATCGTCAATGAATGCACCGGTAGAGCCGTCAAAACGCTGAACTTTGTCTCCACCGTAGGAGGTGACATACAGATGTCCATCGGCGCCAAAATCCAGGCCTTCGGTGTAGGCACCGATTCCGGAGGCAAAAACTCCGAGATTTGCGCCGGATGTGCCATCAACTCTAGAGACGGTAGAATTTCCTTCATTGCTGACATACAGGTCTTGTGCCTGTGTATCGAATAGGAAGAGAGAAGTAGACAGGAGCGACAACAGCAGCACACTGAGTGCGCGCGGGTAGAAGTATTTCATCACGAATGGGATTGGAGTGAGAACTCCGACGACTTATCCGAAATGCATCAGAGTCCCTGGGTAGGCGGAAATCGACCAACAAAGTCGATAGGAGCGGGTTATCTAATTATATAAGAAGAAGTTACCGTAAATGGCAATGAGGAGAGTTGTCCCTGTCCGGCTTCCTGAATCACCTTCGTAGTCAAACACAGGATATCAAGTGGCGTCCCAAAACTGCACGCCCCGGCTGATCTCGGCGGCTGCTTGTCTGATGTGTTTGGGCTCGATGCTCATTTCGACTGCCAGCTTCTCGATGTCGGCCAACGAGTAAGCATCAATGGATCTGTCCTGCGAGCGCATGGCAAGTCTGGCCGAGCGAAGCCACCACGTGCCCTCCTGAAGTTCGGCGGCCTTGTAGAGAATGAGCGTGACTTCACGATAAGTAAAGGACGCGCTGGCCTTGACTTGCTTTGAGGAATATGGCGATGGAGCGGCGCTCATAACTGCAAAGTATTGTATTCAGGCGATTTATGGAATGACACCAGAAACGCTCCGCTATGTTGCAGAATTTTAGGACAGAACAAAGTGTAACGACGATAGTCGGAGCGCTACAAATTGAAAACGAGACCTTCTCGGCCTCCAACCCAACCAATCAAGACCTGAATTCCCCATGAGCAAAGTATCGTATCTCATCCAGTTCACTATCGCGGACGGAAAGAGTGAAGAATTTGAATCCAAAGCGCGTGCATACACGGCAGCAACTGAGGCCAATGAGCCGGATACGCTTGGGTATCAATGGTATCGTGCGGAGGAAGGCAGCATCTGCCTGCTGCAGGAGACGTTTGCGAGCTCAGAAGCGCTGCTGCATCATCTTGGAAACGTAGGACCTTCGCTGCCAGAACTGTTGGCAATCGCTCCCATCACACGGTTTGAAGTGCTGGGGTCAGTGAGCGCTGAAGCTCGCGGTGCGCTCGATACGCTAGGCGTTAAATATTTCCCGCTGATGGTGGGCTTCGAGCGTTAGAAGACGACCTGACTGAGTCGGTCGCGGATCCGCGTATAAACTGGAAAAGCGGCATCAACCTCTGTTGATGCCGCTTTTCTTCTATCTGTCGAGCTTGCAGTTGGCTATTTCATGCTGGTGATGTCTTCCAGAACGCCGGTGATGGCTTCCCACATGTCCGAGTCATAGTTATTTCGTCGGACCCAGTCGTTTCCTGTACGGTCCTGAAGAATATCGTAAATGTCATCTTCGCTCAGATTCTCTCCTTTGAGACTGTCGATAAATCGTTCGGTCACGCGGAGCATTTTCATCGCGACAAGTCTGTCCGGACTGAAATCGGTCAAGCCGTAGCGCTCCATGCGGTCCCGATGTCTTTTGCCTACATCGTAGATCCGCAGACGAATAGCCTGATCAGGCGTGAGCGTTTTGAATCCCAGGTCGTTCATCTCATCCATGAATCGGGCGTTGATGCCGTGGATGCGGAATGAAATCAGATCATCGCTGCTCAGATTCGGAAAACCGATGTCTTCCATTTCCGCTACGAAGTCAGCGTCGACTCCGTGGATATTGAACGAGACCAATTGATCGGCATCAAGATCTTCGAATCCCAGTTTGGTCATGTCTCGCATGAACGATTCGCTCACGCCATGAATCCTGAAGGAGACGGCGTCATCGGCGTCGAGGTCAAACCCCAGATCCGCCATCTCTGCCAGAAAGTTGCCGTTTACTCCGTGGATTCTGAAAGAGACCAGGTCATCTGCGGACAGATGCCCGAGATCCAAACCACGCATGTCCTTGACGTATCCCGGCGAAACGCCGTGAATGCGGAAGGAGACCAGATCGTCGGCAGAAAGTCGACCCATGTCCAGATCCTTCATCGATTCGATGTAGGAAGCCGACACACCGTGTATCCTGAAAGAGACCAGTTCATCGGCATCCAGATCGTCATATCCGAGCTTGACCAGAGACTGAACGAAAGAATTGGTCACGCCATGAATGCGAAATGCTTCACGATCAGAGCGCGAATCGGCGTAGGAATAGGCCGTCTGAGCAAAACTGGTCGCCGGCGCAAAGAGAAGCGCGATGACAAAAAACGTACTCAGAGGACCGAAAAAGCGGTTATTCATGGCGGAAGCGAATCTGGTAAGCGGGTTGGTCTCCATAAAAGGAGACTGCTAATATATTAGCATAACGGATGCAAGGGCGCATTGTTACGCTTTGTCCATTTGACAGACACCGAGGGAGGATGGTTGGCAACAGAGGTACGATATCTCTACTATCCTAAAGCGCTCGACAACCACCGACCCTGACTCCCTATGTCCGCCACGCGATTTCTCATACCCGTCCTGTTCCTGGCCATGGCTCTATCGGCCTGTGGTCCTGATCAAACTCCCGAGCGGCCGAACATTCTGTTCATTTTCGCCGATGACCAGCGAGCCGACGCAGTCGGCGCGTACGGGAATGAATACGTCAGCACGCCCACGCTCGACAAATTGGCGAGCACAGGATTCAACTTTCGGGACGCTCACGTCATGGGTTCGATTCATGGCGCCGTGTGCCAACCCAGTCGCGCCATGCTGATGAGCGGGCGCAGCCTCTATCACGTCTATGCCCAACTGGACACGGTCACCACGTTTCCCCAACAGATGAGAGGTGAGGGCTATGTCACGTTTGGAACGGGCAAGTGGCACCAGAGCAGGGAGTCGTTCGCCAAAAGCTTTTCGGATGCGGCCAACGTTTTCTTTGGAGGCATGAGCGACCACGACGCCGTACCCGTGCAACAGATGACCCCTGAAGGCGAGTTCACCGAGATCGAGCACAAAAGCTTTTCAACTGATCTGTTTGCCGATGCGGCCATCGGTTTTATCGGAGATCACGTCACATCAGACACAACGGCTCCATTTCTGGCCTACGTTTCGTTCACCACGCCTCACGATCCCCGTACGCCGCCTCCCGGATATGAGGTCTCTGACGCCGACATTCCGCTCCCTCCCAATTTTTTACCAGTTCACCCGTTCCACAATGGATGGATGACCGGCCGAGACGAAAAGCTCGCGGCATGGCCAAGGCCCGAAGAAGACATTCGCAGCCAGATTGCCGAGTATTATGGCCTCATCAGCCACATGGATGCTCGTGTTGGAGATATTCTGGCGACGCTTGACGAACATGGGCTTCGGGAAAACACATACGTTTTTTACGCCGCCGATAACGGTCTCGCTCTGGGTAGTCACGGACTGATGGGTAAACAGAGCCTCTACGAACACAGCAACCGCGTACCCCTCATCGTTTCCGGGCCGGGTATTCCGGCTGGTAGTTCTGATGCCTTCGTCATGCTCTACGATCTCTATCCCACGATTGCGGATCTGATCGGGATGGCGCTGCCTGAGGGCATCGATGGCGGCAACCTGAGAGGCGTCTGGGAGGAGGGAGCAGCGGGGCCGAGAGACGTACTCTATACCGTCTATGAAGACATCCACCGAAGCGTGCGCGATGGTCAGTTGAAGCTCATTCGCTATCCCAAGCTGGATCGGCTGCAGTTGTTCGATCTGGAAAACGATCCCTATGAGATAACCAATCTGGCCGATGATCCTGCCTATTCGGACGACATTGCCAGGCTGATGTCCCTCATGGAGTCGGAGCACGATCGAGCGGACGATCCGCATCCGCTATATGTGGATTCGCTTCACTCCGATGTGTTCGACTACTCAAACCTCAACCGAAATCCTGATCGCTGGCAGCCCCAGTGGGTGATCGACAAGTACTTCGGGAAATAGATTTTCGTCGTGACCGGCCCTGTTGGTCATGTCTCCGATGTTGTGCGCCTCCCGTATTGAGCGCGACCTCAATTCTCGCCGCTGAACATTCAGCGCCACAAACATTTCTGGCCTTGGAGACTTCCTGTCACAGTTGTGAGGCTGCTTTCCACGCAGAATACTCCGAAGGTCGAAGCCCGTATCGTGCGATATTACCCTCGTGAAGAGACGCAATTTCTTCTTCGACCGTTTCCATAAAATCTCTTCGATCAGTCTCGGGAATATTTTTGTCGACATAAGCGATGATGAACTGCAATGTTTTATCGGGTGGTGCGGCCGCGAGAATGGCCTTTCTGACCACTTCTTTCAGGACCGTTCGATACTTCAATCGAAAAGAATCTGGTTGACCTATAGATTCTTGAATAACCGAATACCGGGCACACGAGCGTTTGTAGGCCCAGATGAAAACGTCTCTGAGATAGTCGATGCTGTGAAGTTCATACACGCCAAGCGTGGCCTGGAGGTATTCCTCCTTATCGATATCCACAAAGGAGAGCGGGCACAGATTGTGTCGGATGAGCGGGATATTTGCTGCCAATCGGGATACCCTTTTGTTGACATCTACAAATGGTTGGAGATAGGGCAAATAGACCATAATGAAGAATGAGGCTTCAAACGGATCCGGTATTGCCCGAGCTTTTTTGAGGATGTCTCCAAGACATTCTTCTATCAACTGTGGAATAGCGGTGGGTAGGTAGGTCGACTGTGATATACCGACTGCCGAGGTTCTGAGGCGTCCTCCATTTGCGGGATCAGACAGCAGATTGTCAGAGAGAATGGCATGGAGGCTCCGGATCGTATAGCTGTTGAAGCCGATGTCCTCTGTCGGAGTAGCCAGGAGTTCGATTGCTGATTTGTGGTTGAGGATCATCTGCGTTTCTTCCGCAGATTTATTCTCATTCTCTCTTCCTTCGACCAGAAGATGTTCGGTGTCCAGAAGCGAATACGTGTTTCCTTCCAAGCGGCTGGAATTCCAGGACAGATCAATCAGGAGTCGATCATAGATCTGTCGAAGAAATGTACCGGCAGGTTGCTCGTCACTGTTTTGTCTTCCAAGTCGCCACAATTGTTCTCGTACAGGCTCAGTCAGCAATCCACCACGCTCCGGGTTGTAGTTGTCCAGAAACTTCCTGTCGAACGTCACCGGGGCTCTGAGGGAAAGCGGTTTCCTTACGTGATCGCGGATCTGGATCGATCTCTCACTGAAGTAGACAGGATCCTTACCACTCGCCTCCGCGGTTTCCGGGGCTGAAATGTCCGCGATTCGTTCTGATTGAGGTCGGCTCAGAGGAAAGTACTTGCGTCCCTTTCTGTCTCCTTCGGTTTGAATGCGTTTTTCTTGCGCCAACGTAGCCAGCCTTCTTTGAAGGGTGCGCTTCGTGAGATCCAGCTTGGTCAAGGCATGGATACTTGAAAGTGAGAGCCCTGAAGGATGGCTTTGAAGCAGTCGCTCCAGAGACATTAATTCCTTCGATATATTCTTTTCTGGCATTTAATGGTGGCACATATAAATATATGCGACATATGAGTGATCGCTTGAAAAAACACCTCAGGTACGAATAAAAGGAATAAAACATTCGAAATCAATTTCAGAAATAGTATGACAGTGGCATATATATGAAGTAAAATGGCGCATAAATAGATAGCGGGTCGTGGCTTTTCGAGAAGATTCCTGTATTAAATGCTTCGGTGAGTTTCGATTAATGCGAGATTGAACGAATTTCCCGTGCTACTTAACCCACTACTCGAATTTGAGCACATTCATGAAAAAGCTCTTTCTGTTTCTTGCCCTGGTCTCTTTTCTCGTTCTTGCACCCTCGACAGCTCCTGATGCTCAGGCGCAGGACCGTATGACGTCGGAGACGTTTGAAGGCCTCAAATTCCGCGCAATCGGCCCGGGCTTCATGTCGGGGCGTATTTCCGACATTGCCATTCACCCGGATGATGATTCGATCTGGTATGTAGCCGTGTCATCCGGTGGCGTTTGGAAGACGATCAATGCAGGCACAACCTGGGAGTCAATATTCGACGGTCAGGGAGCCTATTCGACCGGAAGTGTGAGCATCGATCCCAATAATCCGCACGTCGTGTGGGTTGGAACGGGCGAAAACGTCGGTGGCCGGCACATGGGTTACGGTGATGGAGTGTATCGCAGCGACGACGGTGGAAAGACGTGGGCCAACATGGGTCTGCACGATTCGGAGCACGTATCTGAGGTGGTCATCCATCCTGACAACTCAGACATCATCTGGGTCGCCGCGCAGGGTCCGCTCTGGTCGTCCGGTGGTGACCGGGGTCTCTACAAGAGCACCGACGGCGGATCGACATGGAAGAAAACACTTGGCGACGATGAGTGGGTGGGTGTGACGGATATCGTCCTCGATCCCCGCAACCCGGACTGGATGTATGCGGCCACCTGGCAACGGCATCGCACGGTGGCAGCCTACATGGGCGGCGGCCCGGGAAGCGGCATTCATCGCAGTACCGATGGAGGAGACACATGGGAAGAATTGACAAGCGGCCTGCCCACGTCCAACATGGCCAAAATCGGCATTGACGTCTCGCCTCACAACCCTGACGTCGTCTACGCGGCCATCGAACTCGATCGCAAGACGGGAGGCGTGTTTCGCTCAACGGACCGGGGCTCATCGTGGACAAAAATGTCTGACGCGGTGTCGGGTGCGACGGGACCACACTACTATCAAGAACTCTACGCTTCTCCGCACCAGGAAGGGCGACTCTACCTGATGGATGCCAATCTGCAGATTTCGGACGATCACGGGGCGACCTTCTTCCGAATGAACGAAGAAGCCAAACATGGTGATAATCACGCCATCGCGTTCAGAAAAGACGATCCGGACTATTTGATCGTTGGCTCAGACGGCGGCCTGTACGAGAGCTTTGACCTGACAGACACCTGGCGATTCATTGAGAATCTACCCGTGACACAGTTCTACAAGGTGGCGCTCGATGACAGCGAGCCTTTCTACAACATTTTCGGCGGAACGCAGGACAACTCGACGCAGGGTGGACCGTCACGCACCGACAATGTGCAGGGTATCCAGAATTCTGACTGGCGAATTGTGCTGAACTGGGACGGGCATCAGCCGGCCACGGAGCCTGGCAATCCAAATATCATGTACGCAGAGCGGCAGCAGGGTGCGCTCTCGCGCATCGACATGGTTACGGGCGAAGCGATGGACATTCAACCGCAGCCCGGCGCGGATGAGGGTTACGAACGATTCAACTGGGACTCGCCCATTCTGGTGAGTCCGCACCTGTCGAGCCGAATCTATTTCGCCTCGCATCGTCTGTGGCGCTCCGACAATCGGGGCGACAAATGGACCGCCATTTCGGGTGATCTGACGCGCAACGAAGATCGCTTTGAGCTTCCCATCATGGGCGGCACGCAGAGTTGGGACAACGCCTGGGACGTGGGCGCGATGTCCATGTATAACACCATCACCTCGCTCGCCGAATCGCCGCTGCAGGAGGGACTGATCTATGCCGGTACGGATGACGGTCTGATTCAGGTCACGGAGGATGGTGGTGCAAACTGGCGTGCGATTGAGGCAGGCTCGCTTCCCGGTGTACCGGATCGCGCGTTCATCAATGACATCAAGGCCGATCTGCACGATGTGAACACCGTCTACGTGGTTATGGACAACCACAAATACGGCGATTTTGCCCCGTACGTGTTCAAAAGCGCAGATCGGGGGCGTTCCTGGAGCTCGATTCGCTCGAATCTGCCAGATCGCACGCTCGCATGGCGCATCGTGCAGGACCATGTGAATCCGAAGCTGATGTTCATCGCCATGGAATTCGGCATTCACTTCACCGTCGATGGCGGCTCGACGTGGGTCAAGATGACGGGTGGCATGCCAACCATCTCGTTCCGTGATCTGGCGATTCACAAGCGCGAGAATGATCTCGTGGGTGCATCTTTTGGACGCGGATTCTTCGTGCTCGATGACTACACCGCGTTGAGAGACGTCTCGACGCAGCAATTGGCCGAAGAAGCTTCATTGTTTGGGGTCCGCAAGGCATGGTGGTATGTACCGCGGCCCATGCTGAGTTTTGACGCGGGGAAAGGTTCGCAGGGCACGCATCACTATATCGCGCCCAACCCTGACTTTGGGGCGACGTTTACCTATTACCTGCGCGATGGCCTGCAGACGCTCGAAGAAGTGCGTCGTGCTGCCGAAAAAGAAGCTGTAGAAGCTGGGCGTGAGGTGGCGTTTGCTGGGTGGGATGCTGTGGAGGCCGAGCGGAGCGAGGCCGATCCTGTCATTCTCCTCACCGTGAGGGACTCCGAAGGCAACGTGGTCCGTCGAATCGAAGGACCCGTCACGAAAGGCTTCCATCGCGTGTCGTGGGATCTGCGCCATCCATCGCCCAGCGCCATCACCTCGACAGGGGCATCGGCAACGGCGAGTGGCATGCTGGCTCAACCGGGGACCTACACTGTTTCGATGGCCAAGCGCGTAAACGGAGAGGTCACTGAACTCTCTGCAGCACAGTCGTTTGAAGTCGTTCCGCTTCGCGAAGGTGCGCTTCCGGGCGCATCGCACGCAGAGGTCAACACGTTCCTTCGTTCCTACGAAGAGACTACTCGCAACAGCTCAGCATTTGATGCCGCTTTCAGCGAAGCCGTCGATACCGTTGAAAAAATGGCCATCGCACTCTCGCAGGCCAGTGCAGATCCGGGAAATCTGGATGCGATGATTCACGCGCTCGGAACAGATCTGCAGACGCTTCGCAGCGATGTGTACGGTCCACCTGCACGGCAGGAGCCAGGCGAACGCGTCAACCCGACGGTTGGCAGTCGTCTGTTCAACCTGAGCATCGGGCTCAATACGTCCACGTACGGACCTACTGAAACCCATAAAGAGCAGCTCCAGATCATCTTCAACCAATTGAGTGGTTTTCAGGACCGACTCGCGGCACTGGAGAATCGAATGCGTGGCGTTGGTCAGAATCTGATCGACGCGGGTGCTCCATGGGTGAATTGATGGCCTTCACGACATAGGGGATCGGTTTCTTTCAGGTGATTCGTCGACGTGTCATACTGCTCTGCGCTCTGACGATGTGTTTAACCATGTCGTCAGTTGATGCGTGGTCACAAGACGCGGATAGCATCACCCTGCACGGAAGGGTTCTCGAATCAGGCTCGAACGAGCCGCTGATCGGTGTTCACGTTTTCGTTTCGGGAACGACGATCGGAAGCGCGACGG
The DNA here is from genome assembly GCA_964512485.1 of uncultured Rhodothermales bacterium. Classification (GTDB taxonomy): domain Bacteria; phylum Bacteroidota; class Rhodothermia; order Rhodothermales; family UBA10348; genus CAZEHJ01. The sequence goes on along the minus strand of CAZEHJ010000086.1, from coordinate 3,055 downwards.
ATAGAAACGGCAGATTCGAATTCAGATACCACGATCCGATGATCGAATATGATCTGGTTGCGTCCATGATCGGGTATCTGGTCGAAGTTCGAAGTATGACCTCGGGATCGAAGGGCAATGTCGAGATCCAATTTGCATTGAAGCCTCGTGTCTACGAGTTGCGCGAAGTCGAAATCCTGGGCTCCAATCGTGAGTGGAAGCGAAATCTGGAACGATTCAAGGAGTTGTTATTCAGCACCACCAGTAACGGGCGGGAGTGTGAGGTCATCAATCCTGAAGTCCTTGATTTCACGTATGACCGGGAGACGGGCATTCTGGAAACGAGGGCCAGCGAGCCGCTTCGAGTAGAAAACAAGGCATTGGGGTACCGCATAACCCTGCACGATGTCCAGCTGAAAGGCAGGGAGGAAGATCTCACCTGGGGTGGTGAAATGCAGTTTGAAGAGCTGATCCCGAGAAACAGGCGGCAGTTACGGAGGTGGAATTCAGCTCGAAACGACGCGTATCGAGGATCGACCAGGCATTTTCTGACGGCTCTTGTATCGGATTCGATAGACGAGTCAGGATTTGACGTTTTTGCCGTGGCTCGTCCCGGGAGTTACACCAACGATATCAACGACAGGCCGGTCATCGGCTTGCATCCTCTTCCAGAAGAAGGATCTCTTGATGCTACGACGATGCGCCATCTCTTTTTCGAAAACGTCTTGCTCGTCGGGTATTACAGAGAACCCGAGCCTGTTCGCTACAGTAGCTATCTGTTTTCGAAAGGACTCAGAGATGGAGGAGCTCGATCTGCCGGTTCCAATTCACGCGCATACCAGGCTTCCTGGCTCGTTCTCGACACCAACACGGCTCAAATCGACGACAGAGGAGTCGAATATGGTGAGTTCTCGATGCGACGATTTGGCTACTGGGCCTGGGAACGGTTGGGCGAGATGTTGCCCGCTGATTTCGATATGGATGATTAACTTGTTGTCCCGCCTGTGTTTTGGTAGTTCAAATTAAAATCATCGTATGCAGTTCAACCGTTTGATCCCTCGCTTGATCATAGTGCTTCTATGGTTTTTGGCATGCGCAATCATGTCACCATCCGAGGCATTTTCTCAGGCGGGGAATGGTATAGTCCTGAGGGGAACTGTGCTCGAATATGAATCGAACGAGCCTATGATCGGCGTCCATGTATTTGTTTCCGGGACGACCATTGGTACTGCGACGGATCGCGACGGTCGATTTGAATTCAGGTACGATAATCCGCCTCTGGAATTCGACCTCGTTGCTTCAATAATTGGGTTTGCGGTTGAAGTGAGCTCCTTTGAAACAGTAGCGCTGATTGGGACTGAAATCGAGTTTGTATTGAGTCCGCGTGTGTACGAAATGGGCGGTGTCGTAATCACCTCCACAAATGAAGCATGGAAGGAAAACCTGGAACGCTTCAAAAGGCTGATTTTCAGTACCACGGAAAACGGGCGGAAAAGCGAACTCCTCAATCCGGAAGTTCTCGACTTCACCGTCGATCCTGTGACGGATGTGTTGACCGCAATGGCCAACGAGCCGCTTCGAGTAGAAAACGACGCGCTGGGATACCGGATTACGATTCATAATCCTCATCTACGGGGTACGGAAGCCGGCCTCATTTGGGGAGGGGAAATGCAGTTTGAAGGGCTCACGCCTCGAAATGATCGCCAGGAGAGAAAGTGGGCTTCTGCCAGAAAAACTGCGTATGGAGGATCGACCAAGCATTTTTTGACCGCTGTCGCTTCTGACACGATATATGAGTCCGGATTTGCGGTGTACACCGTTCCGAGTCCCGGCACGATTGTAAAACAACGAAAATACAGGGCGGAGATTTCTCTGAATCCTCCGACTGAGGAAGGTGAACCCGACCCATCTGTTCTTCGATACTTCTCTTTTCCCGAAGTTTTGTTGGTCCGGTACGATCGAGAAAGAGAATCGAATCGGTACGCAGATCACATGGTATTGTTGGGGATGAGGGGAGCAATTACACCTTCGAATATGAGGATATCGAGAGCCCAGGATTATCAGATGTCCTGGCTTGTGCTCCACTCTGAAACAGCCATGATCGACCACAGGGGAATCGAATACGGAGACGTTGCGATGGAACGGTTTGGATACTGGTCGTGGGAACGATTGGGAGAGATGCTGCCGTCTGATTTCGAAATGGATGAATGACTTGCGATTGCGAGCATGTTTATGTAACTCATAGAGTTACGTCGCATATCCCGTGTGCGGCCTTCTGTCCCAGTTAATTGTATTTGAGGTATATCCATGTCACAGCAGGGAAAAATCCAGCTGATCATCGTTTTTTCGTGCCCGCCCGAACACGTCGCCGAAGGAGACAGCATTTTCGACAGTCATGCTGCTTTTATGGCTTCCACCCACCACCGTGATGGAGACAAAGCACTGCTGAGATATAATCTCTCGAAAGGTCCCGAGCTGGCCAATCCGCTGGATCCGGGATCAGAAGAGACCGGGAATACGCTATTCACGATCATGGAAACCTATGAATCCGGTGCTGGCGTGCAGGACCACTGGGAGCAGGCTGGCGGCTCATGGTCCGACCTTGGTTCGCTCGTTGAATGGGCCGGCAAATGCAATGTCACGACGGTGCATCGTTCACCCATAGTGCATTCGCTCTGGTAGAGACCAAAAAATGTCTAAGTGATGGTGGGCTGCGCCTTCGGCGCAGCCCACTTCTTGTTTATAGAACTCTTCAGGCGTCAAACACGATCAATCGATCTTCAATGGCCAGACCTGAAAAGGGCGTGTGCTCCCGGACCCATTCGAGCGTCCTCTTCTGAAAGATGAACACGTGTGTCGGGTCGCGCCTGTAGTGCCAGTTTGCGAAGTCGATTCCGTCATGATGGAGGAGCGTCATGCAGTAGAGCTTCCCACCGGGTTTGAGAAGAGACTTCAGCAGGTTGAATTCTCGTGCGGGATTGTGGAAGTGTTCGATGACCTCGCAGCAGACAATGTAGTCGTATCTGGATTCGAGCAGATCAGGTTTATTGCTGAAGATGGGATCGTATTGCTTGAT
>CAZEHJ010000085.1:0-13795 GCA_964512485.1 uncultured Rhodothermales bacterium | reverse complement strand
TCCTGCATGTTTCCCATGATTCCATGAGCAACCTGAAGGATACGCCTGTCGTGCAGGCGCACCAATTCGTCAAAGGCACGGTTGTCACCGTTCTTTGCCGCCTGGACGAGTTCGTATTCGCGGTTATTCATATCTGCCGGTTCACATCTTTGACCGCTACGTGGGGAGAAAGGTTTGCACGACAATTATGGTCCAGAGTTGCGAAAAAGAACGTACCTTCTCCTGCGCGTTTGAAGCTCTCAGGCGTTATCAAGTCAATACAAGCAACAGATCGAACCCTCATGCGGAAGTCCGTTTCGGCCCTGGCCGTCTTTCTGTTTCTTGTGAGCGGTTGCGGGAATGAAGCGTCCCGAAACGGCGTTACGGTAATGTCCATTGACTGGTTTCCCGTTGAATCCTCTGTTGCGCTCCCGGAGGGATTGCAGATATGGGAGGGTACGGACGAAGATTTGCCGCTGAAAGCCTGGATGGCGAAAATCGACCTTGCCGATCCTGATCTTGATGTCGAAGTATTGTCCTCCGGGGACTCGGATGGAAGACAATCGGCTGCAGATTTCCAATCGGAATCGGGCGCGTGTTTGATCGTCAATGGCGGCTATTTCAGGGAGGAAGACGACCTATACGAACACATCGGGCTACTCCTGGCAGATGGGCAATTTGTGCAGTTTGCAACGCCAGGAATATACAGGGACGATATGCGCTATGACGTATTTCGTGCTGCCATCGGATTTAATGAGGCCAACGAAGCAGAAACCGGCTGGGTATCCTCGCGCAAGGATTCCGTTTTTGTCTGGGACAACCCCATCCAGAATTCACCGGGACATCCTGGTGAACTGCCTCCCAAAGAAGAAGGACGCCTTTGGAATATCACGGATGCAATTTCGGGTGGGCCGGCCCTTCTCAAAGGAGGAGCCAATAGGATCACCATCAATGAAGAGGTTTTTTTCGGATCGGCGATTCCTGATATCCACCCGCGGACAGCCGCCGGTATCGGAGCAGACGGAGAACTCTATTTGCTGGTTGTCGACGGTCGGCAGCGCATCAGTCGCGGAGTATCGTTATCCGAGCTTGCCGGGATCATGAAGTCGTTCGGCGCTGTCGATGCAATAAATCTTGATGGTGGAGGCTCGTCGACGATGACTCTCTATGGAGAACTTTTGAATCGCCCTACAGGCGGGACTTTTCAGCGAGAAATAGTCTCGGCTCTTGCCATTCACTGCGACTGAGAAACTCGAGTCAGGCCGCTTCCCGAACCGGAACCGGTATCAGTGAGGAAGAATCGAAACCGTTTTCTTCCATTTCCGCTTTCAGCCTGATTGCTTCCGCTCGCTTGGCCGTTCTCCGGTCTTGCACCAGATACCCCGAAATTAAAACGATCGAAAGGGGTGGAAAAAGTGAAACGACGACCACAAGCAATGCTTTCACAGTAGCCGGAAGAGTGCGCATTACAGTCCCCGTCACGGCCATCCACCAACCGACAAACGATAGAAACATCGCGATGGCTACGAAAAAGGCACCAACGCCTCCAACAGCGGTGTAAATCTCTCTCAACATGGTGGTTTATCGACAGGTATTTATTTAACAGTGTGCTCCGAGGAGCCCGACAAAATGCGCGATACGGGCGTTCTCACGCCAGGATGCACGGTTGTGGCTTATTTCCAGACTCGCTGCAGAAATGTTCTCACTGATAGTATCGCTGAAACGGATCTGATCTTAAAAAAGTTACCCCGGGCGCCAGAGGCGCCCGGGGTACTAAGTGTTTTCCAGATTCGATTCGTTACTGATTCCGAATCAAAGCCGGTATGTCAAGCAGGCTACGGTGTCGAAACTGCTTCGGTAGATCCGTCTGTAGCGCTCTCCGTTCCGATCGCCGCCTGAATCTCTTCATACTCTGTCTGAGATCCGACGATGATGTCCTTGTAATCGCGCTGTCCGGTACCGGCAGGAATGAGGTGACCAACGATCACGTTTTCCTTGAGGCCGAAGAGCGGATCCGACTTGGCTGCGATGGAGGCTTCGGTAAGCACCTTGGTCGTTTCCTGGAACGAAGCAGCTGAGATGAACGAGTCGGTTGCGAGAGCCGCCTGGGTGATCCCCAGAAGGACAGGCTCGGCGACAGCCGGCTGCGCATCACGCACGACCACTTCATTCTTGTCCTGACGCTTCATGGATGAGTTGACCTCCCTGAGGCGACGACGATCGACAATTTCACCAATCGAGAGATCTGATTCACCACCGTCAATAACAACAAAGTTGTCATACAGGTTGTCATTCATCTCTTCAAGAATGAATCGATCTACGTGTTTGTCCTCGAGGAGATTGGTGTCACCGGCATCTTTGACCAGGACCTTCTGCATCATCTGGCGAACGATACACTCAATGTGCTTGTCATTGATCGTCACACCTTGAAGACGATACACTTCCTGAATCTCGTTGACGAGGTATTCCTGAACTGCACGAGGACCGAGGATCGCCAGAATGTCATGTGGAGCAATCTGACCGTCTGAAAGCGGATCACCCGCTCTGACAAAGTCATTCTCGTGAACCAACATGTGCTTGGTCATCGAAACGAGGTATGTCTTGGATTCGGTACCATCGCGACTCGTTACGATCACTTCCTGCGATCCACGCTTACGACCACCGAACGACACGATACCATCGATCTCGCTCACTTTGGCAGGATCAATCGGAGTACGCGCTTCGAACAGCTCGGTCACACGAGGCAGACCACCGGTGATATCTCGTGTCTTGGCCGACTGACGAGGAATCTTTACCAGAATCCGACCCGCCTGGACTTTGTCCTTGGCGTCGACCTGGATACGTGCCCGGACAGGAAGTGGATACTCACGCTCTGTACCGTCTTTCCCTTTAATCAGGATGGCGGGTGTCAGTGTACGCTCACGAGTATCAATGATGACCTTTTCCTTGTACCCGGTCTGCTCATCAGACTCTTCGCGGTACGTGACGCCCTCTATGATGTCCTGATAACCTACCGTTCCGGCAAACTCGGACATAATGACCGAGTTGTACGGATCCCATGCGGCGAGGACCGAGCCTTTATCTACCTTTTTGCCCTTGGAGACGAGCACTTCGGCTCCATAAGGAATGAGATAAGAAATCAACTGACGGTCGCCTTCACTGGTATCGACGATTTTGATCTCACCCTGACGGGAAAGAACAACATCTTTCTTCTCTTCGCCGTCATCAAACTTAACCGTTCTGAGGTTCTCGAAAACAACCTTTCCGGCAAACTTCGTTTGAACCGTTGATTCAGCAGAAATACGACTGGCTGTACCACCAATGTGGAAAGTACGAAGCGTAAGCTGCGTACCGGGCTCACCAATAGACTGAGCTGCGACAACGCCAACAGACTCCCCTCTCTCAACCATGCGGTTGGATCCGAGGTTACGTCCGTAACAAAGAGCGCAGGCGCCACGGCGAGCTTCACAGGTCAGTACCGAACGAATTTCGACTTCTTCGATTGACGTCTCAGCAATCTGACGAGCTTTTTCTTCGTCGATCAGTTCATTGGCTGCGACTATCATTTCGCTGGTTAGAGGATCGGATACATCGTGAACCGAAACTCTACCTAGGATCCTGTCAGCCAGTGGCTCGACAATATCTTCGTTGTCTTTGAGGGCCGAAATACGAATACCGCGAAGAGTACCGCAATCTGCCTCTTTGATCGTCACGTCCTGCGCAACATCTACCAGACGACGCGTCAGGTATCCAGCATCAGCCGTTTTCAGGGCAGTATCAGCAAGACCCTTACGAGCACCGTGAGTGGAGATGAAGTACTCAAGGACGGACAGGCCTTCCTTGAAGTTCGAGATAATCGGATTCTCGATGATCTCCCCCGCGCTACCGACCAACGATTTCTGCGGTTTGGCCATCAGACCACGCATTCCGCCAAGCTGACGAATCTGTTCTTTCGAGCCACGAGCTCCGGAGTCAGCCATCATGTAAATGGCGTTGAATCCCTCGCGATCATTTTTCAGTGTTTCGAAGAGAACTTCAGAAACCTGATTATTGATGTGCGTCCAGATATCGATGACCTGATTGTAACGCTCGTTTTCGGTGATGAAACCCATGGAATAGTTGCCACGAGCTTTCTCCACCTCTTCCTGTGCGCCGTCAATGAGTTTGATTTTGGCATCAGGAATAACAATATCAGCGATCGAGAATGTCAGACCGGCAGTGGTCGCATTTTCAAATCCGAGGTTCTTGATGGCGTCAAGGAATCTTGCTGTATCGGGGAATCCGGTTGCTTTGAGAACTCGCGCAATAATGCCACGAAGGTTCTTCTTGGTAAGCACTTCGTTTATGAAACCAACGCCTTCGGGGACAGACTCATTAAAAATGATTCTTCCCATCGTCGTATCCACCGAAGACCCATCTTCGAGACGAACCGACACTTTGGCGTGCAGATGAACGACTTCCTGATCGTAGGCCTGACGCGCCTCGCCAATGGAGGCGAATCGCATCCCTTCACCCTTCATGTCGTGATGCGCCTTGGTCATGTAGTAGAGACCGAGGACCATGTCCTGCGTCGGTACCGCAATCGGCCCACCGTGAGCTGGAGAAAGGATGTTGTGGCTTGAAAGCATCAAAAGCTGCGCTTCAAGAGCCGCATCATGCGAAAGCGGCACGTGAACAGCCATCTGGTCACCATCGAAGTCAGCGTTGAATGCTGTACAGACGAGTGGGTGCAGACGAATGGCTTTCCCTTCAATCAGGACCGGCTGAAACGCCTGAATCCCGAGACGGTGAAGCGTAGGAGCACGGTTGAGCATGACCGGACGTCCCTGAATGACTTTCTCCAGGATATCCCAGACATCGCTTGTTCGGCGATCCACCACTTTTTTGGCGCTCTTGACCGTTTTTACAATCCCACGCTCGATGAGCTTGCGAATCACAAACGGCTTGAACAGCTCAACGGCCATCTGCTTTGGCAGACCACACTGGTGCAGGTGCAACTCAGGGCCAACCACGATGACCGAACGTCCGGAATAGTCAACACGCTTTCCGAGAAGGTTTTGACGGAAACGACCCTGCTTTCCTTTGAGCATGTCCGAAAGTGACTTCAACGCGCGGTTGGAATCGCTTCGAACTGCGTTTGCTTTACGACTGTTGTCGAAAAGTGAATCGACAGCTTCCTGGAGCATGCGTTTTTCATTACGCAGAATTACTTCAGGTGCCTTGATATCAATAAGGCGCTTGAGACGGTTGTTTCGGATGATAACACGACGGTAGAGGTCGTTGAGATCAGATGTTGCGAAACGACCACCTTCGAGTGGTACGAGTGGACGAAGCTCAGGTGGAATGACCGGAATCACTCGCATGACCATCCATTCAGGACGGTTTTCGACTCGACGGTTGGCATCACGGAAAGCTTCCGTTACAGCCAGGCGTTTGAGTGCTTCACCTTTACGCTGCTGACTTGTCTCAGTCTTGATCTGGAAACGAAGTTCCTGAGCCAGACTCAGGAGTTCGCTACGCTTGAGCAGCTCTTCAACAGCCCCGCCACCGATCATGGCAACAAACTTGTCCGGGTCATCATCTTCGAGACGATTGTTGTCTTCCCGAATCTGGTAGAGAACGTTGAAATATTCGTCTTCCGAGAGAAGCTGCTTGGGCTCAACACCCAGCGTTGCCGCACAACCCGGGTTTACGACAACATAGTTCTCGTAGTAGATGATCTTTTCGAGATCCTTGGAACGGATACCGAGAAGGTGCCCAATCTTGTTCGGGAGTGTCTTGAAATACCAGATGTGGACGACGGGCACACTGAGTGTGATATGACCCATTCGTTCGCGGCGCACTGACTTCTGCGTAACCTCGACTCCACATCGATCGCAGATGATTCCTTTATATCGGATGCGCTTGTATTTGCCACAATGGCATTCCCAGTCCTTTACAGGACCAAATATTTTCTCGCAAAACAGACCTTCTTTCTCAGGTTTGAAACTGCGATAGTTGATCGTTTCAGGCTTCAGAACCTCACCATAAGAGCGTTCGAGAATGGCCTCCGGGGAAGCCAGACTGACGGTGATGTTGCTGAAGTTCTTTTTGATCTTCTGAGGTTTTCCGTACGGCATATCGGATATCGTCTTTTAAAATCCGTGGGGGGAGAAGGCGGAGGAAGTCGTCTTAGTCAAGATTGACTTCCAGACCCAGCCCCTGCAATTCGCGAACGAGGACGTTGAAGGATTCAGGCGTACCGGCTTCCGGCATGTTTTCACCCTTCACGATGCATTCGTAGGCCTTTGATCGACCCTGCACGTCGTCCGATTTATAGGTCAGCATCTCCTGAAGCACATTGGAGGCGCCGTAGGCATACAATGCCCAGACCTCCATCTCTCCAAGTCTCTGCCCACCGAACTGAGCTTTACCACCAAGCGGCTGCTGGGTAATAAGGCTGTATGGTCCGATCGAACGTGCGTGAAGTTTGTCGTCAACGAGGTGACTCAGTTTCAACATGTAGATATAACCTACCGTTGTCTGCTGATCGAATGGCTTACCTGAGCGACCGTCGTACAACTGTGTTCGACCGTCGACCGGAAGGCCAGCCTTCTTCATTGTCTCCTCGACATCTGCCACTGTGGCACCGTCGAAAATCGGAGTCGCGAAATTCATTCCGAGTTTCTTGCCGGCCCATCCGAGAAGCGTCTCGTAAATCTGACCGAGGTTCATCCTTGATGGAACACCAAGCGGGTTGAGAACGATGTCGACCGGACTCCCGTCTTCGAGGAATGGCATGTCTTCCTGAGGAACGATCTTCGCGATAACCCCTTTGTTACCGTGACGGCCGGCCATCTTGTCACCCACCGAAATCTTGCGCTTCTTGGCGACGTAGACTTTGGCAAGCTGGACGATTCCCGGAGGAAGCTCGTCACCCATCTGAACCTGATGTTTATCACGCTTGGCCGTTCCCTGAACGTCACGATGCTGACGCTCGTAGTTGCGGATAAGTTTTTTGGCGCTACCGTCGAGTTCTTCGTCTCCCGTAAATGAGACTCGAGGATCAATCGACAGTGGATCAACATCCTTGAAGGCTTTCGCGTCGATTTTGGCATTTTTACTGACCAGGACGTTTCCATCACGGTCGACAAAATCTGCAGCTTTTTTGCCTGCAAGCAGACCCATCAGCTTGTCCCAGAACTTCTCATTGAGCTCTGTCATCGACAATTCGAGATCTTTTTCAATCTCAGCAAGACGCTTGTTCTCTTCCTTCTTCGAAGCGGGATCAAGCTTGCGACGGCTGAACAATTTGGTATCGATAACGACACCTTTCATTCCCGGAGGCGCTTTCAACGACGCATCCTTCACATCCCCGGCTTTGTCGCCGAAGATGGCCCTGAGGAGTTTTTCCTCTGGTGTCGGATCAGTTTCGCCTTTCGGAGTGATCTTACCAACGATGATATCGCCGGCTTTCACTTCAGCACCAACGCGAATAATTCCACGCTCGTCGAGGTCCTTGGTGGCCTCTTCTGAAACGTTTGGAATCTCACGTGTGAGTTCTTCTTCACCTCGTTTCGTATCACGAACCTGAAGCTCGAATTCCTCAATATGAACCGAAGTGTACACGTCATCGGAAACGAGGCGCTCTGAGATGACTATGGCATCCTCAAAGTTGTACCCGCGCCACGGCATAAACGCCACGAGAACGTTTTTACCAAGAGCAAGCTCTCCTTTGTCTGTCGAGAAACCGTCCGTGAGGACTGTGTCTTTCTTGACGCGATCACCGACACGGACGATAGGATGCTGATTAACACAGGTATCCTGATTCGTGCGGCGGAATTTCGTCAGATCGTAGGTCTTGATCGGCTCGTCGAAAGAAAGTCCCTCTTCCGCTTCCGATCGGTCGTAGCGGATCGTGATTTTTCTCGAATCGACGTATTCAACCACGCCATCTCCTTCAGAAACCACAACAGCTCTCGAATCCCGCGCAACACGAGCTTCAAGACCTGTTCCACAGAGTGGAGCCTCTGCGCGAAGAAGTGGAACCGCCTGACGCTGCATGTTCGAGCCCATCAGAGCACGGTTGGCATCGTCATGCTCAAGGAAAGGAATGAGCGAAGCCGCCGGAGAAACGATCTGATTCGGCGAAACGTCCATGAACTGGACATTATTCGGCTCGATCACAGGGAAATCACCTCTGTGGCGGCATTTCACGTACTTGTTGACAAAATGTCCTTTGTCATCAAGCGGTGCGTTTGCCTGAGCGATGATTGCCTTGTCTTCCTGTTCCGCGGAGAGAAACTGGATGGAACGAGTCACTTTCCCCTTCCTGACGACACGATACGGCGTCTCGATGAAGCCGTATGAGTTAATGCGCGCGTGCACACAGAGCGAGGAAATCAGACCGATGTTCGGACCCTCAGGGGTTTCAATCGGGCAAAGACGTCCGTAATGCGTGTAGTGAACATCACGAACCTCAAAACCTGCTCGCTCACGCGTAAGACCACCCGGACCCAGCGCAGACATACGACGCTTGTGCGTCAATTCCGCGAGTGGGTTGGTCTGATCCATGAACTGGCTGAGCTGGTTCGTTCCAAAGAACGTATTGATCACACTAGAAACAGTGCGAGCATTGACCAGATCCTGAGGCGTGAACTTGTCTGCGTCGCGCAGATTCATTCGTTCCTTGATCGTCCTTGCCATACGGGCGAGGCCGAGTGAGAACTGTGCCGAAAGCTGTTCGCCCACCGACCGTACACGACGGTTGCCCAGATGGTCGATATCGTCGACGTTGCTCCTGCCATTCTGGAGGCTGATCAGCTCCGTGATGATGGCAATGATGTCCTCACGTGAAAGGGTAAGCCTGCTCAGGTCTTCGTTGAGACGAAGACGTGAGTTGATTCTATAACGACCTACTTCACCCAGATCATATCGCTTATCACTGAAGAACAGGCGTTCGAGAACACCGCGAGCGGTTTCCTGATCTGGAGCCTCAGTACCACGAAGCTGCATATAGAGATACTCGAGCGCTTCTTTTTCAGAATGCGTCGGGTCCTTCTTGATCGTGTTCAGAAGAGTCGTCTTGTCCATTTCATCGTCGCCAGTGTTTTCACGGACGAGATGAACCTGATAGACTTCAGCTTCCAGAAGCTTTTCGTGATCACCTTCGAGCAGCTCATGCTGGGCCGGAAGTACGATTTCGCGCTCGATGCGCTGCTCGATTACTTCACCGGTGTCTTCGTCAACAACTTCGGTCATGCGTTCGACGGACACACTGGCGGCCAGTGTGCGTCCTATGATCTTCTTGAACGCAGCCTTGGTTTTGCAGGCGTTGGTGTCCGCGAGATCAAAAAGCTTGACGATCTCTTCGTTCGAAGAGTATCCGAGTGCACGCAGAAGCGTCGTAACAGGTAGCTTTTTCTTGCGATCGATGTAGGCCCACATCATGTTTCCGACGTCAGTCGAAAACTCAATCCAGGATCCACGGAAAGGAATCACCCTGGCTGAATACAGGTCCGTACCGTTGGGGTGAACACTCTGGCCGAAGAATACACCAGGACTTCTGTGGAGCTGTGATACCACGACGCGCTCGGCGCCATTGATAACAAACGTTCCCCTTTCAGTCATGAAAGGAAGATTACCGAGGTAAACTTCCTGTTCGATTGCTTCTTCTGCCTCATCCTCATCTTCATCTTCCTTGCTGGAGAGACGAAGCTTGGCTTTCAGCGGAACAGAGTAGGATAGTCCCTGGGCAATACATTCTTCGACCGAGTGCTTCGGCGCATCGAGGCCGAACTGAATGAACTCGAGAGTATATCGCTCACGACTGTCGTGGATCGGGAAATGTTCATTGAACACTCCCTGAAGCCCCAGATTCTCCCGCTCTTCCGGCGGAATGTGATCCTGGATGAAGTCGTGGAAGGACTTGAGCTGGACGTCCAGAAAGTCTGGATAGTCCCGGATAGTCTTGATGCGCGCGAACGTGGAGCGCACGGCTTGACTCTTGACGTTGGGCATAGTCTGGTCAGTTACCGTTAAGGGTTATGAATGGCCGTGAAAGGCCGTTTTAGTGACCTGTTTGAAGACGCCGAAAGCCGGTCCCGAAAAACGGGACCGGCCAGGTCAATCGGCGACAGTTCTGGAAGAACTGCGCAGTGCTCTTACTTGAGCTCTACTTCAGCACCAGCTCCTTCGAGCTTGGTTTTGAGTTCTTCAGCTTCATCTTTCGATGCAGCTTCTTTGACAGTCGAAGGTGCGCTGTCAACCATTTCCTTGGCTTCTTTGAGGCCAAGACCGGTGATCGCACGCACTTCTTTAATCACGTTGATCTTCTTCTCGCCAGCGGCTTTGAGGATCACGTCGAATTCTGTCTGCTCTTCAGCTGCTGCGCCATCGCCACCGGCTGGACCGGCTACTGCGACTGCTGCTGCTGCTGCTGGCTTGATGCCATGCTCTTCTTCGAGAAGCTGAGCAAGTTCGTTTGCTTCTTTGATCGTAAGACCAACAAGCGTGTCAGCAATTTTATTGATATCTGCCATGGTATCTCGTTATTCCTGCAGTCGTCTGAGCCCGAAAGCTGAACTGCACATTATGGATGATTCTTGATGGTTCCGTTGCCGGAGTCCGTCCGAATAACCGCATCCGGGCGGGGTGAGCGTCGACTAAGCTTCCGCTTGGTCGGCGATCGTTTTGATGGCTCCCACGAGGTTGCCACCCTGAGCCTGCAGGCCGCTGATGATGTTTGACATCGGCGACTGCAGCAATGTGATGATTTCTCCGAGGAGTTCGTCTTTCGACTTGAGACTGGAAAGCATTTCGAGCGCATCTGCGTGATACACAGCGCCTTCGACGTGGGCTCCTTTCAGCTCCGGAAGTTCACCTTTTGAGTCATCGAGATATTTCTTGATGACGCGACCCGGAGCCGAAGGCTCAGCGGAAAAAGCGACAGCCGTCGGTCCGTGAAGATGATCGTATAGATCATCGTATCCACCAATGCGCTCCATTGCCAGGCGCAGCATCGTGTTCTTGATGACCTTGTACTCGACACCTGCTTCGCGGAATTTTCCGCGTAGCTCGGTAGCCTGCTCAACCGTCAGACCGGAGTAATTTGTGATGTAGATGGTAGGCGTCTGCTCAAGCTTCTCTACGAGCTGGTCGACAGTCGCCTCCTTCTGTGTTCTTGTCATTGCCATTGAATTGACCTTGATTTTATGCCCGTTCCGGGCGTTTCAGAAGGGACACTTAGCGCAGCGATCCGAGAACCTCACCGCGATCCATGGCAATACCGGGGCCCATGGTCGTGGAGATGGTGATGGAGCGCACGTACGTGCCTTTGGCGGCTGCAGGGCGCAGACGCAATATTTCTCTAAGGAATGTTTCAGCGTTGTCTTTCAGCTGTTCGGCTGAAAAGGACGACTTGCCGATGGCGGTATGCATGATTCCTGCCTTGTCGACGCGGAAATCAATCTTACCAGCTTTGACTTCCTTGACCGCAGCAGCCAGATCCATCGTTACGGTACCGCTCTTAGGGTTCGGCATCAGACCACGAGGCCCAAGTACGCGACCCAGACGACCGACAACTGCCATGACATCCGGTGTCGCGATGACCACATCGAACTCCGTCCATCCCTGTTTCTGGATTTTATCTGCCAGATCGTCCAGTCCCACATGATCGGCGCCGGCGTCACGTGCTTCCTGCTGCTTGCCTTCGCTGGCGAGCACCAGAACACGAACATCCTTACCCGTTCCGTGAGGGAGTGCAACCGTTCCGCGGACCATCTGATCTGCGTGACGGGGATCCACCCCGAGTCTGACGTCCAGATCGACTGACTCGTCGAATTTTGCTGTGGCTGTCTGTTTCAACAGATCACAGGCTACCCCTACGTCAATAGGGCCTTCAGTCGACTCTATGAGCTCGATTGCGGCGCGGTAGCGTTTTCCTTTCTTTGCCATTGTTAGAGAAATCTGTGCGGTGCAAACGCCTGAGATTCATATTCAGGCTCCCGCAGGTTTTTTTGAAAGCTTCAGTTGAGGCGAGGCCGCAACTCCAGCTGTTCGTTATGCAACTTTAGAATCGTCTTTGGACTTGGGAGCACCCTTGACCTTGATGCCCATGGAACGGGCTGTACCGGCAATCATGCGGGCTGCCTGGTCCAGGTCAAATGCGTTGAGGTCCTCCATCTTCTGCTCGGCGATAGCGCGGCACTGGTCCCATGTGACCTTGCCAACGTTTTCGCGAAGCGGATCAGCCGCGCCCGATTTGATTTTGGCCGCTCCTTTAAGGAGAACAGCCGCCGGGGGACTTTTTACGATGAACGTGAACGACTTATCCGCAAACACGGTGATGACCACCGGAAGAATAAGTCCCATTCTGTCCTGCGTCGCGGCATTGAAAGCCTTGCAGAACTCCATGATATTGACGCCTTTCTGACCAAGCGCCGGGCCAATTGGTGGTGCAGGACTTGCCTGACCGGCCCGGATCTGAAGCTTGATGTAGCCGTCGATCTTTTTTGCCATACTAATTGCGGTTCAAACGCCGGATTTAACCGGCTCCCGCCATTGTTTAATTGCTAAAATTCGCTAGCCGATCCTTTACAGCTTGCCCATGTCCTTGTTCCCGCCGAGAAGACTACCGGCGTGAAGAAATAAAGAAGCGTTACTCTTCGTGTTCAACCTGCAGATAATCCAGCTCGAGCGGCGTTTTACGGCCGAAGATGGATACCATGACTCGAACCTTCATTTTGTCCGGATAGACTTCTTCAACCACTCCGTTGAAGTTGTTGAATGGCCCGTCGACAACTTTGACCGCATCTCCGTCTTTGAACGGAATTTCCGGTTGTTCGCCGATCTCGCGGACTTCGTCCATCTTCCCGAGGATTCTATTGACCTCTTCGGGACGCAGCGGTGTCGGAACGTCACCTGTGGTCAGAAATCCTACCACAGAGGGAACGCCGGATATCACGTGCTTCAGTTCCTTGTCCAGAAAAGCATGAATGAGAATGTATCCGGGAAAGAAGTTTTTCTCCCGGGTCCTCTTCTTGCCCGCACGCATTTCAAAGACCGTCTCCGTAGGGATCATGATCTCTGGAAGTTTTTCCGTCATACCTAGACGTTCCAACTCCTGCTCAAGGTATTCCTTGACCTTCTTTTCGTGGCCCGAAAACGTACGCAGTACGTACCATTTGCGAGTCGATTTACTTTTTGAGGTCTCCATGAGATCTAAACTGGAATCTGAGAGTCGTGTGCTGAGTCCACGCGTACGCACATCAAGGCGTCCGTGGTCTGGCGGTCTATCTGTATACCATTTCGAGGACTGTGCTTATCACACGGTCCGTACCAAAAATAAACAGGGCAATTACAATCGAAGCCACGATGGTGACAACTGTATTGCTGATCAGTTCCTTCTGCGTGGGCCAGGTGACTTTGCGCATCTCCTTGGCCACTTCCTGCATGTAATTTCCGACTCCTGGCATAATTCACCTTGAGAAATTCCTGATATGAATGTCTGAGTGGGCCGTTGTACGCCGAAGTCGGCATTACGTCCCGGAGCTCACAGGTCGGACTGAATCCATCCTGTTTCGCACCTCTTGCACGGGCGGCAGGACTCGAACCTGCAGCCTGCGGTTTTGGAGACCGCTGCTCTGCCAATTGAGCTACGCCCGTAAACCCCGAAAGCACAGGCGCCGAAGGCCCTTTAAGGCCTTCGGCTTCCATGCAATTTCAGTCTTCAGAGACAGATTTGAATAGTCAAATCCTGATGTCCTTCAGACTCATTTTGGACGTTTAGTCCAGAATCTTGGATACGACACCGGCTCCAACAGTACGTCCACCTTCG
>CAZEHJ010000084.1:0-14326 GCA_964512485.1 uncultured Rhodothermales bacterium | reverse complement strand
AGATCAGAAATGGTCCGGGCAACATTCGGAGGATCATTCTGTGAAACTGTTTCATTCGCTTCGCGTGCAGTGTTGCATTGCTCGACCGACAGGATGTATCGGGTAAGAGCGGTATTCCACTCTGATATTTAAGTTTCTTTTCGCTTCTCTATGATAATCAAATCTTTCACCTTCAACCCGTTCGCGACCAATTGTTATGTCGTGACAAGCGACGGCGAGACGGTTATTATCGACCCATCCTGTCAAAATGAGAGCGAGTTTCAGGCCGTCAAAGACTACGTCTCTGATCAGGGTAGTCGCGTGACCCGGATTCTCCTGACGCACGCGCACATCGATCACATTTTTGGATGTGCCGATCTTTCCCGGGCGTTTGATGTCGGAATAGAGGTTCACGCCAGTGAATCGATTCTTCTGGAACGAAGTGAAATGCAAGCACAGATGTTCGGAATCGACATAGAAGCACCGCCTTCTCCCGTTCGATTCATAGAAGAAGGGGAGAGGATTGAATTTGGTGATCTATCGTGGGATGTGCGGCACACGCCGGGCCATTCTCCCGGATCCGTCACTTTCATTGACCACAAAGCCAAGGCGGTGTTCTCGGGTGATGTGCTGTTCGCCGGATCCATAGGCCGAACGGATCTCTGGCAGGGTTCGCTGCCCGAGCTGATGCAGTCGATTTTTCAACAGCTGATACCGCTGGGAGATGACTATCGCGTTTTCTCAGGTCACGGTCCGGAGACCACCATTGGCCGTGAACGAGTGTCGAATCCCTTTCTCGTGGGACACACACCTGTCCGATAGCCTGTTCTGAACACCCGAACAGCGAACCCGAGCTCTAGAGCTGGTCGTGAGGGGACGTGGCGGGGGAGGAGGATTCGAGAAGCAGCATGATGGAATTGAATACGATTTCTCCCATCGTATCGCACGAATCAAATCGGTGGTCACCGTAGTGGTTCGATAGTTGATGTCCGAGGCGCTTTACGTTCTCGTCCGACGAGATGATGTCCTCCCGCATGACCTCCATCAGGGCTGAGAACCTGCCGTGAGATACTTTGACCCTGTTGGCAATCAGACTTCGTTCTTCTTTTTGATACTGAAGCACGTTTTCGGGGGCCAGCTTATCCATGGTCAGTTTCAGAAATGGATTGTTCTGATGGAAGAACTGGGGCAGATAGACTTCTTTTCGCCAGTGGTGGCTCTGCTGATCAAAATCGATGGAATGCATCCTGAAATGCCATTTTTCGAAATCACGGGTCAATTCAATTACGAAGTTTCCGGAATGCATATCGCCAAGAAGTGACACGAAGCAGCGTTCATTGAACTTCACAAATTCCTTTGCCAGTCGGACCCTGTCGAAGTCCGTTATAGGGATGTCTTCCTTCAAGAATGCATCGGCGGGAATACCGATAATGTGTTCTTCCACGATCGTCTTTTCGTGAATGAAATAGTTGACTCGATTCGGGGACAGGATGTGCTCCAGCTCAAGGCCGTAGATGCGGTTGGCATCTATTTTTTTGACATAGAAATAGTCGAAATTCTCATTGATCTGATTTACGACACGCACGCGAAAGGGGAGAGTGTTTCCATGATTGCACTGGTCAACGCGCTCGATATACAGGTGCTTTGTGATCGACGTGTCACCATGTGCCTTCAAAATGGCGTACGCTTTCAGAAGGCGTTGGTGGATCTCATGTCTCTCTGAGTCTGGATACAAAACCGTCGTCCAGAGCGTATCCAGGTCCTTTTCATCGTAGACGGGTACGGCGTTCGTGAAGCGAACGAGATCCTCATATCGAATAGAATCTGTCCAGATTCTTCCGTAGCGGCTCAAGTAGGTTCGAAGAAAATCGCTGACCGGATAAAGCTTCTTCTTCTTACTTATGAGATGTTGTTCATTCATGGATGTGATGACGGTTGATCATTGTGCCCCGACTACGCCGTCAGAAATCTCGAACAAGTCGATTTTAAGCTATGACACGGGAGCGGCCATACTCTCTTTTACGCGCTCATAATACGACTCGTATCGGGGTACAATGATACTTGTGTCAAACTCCTCGACGGCTCGTTTTCGGGAAGCCGCAGACATACTTGTGTGGAGTTCGGAATCGTCCAGGATGCGTTTGCACGCCAGGGTAAATGCTTCGATATCTCCGAGTGGGCACAGGAACCCTGACTCGCCATCGGTAATCAGTTCCGGAAGTCCCCCGATATCCGAAGCGACGACAGGCACGCCGCAAGCCATGGCTTCGAGAGCAGCCAGCCCGAAGGTTTCAGATCCCGAGGGCATCATGAAGATGTCGGCGATTGAGAGAATCTCTTCGACAGGCTCCTGCTTCCCCAGAAAACGGACATCATCATACACACCCAGCTCTCGTGCGCGATGTTCTGCTGCCGCCCGATCAGGCCCATCCCCGACGAGAAGGAGTTTGATTCCATAGCCCTCATCGATCAGTCGATGGAAGACTTCGACAACTTCCACGGCTCGCTTGACTGGCCGGAAATTGGAAACGTGCACCAGCAGACGCTCTCCATTGGGGCACAAAGCCTGTTTGAAGTGCTCCTTGGGTAGGCGTCGAAATCTTTTGGTGTCTATGAAGTTGGGTATGACTTCGATGTCTGTTGAGATGCCGGATTGGCTGACAGTCTCTTCGCGCAAGTACTCGGACACGGCAGTCACACCGTCAGACTCGTTGATCGAGTAATTGACCACCGGTGCGAACGAAGGATCCTGGCCTACAATTGTGATGTCGGTTCCGTGCAGCGTGGTAACGATCGGAATATGAATGCCTTCCTTGGCCAGGATCTGGCGGGCAAGCACGGCGCTGGTCGCATGAGGAATGGCATAATGCATATGCAGAATGTCCAATTCCTCGTATTTGACCGTGTCGACAATCTTCGACGTCAGGTTGAGGGTGTACGGCGGGTACTCGAAAAGTGGATACGCATTGACGTTCACCTCATGAAAACGGATGTTTTCCTCGATGTGACCCAGTCGAAATGGCATCGAATAGGCAATAAAATGAATGCAATGGCCGCGAGCAGCCAGGGCCTTTCCTAATTCTGTTGCTACAACTCCGCTGCCTCCGTATACCGGATAACAGGTAATCCCGATCTTCATGTCGTCAGCTTCTGATGGATGGGTGCGCAATTCGCGGTGAGTGAAAACTCACAATCGTCTATGAGGTTGCATTGTTACGACGTAACTCAAGATTCTGCACTATTTTGTGCCTGTGATATAAATCTGGCGAGACGTTACGGCGTTTGGATGCGGCTTTCACTTCAGACGGGAGAAATCTACGTTTCTAACAAGCTACTTTCTGACGAGAATCGTCCGATCAACCAACCCAATTCAAACCATGAAAAAGACCATCTCGATTTTCGCCCTGATCTTTGCGGCACTAGTTGCGCTCCCTTCGCAGTCTTTTGCTCAGCTAGGTGTGGCCGCAGGACTGAATTTTGATGAGTTTTCTGACATCAGTGGATCAAGAAAAGCCACATTCGACAATGCAAGCGGTTACCATGTTGGCGTGTTCTACGATCTCTCGCTCGCGGCCGTCGGGTTGCGGATTGGAGCGTTTTACAGAGATGTTGGAGATGTAGATGTATCGCTGGAAGGCGTGGACGACGCATTTGCCCTGAACATGATCGACGTACCCGTGGATATTCGGTTCAATTTCACCAGCACACCAATTTTGAAGCCCTATCTGTTGGCGGGCCCGGTATTCTCGTTTCCGTCTTCGGACGATGATGATTACCAGGATGCGCTCGAAGACGTGAGCATCAGTGGTAATGTTGGCGCGGGTCTCGCATTCAATCTCGGAAGCATCCGGTTTTATCCGGAAGTCCGTTACGCGATCGGAGTGTCTCGATTCATGAAAGACAGTTTCAGTATCGGAGCCGTCGACTTTGAAACAGACGAAGTACAGCGACAGAATTCTGTGATGCTCCGACTGGGGATCGGATTTTAGGGGGCGTCTGACCACATAACAGTATCGAGCTATCAAAACGGTTCGAGTGCACCCGCGTTGACGCGCACCTGATTCACTCGTCGATCAGGAACAGGTGATAGGCCGGATTGTCGTTTTCGTCCCAGAAGCGATACCCGACATCTCTCAAATATTCCTCCAGGTGGGTTTTATCGGTATCCGGGCCCTGGAAGCCGACGAGGACGTCGCCGAAATCAGAGCCTGTAGATCGGTAATGGAAGAGGCTGATATTCCATCTTGACGGGATACTCGAAAGAAATCGCATCAGGGCACCCGGGCGCTCAGGAAACTTGAAACGATAGAGCGATTCGTTTTTTGCGAGGGGTGAACGACCGCCGACCATGTGCCTCAGATGAGTTTTTGCCAGTTCATCGTGGGACAGGTCAATAGTCTTGAATCCTGCCTGATTGAAATCAGCCGATAGGCGCATTCCATCTTGCTCGCTCTGCGTACCGATCCCAACGAGAATATGAGCCTCCCTCGCATCAGCGATTCTGTAATTGAACTCTGTAACACTGTGGTCTCCAACGAGATCGCACAGTTTACGGAATGAGCCCCTCTCTTCAGGAATCGTGATAGCGAATACTGCCTCCTTGTGGCGGCCCACCTCGGCGCGTTGTGAGATGAAACGCAGTCGATTGAAGTTCATGTTCGCACCGCAGGCAATTGCGACCAGGGTCTGATCGGTGCACCCTTCACGTTCTGCGTATGCTTTCAATCCAGCAATCGAGAGTGCACCGGCCGGCTCCAGAATGCTTCGGGATTCAATAAACACATCGGATATCGCCGCACAGACGGAATCCGTGTCAACCGTAATGATCTCGTCGATTACCTCCGCGCAAATCTTGAAAGTTTCCTCTCCGACTTCCTTTACCGCGGTACCGTCTGAGAACAATCCAACCTCATCCAGCCGAACAATTTCACCCGCCTCAAGTGACTTTTTCATCGCTGCCGAATCTTCAGCCTGGACTCCGATAATTCTGGTTTCAGGCCGGAGAGATTTAAAACATGCACCCACACCAGAAATCAGGCCACCACCGCCAATAGCGACAAATACTGCGTCGATGTCAGCCGGGTGTTGATTCAAGATTTCCATCCCAATAGTGCCTTGGCCGGCGATAACGAGAGGATCGTCAAACGGGTGTACGAAAACGGAGCCTGATTCGGCCTGAATACTCATCGCGAGCTCATGTGTATCGCTGTACGTTTCTCCGTGAACGCGGACTTCCACCCAGGGCCCGCCATATCGCGTGACCGCGTCAATCTTCACCTGAGGAGTGGTGGTCGGCATTACGATCGTTGCTTTGCATTGCAACTCAGCAGCAGCGAGCGCCACTCCCTGGGCATGATTGCCCGCCGATGACGCCACAACACCTCGTGACAAGGCATCAGGCCCCAGATGAGCCATCTTGTTATACGCACCCCGGACTTTGAACGAAAAACTGACCTGCTGATCTTCCCGTTTCAAAAGCACGGTATTCTTCAGGCGAGAGCTAAGGCGCGCAGCGCTCTCAAGCGAAGTCTCTTCAGCGACCTCATACACTCGGGATGAATGTATTTTTTCCACGATGGATTGGAGAAGGGGAGACATGGCGACACGAGAAGGGCGTTTGATCGGATCAGATGAGCTGAGTAGAAACTACGTCACAGTCAAGTGACTCGCTTCGCGTCGATATTCCTCCGTGCTCCCGCACGAATGTTGAACACCGCGCACAAATCCCCGGCGCGTCTTACTATTCGCCAAGCAGCATGCTATTGCACTGCCCCAAACAATATCCAATTGATTGACCATGAGCAGCCGACGATCCTTTATCACCTCGTCTTTGAAAGCAGGGCTGGGTGCCTCCGTTTTGGGATCGATTCCCGCTACATCCTTCGCTTCCGGAAAACTGGGACATTTGTTGCCGTCGGGCAGACACCCGCTGAACATCCTGATTCTGGGTGGCACCTCATTTCTGGGACCGCATCAAATAGCATACGCCCTCGGAAGAGGTCACAACATATCGACCTTCACACGCGGACGCACGCTGCCAACCGTTCATCAGGGCCTGTTTGACGAGGTCGAGTCACTGATTGGAGATCGTCAAAATGACCTGGACGCCTTGCGCGGACGTCGTTGGGATGCGGTGATAGACAATTCGGGTCGGCAGGTGAGCTGGACCCGGGATTCAGCACAGCTTCTGAAAGATTCGTGTGAGGTCTATCTCTACACCTCATCGACCGGGGTGTACTATCCGTATCTGACCTCAGACATTCGCGAATCTCAGGATTTGGTCAGGTCCGTTCCAGTTGGTCTGGATGAAGTGCGGAGTATGGAGTACGGCTACGGTGTCATGAAGGCCAATTCTGAAGTCGAGACAATCGACGCATTCGGAGCGGATCGATCGATTATCGTGCGGCCAACCTACATGATGGGCCCCGCCGACCGGACGGATCGATTCACCTACTGGCCACTGCGTCTGGCTCGAGGCGGAGAAGTCATGATTCCGGGAAAAATTGATGATCCCGTTCAATACATGGATGTGAGAGACGTCGCGGCATGGATGATCCGGTTGATCGAAGCGAAAAACTCTGGCACGTTCAATGCAGTTGGACCCGCGTCGGCGACGGGAA
This sequence comes from uncultured Rhodothermales bacterium, assembly GCA_964512485.1. Classification (GTDB taxonomy): domain Bacteria; phylum Bacteroidota; class Rhodothermia; order Rhodothermales; family UBA10348; genus CAZEHJ01. The sequence continues at coordinate 7,727 of CAZEHJ010000084.1, read as the reverse complement.
TGCAGGCTTTCATTCACGGCGCGCACGCAGCGTTCAACTCAGCGGTTTCATTTGTAAACGTGAATGACTATGAGTTTCTGAAGGCTCACGGTGTCCACGATGCTATCCCGTGGATCATGCCGGTTGAAGAAAATTACGGCTCGGCGCGTGCCAACAACGAGTGGGGTATTGAAAACGGGTTGACCTTCAGGCCTCTTGCTGAGAGTGTTCGGGATATCCACGACTGGTGGTACTCCGGGGTCGTTCCTGCAGAACGAATGGAGAACATGACTTCCGGGCCTCAAGCTTTGATGCGGCGCGAAACGGGAATCCTCGAAGCCTGGAAAAAACGTTGATCAAGGCCGATTATGGGGTCTTTTTCCTATCGATAGAACGAGAGTGAGCGCAACCACCAGCAGGATCATAATCGCCCCGCCCCAAAACGATACCGGGAGGAGATAGGAGGCATCACTTCCATCGGTCACGATCAGGTAGACCCACTCATCGAGCGCCATGCTCAGACCTGCTCCGAAGACGATACATCCGATATCGATCCATCGGTTCCGTCCATTCAGAAGGATCAGAGGAATGGCGGAAAATGTGATCAGAAGAAGACCGGTGAACAGATGATGGATGTTGTACCCGGCAACATCAAAATTCGAAGACGGCGACATGTGCAGGTACAACCGCAGTCCGACGAAAGTGAGAACGAACGAAGACAGGATCAGATTTCTTCGTCGCACACTGAATGAAGCCTTGGTGGGTTCTGTCATCGTATGACTATGTGATGGTTGGCCTGTGCTGTTCCTGGTTGGTGCACGCTGAAATCAATTGGGTGGCGCCGTCCAGGTGTATTGGTAAAGACCGATACTGCCCCAGAAACCATATCCATTCTCCACGTTTGACATGGTGCCGGGTTGTGCAAGAATTTCGGGGTCGAACACGCCTTCAGGCGGATCCCAGTTGGAATCCAGTGCGCGTATCTGGAGGAGGATTGCGTGGAGAAGGGGAAGTTCAGCTGTTGGACTCAATCCCAATTGGCTTCTGAGGCGCGGGGCATCGTTGGACATATCGATATCAAACTTCCATCCGCCGTCGTCTGTTCGGAAACCGGGTCTACCGTACGGGAGATGGATGAATCGGCCCTCCAAATCGTAGGAAACCACCATATCCCAGGGCGAAGCAATATCGGGCACGAAAATTTCGGTTGCCTTGCCGGAGTCAGGTGACAATTCGTACGGATAAAACAGCGCAGCAGGTTGAGGTACCGTGACAGGAAATCTAGGCACTGTTGTCTCAGCACTCGTCACTTTTCCGTCCGACCGAGTTACTTCCAGGCGGTACGTTCTGCCGGGGCGCACCAAAAACTTGGCTTTGAAAATGTGTCCCCATAATCCGTTCTCCAGGTGCTCGAGCGAATGGACCCAGCGGGTCGTCTCACCGGTTCGTAGATCAGTGGACGTGACCTGAGCGTCGAAATTTGTCTCATCGGGAGTTGGAGCTTCGATTGCCTCAGCAAATCGGGTGACCTCGACTACTCGGATTCGGTGATTTGATTCTCGCGAATCCAGATATCCATAAATGGAATAGAATCGCTCGTCATTATCGAATGGATCCAGAAAGGTGTCGCTGCACCCTGAAAAACTGAGTATCAGAACACATGCACACGTCAGGCACCACTTATTTCCAGATACCGTCAACATATAAGGCATCGTCTTCAGATAGCTTCGATTCGACTTCCGTTTTACTCGTAAAGAAGCAATGCAGGCACTTGAATGCAGGCATCACAATCATCAATATTCCGGCTGCAATGGCCAACCCTGACACCAGAAATCCAATGAGGTAGGGTCGAAGAGACATTGACATCTGCCGAAATGACAAGGTCGTCTCTGAATTCAACCATTCACTTCTCTCGAGTCCACTTAATATGAGAAACGTGCAGAATGCAAACAGTGCAATGTGAAAAACCCAGATCCCGCGATTAATCGTCTTGCAATGGCGTTCCAGAAGCGTAGAGTATTTCTGAGCGAGGACGTAGAACAGGGAAGCCAGCAGAATGGTGGAGTTTATTCCGATGGTCGTTCCCATGGCGTGCGCGACAGTAATTCGCGTTCCGTGCGTGAAGACATTCAACGCAGGCACAGACAGAATGAGGGCCAGAACCAGATTCAGAAAGACCCAGAGATCGGCAGAAAAAAGGAACCGAGCGGGTAGGAGATCTGCATATTTCAGCGACGAGCTCACCGTCTTGCGCCAGTTCCAGATGATGTTACCCAGTATGATCAACTCACTCATACTGATGACGTAAGCGACGGTCCTGATCCACGGGTTCACGGGAATGATATAGGTATGATGCCCCCATCCAAACAGGAGAGCCGCGAATCCGAGGAAATAAAGCGAAAACGATTTGGCTCCGTAGGCCATTTCATCTTCCTTTGTGATACTGTGCATCAGATAAATGGCCGTACCATATATCAGCATATTCCACGAGCCGACCATGGCACCGTACGATTTCCACTGCACAGTCAGATCCCTGACCATGTTATTTCGGAAATAGGGTATCAGCCACAGATGTGCTTCGGTAAACGTGAAAAGCATGAACACTATGCCTGTGGCCCACATCCACAGATAGACCGGCCATTTTTCAAGCTTTTTGTACAGGGTTTTGAAGTAATTGAATCCGAACAGAGCCCAACCGACCAGAACCGGAATGGATAGGATTGGCGAGAACGCCATGTATTCCCGGCCTCCGAAAATTCCAAGCGCAACGGATACGACGATCGCCACTCCAGTCGCGATGAAGAGCACGGCATGAATACGTGAAATGCCGTTTGAATGAAGCGAAGACTGACAGATTCGCGGCAGATAATAATAGATCCCTCCAAATATGGCCAGTACGATCCAGGAAACAGCAAACGTGACGTGAAGTGGGCGGATCTTGTAGAATGCCATCGATTCCTGCAGAAACGATGGATACACGTACTGCAATGCCGCAATACTGCCGATCAGCATTGCACTCACGAGTGAAATGAGCGCAATACCGAAAAACAGGTGAGGGATGAAGTCCTTTTTCATGCGGTTGGGATTGTATCCGGTTTCGGGATCGGGCAGACTGGTGGAGGAATCAGGAGGGATCAGTCCAAAATTTTGATTGAACCATACCAGGTCCGTTGTGCATCGGGTTCGGGGAATTTTCCCGTGTTGTCAACGTAATCGAGATAGGCGACAAGAGCGTCTATCTCGGAGTCTTCGAGTTCATAATTCGGCATGACGTCCGTCCCCACCTTCAAAAGTGCTCGAACGTATAGGTCTCCTTTTCCAGGAGTTGACATAACGTTGGTCAGATCCGGGCCGAGATATCCGCCCATTCCATAAAACTGGTGGCACGCTGTACAGTTGTATTTCTGATACAGAAGTCGGCCTTCCTCACCTGCTTTGGAGATCAATTCCCGATCGGGTGCTTCCATCGTTCCGGAGGTATACACGAAGAGTGTATATACTCCAAAAGCCAGAATAAGGCCGAAAAACACAGGTTTTTTCAAGGACACTCTTCTCTCACTTATTCATCTTCTGAAATTGCTGTACCGCGAACGCGAAACCATTTCGGCATCACATCCCCGAGGCCACAGCCCGCCGCAAATAAACGGAGAACTCGGGCACGTGTGCAACAGCAGAAGGAAAGCAATTTTGTGAGAGCTGGGTCAGGAATCCTCAGCGGGCGAGGTTGAGGCGAAAGAGACTATCTCCTCCAGCGGCAAATGGTCGCCCTCGTCTCGTCCGTAGTGGGCCATACGAACAATTCCCTTTTCATCGATAAGAAAATCTGCAGGCATTGTTGTCATGCTGCCGGAGATGGGAAACGGCCAGTATCGATGGATGATTATTGCCTTGAGCAACGTAGGCATACGCATGATCATTCCCTTCATCAGTCCACCGAAGGACTGCGTGATGCCATATCGCCTGTGGACTTCTCTTTTTTCATCCGCAAGTATGGGAAAAGGGGCATGATGCCTTGCCGCTGCTTCTCTCAGGCCCTCGGTAGAAGACTCAAACACGGCAACGATCAGGAAACCTTCCGGTAGGCTTGGTGAGAGCTCAACCAGACGGTGGATTCGGAGATTACAGAAGGGGCAGCGAGCGAAACGCATGAACGCCAGAAGAGCACGACGACCGGCGAAGGAACCGGAATCAAACTGTTCTCCTTCATGTGTTGGAAGAATGAAATGCTCAATGTTGTCACCGACCTTGATCATTTGCGTTCGTCATTTTGTATTGATTCCAAATTGCATGAGACTCCCTGTTGGTGACACGGGCGACTGCAGGGTTACGCTCAAGCCGTACCCTCCGGTTCTGACTGATTTGGGCTATCTTTTCTCAAGCGTTTTGTGCATCTGCATTTGATGGGCAAGACAATCAGAGTATGAAGAAGACCATGTTGATATACGGAATCGTGATCGCCGCTGCGGTAGTCCTGCTGCAGTGGATGGAGTACATGTATGTGGTCCGTGCGTTTTCGATCGAGATATACATCGGGCTGGTAGCCTCGTTTTTTGTGGTCATGGGTATCTGGATCGGGATCAGCATCTCAGGTCGCAGGAAGTCTTCATCGTTTGAGCGGAATGAAAAAGCTGTTGAGTATCTCGGTATCAGTGAACGTGAGTACGAAGTTCTCGGCCTGCTGGCCCAAGGACTCTCCAACAAAGAAATGGCTGACCGTCTTCATGTTTCCGGGAATACCATCAAAACGCATCTCTCGAGGTTGTACGACAAGTTGGAAGTAGGTCGGCGAACACAGGCCGTTCAACGTGCACGGGAATTGCGATTGATTCGCTGAATATGGTGCATTGTATCGGTCGTCAAAAAGGGGGATTATCGTAGAATCACCCGAATGGGTGATGCGATGGCCGTGGGAAAGAGCCTAGATTTGCAGTGTTATCAATCCAAACACGGGACGATCCGATAACCGGACGATCCAAACACCAGACCAAATTATCAGGGCCAAATCCATGAAAAAACTCATTCTCACATACGGAGCTATCTCTGGCGTAATCATAATCGGGACCATGATTATTGGCATCAACGCGACCTCCGGTAACGAAGAGGTCGAGTTCACCGCCTGGATGGGATACCTGATAATGCTCGTTGCGCTGAGTCTTGTGTTCCTTGGTGTAAAACGTCACCGCGACCGTGAGCTGGGAGGAGTCATTCGATTTGGTACCGCCTTTCTAGTCGGAATTGGAATCACCCTCGTTGCCAGTCTTATCTATGTTGTGGTGTGGGAAGTCAATCTGGCTATGACGGACTATGCGTTCATGACCGACTATACCGCGTCAATCATACGCCAGGCCGTCGCAGATGGAGTAGCCGGCGCCGATATGGACGCCCTTATGGCAGAAATGGAAACACTCGCGGAGAACTACAAGAATCCACTGTTTCGCCTGCCAATGACCTTTGTTGAAATCTTCCCGCTGGGTTTATTGGTCTCTTTGATTTCGGCAGCGCTTCTGAAAAACAGCCGATTCCTTTCTGCGACCGCAGAGGCGTAAATCAAACTGGTTCTCCGTAGATCTTGAACATCCGTTTGATGGCGGACACAATGGTCGTTGCGAGAATGGCTCCGGAGAATGCAAGGAAGATGTCTTTTTGGGCATCCCAGATATCGCCCTGTGTGCCCAGATAGGCGTCTCCCTGTTCCCGGAAGAACAGATCGGCCACGCCCCATTCGATGATCTCGTAGAACCCACTCGCAGACAGGGTGATTTCGATTGGCAGCATCCATGCTACCCAGCTCGGAAAACCCAACCATTTCAGAAACAACTCCCTCATTGGATAGGCGAGCAAGAAACCGAAACTGAAATGCACGATTCGGTCATAGTTGTTGCGCGATCCGTCAAACAGGTCCTGCAGCCAGAAGCCGAACGGATTCTCGGCGTAGGTGTGTTGAGACCCGTATACGTGCAGGCAGAGAAAGACAAAGATGAGCAGGTAACTAAGGTCGCTGAATTGGAATTTGCGAAATGTGCCGATCAGAAAAGCCAGAAAAAGAAAGACCAGCACGTTTTCCAGCAACCAGTTGTTGAGATCTGAGGTACCGATAAGTGTGCCAGCCCAGACGATGGCAAATATGCATATGTACCCCAGCAGCCAGTAGTTCTTCAGAAAGGGTACCCGATGCTTGGAAATCGCGTTCGTGAAACTCATTGTTTTCTCGGGAAATAGGTAAAATCGGTACGCGAGAATATAGGCGACATTGCAAACGGGAGAAGATCGGCGCAGGGTCACTCGGTAGAATGTGCACGGAAATGTCTGAACGCGTGCCGCACTTATGGTTACGAGAACATCATTTCTGAGGAGCATAGGCCGAAAACAGGTGAATATTTTGCGCCCATGCCAGGATCAAAGAATCTTTTCTCCAGTCATCCGTATCATTGACCGAATCAGCTCCTCAGCCTTGAGCTTTGTGCATGTCTGGATTTTCGCCTTTCCGTCCGATTTACTTCGTCCTGGTTTTGCGGTTTTCTCCTTGACTTCTCTGGTGACTTGACTGCTGGAAACCGCTGATGCCTTTAGCATTTACCATTTGAGCGGAGTCGAGAGACTTCCATTACGATATGAAGAACATTTTTGTTGGCAATCTGCCATGGCGCACTGACGACCAGGAACTGGAAAATCTTTTCGCCCAGTACGGAGACGTACAATCAGCCAAAGTGATTACTGATCGGGATACCGGTCGCTCACGCGGTTTCGGTTTTGTTGAAATGGACGACGATGCAGCTGATGAAGCCATCTCGAACCTCAACGGAGCTGAAGTTGGTGATCGCGAAATTCGCGTAAACGAAGCCAATGATCGCCCAGAACGTGGCGGTCGCGGTGGCGGCGGCGGCGGTGGAAATCGCGGCGGCGGCGGCGGTGGCTATGGTGGCGGTGGCGGCGGTGGTCGCAACCGCTGGTAAGCCAACACGGCTATTCGATCATATTTGATTGAAGAGAAAAGGGCGCCGATGCATTCGCATCGGCGCCCTTTCTTTTTTCGCGATGTTTGGGATCCTACGAAATGTCTTCGTAGAACCTGAAGCGACGTTCGTCAATCTCGATACTCGTGTATTCGATTTCGACGGGTACAATTCCTCTGGCCCAACTTGGAGCAGCAGTACCGCTCATGGAGCGTTGACTGTAAAAGTGACGGGTTTTGGAGGAAAAGGGTCGATGAGTTTCTTCCGTCGTGCGAACAGCATGTGCGATTTTTAACGCAGTCTGCCATCCCGGTACCCGAGAGTACCGGGTCAGGCCGGCGTAGTACTGGCCTTTTTCTTCACCGGGACGAAATGCACTGAACTGGTACGGGTCAAGAATCACACTCTGGTAGCTGTGCTTTCCCCGATATCGAGTGTCCACACGATTGCGGACGACCCACGCGACAAGAGCCTGTTCATCTGCTCTTTTCGTTTCGGAGAAAATGACGCGTGCCAACCAGAGCGTTTCAGTGTCGATCTGCTCAGGTGGTAGAGGAGTAAACTTCTTAGGGTTCTGGAGTGCTTCTTCGAGGGGAGTCAATCGGGTGGCCGTCACATTGGATACTTGTGCGGTCAGGACTTCTTCCGAGGGAATCGGAGTGGGTCCACCCAGTAGCTCGTGTCGATACGCAATCACGCCTGAAAAGCTAAGTACGCCGACCATCAAGGTCGATGTCGTAAACAGCTTCAATTTCATGGCAGATGGCGGTTTGTTCTAGGTTTGGCTTCATGAAC
>CAZEHJ010000083.1:0-14489 GCA_964512485.1 uncultured Rhodothermales bacterium | reverse complement strand
ATTTGACTGACCTGATTGCTCATCCGCCGGAATGGTCTCATATTGGGCGTTCACTCGCGAAGAGCTGATTATGTCGGAGCCAGAGACAAAAGAACAACACCCATCATGAACGGAAAGACTGTACTTCTTCTACTCGTATGCGGAGTTCTCCTCGGATGCGAGAAAGAGGCCGAAAAGCCGAATATCATTTACATCCTGGCTGATGACCTCGGGTATCGGGAACTGGGATCATATGGCCAGAAGATTATCCGCACTCCGAATCTGGATCGCCTGGCCGATGAAGGGATTCGATTTACCCAGCACTATTCGGGCAGCCCGGTATGCGCGCCGTCTCGCGGCGCACTGCTAACCGGAAAACACACTGGAAACGGGTATGTCCGGGACAATCTGGAGATGGGTGGATGGGGACCCGATGAACCGGAAGGACAGCTTCCCCTCTTGGATGCAGAAGTCACCATTGCAGAGATGCTTCGGCCTGAGGGATATGCGACTGGTTTTGTGGGTAAATGGGGTCTCGGGGGGCCGGACTCGGAAGGTCATCCCAATAATCAGGGATTTGATCGCTTCTATGGGTATCTCTGTCAGCGCGTGGCACACAACTATTATCCGACTCACCTGTGGCAGGACGGCGAGCCGGACAGCCTGAAGGGACAAGCCTATTTCGCGGCCCACCAGAGAATCGAAGAACCACTTGATTCAATCGAAGAGTATTACGATCGATTTGCGGGAGAGCACTATGCGCCTGACCTCATGCTGGACGCTGCTTTGGAGTTTGTGAATGAAAACCAGTCAAATCCATTTTTCCTCGTCTTCGCAACCCCGGTACCTCATCTGGCGCTGCAGGTACCTCTGGAATCACTCGAAGAGTATCCCGACTCGATGGATACGGAGCACTTCCTGGGAAGGCCCTATCTGCCGCATCCACGACCCAAGGCTGCATATGCAGCAATGATCACCAGAATGGACAGAGATATCGGCACGCTGCTGGCCAGAGTAGAAGAACTGGGCCTCGGCGACAACACGATCGTGATGTTCAGTTCTGACAATGGGACGACCTATTCAGGCGGTACACACGCGTCATACTTCAATAGCGTGGGCGTTCTTCGTGGATTGAAGGGGTCTGTGTTCGAAGGTGGAGTTCGCGTTCCGATGATCGTGAAATGGCCGGGCGAGATCGAACCAGGGACAGATACAGATCATGTATCGGCCTTCTGGGATGTGATGCCAACAATCGCAGAGATTACGGGCGCGACCGTTCCCGAAGGAATCAACGGAACCTCATTCCTTCCGACTTTGACCGGTACTGAAGAATTGCAGGAAGAGGGTGATCCCCTCTACTGGGAATATCATGCGTTCGGCGGAATGCAGGCGGTGAGGATGGGTGACTGGAAAGGAGTCCGACTGACAATTCGTCGTCTGGATGATTCACCGGTCCTCCTGTTCAACTTGGCGGACGATGTGGCAGAACAAAACGATGTAGCGGCAGACAATCCCGATGTCGTCCAGCAGATTCGGGCCATAATGGATGCGAGGCGTCCATCTGAGATCGAAACCTGGAATTTTGTGAGGGAAACTGAGACGGATTGACGGTCCCCGGTGCTCAGTGGCTCTGCACTATTGGCTGGGTCCAGGCTCTTTCTGGTTCTCCCGTGTAGTTCGGGTTGTGCTTGATGACAGTTGACGTAATTCGGGCGCGGACATACGTCTCTTCACCCGTAAAACGGTACGTTGCTGTTGCTCCCTCGCTGCTTTGTAGCAGTTCCCCTATTTCACTCGAGTAGCGGAAGGTACTGATATCTCCATCCTCAGAAGTCTCCACCGAAATGGGCTCAACTGACGTGTTTGCCAACGTACCGAAAAACTCGATCGTGTACGTTGTTGATTCCTGTTCCTGGACGACCACTGAAATGGTCTCGCCATCGAAGTCGATGGACTCCAACGTCACGCCGGACGAGGTATAGAACCTGCCATCCTGCATCGACGAAATCAGTTCTTCCGCCGTCAGTCCCGAGGATTCCACCATCACCCAGCCCCTTCCTGCGTTTGCCCTGGATATCGCCTGTTCCTGATAATGGTGGGCGTCATCAACGCCGATCCCGAACATCAGGGGTCGTCCTTCGGAGAGCCTGATAGCATTGACCACATCCCACATCCGTTCCATCCCGATATGTGTTGAATCGGCAAGATTGTGGACCGATGGATGCCCGTTGTACACTTCAAAAAATCGCTCACCTTCAACCTGAGCCAGCTCATCTGCTCTCACGGCCCAGCCGAAATTGGGATGGTTGATGTGAGGCATTACGGATCGGTTCAGTTTCTGTCCTTGCTCCAGGATTGCGTCAACGTTGTTTTGCATCACTTCAACCACGCTGTTTCCCGAGCGTGGCTCTATGAATTCGGCCACGTTGGATGCATTTACGTGAATCGGCTTGCTCTCAAAGCGGCTCGTAACTTCTTCGGCGGGGATCATCAGGAACTCCTCATTCATCTGAAATCGGCTTGAGTATTCCTCCCACGTTTTCAGCCTCACGAATACAGAGTCGCTCTCTTCTGTTGACTCAACCCATCCTTCAGGGCTCGTCTGTACATAGTTCTGATACACCGCGTAGCGTGGATGCTCCTTGGCTATTCTCAGCCAGCGTTCCGAATCCGCAATCGTATTGTGATCAGAGATGGCCAGGAAATCATAACCCTGATCCTGGTACCAGTCAGCAATGACTTCCGGAAAGTCATCGCCATCGCTCCAGAGAGAATGAGTGTGCAGATTTCCCTTGTACCACGTCAGGGATTCCTGATCAGCGCAGCCGGAAAGCATGGCTACGGCAACGAGAAAGAGAAACAACTGATTAGACCTGATCATTGTCTGACTCCGTCCATGATTATTCTTTTCGATTCTGGTCCGTGGTTGAATAATACATCCAGGACACTCATTTGCGGAATGAATCCGTCAAAGTTCTGTCGATACTCGGGATGGTCGTAGCCAGATTGCCTTTCTTCGTGGAGTGCGGTCGAGGCCTCAGAGCTCAGTTCGAGACTCGTACCAAAACCGACTGCCTTCAAGGCCCACCTCATCGTCCGAACTGTGAGATCCGACAACATCGGGTTCTCTGAGTCTAGTAGAGATTTTAATTCATCTATATAATGATCGTAATAGGGAGACGTGGAGTAGTTGTAGCGCAGGCCTTTAAGGTGCCTTGTCTTCCAGTCTTGAACAGCAGCCGGTCTCGTTTCACAAATGGCGGCACCGAACTGGCCTCTGGGAATGGGAATTGTCAGCCACTGCCACCCATCTGCATTTCTGATGCGGGTTCGATTTTGATATGACTGGCTACTGTATTGATTGCCGATTCGCACGATGCACGCTTCGGCGCCCCCGATGTGGGCCATGCTTTCGAGTCCCGGGAAGTACTCGGGTGTGATTTCGACTTGTTTGATCACGCTTACGTGGTTGATTCGATGTGTCGGGGTCTACAGTATATTGGAAAAGTACGCCCGGAACAGAATCCCGATCAACGAGACTGACATCAACGGATGATCCAGAAAGCCAGATCATTGACTCCGCCATGTGACATTGGTGTAATTGCTCCAGCTTCAGCCCCGCGAGCCGAACACCAATTCGAGGACGGCCTTAAGGCACTAAAGGAAGTTGGATTCAATGTGATAACCCGAAGGGAATCTTTTGAATCACTCGGATACCTGGCCGGAAACGACCAGGAACGGCTTGAAGAACTCAACGATTTTCTTCGCGACGATTCAATCGACGCGCTGATCTGCGTGCGTGGAGGATACGGGACACTACGTATTCTGGGAGAGGTCGACTTCGAAGCGGCATCAGCTCATCCGAAGCTGCTCGTCGGATATTCGGACATCACGGCCCTCCAACTGGCGCTGTACAAACATGCGGGCTGGGTCTCGATGTCGGGTCCGATGGTTGCGGTAGAATGGCCTCACCCTGACGGACCTTCCTGCCAGAGCTTTCTTCAGATGGCCTCCGATTCGTATCAGCCCGGGGTGCTTGATCCGGATGGACCTCCTCTCAAGACCCTGGTGCCAGGTGAGGCTTCAGGCGTACTGCTGGGGGGCAACCTGACGCTCCTGACACGCCTCGTTGGCACCGATCACATGCCAGAGATGAGCGGCGCGATTCTATTTCTGGAGGAAGTTGGCGAGACACCGTACAGGGTCGACGGGCTGTTGGCGCATCTTCAATTGGCTGGAATTCTTGACGTCCTGGCTGGCGTTGTACTCGGCGGATTTACTGAATCAGAAGCAGATCCCGCGAAGCCAACCTTGACAATGGACGAGGTTTTCGAGGACTATCTTGGTGATCTCGGCATTCCCGTCGTTTCTGGATTGAGGTATGGTCACTTTCTGGAAAAGGTCACCGTACCGATTGGCGTTCGGGCCAATCTGGTGGCCGGAGAATCGAAAGGCGAGCTCACAATTCTGGAGTCGGTCACCGAATAAAAGTGGCATTTTCATCGCGTCTTTTCGGTTCGCGACACTCCCCGTTCGTAGGTTCGCATCGTTCCCGTTTCAGGGCCTTCGTCAGGGCCTTCGATTGAATTGATTTCTTCCATGCGAATCGCTGTTTTCGCGTCCGGTGGCGGCTCAAATTTCCAGGCCATCGCCGATGCCTGTCTTGACGAATCCATTCCTGCGGAGGTGGTTTGCTGCATAGCCAGCCGACCCGACGCAGGTGTAATTGAACGCGCCAAACACTTGGAAATCGACGTCCACGTCCTGTCTTCGTCGCCCGAAGGCATCGCCGGCGAGATTCTCCGCGTCCTCGATCAAAAGAATGTCGACTTGATCGCGCTGGCCGGATTCATGAAAATGATTCCCGAATCCGTTGTTCGCCTCTATCGAAACCGAATTCTGAATATCCATCCTGCCCTCCTTCCAGATTTTGGAGGAAAAGGGATGTACGGCATGAACGTCCACCGTGCCGTCATTGAATCAGGTGCCTCAGAATCAGGAGCTACTGTTCACCTGGTGGATGAACACTACGACACAGGAGCCGTCGTTCTTCAGGAATCCGTCAACGTTGAAGAAAACGACAGTCCTGAAGATCTCGCCGAGCGCGTGCTTCACGTTGAACATCGGCTCTATCCTCGCGCCATTGCGTTGTTCGCCAACGACAGGGTCCGGATTGAAGGACGACACGTAGAAATTCTCGAACGTGACTCGCCCGACGACAACTGAACTGCCATCACAATCATTCAAACGACCACCAGGTCACTTTAAACACTTTCATGATCAACGTTAAAGATCTTCCGGCCCCCGACGACCAGTATCCCATCAGGAGGGCACTGCTGTCTGTTTTTGACAAAACCGGAATTGTTGAATTTGGTCAGGTTCTGAATCGGCATGGTGTTGAGCTCATTTCGACGGGCGGGACCGCTAAGGCTCTTGAGACGGCGGGATTGCCAGTCACATCAGTCGACTCGCTCTCCGGCTATCCGGAGATCCTGGGCGGGAGGGTCAAAACGCTGCAGCCCGCTGTTCACGGCGGTCTTCTCTCCCGCAGAAATGATCCGGAAGATCAAGCGGAACTGGAAGCTCAGGGTATTCGGGAGATTGACCTCGTTGTGGTCAACCTCTACCCTTTCGAGCAAGCAACATCAGGCGAAGACGTCACGGATGCGGTTGCGATCGAAAACATCGACATCGGTGGGCCTACCATGCTGCGGGCAGCTGCGAAGAATTTCTTCTTCGTGGGTGTCGCATCATCTGCCGATTCGTACGCGATGATCGAGGAAGAAATGGATCGCACTTCTGGCTCGCTCTCGCTCGCCACGAGAAGAGTTCTTGCGACTCAAGCTTTCTCCCACACGGCAACGTACGACGCCGCTATAACCCGGTACTTCAAGTCACAGGGTACATTCTCTGTCGATGTACCGCTGCAGCAGACTCTGCGCTATGGCGAAAACCCACATCAGAATGCCGCGCTCTATGGTGATACCAGCCATCTTTTCGAAAAACTGCACGGAAAGGATTTATCCTTCAACAATATTCTTGATCTCAGCGCGGCACTCACGCTGATCGATGAATTCCGGCATGCAGGACCAACAGTCTGCATTTTGAAGCACACAAATCCGTGTGGTGTTGCCAGTGCTGACTCATTGACTCAAGCCTACCACAAAGCTTTCTCAACGGACCGTCAGTCCCCGTTTGGAGGCATCGTGGTGGTAAACAGAACACTGGATCTCGAAACAGCAGAAGCCATAGACAAAGTGTTCACGGAGATCATCATTGCGCCCGAATTTGCAGATGGTGTACTGGAATTCCTTCAGCAAAAGAAAAACCGGCGTCTCGTACGACTGCTCAACCCTGCCTCAACGGACGCGACAAAGGATGTCCGCTCGGTCGTCGGCGGCTATCTGGTTCAGGAGAGGGATCCAGTGCTTCCCTCTTTCGAAGAACTGAAAAGCAGATGTAAGGTCGTCACCAAACGTGAGCCGACTGAGGACGAATGGCGCGACCTTGATTTCGCATGGCGTGTTGCGAAGAACGTGAAGAGCAACGCGATTGTGTATGCGAAAGACGGTCAAACGATTGGAGTGGGTGCTGGACAAATGAGCCGTATCGATTCATCCGAAATCGCCGTGAGCAAGGGCAGGAAGTCCGAGCTCAGCTTCGATGACTGCGTAATCGCGTCAGACGCCTTCTTTCCGTTTGCCGATGGACTGCTGGAAGCGGCTTCAAGCGGCGCATGTGCTGCAATTCAACCCGGTGGTTCGATTCGCGATGAAGAAGTCATTGCCGCGGCAGACGAACATGGGATCGCGATGGTATTCACGGGAAACCGCCATTTCCGTCACTGATCCGCTTTCGATTCCTTCAATGGGGAGCGATATTTTGGTGTCCGGTCATACGATAGTTGGACTCCACCGGCTGGACACCGTATTTCGGGACCCATCGCAGGGCACGATATTTCCATTCCTGCGTAGAGTGCAATAAATCAGGATCGAAGGCAGATGAACCGACTTTGGGAAAAAATACGAGATTGGGCCCTTCTGGCTGGCCTCATGCTCGTATCCTTGCTCATTCTGCTGACGGCAAACGAACCCATGCTGCGCGGCTTACGCGCCCGGTCACTCGAAGCCACATCGGCCGTCGAAAACATGTTTGCGGGTTTGGGGCGATATGTCCGCGCGCTAGACGAGAACGAAGCTCTTCGAAATCAGAATATCGATCTCGCAAACCAGGTCGCTCTCATGCGAGCTGCAGAGGCCCAAAACGAACGCCTTGAGGCGCTGCTGGAATTATCAGACTCTCTGTCGTTCGATGTCGTCGCTGCGCGTGTCACCTCGAAGGACATTACGGGCGAGCGCAACAACATCACATTGGATGTTGGAGAATTGGATGGAATAACCGAGAACATGGCCGTAATCGATCCGCGCGGAATCGTGGGCAAGGTTACACTCGTTTCCGAGCGTAATTCCCGGATCATGACCTACCTGAACACCGACTTTTTCACTCCGGCCCACGTTCTTCCGTCCATGACGGATGGAATTTTGCGCTGGGATGGCAATCGGTTCAATCGGCTCATCCTGGAACAGGTCGTTCAATCGGCTGACGTATCACCCGGAGACGAGGTTGTCACCAACGGTTATTCCACCATATTCCAGCCGGCCTATCCGATCGGCGTGGTGGATTCTGTGTTTGCCGAGCCCGGTATGAGTACGTGGACAATTTACGTCCGTCCGTACGCCGAACTCGACAATTTAAGCCATGTTTTTGTTGTTCAGTCAATGCCGGATTCCGGCGAATAAAAAGCATTTTCCCGACCCACCGTACCCAAGAAAAGACCGAGGCCCCTGAATGGCGTTGAAAAAACGGACTCTCGTATTTGTCGCGTCGATCTGGCTCATTGGAGTGACCACGCTCTCCTTCGCCCAGACATCCAACTTGTCTGAATTGCGAGCCGCAATCGATCAGTCGATTGTCGAAGGAGATATGCCGAATGCCTGGTGGACGGTGAAGATTGTAGAAGCAGAAACAGGGATGCCGTGGTATGAAAAAGATACCGGTCGAAGTTTCATTCCAGCTTCCAATACAAAACTCTTCACTACGGCGGCTGCCCTTGAAATTCTCGGACCCGATTTCTCGTACGAAACCTCAATTTGGAGCGACGGCTGGGTTGAAGACGGAGTTCTGAAAGGAAACCTGATTGTGCGGGGCTCCGGGGATCCGGTCATAGGCGGACGATTCAATGACGGAGATATCACCGAGGCATTTCGCGCCTGGGCAGATTCGCTCAAAGCACTAGGTGTAACCCGGATCAGTGGCAACATAGTTGGCGACGACAACGCATTTGACGAGATCCATCTGGGTGAAGGATGGGAATGGGACGATCTTACATTTTGGTACGGCGCAGAAATCAGTGCGCTATCATTCAACGATAACTGCGTTGATTTTCGCCTGATTGCCCAGAAGGAAAAGATGCCTGCGGAACTGGCCTGGGAGCCGGCCAATACGTCTTACGTC
Organism: uncultured Rhodothermales bacterium; assembly: GCA_964512485.1. Classification (GTDB taxonomy): domain Bacteria; phylum Bacteroidota; class Rhodothermia; order Rhodothermales; family UBA10348; genus CAZEHJ01. Next base: position 5,996 of record CAZEHJ010000083.1, on the reverse strand, counting down.
AGTGCCGTAAATGCGTCTTTGACAGTCGCCGAGGACCACTCCATAACAGAAGGGTATTTCAGAGAGCAAGGTTCAAATCGCTTCACTTTCTCCTCACTTGTTCCGCAAGGACGAACCGATTACGAATCCTTAGCAGTGAGTAACCCCACCGCGTTCTTCGTTCACGTATTGAGGGAAACGCTTGTAGCCCAAGGTATTTCGGTCGGAGGTTCTTCAGTAGATATTGATACGACCCCCTTCAGCCCTTCGTATTCATCGTTGAATCACCTCTTTTCACACTTCTCTCCACCACTTTCCGAGATTGTCCGTGTCATCAACAAGCGCAGTCAGAACCTCTACGCCGAACAGGTGCTGCGAACCATTGCGGTGAACGCCCCTCTGGCCGGGTCTGGCCTGATTCCGGGCTCTGCTGCGATGGGCATATCTCGCAGTAAAGAGGTATACGGGAAGGCCGGAATCGATACCCTTAGAATCCAATTGGTAGACGGCTCAGGATTGTCGAGGCACAACCTGATCACCACCACCATGATGACGAATCTGCTACGCTATATGCGTCACCATCCAGACCCATCGGTGAGAAGTGCTTTTCTTGAGTCGATGTCTATTGCTGGTGTCGACGGAGATGTTCGAACCCGCATGAGGGGTACTTCCGCTGAAGGAAACGCGCGGGCCAAAAGTGGCACGGTGGGCAATGCCAGTGCTCTCAGCGGATTCGTAACAACTTCTGACGGTACGGAGTTGATATTTTCCATCATTTCAAATCACCACACAGTTCCGGCAACCCGACCAAGACAGATTCAGAACCAGATTGTGTCGTTGCTAGCCTCGCATTCTCGAAAATGACAGCGTGGGCCGCCAAACCGGACTTCGCTGACCACGTATCAGGAACCAACTGGTTGAAATTCCGGTACTTGGACTAATTGATTGAATGATTGTTATTTTTTTGAATTGATTGGTTTGTTTGTGATTCAAGGCTCTACTCCCCCCCAATCTTCACCACAAAAGATCCGTAGCACCACCGTTGTAGGCATTCGGCACAATGGTAGCGTAGTGCTCGGCTCGGACGGACAGGCAACAATGGGTGATACTGTAATGAAAAGCAGTGCCCAGAAAGTGCGACCTCTGTTCGAGGGAAAGATTCTCGCCGGATTTGCAGGAGCAACTGCAGACGCCTTTACGCTGTTCGAGCGTTTTGAAGACAAATTGAAACAGTACGGTGGAAATGTTACCCGAAGTGCCGTCGAATTGGCCAAAGATTGGCGGACAGACAGGTATTTGAGACGCCTGGAGGCCCTTCTGGCGGTTGCCGCTGAAGACAGATTGTTGCTTATCAGCGGCACGGGTGACGTCATTGAGCCTGATGACGAGATTCTAGCTATCGGCTCGGGCGGCCCGTATGCCCTAGCTGCGGCACGAGCCATGATTCGCCATTCACCAACAATGAGTGGCCACGACATCGTGAAAGAGTCTCTGACCATCGCTTCAGAAATATGCATTTATTCCAATGACACGCTCACGATTTTGGAGCTGTGAACCGACCAACCCGCCCCCACCGGCGACATTTATTGCATACATGGAGGTCGAATTGTTATGGCAGGCAAAAGATCATCATCGAGTTTTCGCCCCCGTTCCCGAAACGCTGTTGTTCTGGTTGATTACACGAATCTCTTCGGAGTCGTGTCAGAGCGAACAGACAATGACCAACCTGACGCGGTTGTTCTGGATCTGATAAATGCCCTCAAAAAGCATGTTTCGGAGCAGTTTCACCTGAAGCCTATCCGTACTGCGGCTTTTGCGAATCTTCCACCTGGAAACGTCCGCGGCCATCGGGCCACAGGAGCTTGGCTTGGCCAGGGCATAGAACCGCATTTCAGCTTTGCCCGCTCAACAGACGAGGCGGCAGCGATCGAACTGGCGATGGAAGCTCTCGAGTTGGCGACCGAAAGTGGGCCGGGAACGGCCTTTATCATCCTGTCAGGAAATCAGTGGTTTGTACCACTGGTTCAACGGCTCTACAGAAAGGGTCATTTTGTGGTAATGGCCACGCTTGAAAGTCCGTCTCATTCGGACGACCTGCCATCGGACTGCAAGGATCTGTACCTGAATGCAGATTTCCTCCTCGGTGGCCCAGGACGCATTCTCGAATACCCGCGAGACTCTGAAGACGATACATCAGCTGAATACGCGTCGCAGAAGCCTTCTGAGATCGGGATTATCGAAAATGAGGACGCAAAACGTACTCTGGAGATCATAGACTCGTATTTTGGACAGTATGAAGAGATCTATTTAACTCCGTTACTGAGGAAGTTGTCGGAGATGTTTGATGATCCGGGTGATGAGCCGAAAACTCTGATCAGCGATCTGGAGGATGCAGGAGCCGTGTGGCTTGAAAAACGAAGAGGCTTTCCTCACAACTACACGGTTTTAATGATGAATGAGGAGCATCCGGACGTCGCGGAGCTTAAAAAGGCGAGCGCCAATGCTGAAACAGAAGAATTTGAGGAGTATTACGGGGATTATTCAAAAGATGACTCCGAGAGTGAGAACTACGATTCTGACTCGGAGTCTGATGAGGAAATTACTAGCCCCGATTTTGATGAGCCTGAATATCAGGATCGCTAACTGAGGAACTGAATGTCTATTCGCGACGAACTGACGCCACATCAAATTGTGAGCGAGCTGGATCGTTACATCATCGGTCAACATGAAGCGAAAAAGAGTGTGGCAATCGCACTCCGGAACCGCTGGAGGCGCCTGAATTCTTCCGACGACATGCAGGAAGAGATCATGCCCAATAATATCATCATGATCGGTCCTACGGGTGTTGGAAAAACTGAGATTGCGAGGCGGCTTGCAAAACTCTCAGGGGCTCCTTTCATCAAAGTCGAAGCAACGAAATTCACCGAAGTTGGCTATGTAGGTCGTGATGTTGACTCAATGATCCGCGACCTCTGCGATTTTGCGATCAACATCGTCCGGGAAGAACAAACCTCATCTGTCCAGGAAAAAGCCGTTTCCAGGGCTGAAGAGAGGATTCTGGATATTCTGATTCCCCCACCACCTGTAAAGCCACCTTCAAGTCCTGTGATTTCCGGCCCCGGTTTCGAAATGCAGACCAAACCGGCAACAGAAGGTGACGGAGCATCCGCAACCGATGACGATGCCCTGAGAAGTCGGACCCGGGAGAAGTTTCTTAAAAAGCTTCGCAAAGGAGAACTGGACGAACGGGAAATCGAAGTTGACGTCGCATCCGATCAAAATCCGATGCTGCAGGTGTTCGGCCCTATGGGAGTGGAGGAAATGGGTGTCAACATTCAGGACCTGTTTGGAGGAATGGGAGGCAAAAAGAGTAAAAAGAGGCGGATTCCGGTATCCGAGGCTCGAGAATTGCTGGCTCAGGAAGAGGCCCAGAAACTCATTGACATGGACAAAGTGACCAAGCAGGCGCTGGAAAGAGTCCAACAGTCCGGGATCGTATTCATCGATGAGATTGACAAGGTAGCTGACAGGAACGGATCTGGAAAAAGTGGGCCTGATGTGTCCAGGCAGGGTGTTCAGCGCGACCTGCTTCCGATTGTTGAAGGTTCTGGTGTAATGACGAAGTATGGGATGGTCAAGACCGATCATATCCTCTTCATTGCCAGTGGAGCGTTTCATGTCGCCAAGCCATCGGATCTCATTCCTGAACTTCAGGGCCGTTTTCCGATCAGAGTTGAATTGGACTCCCTGACCGAGGAGGATTTTTACAAGATCCTGACTGTCCCCAAAAATGCGCTTTTAAAGCAATATGAAGCTCTACTCGCGTCGGAAGGCGTGGAAGTGAAGTTTACCGATGAAGCCGTAAGAGAAGTTGCCCGAATGGCCGCGGCCGTCAATGAGGAGGTTGAAAATATTGGAGCGCGGCGCCTGCATACGATTCTTACGACTCTCCTGGAAGACGTGTTGTTTGATGTACCGGATGCGATGCGCGAGGACTCTTTCCTTGTTGATGGTGATCTGGTCCAATCCAAGCTGGCGGAAGTAGTCGAAAATCGTGACCTGAGTCAGTACATCCTATGACCGCTCTCCGCGTCATTGGGAACGAAGATGAGGCAGAGCTTTCGTGGAACGATCTCTTTGCACTACAAGCAGATAAGAGCCCCTTCTGCGAGTATGACTTTATGGAATCGCTCGCCGAACTATTCGGCTGGTCGTGCATTTCGGTCGCATCCGAAGACGTATTGATGGCACGGCTGTTTTTGCGAACACGCGGACCTCTTCGGGACGTAATTGTACCTCCTCTCATGCAATTCACGTCGATTCTTTTTCATCCAGACGCAGACGAGGCACAGGTACGGCAGGGATTGCAGAGTCTACACGGCGGACGTGACCAAATGCCGGGTACAAGCCCGTTGCCCTTTTCCAGCCAAATGCCGTATTCGAGACTGTTTTCTTTCAGTCCAATCCTTTCCGAATATCTCAAACAAGCACCATCAGGCTACAAATCCCTCGAAAAACACACCTACGTCCTCCCCTCGGGTTCTGTTGAGGATTCAATAACCGGCTGGTCCTCTTCAACTCGTAGGAATTTCAGGAAAAGCGAAGCAGACTACGTCTTTGTGAAGGACTCAGTCGCCCCAGTTGAAATTGCAGAGATGACATCACATGCCTACGCGGCCGCAGGGCGACGATTTCCGCTTCCACCCGCCGTAATCGGAGAATTTGCCAGTGCTCTCGTGCAAAGATCCATGGCACGAACCGTGGGAGTCGTTTCAAAAAGCTCAGGTGAATTGGAGGCGGGCGTTGTTCTCCTGGAAAACCGCCAAACATCCTGGTATTGGCTGGCCGGAAGTCAACCAGGTCCTGCGATGACGGTCCTGATGGCCCATTTGCAGGCTGATCTGGCCGAAAAAGGAATATCCAATCTGGATCTGGTTGGCGCCAACACGCCCTCCATAGCCGAATTCAAGCGCCGGTTCGGGGGTACTCTGGTTGGATATACCCATCATAACAGACAAGCACCGCTGAATCGACTGGCAGCAGGAATCGCCGGATCGATCAAGGGTTGATGTCCATTGATTCCATCGACAACGATACACCCTACCTCGCCCTCGACTCACGCACGCCGACAGTCGCTGTTCTACGCTGCGCTCGCAGCCGCTCTGTTCACTATTCGCTACGGATACGGATACGGATTCAGCGATCAGGACGAGTTTCTACCCCTGATCTCTCACTGGCTTGACTCCGGACTCTTCGCCAATGATTGGTTCGTCTCTCTGCAGGCAGAATCATTTGGAATTCGCACGATCATGTCTCGGGTGATCTGGCTCCCTTCTCTCCTGTTCGGCCCGAAGATCGTCGTCTTCTTATTGTATTTCACCACCATTTTGGCGTCCGGTGTTGCCGTATATCGACTTGCGGAGAAATTGTCCGCAAGTGAGCTCGGAGCAGGCCTGTCCACCATTCTGGTGTTGTCCGTGACAACGCGATTCAATCCCGGTGGAAACGATATTATTCACTCGATGCTTGTGTTTTCCAGTGTTTCGTGGAGCCTGGGGTTGTGGGCATTGGTCAAGCTGCTTGAGGGCAAGACACTCGAATCAGGAGTATTCGGCGCTCTTTCAATTCTTGCACATTCGCTTGTGGGACTGCAGATATCGGCGGTTTTAGCCTGCTTGGTGATTGTTCGATATTGGCGCCAGTGGCGACAGGTAGCACGATGGATGCTTCCGGTATTGCTTGTTGGTGTGCCCGTTGTGGTGGTGTTCTCCCAGCTTGGAGCAGCAGCACCCGAGTCGGGCAATTTGGACCCGACCTTCATTTTGACCCACCTTCGAGCTCCCCATCACTACCTGCCTTCGACCTTCTCCGCCGCTTCCTGGATCGCTCTCTCGGCGTTGGTACTTCCGTCAATTATGGTCCTGTCGTTAAAGATGCTCCCGAAGAACACCGCATCGGACACTGCCGCATCGGACAATGCCGCAAAGACGGAGGCCAGAAAGACCCTTCTTCTTCTT
>CAZEHJ010000082.1:0-14513 GCA_964512485.1 uncultured Rhodothermales bacterium | reverse complement strand
GATGACTTCCCGGTCCTCAGAATCCCGGAAGCCGACACCCATGGCGTCACGCTGAAAGCCCATGTAAACAAATCGTCCTCGACCATAGTTGCCGTACAAGAGGCCAGTCGTGTTTTCAGGACTGTCTGCACCGACAATATTATCCGTGGCAAAGTCGTACCAGAATCCAACCGGTGTCGTTCGGACCGGGTCCGTCACCCGGACTTTCACACCTTGATTGTAAACCTGAACCTTTACGCGATAACCAGGATTTACACCCGCTGTCAGCGGAGTGTTCGCACGCAGCGTCAACCTTCGAATACCGGCGCTGGTACGGGGATAAGGAATTTCTTGTTCGGGATCGAAGCCGGTCCAGGTGAAATAGGTTACGATGACTGCGTCTTGCTCGCGTTCCACACCATCGAGGTCCCGCATTCGGGTAACGATGTTTTCGGCGCGGGCGAAGTCAATGGTCGGTCTCGCAGTGTCAAGAGAGTCAAACCAGACATAGTCTCGAAGTGGTGCGAAATCGGCGTCTTCTGCAGCCGATTGTTGAGTCTGACGCCATGCGTCGTCGAGTCTTCCGGGATCTGCCGCTGAAGTGGGAGGAATGAAGCCTGCTGACTCAGTTACATATTTTGGGAGATAGATCCCGTTTGGCGTAGCTCCGGGAAACGTATCGGAATAAATTCTGAAATTCCAGTTACCGCGATCGACAAATCCTTCAAACTGAACGCCGAAGGTTTCTTCCATGAAACCCCATCCACGCCAGGTGCCGTCTTCCTTGTAGATTCCAGGTTGCCAGGTAGCCAGTACACTTCCACCATCTTCCATGAACTCCTGAATCCTGCGAATCTGTAGATCGCTCAGAGCACGTGTGGATGGAAGGACGAGAACCTGAAAGTCGTTCAGTCTTCCTGCTTCCAGATCTTGATCGCTGATATCCTCAAAGGGGATTCCGCGGTTGTCTGACTCGAGGAAAAACTCTCTCCAGGAGAGAAGAGTCTGATCTACCCATGCCGTACTCGTATCACGATAGGTGACAGCACGATGGGCGTTTCGGGTATAGTTGCTGTTGAGGAGAGCCACTCTCGGACGCAGGTCTTGTCCGATATTCGCAGGTGATGCATCCTGTATCCTGAAAGCTCCCAGCGCTGATTCCAATAAAAGAATGTACACCAGGATTCCTGCCGCGAGGGAGGTCACTCCCAGCGTCAGGAACCAGATGGTCGAGATTCTTTCTAGTTGAAAATTGCGCATTGTTTACAGAGGGCGAGAGATTATCGCAAGGGAAAAAGGGTCAGGTCGAATGACTGTCTTGGGCCGACCGGCACGGAAGTCCTGAACAGACTTCCTACAACCAGGCGAAGCCGTCTTCTTCCTGCTCGTCTTCTTTCTCAGCATGCTTGCCTGACTCGTCAGGTTGCACGGGTACGAATCCTTCGTCCGTGTATTCCCAGAAAAGGGAATTGTGAGCATCTGCAGCTGGAGCAGGCGCGGCTGGTGCCGGAGAGCTCTGCGGTGCAGGAGCTGCTACAGTTGGAGCAACGTATACGTTGGTCGCCGGAGCAGCGTGCTGGACTGGAGTTGAGAGAGTGGTCTGCTGGGGAGCGACGAGCACGTGTGGTTCCTGAACATATTGAGTCTGAACAACTCCTTCTTCCCGAGTTCTACGCTCGCGAATCTTGTACAGGACGTAGGCAGCGACAGCCAGAATGAACGTGGCTATGGTCCCTACCAGAATGATCGTCGATAAAATTGGAACTAGTTGCATGGCTTTAAACGCCTTGGTTTTGGCAATCTACAGTATCTGAATGGGTATTAGCAATCACCGTGCCTAATTCCATATTCGACCAAAAATCGCTTAACTAAACCCAAAATCAATCGTTTTCGAACGCTTTGTCTCGTTTTGATTCAATCTGAGACAGCACCTTGAGACAGCGTTTCTAGCGCTTGGCACCCGTTCCGATTCGCTCGAGCTTGCCCCAGTTCATACCGAATCCGAGGAATTCTTCAATCGTGGCAAACGTCTTCGTGACGTCGATCATCAGGATGAAGAAAAGTCTGTAGAACAGCGAGTAGAATACCAGACGAACTTCCTCCTTCTCCACCGCCACACAGTAGAGTGCAGCTATCAGATCCAGGAGTGTCAGAGACAGCCACCAATAGACCAGATAATAACTCATGTTGAACACGAGCGCGATGAAGATGAAATAGGCGTTGGCAAAGACGTTCATGATGGGCCAGATCAATGACTCAAAAGCCATGGACCACATCACGATCGTTCCACCGAAGTTGATGGTGGGATTGAAAAACAGATCCCTGTGCTTCCTGACGGCCTGAAGAATCCCCCTGGTCCAGCGATAACGCTGTTTCAGTAGATCGACGATGCGGTCAGGTGCTTCGGTAAATGACTTGGCATCTGGCTCGTATTCCACTCTCCATCCCGCGCGGATGATCTTTAGTGTGATGTCTGCATCTTCTGCAAACGTATCCGAGCTGTACCATCCGGCATCCATGATGGCCTGCTTGCGAAAGAGGCCTAGAGGTCCGGGAATAATGTTTACGAGTTTCAGGATCGACTGGGCAGAACGGGCCATATTCAGCCCCTCGACGTATTCCAGCGCCTGAAGCGTCGTCCATATGTTGTTTCGATTGAGAACTTTCACGTTCCCGGCAATGGCACCGAGTCGTGGATCCACAAAATGCCGTATCGCTTTGCGAAGCGTATCAGGAGAAAGCTGTGAGTCCCCGTCCACGTTGAGCAAGAAGTCATAATTCGACACCTGCACACCAGCGTTGAGTGCAGTCGATTTTCCGCCGTTGGCTTTTTCTACCAATCGTACTTCAACCCTGCCACCGCGGTAAACACCGACGAGACCACGAGCTACGTGTCGTGTATCGTCCGTGGAGCCGTCGTCGACCAGCAAAATTTCGTATTTCGGATAGTCCATTCCGATGAGCGACTGAACCGTGCTCTCAAGAAGTTTCCCTTCGTTGTAGGCCGGTACCACGATCGAGATCGGAGGCGTAAATGACGCATCGTGCCCGGTCTGAATGGTGTGTTTGGTGGTGTTCAGATAGGCCAGGTTCATCAGAGAGAGATACCGGAACAACAGAATCACGAGAAACAGAACGAGAGCTACAATCGATGAATACACAATCAAGCCGCTTCCGCTGATCGTATTCGTCTCTCCGGTCATCCTGAAAAGAAATCCACCTGGATCGTAGAGAAAGAGATAGATGATGGCGAACAGCACCAGCGAGAGCAGACCATAGATAAATATCCGGCGCAGCAGCAATGACTCGGTCTCGTGCGGACTCGGGAAATCGTCTTCCTTTCGCCGTACGGGCACGAATTCAGTGCGTGACACCGGAATTTTCGGTTGCACTCTCTGAACGTCATCGCGGCCGATGATTCGTTCTTCGTCTTGTATGTTGTCTTCTTTCGGCATCAAATAGTGTCGTTCCTCTCTTGAATCGGCTGTTTTGGCCAATTCATAAGACTATTCCCCTTTTAGAGGGTCCAGTAGAGAGCACCACCAAACGTGAATGTGTTGTACTGATCAATGAATGACGCTGCACCGCTACCGAGCGTTCGCGTGGAAGCGCCCATGGTCGTGCGAAGTGTCATGGAAAAATGTGACCCTAATCTCTTGATGTAATCTGCTTCAAAACGTCTTCCGACGAATCCGGAACTGCGGGCTATGATTCCCATGGATCCACGGAGCCTGACGTACCAATTCTGGGGCAGTTCACGTTCGTATTCGAGGAAGAAGTCATAAGACTGATAGTTTCGCGGCGAGAAGTAGGTATCAACCGTCGAGCGATACGAAGTCTGATAATAAGTGAGTCCGAGATAGGTGTAATCGATGATCCGATATCCGGCTTCCAGTTGGATCTGAGTACCGAAGTTCGATCCGTTGTTGGAGGCCGTGCTACCGAAATTGTCGCGGACAACATTGAGCGCAATGGAACCGTTCACACGCAGAACTGAATCCGGCATGAGGGTGACAGAGCTTCCCCGAACGTCGAGCTGAGTCAGTCGCAGATTGAACTGCCCGCCTCCGGCAGACCAGAGATCAATGGATCCTTCTGCGGTCCTCAGACCGATGGATCCCTGATAACGGCCCAATTCCTGCCTCCAGTAGCGAAGATTGCCATACAGTACGGTACGGTCGCCTTCATAGTCGTACACACCCACCTCACCCGAAATACGATTCGAATAAGAAGCCTTGTCCGATTTCACGGGAGGGGTAAGATCGACGTACATGCCGCCGAATATCTGATTCACGCGACCACGGACGATCTCTGCTCCGGGTACCAGTCGTCTGGATCCCGAAATAAAATGTGAGTTCACTCCTGCTGACAACACTGAGTTGATGGGCAGTGTGACCTGGGTCTGCATACCCTGGGCCCATCGGTCGTAGCGCGTTCCACCGCCGCGTGAGCGGGTAGCGTCCGCCGTCGGCACGATGAGGCCTGCGAAATCCATTCCTGTGTATTCGCCCGATTCGATCAGCGCTGCGCGAACATCGGCGTCGATTCCGACCTGACGCGCGGAGATGGTTTCGGAGTCTTCGGCAAGAAGCAGCGCTTCGTCATAAATGGCGGTAGCCTGCGCATACAGTCCAAGCGCCCGAAGGGACTCGGCCTGCATGAATCGAACTTCGTAATCACGAGGATTCTCGCGCTGGAGGCGCTCGAGCGTGGCGAGAGCGCCTGAAAAGTCTTCCCGATATACCTGAACCCTGGACATTTCCTTGGCCACATCGTATTCGTAGACCTCATTCAGAAGTGATTCGTAGATGCCGATGGATTCTTCGTAGTCTTCGGCTGCTGCATAAACACCGGCAAGCTCTTTCAACTCATCACGGGTTCTTTTTCCGCGGATTGTGAAGTAACGCTCGTAGGCGGAAACGGCATCGTCGAAGCGTTTTGCAGCCACGAATCGTCGAGCCTCATTGAGAACAGCAAACTGTTCTTCCTGACCCAAACGAAGCGTTTCCCGGGCGATAAGATGCTTGAGAGCGTCAATCTGCGTAGCCCAGCGAGCCTGATCCAGCCTTTCGGCCCAGCTCAGGTAGATTTCTGAGGATTCCACGTCTCCCTGACGCAGACGGTACGCCGAGGCTTCGATGAGGAGCTCAGCATCGTCAAGATTTCTATTGGCCGTCAGAGACGAAAGGAACGACTCGCCGCGTGTGTCCAGATTGTCCAGTGCAAATCCTGTCATGACGTAGAGACGCATGATGTCGGGATTATTCGGGTCCCGATCGGCCAGCCAAGCTGCCTGTTCGGAAGCCTTCTCGGGATATCCGTTCACTCGAAGAGCATCCACATATTCAGCCCTGACCTGACGATCTTCCGGGCGAAGTTCAATGACGCGGACGTAGGCGCGAATAACGTCGTCGTTTCTGTCAACGACACGATACAAATCGATCAGCTCTCGCCAGGCTGGTTCATCAACCGGATTGGCAGCCACGGCCGATTCAAGTTCGGCAATGCGGGCAAGCGCTCGATTGATCTGAGTCTCCTGAATGGCTTGCAGTCGGCCTCTGTAGCCCGGATCCATTGGATTGGAATACTGGGGATTCGTCAGTACATCGTACGCCTCGGCGTAACGATCAACTGCGACCAGCGCATCGACCAGCTGGTAGCGGACGATCAGATCGGCCGGATTGAACTGAAGTCTGTAAGTGTGGCGGTCCACCGGATAGATGGGCGACTCACCGAGCTGTCTGATCAACCCCTCGTCGGCCTGGACGAAAAGTGACGTCCATTCCCGGGTGTGACCGTATTCGGCTGAAAGACTGTCCAGATTGTCGTATGCCTCGTAAAAACGATCATATTTGAGGAACTGACGGATCAGCTCGAATCGTTTTTCGTCGTTGTTCGGTGATGCCTTCACCTGTCGAAGCAGGCGATCAACGATAAATTCTGTTCTCTGGGGCTCTTCCGTGGCAATGGTCTGCATCCGGTTCTCGACGAGCGTATAGCGCTGTGTCCAATCCGGGCTCTGACGGTGCCTTGGCGCCAGGAGATCGAGCTGCTGTTTTGCTTCGAAATAGCGACTGTGGTCGACCAGCAAGTCGACTAAACGGAACCGTTTAGGGTCGTTCGAAGGCTCCGACTGCAGTTCGCGATACATCACGTCAATCGGATACTGGGATACGGTTCGGACGGCTCCCGGATCTTGGGACGTTCCCAGACAGTCTTTGGCTTCCTGATTATTCGGATTCAGCAGCAGTGCCTGTTCGCAGGCTTGCTGTGCGAGCGTGTGTTTGCCCTGCCAGATGCGGAAATATCCGAGTCGCATCCAGAGGTCGTCATTCGTCGAATAGATTCCGGTGTATCGGTTGGCAATTTGTTCGCCGAGATCATTGTCTCCTTCGTAGGCTGCTATGGCGATCAGGTAGCGCTGCACAACGTCAGGCGTTCCCTGTGTCCGATCCAGATATTCACCGTACTGACGGGCCGATTCCCTGAACTGCCTGGAATCATACAGAGCGTCAGCAAACCGAATACGATATGCGAGATTTTCGGGATTCAGACTGACCAGACGGCCGAGGCTTTCAAGATTGGCCGAGCCTGTTGCGCTCAGGTTGCCCGCATCGGTATTCAGACCCTGGCCCTGACGCACCCTGCGTAATCCGTCGATTGCTTCCTGGCTGCCGGGATTGATGCGAACGACGCGCTCAAAATCACGCGCTGCACCCATATAGTCCCGACGACCCTCGTGAGCAGCAGCCCTGAGCAGCAGCGGACGAGTATCAGTCATCTCGGGTGTGATGATATCGTTCAGGATGACAATCGCCTCACTGAACCGGGCCTCTTCGATGAGATCCTCAGCACGTTCCTGAGCAACGAGATCCTGTGCCGACACAACCTGTGAGGTCGTCAGCATCAGGAGAAGCAATGTGATAAGTCGGATAGATCGACGCATCATAGTGTGTATTGGTGCGGTTCGGTTAATAAGAGGCGTACGTGGGTACGTTATCGGCCGAAGCATCCCCCGCCGTAACCTTTCGGTTCAGGCTTCATCAAGGGCGTAGCTCAGGAATTCTGAAGCATTTTTGAATGGCCGTCCATCCGGGACAACGATCGCGGAAACCGAGTGCAGGAGGTGGTCCGCCTGCAGTGGAGATTCCACACGCAATCGATCCTTGAGTCGAGCAAAAAAGCTCTGAGCTTCTTCAGCTCGACTGTCACCGAGGAAAACCACCATTCGTTCGACTTCGGCGATGGCGAGCATGTCGTCATTTGGCCTGAGTTCTTCGCGGACCAGGTCCATGAGGAAATCAAAATCGAACGGCCTTGCTGTTTTCTGAGCGGTGCGATCCATCCGCAGCGCCAGGAGCAGAAATGGCTGATGACCAACGTCGCGCTGAGCAAGCTGACTTTCGAGTCTGAGGCGGAACGACTCTCGGTCAGTGTAATCACGCTCGACTGACATCACCGGTGGAGTCGGCGGTGTCACAGGAGCCTCAACGGGCCTCTGTGTCTGAACCGGCTCGGCTCTCTGTTCGTGTGTTGGAGGAGGAGTCACAGGCTGAGGGGGCGCCTGTGGCTGAGGAATAGGGGCCGCAGGTTGAGGGGGTGCCTGTGAAGGCGCCTGCGACGGGGAAGCTTGAGGTACCGGAATAACCGGACTTGTGCCTACCGGTGCAACGTGCTCCTGGGGAGCGGAGTGGGCGGCGTGAATACCACCCTCAGTTGCAGATGGTGTGAAAATGAAGGGCTCTTCCTTCTTTTTTTCTGGCGGCGGCGGAGGGACTGCCGGCGCATAACTGGGTTCGACCAGATCTTCGAGATCCCAGTAGTCAACGACCTGACGCTTGATGTGTCCGATGTGTGGGATCAAAGAGATACGACGTTTGGTCGTTGAAGGACTGTCTTCGCCCAGCTCGATTCGAACGGAACCTGTCATCTGACTGGCCATGAATTCAATGACACGTGCCGACTGCTGATTGGCAGGTTCGGGCATGACCAGCATGGTCGTTGTGTCGAGTGAATCGATCTGCTCGAGAAACTGAATAAATTCGTTACGGAATCTGTCGTATGAACGGAAAGCCACGAACGGCATGAAGTCATTCATGATCAGCCGCGTCGGGCGATGCTGACGAATCAACGTCACCAAATCCCAGAGGGCTTTCGAGACTCCGTCATCTCCCATGTTCTGGAGATTCATGAGCGGAGGAACGCGCATGAGTCTGACGATTCCAGTTTCGTGAGCTTCACGAAGATTGAAACCGATCGATGCCGCCTGGATCATGAGATCCTTCTGGCGATCGGGGGAGACAAAGAGGGTGGGCTCACTGAATGCGGCTCCGGTTCGGGCAAACATGAGGGTAAGCAGACCACGTCCGCTGGCTGCCCGTCCGTATACCAAATACGAACCACCCCGATACAGTCCGCCCCAGGCATTGTCGATTACATCGATACCGGAGAGATGTTTAGGGGCAAAATTCACTGATGATGCTGAGGTAGCGTTCATTACGAACTGTTACGGATACTTAGTGCAAATGTCAATTGCGGTCGATAACCCACATTGAATGTGAAATCGGTTGCGATGACAGGAGCAAGCTTACCAAAAGCCGTGCCATGTCTGCCCAATCCGCCTAAACAGACCGTACTGGCCTGTTTCTGCCAGGGAGGTATCGAAATGATCCCGTTTTGAGACCCGAAACAGCGCTATTTGAGAAGTCTGGACTCAATTCGTAGCGATTATGACATAAATCAGGCCTTTTTAGACTATTTCAGAGTTAATAAGGCGCTCCGCGCAAGTTTGGTCCGATACTTGTATAACCCATCTCAGTACTATGTATCGCGCACGAACAGCATCGGATCAACTCCGACTTATGTCCATGATTAATCGCATTCTGCACATTCAAGAACTGAGGGTGGCCTTCCTCTCCATCCTGTTCGTCGTGCTCACCGGATTTCTGTCCGGCTGCGACATTTTCGGAACGGCAGCTGAAGAACGAGCCCCCCGGGTGGAAATCATCCGACCGTTCGATCAGGCAGTCGTAACTGGAAAGAACCTCAGACTCAGCATCCGAGCCGAAGCGCTTGGCGAAGACAACTGGGTATCTTTCGTTACCGTCAACGTCAACGGAATCCAGGCTGGAGAAGGTGAACGCACAAACGAGGGCGACTACATTTTCACGCTCGATACATTCCAATACCCGGACGGCGTCTACAGGGTTGAAGCCATCGGATTCGATCGCTTCCAGTCCCGAGGAATTTCAGCTCCCATCCTGATCAACATCAACAACGTATCTGACGGTCCCGGACCGATCATGAGCATCACCGACCCGGACGATCAGGATTCCATATTTGGCCGTTCGCGCATAGTTGCCGTCACCGAACCCGGCCAGCCGTTCGTAACGAAAGTAGACCTTCTTATAGATGGTATTCCTGTTGCCACGGAAACCAACCCCCTCGTTGGCGACACGTTTGTATTTGATGTCGACTTTACCGAATTCCCTCTTGGCGAACACATTTTTGAGGTAAAAGCCTACAGTGGCCCAACCGTTTTCCGTATTTCGGATGATGTGCCCGTCATCATTGTCGAAGACATTGGTCAGGGTGAAGGCCAACCCGGATCACTGCGCTGGAAGACACCTGGTATCCAGGGTGACGTCGATGGATCTCCCGCTATAGGATTCAACAACGACATATATATAGGGTCAACCGCCCAGGTCCTCTACGCCTTCGACAGCAAGGGAAACAAGAAATGGGAATTCCCTGCACAGGGTGATCTGGACACTTCTCCTCTGGTCGGCAACAACGAGGACATTTTTGTGACGGGCTCCGGTGGTCGTCTGTACGGGATTACATCCGAAGGTGGTCATCTCTGGGGATCCGCCGCATCTCATTATTCATCGGGTGCCATCGTGAAGTCTTCTCCCACGCTGGGAGCCGACGGAACGATATACTTCGGCGACTCGAACGGAAAGCTGCACGCTGTCAATTCATTTGATGGTCTCAAACAGCAAAATGGCATCTGGCCGGCCAATGTGACGACGTCATCCATCGTGATTCCGCCGGTTATCGGCCGCGACCGGACGATTTATGTCGGAGCAACGGACGGACATGTATATGCCTACGATCCTTCCGGCCATCTGGTATTCCGTACCGTTCAGGATATCGGAAGTATCATGGTTGGCATGGCTCTGATCGAAAAAGACATCAGTGTGACGCTGCCTACAGGAGTCGTTAATACGACGACCATTCCCGTGCTTTACGTGGTTACCAACCAGGGTTACCTGTATTCATTGTCAGGCATCGACGGTTCGGTCCACTGGAGATACAGACTCGACGGTCCGCTTCGCAGCGCGCCTGTCGTGGGACCAGATGGTGTCATTTATGTTGGCTCCAGCATCGGCCTTATCGCCATCAATGACGATACCGATCCCTTCACGCCACGCCTCCGATTCATCCATCCGGCTTCGGATGTAGGAACGCCGGTAATCGATTCCAATGAGGTGATCTACTTCATGGCGGGCGAAGAGCTCATTGCCATCAATCCGAACAACACGCCAGCGTGGAAAAAATATCTGGGGTCTCAGTCAGATGGTCCATTGACCATCACGCGCGATGGCGGCCTCATCGTGGTGACGGAGAATACGTTGATCTACTCGTTTGAAACCGGCTCAGTCGGTCTCAATCCTGAGAAATGGCCGACTTTCCAGCGAAATGCCAGACATACGGGACGATTGGGAATTGACGCGACGGACGGATAGAGCGGGTTTTGGCCCACTCATGACCCGGCTCGTCAGAGAGCCAGGAATGGAATCGGGTCCGAGCGACTGAGAATGTCTCCATTTTCGTCGAAGGCAAGAATCCACATTCGGTATTCCACTCCTACTGTGAGACCGTTTTCGGTCGGCTCAAGGCCAGAAGCGGCCGAGATCGAATAATTGGTCTGATTGGTCCCGGACAATACACGGGCTTCGCCGGTCGCAGGATCCATAACGAGTATCTGGTACATCACCGCATCGTCTTTCGCCTCCCAGCTGAGGTTCAGCTGCTCGGCGCTCACAGATGGGATCCACTCGCCGCCAGATAATGAACCCGGACGTGTACTGTCCATTGCCAGAATCGCTACGGTTATCGTCAGAATCAATACCGCACCGGCGAACAGCGCAGTCACTTTCCAGAGACTCCCCACTCCGATGACCGGGGGTTCGATTCTTCGGCGCGAGATTCGTTTGGGCGAAACCGGCGTCGGTACGTCGGGGCTCACATAGGTTGAGCCATCGCCTGATTCAGAAATCTCCATGGCCTGCTGGGCCATACTCAACAGATCACGCGCAGAATCGTTTTCAGCTATATAAGAGGCAATCTCCTTGCGAAGACTGGCTGGTAGATCTCCGGCCAAAAAAGCGGCCAGGATGTACTCATCCGCATGCTCGAGGTGTCGAGGCATAGTTTCATCTGGTGCGCAAAGCGCGATATCGTAGCAGTTTGTCTGTTATCTCTGAACGAATTTTTTTGATCTATTTGCGCTGGCAACGTCAAAAAACACTCATTTCGAGCATTTTGATTTTCAATTCCTTTCCACAACGCCTTGATAGCAAAGTGATATCAGCGGATATTGCGTTCTCCTGTCCGTTCCCACATCGAACACCTGATGGACCGCGATCTCCATTCCATACAGCAGGCCAGAACACTGCTGAGAAAGGCCAGAAGTGCCTTCGACTCGTACCACACGTTCTCTCAGGAAGCAGTGGACAGGATTGTCCGCGAGATGGTCAAAGCAGGAATAGAAGCATCTGAGCGACTCGCCAAAATGGCAGTCGAAGAAACCGGTTTTGGCCGCGTAGACAGCAAGATCCAAAAAAACCTGTTCGCTACCCGCACGCTGCAGGAACGCATGTCGGGAATGAAAACCTGTGGTGTAATCAACACGACGGAAAACGGCTCCATCTGGGAAATTGCGTCCCCGATGGGAGTTGTCGCTGCCCTCGTCCCTTCCACCAACCCCACATCCACGGCGATGTACAAAACCATCATCGCCGCTAAAGCGCGATGCGCCATCGTACTGAGCCCGCACCCTCGCGCCAAGGCAAGCACTCTTGAAGCGCTCAATGTAGTTGCCACCGCAGCGTATCGCGCCGGGGCCCCAGAAGGATTGTTCGCCTGTATTTCTGAAGTCTCTCTCGAGGGCACCAATGCACTGCTTGAAGACCCCGAGACAGACCTGATTCTCGCCACAGGCGGTTCGGCCATGGTAAAAGCTGCATACTCCAAAGGGAAACCAGCTTACGGAGTCGGCTCAGGCAACGTGCCAGTCTATGTGGATCGTTCTGCCAATATTGACAAAGCAGCTCAGGATATTCTCTACGGAGCGTCTTTCGATTGGGGAACGCTCTGTTCTACCGAACGAAGCATCGTCGCCGACAAACCGGTCCTACCGAGGCTGAAAGAGGCACTTCGGAAAGAAGGCGGCTATTTCCTCAATGACAAGGAAACAGATCTGCTTCGAAACACGGTTGCTCCAGGCGGACGACTCAATATCGAACAAGTTGGAAAATCGCCGACGGTAATCGCTCAGATGGCTGGGTTCAGCGTCCCCAAAAATACCCGTGCCCTGATCGCCGAAGTCAGCACCGTTGGAAAAGGCGAAGTGCTTTCGATGGAGACTCTCTCTCCTGTCCTGAGCCTGTTTCTGGAAGACGGATGGGAAGCAGGATGTACACGCTGCAAGGAGATTCTCGACTTCGGTGGCATCGGACACACACTGGCCCTGCACGCGACGAACGAACGAATAATCGAGGCTTTCGCTCTCGAAAAGCCGGCCATGAGAATCGTCGTCAACTCGGTTGCAGCGTTGGGGTCGGTTGGCTTCACTACGTCCCTTTTCCCTGCCATGACACTCGGGCCTGGCACCGTGGGGGGCTCAATCACAGGAGACAACATCTCGCCTCTGCATCTCGTCAACATCAAGCGGTTGGCTTTCGAGACCAATCCCATTAACAGAGCCAAAAACCCAGTCAGCGTTAATCCGCCCGGATCCGGGAAGCGCCGAAACGGTCAATCCCTGGATTCAACAGATTCCAGGCGTACAAAGCCCTGGATGGATGAAATAGATGCGAGGCTCAGAGAAAGAGCAGGAAATGCTCTTTCAAGGAAGCCTTCCGGAATCAAGAAAAAACAGACGCCTCAGGCACCGGTTGCGCCGAAAAAAAAGGACTCTGACGCCGAATCTTCTCTTTCCAAGGCTCAAATTGATCAGATTGCCGCAAAATTCCGCCGGTCGTAGTGCCGAATCAAGATCGAATTAAGCGATCGGGAGGCAAAATCACGCCTGAATACTCCCCAGTTTCTTCGTGGGAGCGAAATTGACTGAGAAGAGGATGGCGGGGTATATTTGCCGATCTCAGCAGTTTTTCACTTTTGAAAACGAATGGTAGCGCCTGATGGCCGACACGAGCAATTTCAGAAATGGCTTTACGATGGAATGGAACAACGGCATCTGGTCGATTGTCGAGTTCCAGCACGTGAAACCTGGTAAAGGTGGCGCTTTCGTTCGCACCAAGCTAAAAAACGTGGCGAACGGAAAAGTAGTCGACAACACCTTTCGTGCAGGCGAAAAAGTCCAGGAGGTACGCGTCGAAAGAAGGAAGCACCAATTCCTCTATCAAGACGATCTCGGCCTCCACTTCATGAACACAGATACCTACGAGCAGGTAAATCTACCTGTCGCCGCCGTCGCTGGTCGTGAGTTCATCAAGGAAGGTGCCAATATCGACATCATCATGGATGCCGCTTCGGAGAAGGCCCTCACTACTGAAATTCCGTTGGCTGTCGAACTGCTCGTAAAAGAATGTGAGCCCGGATTGAAAGGCGATACTGCCCAGGGAGCAACCAAACCTGCCGTTCTGGAAAGCGGCGCTACGGTAAATGTCCCCCTCTTCATCAACGAGGGTGATGTGATCAAAGTAAACACTGAAAAGGGCGACTACGTTACTCGAGTCAGCGCTGGCTGAATCGAGAAGTCGCAACTACTCAAGCGAGAGGAAATAACATGGATCTCAAACACCTGAGAGAAGTGCTTGAATTGGTCGCAGAATGCGACGTGTCCGAAGTTGAGATCGAAGAAGAAGATCTTCGACTCGTCATTCGCAAACACGCGCCTGCTGCGCCCCAGCAGATAACCTACGCTGCACCCCCTGCTCCCGCTGCCGCACCTGCGGCTACCGCTGCTCCCGCAGCCGCTGAATCAGAAGCTGCCGTCGCTGCTCCGACTGGAACTGAAGTTCGAGCCCCGATTGTGGGAACGTTCTACACGGCACCCAATCCGGACTCTGACCCGTTCGTCAAGGTCGGTCAAAAAGTCTCGACGGGCGATGTACTCTGCATCATCGAGGCCATGAAGCTGATGAACGAAATCGAATGCGAAGTTAGCGGAACGATTTCGGCTGTGCTGATCGAAGACGGCACTCCCGTTGAATTCGATCAACCCCTGTTTGTAGTGGATCCGAGCTGATTCCAGGTTTATTCCGAGTAACCACGACATTCCGTGA
>CAZEHJ010000081.1:0-14944 GCA_964512485.1 uncultured Rhodothermales bacterium | reverse complement strand
TCGGCCCCGTTATCCTCCATTTTGTCCTCTTTGTCTCCTGTAACCATCCCGATTATTGTCGTGAAACTGAATCAACAGTCACAATTCGACAGGAAAATGATCGATCGACTCAACAGCCGGATGTTCGCCCTCATATTGGCGCTCTCATTATTCGGCATTTCAACAACACATGCCCAGGACTTCGAGACATTCAAGGCCAGGAATGGCGTGTCGATGGACTACACGGTCCTGTTGCCGGAAGGATATGACGCTTCGAAAGGCTACGAAGCTGTCGTCGCATTCGAAGACACTTTCACAGATCAATCGGATGCCGAAGCAATGATTGAGACCTTGTGGGCGGAGCCGGCACATCGAGCAGGCTGGATTGTCGTCGTTCCTCTGACACCGGGAGAAGACTGGCGAACACACCCCATCCATCATGCGCTCAATGACTTGATGGATGAAGTGTCCCAAAACTATTCCGTCCATCATAACAAATACCACATTCTTGGCTACGGGCAAGGCGGTACCGACATCGCCAGCACATGGTCATCCATGTCGCGCGAATACTTTAATGGTCTCGTCGCAATCGGAGGGACGCCATATGATCGTTGGGATGACGACGATGCCCAGAGATTTCTCCGTGGTGACGGGAAGGACCTCAGCATCATATTGCTGAATTCAGAGCATGCTGAAAGCGAATCGATGCAACGTTTCAAGGAACGGGCCCAGTCTGTGGAAAAACACGTCGCAGAAACAGCTGTCAGCGAGGCCGAAATGAATCACGGTGGTGCGCTGGGTGCGCTGGCGCATTCGGGACGGTAAGTCCGTAGAGGAAAAGCCGGAATTGGAGCAGCTGGATCTGCAAATTGATTCAGCCGGACGGGATGTGGCAGAGAGCGCTCAACTTCTCTCTGCCACGCCGTATCTTGGACCATCTCCGGAAGTCAGGACAAATTCCTCCCTCGTTGCTAAAACCCTCAGCCTTTCTCAACCGATTTCTTCTGGTCACTCTTGGCCTGGTTATCTCCGCCGGGCAAGCTGAGAGTCAGGTTATTGCTCTCTACGATGTCATCTACCGTCCTCCCGGAGTCACGTACCGTGTTCACCAAAGTGGCAATCAGGAAGTAATCTATCAGGACGGGATGCAGGTTCAGGCGCTGGAGACTCTGAAAGTCCTCAGACAAACCAATCCTGAGACCGGAAACCTACTCGGAATCGATCCAGACTTCCGGTTCAGCATCGTCCTCAATGACTTCTCCGACTCAGGAAATGGATACGTCACACCGTTTCCGTTCAAATCCGAGATAGAAAGCGTTGCTCTGCGCGGAAGAGGATTGTCGCGGCAGCACACCTCCTGGGCGCAGATTGTCACGACACACGAAATGGTACACGCCGCTCAGGCCCAATATTCCAAGCCTCGGAGTGTCACTGGCCTGATCCGCTTCTTTTCGCCTGATTTTGCCCGTGCCATCGGGCTGTTTGTACCGCCGGGTTTCACAGAAGGACTTGCTGTGTATCGCGAAAGCCAAGTCCCACCAGAAGCAGGTCGCCTCAACCACTCTTTCTTCGTCATGCAGGCGCGCGCCGGTATCAATGAGGGATGGACGCTGTCCCAGATGCTCGAAGCGCCGTCCTACACCCGGCCTTTTGATCGCTTCTACAAAGGAGGATCGCTCTTCGTCGAGTTCTTCATCGAGACGTACGGAATCGAAGGCCTTCAGCGAGTCATGGACTGGCAACAGCATCTGCCAATCGCCGGGTTCGGCGCCAACCTCAGATATGCCGTAAAAAGGTCTCCCGGAGAAATCTCCGACGGTTTTGACGACTGGTACGAGGATCGCGAGCAGGCCCTGGTGAGCTCAATCGGACCGCTTTCCCCGGCGATGTCCATCAGCAGACGAACAGGACATATTCATCGCCGGCCTAAATGGACATCTGACTCTACGTTTGTTGCCTTTGCCTTCGGATACAACATGAAGCGAGGCTTCCACGCCTATTCGTACGCGGGCAGGGAAGGACGCATATCCACAAACGAAATTGCGGACGACGCGGTCTACTTCAAAGACACCCGATCGTGGGAAGTCCTCTATGCCCGCTACGAAGAGCATGCATTAACGTCCAGCGCGAAAACATCTTCGGTATTCAGCCTGGACCTGCGCACTGGAAAAGAGACGCGCGTGCCCGAATCGGCTCACACCTATAATCCTGTTCGACTTCAGGACGGATCTACGTTTGCGATTCGTTCTGAGGGCCAATACAACGAGATCGTGGAAATTGGTGACGACAGTGGCCAGAGAAGCGTCCTTTCGTTTGAAAAAAGTGATTTTGTGAGCATGGAGCCCAGGCCAGGCTCTGATTCACTGGCCGTCATACTTAACGTGAAAGGCGAGCAGGCGGTTTTCCTCGCCGACACCTCGAAAGAGACGTGGTCGCTTACGCCGTGGATCGGATTTCGCGGCTCAACCATTTTTGATGGCTCATGGGATGATTCGGGCAGATACTTCTCGTTCACATCCGACAGGACGGGAATTTTGAATGTGTACGTGCTCGACGCGTGGTCAGAGCGTATCAGCCGGGTCACAAATGCCCTGTATGCAGCCATGGAAGGGCACGTATCTCCAGATGGCAGTAATGTAGTCTACGTCGAGTATCAGGATGAGCGATTCGATATGATGGTCACATCACTGGTGGGTCCTCCCGTGGAGGCGGTGAACCGGGACGATGCGAACTACACGTGGACGACAGATTGGTCGGCTTCTCTTTCGGAGGCGTCTGAGTTCGAGGGAGATCCTTCGGCAGATGCAGGGCTTCAAGACGAGCGATACAATCCCTGGACAAGAGTGAAGCCCCGGATGCTCTATCCGACGGCCTATCTCGATACCGCCCGAAATATAGACGCAGATGCCCGCCTGGGATTCGGTATCGGTGTGGGGCTCCAGGGTACGGATCCATTACAGAAGCTGGCCTACCACGCGGAAGGGATTCTGCAGAAGAACCGCCTGTGGGGCGAAGTAGGAATACAGTCAGGACAGATTGCCGTTCGGCCATCGGTGACGTTGAGTCGTCGTCCAGAGACCGTAAATGCGATCATTCGAGGCACAAATACTCAGCAGCGGCTTGTCAGAGATCGTACAAGTCTCGACTTCTCTGCATTTCTACCTTACACGATCAACAAAAACGTCTCCAGAACGAGTGTAGTGACAGCACTGTCCCTCAGCCGCAGATCCACGCGCTTTCTTGATGATGACCTGGAAGTGATCCAGGATTGGTCGAGGCAGACTTCGCTTCTTCCATCGGCGTTCCTCGGACGGCGCGTAACTCGAAACCCTCGCGACCTCATTCCCACATCAGGCCAGACACTGAGGTGGTTCGGGGACTTTGAACTGTCCAACAGCACGGGCGAGAACAGGTGGGCGTGGGCGCTGCTCGGAAATGTGTACCTGCCGCTGCTTCAGCGCTTCAATACCGGAATAAAGCTCGACGTGGGAGTGCTGCAACAGAACGACCCTTCAGTGTTCGCATTGACGTTCTTTAAACCCGTAGGATGGGATCACGCCTTCCTCAATGACGACACATTCGTGCGCTATGGAGCTCGCGTCATACAGCCCATCCTGTTTCCCGACAAAGGATGGGTCAATCTGCCGGTCTACCTCAAGACCGTCTATCTCTTTGGATTTGCACATCATCTTCCGCGCGATAGCGAATTGGGCGGAAACATCTCCAGCGTCGGTGGGGGCCTGGGCGTAAAGCTTCGCCTGCTCCATCATTTCGATTTCGATCTCAACTTCACGAGTGCCTATCGCATCCAGACAAAAGAATGGGAAACGATCTGGGATCTGTTTGAAGAGCAGTAGGCTGATTTCTTCTGATTGGCCCGCCCTGGAAAACCGGTCATTATTTCCTCCGCAAAGGCTGCAACCTGTACAAGGCTACCCCGTACCTATGCTAAATAATTAACAGCAGCGGATTAAATCCGATCAAACAGGCAATATGGCTTCAAAATCCAATCCGGTCCGGGATCTGAGCAGACGCGAGCGTCAGATCATGGACGTGCTCTACCAGGAGGGCTCAGCTACTGCAGCGCTCGTGATGGATAGTATTCCCGATGCACCAGGGTATTCGGCGGTCCGGGCTCTGATGCGCATTCTCGAAGAGAAGGGCCATATCAAGCATGAGAAGGTTGGCCCCAGATATGTCTACTCGCCGGTTCTCTCCAGAGAGAAGGCGAAAAAGACGGCTATGAAACACACGCTGTCGACCTTTTTTCATGGATCCGTATCACAGGCAGTCTCCGCGCTCCTGGATGTATCCGCCGACGACCTCAGTGATGAGGATATGGAGCGTCTTCAGGCGATGATCGACGCTAAACGTAATTCAGGTGGTTGACATGCAATCATTCATTTTTGACGCGTCATTATCTCCTGAAGTTGTTCGCCTTCTCGAGGCAACGCTCAAGGCCAGCGCAGTCCTGATCCTGACTTACGGGATACTCGGACTCTTCCGCAAAGGAGGGCACTCCTCCAAACATCTGGTGTGGTGTGTCGCATTCGCTGGCATCGTCTCCCTTCCAGTTCTTTCTCAAGTGCTTCCAACCTGGGAAATCCTACCGGCTTTCGATACGACGGCTGCTGCGCCTGCCATAGAAGCGTCCCAAGCGACGTCGCAAGCTGCTCCCGTCGTCACGGAATCAAATGCCATCGCCACCGTACCCCAATCCACTGAAACAGGCACTGCTTCTTCTGCCAGCCGTAATCCGGTCGTTGAAGCAGTGTCTTCTGGATATCAATACCTGCTTTCGCTGCCCCTTTCGACGCTGATTCTCCTCATCTGGGGAGCCGGCACATTGGGAGTCGTCCTCCATATGTTCGTGGGATTCGTCGCAGTGCGTTCGCTGGCCTTTCGCGCTACCGAGGTTTCTGACAGCAACTGGATGGATCTGAGCGACGAAGTAGGAGACAGACTGTTTCTGAAACGATCGGTCCGATTAATGAAGATCGATTCCATTCAGACACCCATTACATGGGGAGGCCTCAGGCCCGTCGTTCTCTTGCCCACAATCGCAGACAGCTGGTCGAACGAGAAGAAATTGAGCGTCCTGACTCATGAATATGCGCACGTGCTTCGCTGGGACACTCTTTTTCATACCGTGGCGAGACTTGCCTGCGGTATCTACTGGTTCAATCCTCTGGTTTGGAATGCTGCCAAGCGCCAGAGAGAGGAACGCGAGTTTGCCTGTGACCAGATCGTTCTTGCCTCCGGCACCTCTGCCTCGGACTATGCTGAGTATCTGATTGAAATCGCAAGAACATTCAAGTCGGGTCAAAAACACCCATTTGGTGTGCTTTCCATGGCCAAGCCATCGCAGCTGGAAGGACGCGTCCTTTCTGTTTTGGATGATTCTGAAACTGTGCGCGCTCGAGAGAAATCTTCATCCTGGATGCCACTGGCTGCTGTGACAGTTTCTCTGCTCCTGACGGCGGCTATTGCCGTTGAGAGTCCGAAGGATTCAAACGCAAATGACCGTTCGGGAATTGAGGCGGCAATTGCGTCGAATGCCGATTCTGAGCTGTCGCAATCGGCTCAGATGCCTCCAGCGAGTCAGTCAGTCGCACTGCCTTCAATTCCCGACTCAGCGCCGCAGAATGCGCTGACAGTGCCGTCATTGGAGTCGTTGGAATCGTTGGAGTCACAAGGATCCGTGGCCGCAGCGGATACCCTTGATAAACGCAAGGAACTCGAGGACGCCCTGATTGAGGCGTTGCTCAACGATCGAAATACCGGAATCCGCAAGCGCGCAGCCGGCATTCTTGGCGACCTGCAGGTTTTAAGGGCAACGAACGCCCTGGCATCCGCACTGGACAATGATCGTTCTGAAGATGTCCGTATGGAAGCAGCTTCTTCTCTGGCACGAATGGATGACGATGAAGCCTACAAGGAACTGCTGAATGCTCTCAAGAATGAAAACGATTCAGATGTCCGGGAGCACATCCTGGCCCTGATGTCAGATGTGGATCAAGGCAACCGTTTTGCTGAAATTGGACGAGATGTGGATGATCGGGAGTCATCTCGCGATCGTAAGACTCTGAGAGAGGTTGAACGTGAGCGGTCCGACAATAATCGCAGTGATTTTTCGGATCATCGCAGAGATCGAGATACGCATGTTGAGTTGAACGGCCTCGATGAAGACATAGCCATCTTCCTCACGGATCTGACAAACCTCGGACTGCAGCTTGCCGATGAAACGCTTGAAGAAGTCTCTCAGGCGCTGAACGATGTTGAATGGGATGAAATCGCCAACGATATCGCCGAAACGACCTCGAGAGAGATTAACGCCATCGAGTGGGAAGACATGATCGAAGAGATCGTGGAGTCCGTCAGCGAGGGTATTCGCGACATCGAGTGGGAAGAGATTACGGAAGAGCTAGCTGAGGACATATCGATCGAGATCGATATGACAACGAATGAAGTTCAGCTTGAAATCGAATACGCCCTGATAGATGAGTTGGTGCTCGTGATCGAAAAGAATCCTGATTCTCGTCGGGGTCGAAGGGCCAGACGTGCTCTTGAGGACATGGACACGAAGGCATCGAGAAGAGCTCTGCGCAGACTTGCTCGTAATCCCTAGACTATCGAGCGCGTGCAGAATAGGAGAGAAGGACGGTCGCAGTCTTCCTCTTTTGGTTGGACCCTACAGCGCTGCCGGTGCTGTAGGCAGCCTCGAACTGCCACGGACCCATCGTCTCAGTCCTGACTCTGAAGGAGTGCTGCGCACCTGAATCCGATCGGGATACCACGGGAAATGCACCGCTTACGACCTGTTCGCTGAAATAGACCGGGGCTTTCTGGCCTTCGTTATGGACGACCACAATTCCGGACGCCAGAGAGAAGCGAGTGAAAGTGCGAGTGACAGCCGTCTTGACGAGAAGAGACTCGCCGCTCTGTGATATCGAGCTGGACTTTGAATGAGACTGAATCTCCAAGCTGATCGATGTCCTGGAATCAGGCGTGTAGGTCGCTGTCAGTCTCGCTCTGACGCTTTTTTGCCTTTGGGTAGATAATAGGGGCTCCTCAGATCCGCGTGCGGATATCGTTGCCTTGAGAACAATATTCCCGTTGAATCTCGACCGTGCACCGACAAATACCCCATGGTCGAAATGAGGAAACAGCGTCGGATCAGGCCGAGTCCGCTCAGTCATGAGCCCGGCCGACACTCGGAGCCATCGAGACGGGTCGTGTAGCCAGGCAATCGTAAAAGCTCGTCTACGAGTGAAAGACCGTATGAACCGGGTGTCACTGCCAAATACTGACCCTTCGGGGCCATTCAGCAGCGTCGAGTCGATAATCAATCGCCCCGCGGAGCCTAATGATGAGTGAATAGAGGAGCGAACGTCTGTTTGATGAAAATCGCTCGTTCGAATCTCATACACCACACGAAAGGGGCCAGACGAGAAGGATTGAGCGAGGCTGAGGATCGTTCGTTCAGCCAACCGCGAACCCGTTTCCCGTCTGGCAAGGACGATCCGCTCCACGAACACTGCCACCTGCATGCGTTCCTTGTCTATTGACACAGCAAGCCCGTATGAACGAACAGTCAGCTGATTCCGGCGGGCAATGCTGCTTTCTGAAGTAAATGCGGATGTCAATGAAATATCATTCTCAGACGAACTCCCGGCAGGCACACGGACGCGGGAAACGAAAACAGAGCCAGAAACCACCCCTCGATACTGCGCCAGAACACCTCTGCGCACTGGTACACCCGACAATCCTGCATATCCCGAGACCCGTGAGAGTACGGACGGCTGTCTGAGAACGCCGGTTGCGGACATCGTCCGAATCATTCTGGACCCGGAAGCCAACCGGTACCCGTGGTTGATTCGGTAGTCTCCGGCCACCATCAGGATTCCAGGCCTGCCATAGCTCAGGAATCCGCGCATCTTCTCAAATCCGACCCAGGCGTCGCTCCGCCTGAAATGAACGGGCTCCCACCGATCCTTTGACATCCCGATTCTCAATTGAATCGACGGTGACAGATCCATACCTGCATCTATTCGCTGAGCCATTCCGCTTGCCAGAGGCTTCGCAGGCCCGGATGTAGAACCAGGTTTCCATGACGATCTACTGATAACGAATACCTCACCTATCCGGCTCCGGTTTTCTGCCTCATGATCTTCCCACTCATCGGCACTCACGACGATCGATTCAAAATTCAACGATTCCAGCAGAGAATCGGAACGCTGATTGCCTCCAGATCCTGCGCTCTGCCATCCCAGCACAACAAGAATGACCAGAATGCTCAACGATAGACCCCAAAACCATAACCGTGACTCAGTCCTAACGCCGGATGCCAGCCTGATCCAAGGCTGGTTTCGAGGCGAGAGAGACGAAGCGAGGTGCTGAATACAAGGGAGCCGGTGTCAGATCTCCACTGAAGGAATGTCTGCATGCCGGGAGAGGAACTGACGCCGATTCCGGAAATCAGACCCATCCCCAGATCTGCCCGATGCTCAATCATTGCAAACAGCCGATACTGTGACTTCCCTCCGGTTTCGACGGAAATCACACCCCCGTGTCTCGTAGTTCCGTAGTCGACTCCGTTCAGTTGGGGCTCGCGGCCAACAAAATATCCGAGATCGATCATATCGCCTCGATTCCACGTAACTCCCGACCTGAACCCAACGCCCAGTGCACCGCCGAGCTCGCCTTTGCGTGCGTGGAGCAACAAGGGAGTGATCATCACCCGGAAATCCATTTTCGGGAAACAGAATGACCATGATGGCGCCAGCAGCAGGAGGCCGAGTTCGTCATGAGCCCGATGCCTTATCGAGAGTGCCAAAACACCTTCGTCCAACCCTATCCGGAATGTCATCCAGTTCGCACGCAACTGATTCAAGCCAAACGGAACTTCCGTATAAACCGCCGCATGAAACGAAACTGAATCAGGCCACTCAGGCCTTGAATATTCAGGTCTTGTCAGAAAACTGGATTGACCCGCCGTAGACCCTACAACCAGGATTGCATGGGCGCAGACGAGATGAAAAAGAGCAAACCAGCGCATCGTATCCACGATTCGACATATTCCTGTTTCCGTTCAGGCAAATCGACCCCCTTGGAAGGAAACCGTAACCCACTTTTCAGGGTTGACCGATTTGATCAGGAAATGCTCATCGATTCAAAGACCAAATGGCAGTCCGTTTTTCTGCTCTCATCGTTGTCCTGGCTGTGTTGACAGGTTTCAATACCACTGCATCTGCTCAGGAATTCAATTGCTCCGTCACAGTGAACTATCGTTCGCTAAGCGGTTCAGACTACTCTTTTCTGGACGAATTGAGGGATCGTACGCTGGAATACATAAACATGCGGCGATGGACAGATGATCGATTCGAGGAAGAAGAGCGCATCGATTGTAATATGTCGATCGTGTTCACCGAAGCCTTGAGTCTCACACAGTTCAGAGCCAGGCTGGTGCTGGCCACAAACAGGCCCATTTACGGCTCGGCGCAGCGGTCGAACGTTCTTCAGATAAGCGACGACGATTGGCTGTTCGAGTATTCGCAGGGTACGCCGCTCACATTTGAGCCCGATCGATACCACCCACTGACATCCGTGCTGGATTACTACGCCTACCTCATACTGGGTTTTGACTACGACACGTTTGAAGACATGGGTGGCGAACCACATTTCGACAAAGCGAGACGGGTTGCTGAAGTTGCTCAGGGGACTGGAGCGGTAGGATGGTCCTCGCTCAGTGGCGACCAGAGCCGAGGAGAATTGATTTCGCAGATCATGGATCCTCGATTCCGCGTTCTGAGATCGGGCTACTTCGATTACCACTATGGTAGTCTCGATCATTTTATCGAGGATGCAGACGCGGCCCGCGGGGTGATGCTCAACCTGATTCAGAGTCTGGTCCCTCTTCGCGAAGATGTAACGCGCGCCTATTACCTCGA
Source organism: uncultured Rhodothermales bacterium (assembly GCA_964512485.1). Classification (GTDB taxonomy): domain Bacteria; phylum Bacteroidota; class Rhodothermia; order Rhodothermales; family UBA10348; genus CAZEHJ01. The sequence goes on along the minus strand of CAZEHJ010000081.1, from coordinate 5,015 downwards.
CCAGTTCTTTTCCGCCAAATTCGGCGAAATCGCAAACGTGTTCAGAAACAGTTCGGAGGCCACACAGGCTTTTGATGCCCTGTCACAGATGGACCCCGCCCATCTTTCCAACTACTCTCAGATGATCAACTAGGAGAGATGACATAACTCAAAAGAGCCGGAAATCGAATTCGACTTCCGGCTCTCTGGAATGTACGAGAGGGGGGACTCGAACCCCCACGTCCTTAGGACACTAGATCCTAAATCTAGCGCGTCTACCAATTCCGCCACTCTCGCAGGCGCGCTAGTATTCAGAACAAAGCACCTGAGTTCCGAAATTTGATAAATGTGTTTCAAAATTTGATAAACGAGTTCCGGAGATTGGAACAAGCCCACCGGAGAATGAAATAATCACAATGAGAAAACTATCCTTTGTTCTTCTTTTGGCTCTTGCGCTGGCCGCTTGTTCGCCTCCACGACAGGTTGCGACCATCACGGGACGCCCGATACCTCCACCATCGCGGAGCGAGCCTGAAGAAGCAATCGAAAAAGAACCCGCACCGCCTCCGTACGAGATCACAGCGGTGGGCCGCTTCGACGATGGCAAAATGTGGACCTTCGACACTCCTCCAGTAGAGTATTTCCGTGAGGAATACGGTGTTAGCGCAGATACGGCGTGGTTTCGCAAGGCCCGTCTCGGTGCACTACGTTTTTCGGACAACTGTTCGGCGTCCTTCATAAGCGCCAGAGGATTGGTGATGACGAATCACCACTGTGCGAGGGAGCATCTGGTCGATGTGGAAAAAGAGGGGGAAGACCTCATGCGGGACGGATTCTTTGCCAGCAGCACGACCGACGAGCGTAAAGTCAAGGATTTATACGTCGAGCAGCTGATCGAAATGGAAGACGTATCGAAAGAAATCCTGAAAGCAGCGAAGGACGTTCCCGGAGCGGGACCCAAAGCTGAAGCGCGGCAGAAACGAGCCGAGGCCATCGAAAACAGAAACAACTCCCGTCTGAGCTTCAAAAAAGACAATCTGAAAGCCGAAGTCGTGGAGCTGCACCCAGGAAATGTGTACGTGATGTATACCTACCGCAAATATCCCGATGTGCGCCTGGTATTTGCTCCCGAAGAGGCGATCGGTTACTTCGGAGGTGACACGGACAACTTCACGTATCCGCGCCACACGCTGGATATGTCATTCTTCCGCGTATGGGAAGGTGAAGAACCAATCATGACGACCGACTTTTTCCAGTGGGACGCATCTGGTCCGGAAGAGGGAGAAGCCGTGTTTGTCGTTGGGAATCCGGGATCGACATCCAGGTTGAGTACAAGCAGTCAGCTTGAGTACCTGAGAGATGTTGAGTTTCCTCCGGTTCTGGAGATTCTTCAGGACAGAACAGCCATTATTGCGGAATATGTAGACGAGTATCGCGAAGAAGCTGACTCCTTTGATGTCCGAAACGACCTGATGGCTGCTCGGAATATGCTCAAAGCGATGGAAGGTCAGTACCACAGCCTTTTGGGCGACGAGATTCTTTCGCGTGCATATTCAGCAGAGCTTCAGATGGACGCAAAGATTGAAGCAGATGAGTCCTTAAGGGAAGAGGTTGGCAACCTGATTTCGGACATTGCGCTGTTGCAGGGTTCGAAAAAGGCATCGTCTGCACGTGCTGGAGCATTCTATCACTTCTTGAACCCTGCCGTCTCTTCTCCCATTTTGACGAGAGCCATCTATGGTTATGTGTATGCGCTACTCAGTCGCCGAGGCGCTCCGGAAGATCAGCTCGGAGAAATATTTGAAGAAGCGATGTCTATCGAATCGTGGCCCGAAGAGCTTGAGAAGCAGATAATCGCACGGCGTGTGAACGACCTGGCGACCTACCTGGGCCCGACCGATCCGACCATGAAACGGCTGCTGTCAGGTGGCACCGCTGAGGAACTCGCCGATTCATTGGTTCAAAACACCGCTCTTGGAGACTCTGCCCGGTATCGTGTGATCCTGGAGGACAACTATCTGGCCAGCGGCGATGCGACGGTGGATGTGATCAACGCGATCGGGCCCCTGTACTTCACTCTCGATTCGGAACTCCGATCAATGCACGAACGCGAAGACCTGTTGATGGGCCGCCTCTCGCAGGTGCGCTACGCCATGACAGAGGGATCCGTACCTCCCGATGCTGAATTCACTCTGCGGATTTCGGACGGACGAGTCAGCGGTTATTCCAGCGGATTGAGAGAAATTGAAGCATTCACCACATTCAGTGGAATGTTTAATCTGTCCCAGGAAAATAAGGACGAAGAAGAGTGGGATCTGCCCGACGATTGGGAGAACGGGCGCTCATCTGTTGATATGGACACGCCTCTTAACTTCGTAAGCACCAACGACATCACAGGAGGGAGTTCAGGGTCTGCCATCCTGAATTCAGACCTTGAGATTGTGGGTTTGATCTTCGATGGCAATCTGGAATCACTTCCCAACGAGTACGTCTTCAATGATAGGAGCGCGCGCTCCATTTCGGTTGACGCGCGGGCCATAATCGAATCGCTCTCGAGTATCTATAGCACGGACCGCCTCGTTCTCGAGATCCTGGAAGGCCGCTACGTCGAAACGGAAACCGAAGCGGAGGCGACAGGCCGATAAATTTCAGGAGACGCTGGCCGCAATGGCATCGGCAACACCCGTCAGATCCCGGACATCGTCGAAGTGAGCCGCTGCAGGACCACGTACAAGCAGTGGAACGGGATTCAGCGTGTGAGAGCGCGTTCCCAGGTCTTCTATGTTGCCGTGATCGCTCGTAACGACAATGGACATTTTCGAAAAGTCCATTTGAGTCATCAAGCCAGAAAAGAAGGCGCCAATCGAATTGAGACATGAAGCAGCCATTTCATGGTTCTGCTTGTGGCCGGCTTTGTCTGAATGAAAATACTCGGCGACGACCAGTCGATTCGATTCGCACAGATTGACGATTCGTTGAGCAGATTCATGCTGGGAGATCGGAATTACCTGCGAACTTGCGATGCCCGCGAGTCCCTTTCCCGTGAGATCTGCGGCAATCGCCTCGCCTGAAGCGAGATCCTCCATCGTCCGGATGCGAATATCGGCTTCAAGACAACATCTTGTCGTGGTCGACCAGCGATCTCGCTTTTTCGACATACTGAAAAATCGTTCCGGATAAGCATTGGCGAATACAGAATGATTTGGGCCGACTTTATGATACAGGTTTGCGGAAGCGAGTACAGATCTGGACGTGGAGTGGGGATAGGGGCCATAGTGACGCCCGGCGAGCAGAGCGCAATTGACTCCGGAGAAAATGGTTGCTTGTCCCGTACCGCTTTGGGGAAGGCCATCGACACCGAGGCGGGCATCGATGCCACGGCGTAACAATCCAGCCCTGGACATGACTGAAAAGTGATCACTCGTCCACGTTTCGCACTCAGCCAACTCACTCAGTCCGGATTCCAGGTCAAAACCAAGTGGATTATTTTCGTGAGGCGTTGCCAGACCGAGGCCATCAATAAAAAAGAAGAAAACTGATTGTGCGGGCATGTCCTGACGCTGAGACTTTAGTGGTTTGCCCTATTGACCCTTAACAAGGAGAACAGGAGTTTTGGTTGTGCTGGTTCGCGCAATGAATTCAACTTAAGGTCCACTTGAACAATTTGTAGATGTGGCAGAGTATTGACAGGCTGAGGGAATCCGTTGGGATGATTGACACGACCGATTCCACGGCACTCGTTCTGAGTGGTGGTGGAGCTCGTGCATCATATCAGGCCGGAGTGCTTCAATATATCACCGACAATCTTTCTCTGGATGATCTGGATATCGTTACCGGTGTTTCAGCCGGTTCGATAAATGCCGGTAAGCTGGCAAACAATACGGTTGGTTATCGCGAAGCGATTGCAGAGTTGCTGACATGCTGGGCCGAATTGGGCCCGGACGATGTCTATGAGGCGGCTTCGAGCCTCAGTGTCATGATGAGCATGCTGAAACGATCTTCGAATGAGGATCAGGAATTGTTGCCTCGTGCGGGATTGGTCGACACCACACCACTCCTCGGTTATTTGAACAAGGTGATGGGTACACCCGATGGGCGATTGAGCGGAATAGGCGAGAATATTCAGAAGGGTCGCCTCAAGGCGTGCGCATTTGTGAGCACCGAATACGCCACCGGGCAGACGGTGTCGTGGATCGAGGGCAAATCCATCGAAGGATGGGAACGACCAAACCGTATAAGTCGACAGACTCATCTGACAACAGACCATATCATGGCTTCCTCATCGCTGCCATTTCTGTTCCCGGCGATAAAGATTCAGGACAGGTGGTACGGAGACGGCGGTATTCGACAGGCGGAGCCATTGAGTCCGGCCGTTCATCTCGGCGCAACCAAGATTCTCGCTATTTCGACACGCTACGGTCGCTCAATAGAAGAAGCGTCACGCCCCGTGAGTGAGGGCTATCCTCCCGCTGCCCAGATCTTCAGTGTGCTGCTCAACGCCGTATTTCTTGATCGACTCGATCAGGACGCCGCGTTATTGATGAAGATCAATGAATTGGTCAAAGACCTCGCTCCCTGGAAACGACGTGGGCTTCGAAATATCGAAATGCTGATTATCCGGCCTTCGCAGGATCTCGGAAAGCTCTCTGGAGACTTCCAGAATGAGCTGAGCGGCGTGCTTGGACTGATCGCCCGTGGCCTGGGAAGTAAGGACACTAAAAGTCCTGACTGGCTGTCCATGATTCTGTTCGACAGCGAATACACGTCCAAACTGATTGAAGTCGGCTATTCGGATGCACGGCGCGAACGTGATCGTCTCGCCAGATTCTTCGAAAAGAGCACTTCTGGCAGATAACCAGCCAAACAAAAGCCGTGTGCTCTCCGAAAAGCTCAGGCATAAAATAAAGGCGCCGGCCTATTGGCCGGCGCCTTCACTTGTAGCGGGGGCAGGATTCGAACCTGCGACCTTCGGGTTATGAGCCCGATGAGCTACCAGCTGCTCCACCCCGCGATGTTGGACGGCGAATATACGGATT
>CAZEHJ010000080.1:0-15523 GCA_964512485.1 uncultured Rhodothermales bacterium | reverse complement strand
GGCGTGGCCGATGTCATTCCCGGGATCAGTTTGGATGGAACGAACGAATTGCCGGCATCTGCCTTCTCGGTGATGACGTAGAAATCAGCATTTCGGAACGCTTGTGCCAGCCCCGCCTCGTCGGTCAGAGGATGCATTTCGAATCTTGAATCGTTGGCCGCTGCTATCCAGTCACGCACGTCCTTTGCGCGTCCTCCTTCTCCGTGGATACGAAGAGTAAAATTGTGGCGTGTCTCTGCCAGGCGCTTGCACCACTCGAGGAGATTCTGTTTACCACCAATGTTGCCGGAATAGAACAGGCGAACTGGGTCCCCTTCTGCAGGAGCTGATTTTGCAGCGGATTCGGCAAGGAATCCTCCCAACGATTCATGAAGCCAGTTCGGCACCGTCAACACCTCGTCAGGCGATCCGGGAATCTGCTCAAGAGCCTCGACCATTTCGGCTGAGATCGAGCTCCAGACAGGCGCACGGCTGAAAAGAAAATTCTGAATGCTTACGAGAATAGAAGATCCTTTTGAGATGCCTCCGGCTGCGGCCGCCTGGGCCGACAGGTCCTGCACATTGAGCCACCAGGGCACGCGCGCCCAGGCGGCCGCAACGGAAGCGTATGCTACCGATCCCATCAATGGAGAGATCACCAGCATGGCATCGAACTGCCCGCGTCGAGGAAGGCGCCGCAGCAACGACAGGAAAAATGAGGCTTCGTAGAGGAGGCGCTGAAAGAGACTGTTGGGGTTCGATGGAATGTAGAGGCCGAAGCGTTCAACCCGAATACCGTCACTTATTTCTGTACGAATCCTGAAGCCATTTTGCCCAGATGTATCCTTCCACTGGGGATAGTATGGGTAGGCACATCGCACGGTCACGTCAAAGCCGCGTTCACCGAGTCCCTCACACAGGTCGGTAAACAGAACTCCGCCTCCGAGGTCGGGTCGGAATACATTCACGACTACCAGGATATGACGGCGCTTCTTACTCAACACACGGCAGGGAAGGGGTATAAAACAAAAAAGCACAGCCGTAAGAGGGCTGTGCAGATTCGGGCGCGAATCCGCCCGTGAAAGATTTCACGAGGGATCTGAGGGATCGTTTGGGTGAATCAGGCAGCTTGGATCTCAGAGAAGCTGAAAAACTGTCAGTATCAACAGTCCGACTACTCCGACTCCGTAGGTCATTGCCTTGATCGCTCGATCGACCGGATTTCGCATATGTGTGTGGCTGTGGTGGTTCGGTATGGATCAGAACAATAGGTGAGCTTTTCTGCCGTTCTGCGTCCTTTTGGATTCCGGTGCATGGAATCCGCGAACGATTTTTAATATAAGCACACATATATAACGTCACAACTTGTATAGAAATTTGTTGACGAGTATGTAGTTTTTTGTTGAAAATAGCCTTAAAAGCGCCTCAGAGGCCTGTATTGGTGCCCCTGAAAGATGTCAAAAGAAGGTAATTATGCCACAAAAAGGCGTGGGACGTCAACCGATATCAAGGATTAGTAGGTAAAAACGGTATCGTTTTACCATTCATTTTCGTCCTTGGAAACGTTCATATCTACCGGAACGGGATACTCTCTGGAGAAGCAGGCATCGCAATATCCGTGGCTATCCGGGTTGGCCGCCATCACAGCACTTTTCATTCCTTCGATGGACAGGTAGCCAAGCGAATCTACACCCAGCCAGCGGCCCATGATGTCGATATCACCGTTGTGCTGGTTGGTGAACAACTCTTCGTGACTCGGAAAATCCATGCCATAGAAACACGGACTCAGAACCGGTGGCGAGGCGACTCGAAAGTGCACTTCTTTGGCGCCGGCCTGCCGGACCATTTTGACGAGCTGTTTCGCAGTCGTTCCACGCACAATCGAATCATCAACCATGACTACGACGCGATCCTTCAATACTCCTTCTACCGTATTGAATTTTCTACGGACCCGGTGTTCGCGTGACTGCTGTCCCGGAGAAATGAATGTTCGACCGACGTAGTGATTTCGGATGAGACCGATCTCGTATTTGGCCCTTCTCCCGAGCTTGCGGCATTCGGATACGTAACCCAATGTCGCGGTGTTGGATGAATCCGGGACGCTGATCACTATCGGCTTGGGATCTCCTTCTGGTACGGCTGGGACCGGAGCGTCGTGGGCAAGCTGCTTTCCCATTTTTCTCCTGACCTTGTCCACCATCTCACCGAAAATTTTCGAGTCCGGTCGCGAAAAGTAGATGTACTCGAAGATGCACTGGCTGATACCGCTGTTCTGAGCCAGCTGAACAGATTTGAATTCTCCAGACTGCACACCTTTCTGGTCGATAACGACCAATTCTCCCGGACCCACGTCTCGGACATACTCTGCTCCAATCAGGTCGAAGGCGCAGGTCTCACTTCCGACGCACCAGGTTTCGTCGCCTTCTTGGCCGGCAATCTTCCCGATGGCCAAGGGACGGAAGCCATTTGGATCGCGCAGTGCAATGAGTGCTTCGTCTGTCAGAATCACTAGAGAGAACGCGCCTTCAAGCTGGGATACGGCGTCGACGATCTTGTCGATCTGCTTGCGTCGGGTGCTCTGGGCGATGAGGTGAAGAATCAGCTCTGAGTCCGACGTGCTTTGAAACAGTGTGCCTCTTTCGATGAAGCTGCGCCTTATTTCGCGGGCATTCGAGATATTCCCGTTGTGAGCTATTGCCAGGTTGCCATCCCGGTAATGAACGAGAAATGGCTGAATATTGGAGGAGTTGTCAGCCGCTCCGGAGGTTGAATAGCGGTTGTGACCGATGCCAGCCGTTCCCAGGAGTTTGGTGTCAAAGACTGACGAGTCCTGAAACACATCAAGCACCAGGCCGGGACCCTTATGGAAGGGCATAACCTTGCGGCTCTTTGCCTCATCATAGACCGATGTCACTATTCCAGCGGATTCCTGTCCGCGATGTTGGAGTGCGTGAAGGCCGAGGTAGATCTTATGGGCTGCGTTCTGGCCGTTGAAGATGCCAAAAACACCACAGTACTCGCGAATCTCAGGCATATTGCGGTTCCGGTTCCTGCTAGGAAAGAAGCGACTTCAATGCCGCTCGGGTGACAGGTGTTTCGAGAAGAATCCGTGTGACATCTTCCAAAAGAAAGATAGATAAAAGCCGGGATCCGATTGGGTTTATTCGCGACTCCGATTCGGTTTTGACCAAGAAAACGTGTTCTCTATTCAGGGAGATCGCTCAGCGTGACGCGTACCTGGCCAATACGGTTGTTCTCCACGTCAGCGACATCAAATTTAAGTCCTGCATGAAAGAACGTATCGCCTTCTGCCGGAATCTCTCTGGCCAGATGGAAAATGAGTCCTCCGAGCGTCTCAAAATCGAATTCTTCGGTGTTCAGATCTGAACCCAGGACTTCATTCAGGTCATCAAGGTCAATTTTGGCATCGACAAGAAATTCTTTGTCGGACAGTTTTTCGTAGAGTTCTTCCTCGTCTTCATCGTGCTCATCCCTGATCTCACCCACGATCTCTTCGAGCACGTCTTCAAGCGTGACGAGGCCAGCAGTACCACCGTACTCATCGACGACGATGGCGATGTGGGTCTTGCGCGACTGAAAGTCGCGCAAAAGATCGTCAAGCATCTTGCCGAGGGGGACGAAGACGGCAGGTCTTGCCAATCGGGTCCAGTCGATGCTGGTCTGTCCGGGATGCTCTGTCAGGAATCGGAGAAGGTCTTTCGCATACACGACACCCAGAATGTTGTCCAGATGCTCCACGTACAACGGCATTCTCGAGTGGCCGCTGGTGCGAATGACTTCGACGGCCTCATCTACTGTAGCACCAACGTGCAAGGCGTTGATATCCAGGCGGCTGATCATCACTTCTCGAACGCTCGTATCTCCGAAGTCGACAATGGAATGGATCAGTTCGCGTTCTTCCTGTTCGATCGTGCCATGGGCCTCACCGATCTCCGCCATCGTTTTGAGGTCATCGGCCGAAATCTTTTCTCCCATGTGCTCAAAACGGCCGTGGAACGCCATTGTCGAGCGGGCCATTACCGACGAAAGCGGGCCCAGAATTCTGTGCAGAATCAGCAGGAAACGACTGATGCGACGGGTGAATGTGACTGGTTGACGGGCTGCAATCAGTTTTGGTGTGATTTCGCTCACGACGAGAATCACGAACGTCAATGCAATGATCTCGATGATCACCGTAGCCAGGGGACTCCAGTTGTTGGCAGTCGCGATAGCATGTGTCAGGACGGCAGCAGTGATTGCCGCCCCAACGTTGACGAGAGTATTCAGAATGAGAATTGTCACCAGAAGAGCCCTGGGCGTGCTCAGCAGCCTTGCTACGCGCTTCGATGCCGCGTCATCACTTTCCCTGAGCTCCTCGATCTGACTGGCGTCGAGCGTAAACAGAGCAACTTCCGATCCCGAAAACAGGGCCGAAAGCGACAAGAGAATGAGGAGGGCTAGCGTGCCCGCAATCAGGTCACCCATACCGAGGGTGGCTTCCTGAAGAAAGAAAAGAAGACTGCTGAATTCAGCGGGAGGAGGCTCCAAGTGCGGAGAGGTGTACACCTCTATTGATTTCGATGGCGCGGGATCTGTGGACCTAAAATACGCACAAAACAGAAGTTCTGTGTCGCTCGTCTTTCGGTTTTTGTTAGAGCGTCTCTCCGGGCCGCCTCCTCAGAGACGTCCCGGAGAGAAATTCTCACTTCAAAAATTCCTAGAAGTATTGCTGCGTCCAGATGATGTAGATCAGAACGATTCCAACAGCGATGGGGCAAACAAAACGAACAGCAACTGACCACAGCTGTGAAGCCGGGAGTTTGTGTCCACTGGATTCGAGTGAGCCCAGCGCAGCGGGCACGCCCCATTTCCATCCCACAAAAACACAGAGCAACAATGCCCCAATGCTGAGCGAGTAGTTGCCCCAGATGATGTTGTTAAGATTCAAAAAGCTCTGTCCGGTGCCCATGAAGTTTGTCGTGAACATCTCCGCGCCGCCGTTCGAGAGAGCCGAGGGGATGGCGAGAATGAAACATGAACTACCCAGGAGCCAGGCCGCTTTGTTTCTCGTCCATCCTTTCTCGTCAACAAAATAGGCTACCACCACTTCAAGAAGAGATATGGTAGACGTCAATGCGGCAATTGCGAGAAGCGCATAAAACGCGATGGCAAAAAACTGTCCGGCTGGAAGCGAACCAAAAATCGAAGGAAGGACGACAAATACGAGTCCCGCTCCGGCGCCCGGTTCTACTCCAACACTGAACAATGCCGGGAAGATGATGATGCCCGCAAGGACAGCGATGAGCGTATCAAACGCTGCAACCGTCGCTCCGGCCTGCCACAAGTTCTCTTCTTTCGGGAAATAGGAACCGTAGGTGATCATGGCACCCATTCCTAGTGATAGGCTGAACAACGCCTGCCCGAGGGCGCTCATGACCACCCCGCCGGTAATCTTCGAGAAATCCGGCATGAACAGGTACTCCAGACCTTCCATTCCACCCGGGAGCGTGACAGAGCGAATTGCCAGCACGACCAGAATTACGAGGAGCAGGGGCATCAAAATCTTCGTAGTTCTCTCAATGCCTTTCGAAACGCCGCCGCGCACAACAATGATCGTAAGCAAAAGAAATAATCCGGTCAGAATGATTGACAGGGACGGATTGCCGATGAGCTGCTCGAAGAGAGCATTGCTTTCATCCCCGGTCATTACGCCACCATAGACGCCAGTAATGGCGCCCCAGAGATAAGAGAGTGTCCATCCTGCCAGAACAGCATAGAATGCCAGGATTCCAAACCCGGTCAGAACGCCAAGGCCGCCCAGATAGGGCCACAGGGATTTCGGAACGAGCGCTTTGAACGCTCCAACTGGATTTTTTTCGGTGTGACGACCGATTGACAGTTCAGCCAGTACGACCGGGACTCCAACAAGGAGAACGAATCCCAGATAAATCAAGACGAATGCGCCACCACCGTTTTCGCCGGCGGTATAGGGGAAGCGCCAAATGTTGCCCAATCCGATGGCTGATCCGGCCGCTGCCAGAATAAAACCAGTTTTTCCGCTCCATTGTCCACGACTTGCAGATGCCATGAGAGATACTTGCCTGTTGATTTCCGAGATTTCGAGTTAGTACTCAGAGAAGAGGTGCTCCTGTTTTGCAACACATGCTCGTGTTCAGAAAGGCGCAGGGCTTCTCTGGCCGATGCAATAACCTGCTCCCCGGATTGAAAAGCAAGCCTCTAACGCGTGGTCGGCAACATTACTCGTATCTGAGCGACTGTATCGGATTGACAGAAGCGGCTCGGATCGACTGCCAGCTTACCGTTACAAGAGAAATCAGGACGGCTGATACGAAAGCAACACCGTACGTGATGATGCTCTGTTCGGTGGCGTACGAAAATCCAGCCAGCCAGTTGTTCATCGCAAACCATGCGATTGGCGCTGCAAGGATAAATGCCGGGACAATCAGTTTTACCAGATCACGTGTCAGCATCACGGTCACTCCGCCGATAGAGGCTCCCATGGCTTTTCGAATTCCAACCTCTTTGGTTCGTTTTTCCGCGGCATAAGATGCCAGACCGAAGAGACCCAGGCAGGCAATAAAAATTGTCAGGCCGGCGAAATACAGAAGCAGTTTCCGAAGGACCTTTTCAGTCTCATACAGCGCTCCGAATCGTTCATCCATAAACCGAACATCGAAAACATACCCCGGGACGACGTCAGCCCAGATCTGCTCCATCTGACTGATCGTATCGCTGGCCGCGTTGGGATTGAGCCTCACGAATGCGTAGAAGGCGAAGAAGTTGTAGATCATCGCGACAGGGCCGATATCCTGATGCACCGAAGAGGTGTTGAAATCTTTCACCACCCCGATAATTTGAAGCCCAGGACCTCCCTGGTTGAATCCAGGGAAACGGACCCGTTCTCCAACAGCCGCTTCGGCGCTCTCAAAGCCGAGATCTGCGACTGCCTGTTCGTTGAGGACTATACCACCAAGCGTGTCGGCGGGAAAATCTTCCGTAAAGGATCGTCCGGCCGCCATCTCCATACCAAGCGTCTCGGTATAGTCGTATCGCACGAAGTAGAGGGTTAGCGGAATGTTGTCGTCATCTGTAGCATTCACGCTGCGCATCTGGGCTGGATTCGAAAATCCGGCAGGGGCTCCCATTCCGCCGGAGACAGATTCAACACCCGGTAGCTGCGCATAGGCATCCCGCAAGGCGGGGAAGCGTGACGAAGGAGTGGGATCGGTGAGTTCTACCGTCACTACTTGCTCCTTGTCGAATCCCAGATCGAGTTCTGAGATGTAGACCATCTGCATGTAGACCGTCGCAGTGGCTATGATGAGGGCAATTGAAATGGCGAACTGGAAAACTACGAGGGCATCTCTGAGCGACAGCCTGCCTTTGCCCTTGTGCTCATGGGTACCTTTCAGAACGATGGCCGGAGCGAATGAGGACAAGAAAAAGGCGGGATAGGATCCGGACACGAGGCCGACGACAAGTGCCGTGGCGACCATGATTCCCATCAAACCGGGTTGAAACAGATTCAGAATCGCATATTCTTTGCCCGTCAGCGAATTGAATACGGGTAGCGCCAGCATGGCCAATCCGAGGGCAAAAATGAAGGCGATGAACGAGGTGAGAACGGCTTCGCCAAGGAATTGTGTGATCAGCTGATCCTTCGCCGCACCCATCACCTTGCGGATTCCCACCTCGCGGGATCGCTTGGCTGAACGCGCAGTCGACAGGTTCATGAAATTGATGCAGGCAATCAGCAGAATGAACATGGCAATGGAGCTGAATATCCACACGGTTGTGACGGACCCGTTGGCATTTATTTCGTCACCCAGATTGGACTGCAGATGGATGTCCGTAACAGGCATGAGTTCCGCTGATACCTCTATCCCGGTCTGAGGCGCATTGGCCATGGCAAACGCGCTGATGGCTTCGGCAACTTCCTCGGATGATGCCCCAGGGGTCAGTTTTACGTAGGTATACGTAAATGGGAAGGGGGCTGTTGTAACATCGACCAGGTAAAGTTGAGTCGGGTCAGTGAGCGAAGAGAAGGAGGTAAAGAAATTGTACTGCATGTGAGACGAGGGCAGCATATCCTTCATGATTCCCGTAACTGTAAAGTCATACTGGTTGTCCAGAACCAGGGTCTTTCCGATGGGCTCCTCTGCGCCGAAGTACTTCTGGACCATCGATTCGCTTATCACCATGGTGAACGGTGCCTCGATGGCTGTTGACGGCTGACCTACAACGAGTTCGATCCCGAACATGTCGAACACTTGATGATCTGCGAAGGCCAGCTTGGTCTCAGCATAATTGTCCGTCTCGTATCCAACCATCCATTTCTGCCGCGGCGGCTTGAACCGGACAGCAGTTTCAATTTCCGCAAGCTGATCTACGATCCCGGGCAGCCAGTTTGGCGGTGTTTGAGCTAATTTCTGTGTTCCCTGACTCGACTCGGCCGTCATGTGGACCCGGTAGAGCGAATCGGCTTCGCGATATTGCGTGTCGTAGGAGAGTTCTTCCCTGACGAACAGTGCGATCAGCAAAAAACAGGCGAACCCAAGGGCTAGTCCGGCAATATTCAGAAATGCGAAAACCCGTTGCGTGCGAAGAAGGCGCAGGCCAACAGTCAAGTAGTTGCTCAGCATGGGAGGAAAGAATTAGTGCTGGGGAGCCCTGAAGGCATCGAACTACACCGTATTCGATGAAATCGGTTGCAGGTTTCGACCCATGGCTGCTGGAGAGGGTATTTGTGCGTGCCCTGAAACTGGTCTGCTGCAATAAGAAGACGCGGCGCCGACATTGTTGATTCAAACAACGTCGGCGCCGCGCCAGGTATTCTTACCCTATGTCATCTACCGTTAGAACGGAAGATCATCATCCGGCTTGAATGTGTAATTGTCCTGCTTGCCAGAATCGGCGGCGGCCGTCGCTTTAGCCGGAGCTGCGGCCGGCGAAGGACTGAATGAATCACCGCCTCCGCTTCTTCCACTGAGCATCATCATCTCGCGCACCTTGATCTCTGTGGTATACTTTGTGTTACCATCGCGATCTTCGTACGAGCGCGTCTGAAGAGAGCCTTCGAAATATGCCTGAGATCCTTTTTTGAGATACTCGTTGCAGATTTCCGCCAAACGGGCCCATACGACGAGGTTGTGCCACTCTGTTCGCTCGACCATCTCGCCATTGGAGTCTTTGTAGGACTCGTTTGTTGCGAGACTGAAATTACATACTGCTGTTCCAGATCCGGTATATCTCAGTTCCGGGTCCTTGCCCAGATTCCCTACCAGGATCACCTTGTTTACTCCACGTGCCATCTGTACACCTCCTGAATTAATCTTTTACATGAGCCCCTGGCGATTCTATACGTGTCCACCGGCTGCGCCGGCCATGTGAAGTCGATTTTCAGACTTCAACTACATCATCCAAACCACCAGGAGATGCAAAGGGTGTGGTTGTTTAAGACCCCCTGCTGACGGATGCGGCTTCATTTCGAAGTCCTCGCAAACGTGCGCTCTTTTCATAGAGCCAGCGGAGATCGCTTTGTAACTTGAGAAGTGAAAATAAAGTCGACCCGTGACAACGTGATGTCACCTTGCGATCGAATTTTCACATCCCGAATGTTACGCAGGATCTGCGGAATTACCGACCGAAAGTTTTCCACATCACACCCTGATCCATGTCAGAAAAAATTTTCGACGCAGCCTTCACCGAAGAAGGCCCCTCGCTGGAATCCTATGCCGATTTTGTGGCCATCGTTCGGCAGCTTCGCAGGGACTGTCCGTGGGACAAAGTCCAGACCCATGAGAGTGTGAAACATCTGCTCATCGAAGAGGCCTACGAGACCGTTGAGGCCATCGACGATGAGGACTGGGGCCACCTCAAAAAAGAGTTGGGCGATGTCCTGTTACACGTTGTGTTCCACAGTGTTATGGCGGCAGAATCTGGAACGTTTACTCTTCAGGACGTAATCGAAGCGGAGACCGAAAAGCTCGTTCGCAGGCATCCCCATGTCTTCGGTGATACGGAGGTTGCCAATGTGGAGGAGGTACTTACAAACTGGGAAACGATCAAGATTCGCGAGGGTGAAAAGAAGTCCGCCATGGAAGGCGTACCGCGACACTTGCCGACTCTCTTGAGGGCGTTTCGAATCCAGGAAAAAGCCGCAGGCGTGGGATTCGATTTTCCGGCCCCGGCGGATGCCTGGGAGAAGGTATCTGAGGAGTTGAGCGAATTCCGCCAACTCGCGGACGAAGGAGCCTCAATCAAAGAACAGGAGGCCGAACTCGGTGACTTATTTTTCGCCATCGTCAACTATGCGCGCATCGCCGGGATGAATCCGGAAAACGCACTGGGGCGAACGAACGACAAGTTCATCCGCCGATTCCAGGGTGTCGAACAAGGCCTGGAAAAGGACGGTATCTCCCTGGTGGACGCTTCCCTCGAACAAATGGATGCCCACTGGGACCGGATCAAAAAAGAAGAGGGGGCCTGACCTCGGAATATCCGGTCAAACCCCCTCCGAAAACCGCTGCCGTCCGGATCAGTGATCCGCCGGCAGAACTTCGACCGGCTGCAGTCTGCCTTCGTCACGATTCAGGAACTCGCGATACAGATCGATCTGTCGACTCTCGATCGGCACATTGAATCCGTCGATGAAAAGCGCCAGGATGTTGGTGCTGGTCTCGAACGGATCTCCATCGGAGATAAACAGATTGGCCTTCTTGCCGACAGAAATCGAGCCGTAGTCCTCGTCGATACCGAACATCTCAGCCGGTCCGAGTGTCACGGCTCTGAGCGCTGCCTCTTTTCCGAGGCCATAAGCCGCGGCAAAACCCGCGTGGAAAGACAGGTTACGGGCATTATCCGTGTCACCTGAACGAATAGCCACTTTGACGCCTGCATCAGCCATCAGGCCCACATTCGCGTAGGCCCGGTCGTAGCGATCCGATCCGCGCGTGGGGGTGGCCTGGACGGGCCCAACCAGGCACGCAATTCCGGCTTCAGCCAGCTTGTCCGCCACCCGCCAGCCTTCAGAAACCCCGCTGAAGACCACGTTGGACAGTTTGCGGGCGTTGACCCAGTCAATGGCCGCAAGAATGTCCTTTTCAGCGCTCACTTTTACCATGAGTGCTCGTTCGCCAGACAGAACCGGCCTGATCGCGTCCATTTCTGGCGCATAGACCGGCTTCTCTTTGCCGTTCGGATCTGCGGCGTAAGCAGTCGATATCCGGTCGTAAAGTTCGGCCCGATCCCAGATTTCATTCAGCTTGTCGAGGGCTTCCGTGTATCTCTTTTCTCGCTCTTCGGGCGAACGTTGAGGTCCGAAACGAAATCCACCGCCACTGCTTTTCTGAGGAAACTGGAGAATCAGCATCTTCACCCCGCCCGCGTGCATCTGCTCGGGTGTGTACCCGAAAAGATTGATGAGAGAGGCTGTTCCTGGGAGAAGCCCTCCGCTGGGCTCTGTGATGACCGTTGTGATTCCGGCAACACGCGTTATCGGAATGGCGACCGAGTTAGGATTCACAGCGCTCAGAGCGTCCATGTGGGGCGTCACTTCACCGACCTCATTCGTGTCATTGGTTTCAGCCACTGAGCCGACTTCCTGCAGACCCAGTGCTGTGCCGGAGTCAATCATTCCCGGATAGACCCGAAGTCCGTTTCCGTCGATGATTTCAGCTCCCGCTGGAATGTCGACATTCGCGCCGACGGCGATGATGCGATCGCCTTCAATTACGACAGTACCATTTTCAATGATGCCGTCGGACACGGTTTCGATATGCGCGTTGGTAATGGCGAATGTGCCTTGACGGGCTTTCTGGTCCTGCTGCTGACCCGGTTGGCCGAACGTAAGCGTTGCCAGTAGTACTGCAAAAAATGTGTTCATTGATTTCTCCTCTTATCGATTGTCTGAATCGATGTCGAAATCGATATCTGAGAAGAGATCGAAGAAATTGACGACCTCCGTGTGATCATGAACGCGATCGCGTCCCGTGATTTGGCCTTCATAGGCGCCAATCGAAGCGGATGGACTGATCTGCAAACGCACGTCGTCCGGATCTTCAAATCGGTCGAAGTACTTCACCCCGTCCACAAATGTGAGTTCTGGAATGGCGTACACCGAAAGAGGATGAGAGTCGAACAGAACTACATCCCCGTCTTTTCCGATTTCAATCGATCCCACCCGGTCCTGAATACCCAGCTGAATGGCAGGATTGATCGTGACAAGCGAAAGGGCTTCTGTGTCGGACAAATTTCCATATCTCTGACTCTTTGCAGCTTCATGATAGAGATGACGGTTCAGTTCTCCCGAATCAGAATTGACCGAGGTCACGACACCGTTTCGGGTCAGAATGGCGGCGTTATAGGCTGTCGAGTAATAGACCTCAAATTTGTATGACCACCAGTCGGCAAAAACTGACGCGTGGGCTCCAAATTCAGCCAGTTCCGGTGCCACCTTGAACGCTTCGTTGGCATGCTGAAAGGTGATATTGTGCACACCGTAGTCACCCAGAACACGCGTGAGCATGAGGATTTCGTCTGCTCGATAACTGTGACAATGTACGAGGATTTCTCCTCGCAGAATGTCTGCCATGACTTCCAGTCGGTCATTGTAAACCGGAGGAACAGCCCTTGGATTGGTCGCGGCTTCCGCGTTGTAGGCATCCCAGGCCGTCATATAACGCTGTCCGTTTTCAAAGTGGGCCCGCAGTACCTGCTCGACCCCCATTCTCGTGGCGGGCACGATTGCTCCGGAGGCGTTTGAGGCCCTGCGTCCATGGTTTCGCGTCGGGTTTTCACCGAGCGCGAACTTGATGGTGCGTGGAGCGCCTCTGAAACGGACATCGTCGGGATCCGTCGTTCCCCATCGGTGCTTGATCGTCTCGTTCTGGCCACCAATTACGTTGGCCGATCCATGCATCGTGTGGGATGTGGTCACGCCGCCCGCCAGTGCACGATATATCCCGATATGATAGGGATTGACGACATCTTCCATGGACACTTCGGCCGTGACAGGGCTGGAGCCTTCATTGATAGAAGAAAGGGCGATATGCGAGTGGGCGTCAATGATGCCCGGCATCAGGAATTTGTCCGTTCCATCCACTTCCTCTGTCCCGCGAGGGGCCCTGAGGCCCGAACCGATCTCGGAAATGACACCGCCGGTAATGAGCACGTCCGTGTTTTCAAGCGTGCCCTGAGTAACGGTCAGGACTGTCG
Organism: uncultured Rhodothermales bacterium; assembly: GCA_964512485.1. GTDB lineage: Bacteria > Bacteroidota > Rhodothermia > Rhodothermales > UBA10348 > CAZEHJ01. The sequence continues at coordinate 2,308 of CAZEHJ010000080.1, read as the reverse complement.
CATTTCGGATCACGACGTTCTGGGCATTGAGTTGAATCGCTACAAAAAGCAGCGCAGCCATCAAGAATGCTGATTTTTTAATGTGTGTCATTGTCTTACCGTCCTCTCCTTCCGTTTGGACCGTTTCCTCCTTTGGCGGAAGCAATCTCGTATTTGCTGCCGTCAACGAAGACGTATCTAACTTTGGTTTTCTCGGCGAAAAGGTCGCCGTTTGTGACAACCAGGTTGGCCATTTTTCCTTCATCCAGGCTACCCATGGATCCCGAAAGACCCAATAGGTCAGCGGCATGGGTTGTGAAGGCGGCAAGCATGTCATCGCGGCTCAAGCCGGCACCGACGTACTCGCGAACTGAGCTCGTGACATCCTTGGCTTCCATTCCATAGGAAGTGAAAGCAAAAGAAACACCCGCGTCGGCGTACTGAGCGGGCATTGACACGTAGCGGGCCCGCGATTGAAGTTGCTTCGCCTCAAGATTTCTTCGTTCCGCTTCGACGTCCCTGAACGTTGCGGTCCTTGTTTCTTCGTCGAATGCCGCCAGAATCTGATCCAGCGAATCTTTACCTACCTCGGCAGCCCATTCGGGTTTGTCGGGGACGTTCAGCGTCAATGCGACGCCTGCATCCGCAGCTGCGACCTTGTCTACTGTGTCGAACCCACCGGACAATCCGGTTAATACCAGGTCAAAGCCTAATTCGGATTGAAGGGAGAGTGTGCGATGCACCTCAAGTGCATCTCGTGTAAACGCAAAGACGCGTTTGTCCCGGTTGATGATCGAGCCAAATGTGCCATGGACGGCGTCATATGGAGGAAGCGTCATTCCAGTCGGGTCATCATCGTACATGGCCTGGACCTTCATGCGACGATCTGCCTCACGGAAGAGCTGACGAAATTTGCTCATCATAGCCATGGGTGTGCCCGGATACACTCCCCGAGCGCCTTGATATTCAAACACGACAGGTTGTTCTCCTTGAACAACCATCGCGGCTGCATCACTTCCTGAGAGAAGCGCAATCGAAGCTGTTCCCGGAAGCATTCGTCCATGCGGGACGGTGACGACCGTCGTGAATCCCAGATTGCGGTGAGCCTCCACAGATTTGTCCGAAGGGTCCAGAAGAGGACGCACATCTTTTTCAGGTGTAATGCCAGCTCGCTCGAAGGTGGGAAACGCTCGATTGGTGGCCTGTTGCTGTTGTCCCGGTCCGCGTTGAGTTGGGGACGCGGGCGCGGGGACGGCGACGTTTGACAGCACGTCTATCAGACCTGCATAAACGGTGAGGCTGTCGCCATCAATAATCTGGGCATCGTAAGGAATATCTACGCGGCGACCGACTGACTCGATAACTCCATCACGAAATACAATCGTACCTGATTCGATGACGCGGCCCGGAGCCTGGACGATACGGGCGCCCTGGATGGCCACGACGTTCGAAACGACGGGTATATCTGGGCTGTTTTTTTGAGCTTGCACACTGCGTGGCACAAGCATCACAATGGACAATAGTCCGAAGAGCAGGACGGAGTTAACCCTGCTCGCACTGGAAAGGTGGGACATGCGACGCTACCTCTTGCTGTTGTTGAGGCTCCTCTGAATTCGGGGAACGCGAGAAAGTAGCGTCCGGTGCTGTCCGTTACAAGGAAGAAATGGCGCTAAACGGGATCAGGCCTGAGCGGTCCAACCATCGACGACGCCCAGAATAATGACGTTTGCTGGGACATCCTTTCCACTCATCAACTGCCGAACGACAGAGCCTTCTTTGGCAACAAGTACGGTGTCACCCATCCCGGCACCGTACCCCGGGTCGATGGCAAGCATGTCGATTTCCCCATCCAGGTCTCCGATAGAATCGATGGGGTGAACGACCAGAAGTTTTCCATCCCGGAACGTTACATCCTTTCTCGAGGAAACGATGGTTCCGGTTACTTTGCAGAGAAACATGCGCCGTGGGTGTGTGTGGCGAAGTGGGGGCGAGGGTGCAAGCGAAAGGTACGGTAATAAAGAGGAAAGCAAAGGGGAAAAGGAGCCCCAGTCATTCAATCTTACCTGAAGTGAACACGCCTCGTTGTGGATAAATTATCTACATATACGTTGCAGAGTTTAGGTAAGTATTCATTATCATAATGCTCCCACATAGATAGTGTTTTATATTTCCAACGAAATATGCCACAAAAATACGTCTATAAATACATATAAATATGCCCATATATTTGTGATATGTATCTGACAAAAGGAATTGAAGCGATAGCCACAATCACTGAATTGAGGTCAAATACGTCGGAATTGGTCGAATATGCGAAAGAAATCGACCG
>CAZEHJ010000079.1:11371-15729 GCA_964512485.1 uncultured Rhodothermales bacterium | reverse complement strand
ATCATTGATCAGATTTCAGCCGGGACGGGATTGACCAAGTTGGAGACCGAAGCAGTGGTGAATGGATTCATAAGTGTGGTCAAATCCGAACTCAGAAGAGGCGGACGAATTGACCTGAGAGGATTCGGATCCTTTACCGTGCAACAACGCGCAGCGCGAACCGCGCGGAATCCCAGAACAAACACCCCGGTTCATGTTCCAGCTACAAACATTCCCGCTTTCAAGGCATCCAAGGAATTTCGGCGCGAAGTAGACGAAGCCGTCAGATAGACCAATACATGAATCAGAATTGCGATTCCTGCGGGGCTCGATTGAGTCCTGACGCAGAGGTATGCGATCTTTGCGGAACGCCAACAGGATTTGTTGGGAAAGAACTCGCGGAAGATCATGCTCACGCAAGCGGCGAATCAGCAGATTCGACAGCTGGACCGGGAGTATGTCCTGAGTGCGGACACGTGAACCCCGATACCGCCGCGTTTTGCAATCAGTGCGGAGCGAAAATGGGGGACCTTGCCGATGGTGGAAGTGCGCCTCCTTCCGGACCGGCAAAAACATCCGAAGAAACCGGTAAAAAGGGAGAGGATGCTTTACGCCCACCCGCGCTGAGTCCGAAGCCGGGTTCTGACTCTTCGCAATCTGCCATCGGAAAGCAGGTAATTATTGTCGTAAGCGCCGCGCTATTGCTGGTTATGGCGCTTTACGTAATCACCTCGCTGAGTGATTCAGCTTCTGTTTCCTCCGAAACACAGTCTCCTGCCAACCTGAATGCCGTCGAACCGCTCGCTCAGCAATGGATTCCTCGACAAGAAGAACTACAAGCTGAAGTATCAAGAAGTATCGGTGCTGATCAGATAGCGGCCCGGCGCAACCTGATCGATCTGTACTTCGCCGCCGATCGACTTGACATGGCTGCCGATGAAACAGGCTTGATTGCAGAGGCAACGGCATCGGAGCAAGAATGGACTGTAGCGGGCAACCTGTACTTCGACTGGATGCAGCGTCAGCCAGATGTCCTACGCGCTACCTGGGCACAAAAGGCGATTGGTGCCTATCAGAAAGCTCTGGATATGAATCCCATGAACCTGGATGTCCGCACAGACATGGCCATTGCCTACATGTACGATCCCCAGAATTCAATGATGGCCATTCAAGAAACGAACAAGGTCCTAGAACAAGACTCCTTGCACATTCAGGCCAACTTCAATCGCGGAATCATGCTCTCCCAGATCAACAGGACGGAGCAAGCCATCGAACAGTTTGAAAAGGTAAAACGGATAGTCGGAGACGAAAACGATCCGGTGTACCTGAGAGCCGTTGATGCTGTCGCCCGCTTGAGTGGGATGGGAACAGAGATCTGATCCGAGCTTGAAGCGGCGAATCTATTCCCGATCCGAATAGAGTCTCTTGATGAGCTGGATCTGTGCTACGTGATACGCATCATGTAGAGCGATCCCAAAAAGCTGGTCGGCCGTGCGATTTCCACTCGGCAGCGTTGTTTCAAGATCATCTGGCGTCAGTTGGCGAACTGCTTCTACGAGTTTTCGATCTTCACTCTTGAGAAGTTGCCTGTCTTTTTTCCATGAGTCTTCCGTCCTGAATTCCGGCACTGCAGGGAAATTGGAAGGTTTTCTCGGGAATGATCCTTGAGGAAGTCCCAGGATTCTACGACGTACAGCGTACTTCCAATAAGCAATGTGTAGGGCCAGCATCCAGATGGAGCTGCGGTTGTTACCCGGTCGCCAAGCAGCCTGTCGTGCATCTACTCCCCGTAGACACCCGTTGACGGTTGGGCCGCCATGCCAGAGCTTGAATCCCTCAGGAGGATCAAGCAGTCTCAGGATTTCAAACGTTCGAACGTCAGCCTCTTCCATATCGTTTTCGCGGATGAATGATGTCCGCTGCGGTTTCAATTGAATTGAAATCGAAGTATATAGAATTTGAATCTAACGCGGTGGGAAAATGGCCTTCATATCCAGAAGGAAAGTATTTGATGTCTGTGTCGTTGGCTCGGGTGCGGGCGGCGGCATGGTCGCGCACGAGCTTACCAAGGCAGGAGCCGACGTGGTCATGCTTGAAGCAGGAGAGGATTGGGATGCCGTTCAGGACGGTAATATGCTCACGTGGAATTATGAATCACCCCGCCGGGGAAAGTCCACCAGAGAACGCCCTTTTGGGGAGTTCGACGCCTGTATCGGAGGGTGGGATATCGAAGGAGAGCCCTTCACTCGGGAGGAAGGTACGGAGTGGGACTGGTGGCGGGCCCGGATGGTAGGTGGGAGAACCCATCACTGGGGCAGAATATCTCTGCGGTTTGGTCCCGATGATTTCAGACGAAAGAGCATCGACGGGCAGGGAGATGACTGGCCCATCACGTACGAGGAACTGAAGCCGTATTACGATCGACTGGATCAACTCGTGGGCATCTTTGGAAATGCTGACGGACAGTACAACGAGCCTGACGGTATTTTTATGCCACCGCCGAAACCTCGTTGCTATGAAATGATGGTAAAGGAAGGCGCTCAGAAACTTGGTATACCCGTGTTGGCCTCTCGGCTGTCAATTCTGACAAGGAATCACGGGGGAAGACCGGCATGTCATTATTGCGGTCAGTGTAACAGGGGGTGCGCCACTCGCTCAAACTTCTCATCGCAGTCTGTATTGCTGCCCCCGGCGTTCGAGACCGGCAACCTGACCCTAATCACGGGCGCGATGGCACGGGAAGTGACTACAAATGAAGAAGGCGAGGCCACGGGTGTTTCGTGGGTGAGTACTCGGGACATGCAGGAATATCACGTAGAAGCAAAGGTCGTAGTTCTCGCGGCGAGTGCCTGTGAGTCTGCTCGGCTGATGATGAATTCCAAGTCAGTCCGTCATCCCAATGGTTTGTCCAACTCGAGCGACGTTCTGGGCCGCTATCTGACAGATTCCACGGGGGCGGATGTGATGGGATTCTTTCCGCAACTGGTTGATATGCCGGTTCACAATGAGGACGGAGTCGGCGGAATGCACATATACATTCCGTGGTGGCTTGAGCAAGACCGTTCTCTTCCGTTTTCCAGAGGATATCACATCGAGACATGGGGTGGACACGGTATGCCGGGATATGGCTTTGGTGGAGGTATTCAGAGAACCAACGGAAAGCTCGAAACAGGAGATCGATCCCGTGGTGGGGGTGGATACGGAGCTCAGTTGAAAAACGACTACCGCCAGCTTTGGGGATCATTCATAGGGATGTCCGGAAGGGGGGAGATGATCGCCAGAAGAGAGAACAATTGTTCTATCGATCCGAATGTGGTTGACAAATACGGAATACCGGTTCTCAAATTTGATGTGCGCTGGAGTGATGAGGAAATCGAACAGGTACGTCACTTTCAGGAGACAGGAAACGAGATTATCCGGGCGATGGGAGGCGAAGCCATGTGGGATATACCGTCGCGAGAAAATGGCTATGGCATTACCCGGCCTGGGCAAATCATTCATGAAGTCGGAACGACCAGGATGGGTGACGACCCGGCGCATTCTGTGTTGAATCGAAATTGTCAGGCACACGAAGCGCGAAATGTATTTGTGGCTGACGCCGGTCCATTTGTCAGTCAGGCACACAAGAATCCGACGTGGTCGATCATGGCAATGGCCATGCGTACATCCGAGTTCATCGCAGAAGAAGTTAAAAGAAGAAACCTGGGATCAACATCATGAAGAGAAGAGAATCACTCAAGCTCATGGCCGTTGCTTCTCTGGCAGCCGCATTTCCAGGATGTACTCTTGAGGAGGTAGAAAAGGCCGCTTCTCGGGTTTCAAATGGTTCGGGGACACCTGAATTCGAGAATAGAACGCCTAGCATTCTGACAGAACACGAATTCGGGACCGTTCACAAATTGGTTGACTACATAATTCCTGCCGACGATCGATCAGGCAGCGCGACGGATGCCGAAGTGCCAACTTTTATCGACTTCGTACTGGAAGAGGTCCAAGATCTGCAGACTCCTATGAAAGAGGGACTCTCTTGGCTTGATGAACGCTGCGGCGAGCTGTACAGCGGCGACTTCTTGTCAATTTCCGCTGAGAGTCAAGTGTTAATGCTCGACGCCATCGCTTATCCGGAGGATTATTTGCCTGAGAACGAAGCTGGCGTGGAGTTTTTTAACACGCTTCGTGATCTGACGGCGAGCGGATTCTGGTCCAGTAAAATGGGAGTTGAGGACCTGGGTTATTCAGGAAACACTCCCAGGGCGGTCTGGGATGGATGTTCTCACGATGCGATGGAGCATCTCGGGTTGACTTACGACTAAGAGCTATTCTTGGAGTTGGAGGCTGCTCTATGAATACGATGTATATCTACGATGTATATCTACGAT
>CAZEHJ010000079.1:0-11271 GCA_964512485.1 uncultured Rhodothermales bacterium | reverse complement strand
TACGATGTATATCTACGATGTATATCTACGATCAGGCCTGGCTCGGGGCACTCGATTCTTTGGTAGAAGCCGCCAGTAACAGGGCACCTACAATCAGGATTCCGGAAGCCAGTAGAGGAGCAGCGCCCGTGAGAGAAGGCCAGATCACGTCCATCCACGTAGCAGAAGGACGTATTTCCAGCTCCAGTTCCATATTGTGCAGGACGTGCTCGACAATGCCATAGAGCGTGCCCAAAATTATCACGCCGGCACTCATCCGTGCTGCATTCAGTTGTCGTCGCGACGGACTCTTCAACAGAATGACCGCGCACCCCAGGCCCAGCGCGCACAAGCCGAATGCAATCCACTGAACAAGTGTCTCCGTATGCTCCAGCAACAGCAGCTCCAGCGCAGTGAAAACGAATACACCTGCCGCCATTAATCGAAGGAAGGCTCTGAACCACGTTTCCACTACTCGCTTACGTACAGTTTCGCGAACTGAGAAGCGATGCCTCCTGCAACTTCAGTAACAGCCGAATAGAATGCATCGGTGTTTTCGTAAGGGCGTCCGGCAACGAGTGCTTCCGCGCCTGCGAGATCCAGGCCTAGAATTTGAGCCACGGTCTCTGCATCCGATTCATTGATGTCGATAGGAACGTATACGTGCTCCTCGTAGGCCTCGATCTGAGCGTCATCAACATATTTAGCCATTTCGCGGCGGAATTGGACTATAGAGACGTACGGACGGTACTCGTCAAATTCGTGCGCCATCCTTTCTCCTACATCCTTAATGGTCATGAATTCTTCCTTCGTTGCTGAATTCAGATCCAGTTTTTCGGCCGTGATCGGACGAGTGGCTTCTTCAACCACAGGTTCCTCCACAGCAGCTTGATCACTTGTTACCTTCTTTTCGGCAGTGTCTTTATTCGCGCAAGACACAAGAATGAGCGAGAGGATCAATATGAGTGAGGGGCGTAGTAAAGTCATCGATTTAGCGCTGTTAAACAATTGATTGATTAGTACCGGGCGGGGACTTTTCCTGCACGTTCCGCTTCGGCGATAAAGTCACGAATATCCTGATTGGACGTGGCCAGATCTTCCGTTCGCAGATACATCATGTGTCCACTTCGGTATCCTTTGAACGTCATTCGGTCATTGAGATTACCAGACGGATCCATATTCCACATCGTATAGACGGCATTAAAATAATCCGTGCCGCCATCGAAGTATCCGCTTTGAACCATCGTTCTCAGATAAGGATTCTGGGACATTGCGTAGCGTAAATCCTCACCGGTATTGTCTCCGTCGCGGTTCCAGGGAGAGACGGGGCCAAACAGATTGTATCGTAGTTCAGTCTCGTAGCCGAGATCTTCTCTCAGGTAGTGATTTATGGCTGGAGCAAAAGCGTGATTCCATGCCGTGAGAGCCGGATCGAAATCGTATCGTTCCCCGGCGTCCTGTTTGTCCACCCCACGATATCTTGAATCCAGTCGGCCAATGGTGAGGCCCTGATCGCGAAGCAGTTCTTTCCAGAAAAATCCAGTTGGGACATCCAGATTGTGATCAAGAAATACTTCAGGTGACAGGCCAGAGTATTTTGCAGCTCTGACAGCAATCTCTTGCCGAACGGAGGGGTCGAGAGAACCGCCTCGGGCAATTGCCGGGAGGAAGGTATCTATCGTGAATTGCTCCACCTCTGGTAGCAAATTATTCAGGTCGCGTGACTGCAAATCACCCTCGAGTGCATCGTGATACCACGCGGTAGCCGCGAAATAGGGCAGTCTCAGAGCGGCACGGACGGGACCGTCCCGGTCGACTCCCAGACCGGTCGGAGACACCAGTATTACTCCGTTCAGATACATCCAGTGGCTGCCTTGAAGTCGTCTCGCGAGACCACTGACACGAGTCGTTCCGTAGGATTCTCCGATCAGAAACTTCGCGGACGTCCAGCGCTCGTGGCGAGACACGAATGTGTCGAGCCATCGAGCCAGATATTCAACATCTTCGTTGACTCCGAAAAATTGCTCCGTCTCGACGTCCGCAGCGGCTCTAGAAAACGCGGTGTTCACCGGATTGATGAAGACGATATCTGCGACGTCCAGAATAGAGTGTTCATTGTCCTGAACCCCATACGGCTGAATCGGAAAGCCTTCATCATCAATAATGAGGCGTTTAGGGCCCGTGTATCCGATGTGCATCCAGACAGATGCGGAGCCCGGACCACCGTTGAACGAAAAGACCAAAGGACGCTCTTCATTGGGTGCCCCATTGGTTCGCTCATAAAACGTGTAAAAAAGGCCGGCGATAGTGTTTCCATCTGTATCAAAAACAGGCTGCTTTCCAAACGTCACGTCGTATTCGACCTGCTCACCCTTGATGACCACAGATCGGCTTTCGGTACTGGCGTGATCATGGGGATCCTGGGCATTTGCCAGAAGGGTACAGAATATGAGAAGCAGGGAAATCGGAACGCGTTTCATGGGTATCTGTAGATGGAAGTCGCTAGTTGGTAGAGCCTGAAACTAGTAGCGGCGAGGGAGACGATCAATTGCGTGAGTTGAAAGCGCTCTCCATCAGTTTTCCGGCCAGCTCTTTGGTGAGCTTGGCAGCGACCATTGCTGTAACACCATTGGAATCCCTGACGGGATTGAATTCGACAAGATCCGCGCCGATCACGTTCGCGTTAATCATGCGAATAGTCTCAATCAGCTCTCGCGTTGACATGCCACCCGGCTCATGGTGGGAAATCCCCGGAGCAAATGCCGGATCGAGTGCATCCAGGTCGAGTGAAACGTAAACAGGGCCTTCAAATACCAGTTCGGAAGATGACGGCAGATTGCTCATTTCGTAAACCGTCACTCCGAACTTCTCTGCCTGAAGTCTGCAGTGTTCGTTCATGGTGCGAATACCGATTTGAACCAGGTCGACGTGATCATATGACTCCAGAATTCTGGAAAAAGGACAGGCGTGCGAATACCTGTAGCCTTCAAAGTCGTTGTACAAGTCCGGATGGGCGTCGAACTGAACAATCGTCAAGCGCTTGTACCGAGGAGCTATGGCGTTCATGATCGGAAATGTGACCGAATGATCACCTCCCAATGAAAGAAGGGGACGACCCACCTCGAGGGCGTTCTGAACCCCGTCCTCGATTCGTCGTCGGATTTCCTTATCGACCGCGTCAGATGGGGGAACCCCGGCTTGGGTGCTGATATCCAGATCGGCAAAATCGAGATTTCCGAGATCTATCACATTGTGCGACAGATCAAACGACATTCCGTTTTCGATCGCCAAATTGGCAGACGGACTTTGTATTGCGTTCCGGATAAGATCTGGAGCGCCGGATGCTCCCTGCATGAACGTTGAGGAGCCGTCGTAAGGAATTCCCAGTAGTGAAATCATGTCCGAAAATACTCTAATACGGGAAGCATTTTTAACTGACTACTCCGACGCCGCCTTCCGAAGTTGATCTGCTTTTTTACGATCGTGAGTATTCAGGTGCCGTTTCCTGAGCCGCAGCGAGGATGGCGTGACTTCAATCAGTTCATCATCACGGATGAATTCGATTGACTCTTCAAGCGACATCCTGCGTGGCGGAATCAGTTTCTGAAATGCGTCGGCCGATGAGGCTCGCATATTCGTCAGCTTTTTCTCCTTCGTGATATTCACTTCCAGGTCGGCATCTCTACTGTTTTCACCGACCAGCATTCCGTCATAGACCATGTCGGTTGGGCCAACAAAGAGCTCACCGCGTTCCTGCAGATTGACGATCGAGAATCCGGTGACTTTACCCATTCTGTCGGCAACCAGTGCTCCAGAGGCTCTGTGTGCAATTTCTCCCGCCCAGGGACGGTACTTGTCAAACAGGTGGGTCAGAATGCCTGTACCTTTTGTGTCTGTCATGAACTCATTCCGGTACCCGATCAGCCCGCGGCTTGGGATTTCAAATTCAAGTCTCACGCGTCCAGATCCGTGATTCACCATCTTGGTCATCACGCCGCGTCGCGTGCCCAGCTTCTGCACCACAGAACCCATGTAGTCTTCTGCTACATCGATCAGGGCAAGTTCGTACGGCTCGTGGCGTTTGCCGTCAATTTCTTTGGTGATCACGTTCGGCATACCGACAGAAAACTCGAAGCCTTCCCGACGCATCTGCTCGATGAGAATGGCCATCTGAAGTTCTCCACGGCCATATACCAGATGACTGTCTGCTGACTGAGTCTCTTCGATCCGCATTGCCAGATTCGTTTCCGCTTCTTTGGCCAGGCGATCCCTCAGATTGCGGGACGTGACGTATTTGCCTTCTTTTCCTGCAAATGGGGAGTCGTTGATGCGGAATTCCATCGACATAGTTGGCTCATCGATGTGAAGTGGCTCGAGCGGTCGTGGATCTTCGGCATCGGCGATACTCTCTCCCAGTCCGATTCCGGTCATTCCTGCGATCGCAACGATATCGCCAGGCCCGGCAATGTCAGTTTCGACACGCCCCAGACCCTGGTACCCAAACAGAGCCGTGACCTGTTTGGGGGTCGTCGTCCCATCTCGATGGCACAACACAACTTGCTGACGGTTTTTAAGCGTGCCGTCGATAACGCGGGCGATGGCAAGGGGACCGAGGTAATTGTCCGGCTGGACGTTGGTTACAAGGACCTGCACCGAAGCGTCCGGATCGCCGACTGGTTCGGGAACGCTTTCCAGAATGGTATCGAACAATGGCTTCAAATCAGTCAACTCACCGTCAATCTCTGTTTTGCACTGCCCATCCCTGGCAACGGCAAAAATGACAGGAAACTCGATCTGATCGTCATTTGCATCCAGGTCAATGAACAGGTCATACACTTCGTTCACGACCTCATCAACGCGAGCATCGTCTCGATCAATTTTGTTGATCACCACGATGGCCGGAAGGTTCAGTTCGAGCGCTTTCGAAAGCACAAACCGCGTCTGGGGGAGGGGACCCTCGGCGGCGTCGACCAGAAGCATGATGCCATCGACCATGCGCAATGTGCGTTCCACCTCACCTCCAAAGTCGGCGTGACCGGGAGTATCGACGATATTGATTTTTACGTCACCATACTGAACGGCCGTGTTCTTGGCCATGATCGTGATGCCTTTTTCCCTTTCGAGATCCATCGAGTCCATGACACGTTCGGCGACATCCTGATTGTCGCGAAAAATGCCGCTTTGCCACAGCATGGAATCCACGAGAGTGGTTTTACCGTGATCAACGTGGGCCACAATGGCGATATTTCTGAGATGCTGGGACATGGACGTGGGCTTGGTGCGTTTTCAGTTAGCCCATTTGAACACCTGATGGCCATTTTGGTCGCAGAAATCATAGGAAGAGTCTGCGAAGATGTCCCATCCGTTCAATCGCTTGTTTCGCGTCCTGACAGGATTGCCTGTGTCGATTTACGATAGCTTCGGCCGATGGGAAGAGATTGCCCCGAGATCTGAACCGATTCGCCGGACAAGACGTCAACTGCGGCGTCGCGAACGAGGTAGGACCGATGAATCCGGGTGAATCCATGCGGGGCCAGTATCTGCTCAAGTTTTCCAAGTGCCATTTTCGACAATATGACACCTGATGAGGTGTTGAACTGTACGTAGTCGCGCATACTTTCGATATAAAGAATGCTGGATACCACAACGCGTATGTCCTTTCTGTCCGAACGAACGGTGATGGAAAAGTCGGCCGTATTCTGAAGACGCGCCAGTTCTTGTTCTACTGTATCAACCGAGGAAGCCAGAAGTGTGTTCAGTGTCTGTGCATCTCGCCATCTCCGAAGAAAATGAAAGGATATCGCGCAGAAGACCACGACATACATCCCGATCAACACTCCCATCAGGTCGACAAGGTTCGGGCTTACGAAGAGTGCCTGATAATCCGCGACCGTCATGTACAGTCCGACCAGAATTACGAGATTCAGGTATACGGATACGATGATTGTGTAAGCGAAGTAGAGGGCGAACAGCCCGTATCGTGCCTCAAGAAGAAACTGCGGGATCAGCCAGTACAAAAACGTGTACGTCGTAGCCATCGTGATTGGCATCAAGAGACTCACGAAAAAGAGACTCTGACCATATTCGTCTTCCCGCGCTCCAAAATAGAAGGTGTAGAAGAGTAGGACCGCGAGCCAGAATGCGATATGTCTGAGCAGGGCCTTTGTCTGCACGTGTAAACCTGTCTCCTGAATGCTCGAATTTTACGTACGCTAAATACGCTGAAAACGCCGGTATTTTCGAATTTAGTCGATAGACGGCGCATTTGTGTCTGCAAGCGGATCGCTCAAAACACCCATCGGGAGTTGATGGCAATTGTCACCCGTCGATAATCTGCTGCAGCCTGTCGATTATCGTTTCTTGGCGTGGATGAGCCCTCCGTATGCTTGGGGCATGTCCCGCTCCGCAACCCGGACCGACATTCAATACATCAAACGATAATTCAAATTACAGGTACTCTTATGTACGCAGAGGGAGGGGTCTTCATGACTCCAATGACCATTCTGGGACTGGCGATGATCGTCCTGGCCACATTAACATTGATCAAAGCATTCAATGGCACAGGGGAAAACCAGAATAATCGCCGGATGAACGCCATAGTCCTTCAATTGGGCGTGTTTACGTTCTTCGTAGGCATTTTGAGTCAAGCAATCGGCTTGATGCAGGCCTTTCAGGTGATCCAGCAGGTTGGTGACATCTCGCCCAAATTACTTGCGGGAGGACTATATGTCTCGATGATCGCTCCTGTCTACGGATTGATCATCCTGCTCGTGGCTCTGGCTCTCTGGAGCCTGGGCCGGTACAAGTTGAGCTGATACGGCGCAATCAAGACGCCTGGCACTGGGAAGCGACTAGCGCCGGTCTTTTTTCGATTGAATGATGCTCTTGTAGAGTTTCCCGGTCGCTTTATCCTTCTTTCTTCGCTCAGCGAGAGACATTTCGTGTCGAAGTGTCTCTCGCTGAAGTTTTTTATAGCTGATCAGGCGGGCCTCATCCAAGTTGCCGGCAGAAATGGCATCCATGACGGCGCATCCGGACTCCTGCTCGTGATTGCAATCTGAAAAACGACAAAAGTCCGCCAGTTCGATAATGTCAGCGAAGGTGTCTCCGATTCCGGCTTCGGCCCCGATGGTACCCAGTTCACGGATACCGGGAGTATCTATCAACAACGCACCGTCGTCCAGAACGATTAAATGGCGGCTTGTTGTCGTATGTCGACCACGATGATCCGATTCCCGGACCTCGCCGGTTTCAAACTGATTCTGGCCAACGAGAATGTTGAGCAACGTCGTCTTTCCAACTCCGGAGGATCCCATCAGGCAGCACGTTTTCTGCGGTTGAAGCAGTGCTCGAACGGCATCAAGGTTTCTTGCCTCCAATGAGCTGAACGCCACAACCGGCAAGTCAGGATCCAATTTGGCCACGGACAAGATCAATTCACTCAATTCGCCTTCGCTCACCTGATCCGCTTTCGAAAGGAGCAGAACTGGTTCGACGTTTCCGTCGCGGGCCATGACCAGATATCGCTCGAGTCTTCTGAGATTGAAATCCCTGTCGCAGGACTGCATGATCAGCAGCCTGTCAACATTTGTCGCAAAAAGCTGATACTCCACCGTCGCTCCCGCTGCCTTTCGTTTCAGTTCGGAGCGGCGGGGCAAGACCTCATCGATCACAGCAAACGTTCTGTCATCAAAGAATTGCGCAATCACCCAGTCACCGACCGCCGGGCGATCCAGGGGTGATTCAGCGGAAAAGTTGAGTCGACCGGTGAGTTCGGCGCGAATATCGCTTTTGCCATCGCTGATGATCCAATTGGTCCTGTTGACGGTCATCACCCTGCAGACCTCCCAGCCAGGCCGGAGGTATTCTTCAAATGCGCTCACGCACCACTCATCATAACCCAGTTTGTCGAAGGACATCCTGCTTAGCCGACCTAGTTCAGTGAACGTCTTGAGGGACGACAGTTTGGCCAGTTGCGTGCCTGTCCTGTACGCTGGCTCGGAGGAAGATTGGCAAGAGAGCGATCGAACCGGACATCATCTTCTGACGCCATATAGGCCAACATGGCGGCAAGAGTGGCATTTTCACTCAGGTCGTCAAAAACAATTTTGTCATATGTATCCCTGTTTGTGTGCCAGGTGTATTGACGATACTCATCGTAGGGAGACTGAAGCCTGAAGCTGGGGGCCTGTGCACAAACGAAAGACGTGTGATCGCTTCCCGAATTGTTTTGCGCTCCCGGTACCTCTACGACTATGTGGGACGATATCTCTGTGGGAACAGCTGCCATCCATTTGGGAAGGTGGCCTGCCGATGCCAAATAGCCCTGACCTTCAAGTCGTTCAAATCGCCAGGTGCCGTTGTCCTGGTTGAATGCCGCCTGCAGTCCTTCGATTACTTCTGGATGATCTTCCCTGAACGCTCCGGACCCTATCAGACCCTGCTCTTCACTCGTCCAGTGACCAACCAGAATGGTTCTCTTGGGATTTGGATAAGCCGTCTTGAGAATCCGCATTGCTTCAAGCATTGTTATGGACCCGGTACCGTTGTCTGTCGCTCCGGTTGCAGCATGCCACGAGTCAAGATGCGCTCCGAGCAGGACGTATTCGTTTGGCAGCTCAGAGCCCTCGATTCTACCTATTACATTCAGTATCGGTACATCTCCCAGGTAATTCGCCTGTGCCTCAATTCTGAGTCGTGGCGTGTTGCCTCCTTCGGCAAGTCTGAAAAGAAGACCGTAATCCTCACAGGACATGTCAATCGCTACTGCGCGTCGACTGTTTGTCGAAAACACCTTATTAACGCCCCATCCGCCCGACCAACGTGATGAAATGAAGCCCGCAACTCCCGCGCTATCCAGTTTTGATTCCCGTGAACGGAAGTCACCAATGGCGCTCATTCTGGTGTTCCAGTCTATAGCAGTGGCTCGTCGCTCATCGTTGAGCCGGGTCACCGTTTCGGGGCGGGCATTGGCCTCAAGTTCCTGACGGGCACGACACATGGCTTCAGGCGCCGACGTCATCACAAATTTGCCTTTGATTGTTGACAGCCATTCTTCAACATTTTCTTCAGAAAGATCGGCCGGAGGGAGGGCAACGGAGGCTTCGACGACACCGTCGGTGCCGGGACTCCATGCCAGGAGTTCTGCCTCGAGGGACACCACGCGGGGAGAGATCATGTCGACGTGCAGGATTCCCTGTTCCCATCCCAGCCAGGTTCCTACGTCCTCTTTGGAAACGTCAATTCCCCATGATTCGTATTTCTCGTATACCCAATCCTGAGCATCGGAGAGGCCGGAAGTGCCGGTTAGTCTTGGTCCAATGACGTCCATGAGTTCATGGGCCAGTTCTCGGGTCATCGAATTTTCTATACCCGTTTCCCACATTTGCTGGATGACGGGGTCATCTGTAGGATAGGTCTGAGCGGATGCGGTGAGGGATGAACCCATCCAGAGAAATATGAAAAGGGAGATCAGGGTAACTGCTTTTCGGTTCATGTCAATCTTGGACTGAAATGTGATTGTTTGAAAATGTCTTCTGGCGCGAGGCCCAAATGTACGAGATGAAAGTCGATTAGGTTGAGAGAGAATCACCCACTTATTTCATCACCAATTTCGACAACCCGATCTGCCAGGCCGTAAACATCAGAAAGTCTGGTGCGCGGATTGATGTAGCAGGGCCGGATGGCGTACTTCCCGCCAACCAGGGTTGTTGAAGGCACAAAATTGCTTTCTGCCCTAAGTTGGGCTGCTATCTTGGCGTTCAACTCGTTGAGAGTGGGCTCATCAAGCTCACCATTGTTGTATCGAAAACAACAGATCGAGAGAACGGCTTTTGATAGCACTTCCAGTTTCCCGTTTGAAGCAACTCGTTCTTCCAGTCGCCGAGCGAACGTGTTGTGCCGGACCACTCGATCGGTCATACCGTCACGACCGATTTCCTTGAGAATCGCCCATACCTGAACTCCTTTGGATGGTGCCGACTGATCAAGGTTGAAATCGTGGTACAATTCCCCAAAATTATCGAAGGGGGAGACAACCGTTCCGTCAGACAAGGCAGACCCTTCCAGATAGCTGGCCGGCTCCAGTGTGAACGCGCGTCCCATGAGACTACGGTCATTGACCATAGAAACACCGTTTCCGACAGGAGCCGCGAGCCACTTGTGAGGATCGAGCGCGATCGATCCGGCGCGTTGGTATCCGTCATAACGATCGGCAATACGTTCGTCGAGGACGCCAAACATGCCATACGCACCATCGATATGGAGCCATGCCCCGATCTCTTCACAAATATCAGCCAGTTCGTTGATGGGATCGATAGCTCCCGTATTCACTGTACCAGCTGTAGCTACAATCGACATCGGCAGAATGCCGTTGCTGGCATCCTTGTCCAATTGAGCTCTGAGGGCCGCGATATTGATTTCTTGATTCTGATTCACCGGAATCGGCATTACTGATCGACGACCAATTCCCAGGATGGCGGCAGCACGGTTTATTACATGGTGGACTTCGCTACTGGCGTAGATCCTCCACTGCTTGCCGTCCGGAAGGCCCGTCATTGAGGGGTCAACACCTTGTTGCTCGACGGCCCACTGACGGGCAGCTCCGAGGCAAATGAGGTTTGCAGAAGATCCACCTCCACAATAAGTCCCTTGCCAGTGATCCGGAAGGCCGATCAGTTCTCTGAGCCAATTGAGGCTGACAGTTTCGAGGTAATTGAATGTCTGGACCCAGTGTCGCTGTGAACCAGCCACTGTTGAGGCAAGTGTCGCCGCAGTACCTGATGTGGTCGGCGCAGTCGTCACCCATCCTGCGAATCCCGGATGTCCGTTTCTCAGTCCGTTGGGGATTATCACCTCCTTGAGGTCGTCCAGGACGGCATTGAGGCCTTCACCCCGTTCAGGCAGAGGTACGTTCAGGCTACTCTTCCAGTCATTCTGATTTCTGCCTGCATTATCGGGTCCTTCAAATCGATTGAACGCGTCCAGGGCCTCTGATATCTCCGTGAGGCTGGACAGATCGCCGAAGGAAGCGGCATCAGGATATTTCATCTCGGAATGGGTTTATTCGACGGGAGGCAAACATAAATAAATGTCCTCAAAGCTCATGCATGAGGTGATCGCCTTGACCAGAAATTATCAAGTCTTCTAATGGTAGAGTCTGAGGAAAGGCTGCAGGCCTGATTTATTTTTTAGGGATGTTCACGTTACCCGATCGTTGAACCCAGCGGCTAGGAGGATAAGGGTTCGCGGTTAACTGTCATGATTCACTTAAATGTAGAGGGAAATGAAGCT
>CAZEHJ010000078.1:0-16204 GCA_964512485.1 uncultured Rhodothermales bacterium | reverse complement strand
GACGTGACAATGTGCTTACTGAAGCAGGGCAAATGCTCCACGGCTACGCACGACGCATTCTGAACCTGAATTCGGAGGCGCTGGGAAAACTTTCTGTTGTGAATGCAAAAGGAATGGTGCGAATTGGCGTGCTCGAAGAAGTGATTCACGGACCGCTCTTCAGATTGCTGACCCGATTCGGAAAGCTCGCCACGGGCATCAACTTGACGCTCGAGGTTTCAACGAGTTGGGAACTGGTAAAGAAGATCGCGCGCAACGAACTCTGTCTGGCCATCGCAAATGACGCCTATTCAGATCTCGCGAGTACACCCCTGTGGACGGAGCAATATCACTGGGCAGTCAACAAAGATTTTGACATGGACGAACACGACGTATTACCGCTCATTGTCGACCCTCTCGATTCGCCGTGTGATGGATTGCACGACGCCCTGCAGGAGCTTGATGCGGCCGGCAGAAACTGGGAAGTGGTGTTTGCGAGCCACAGTCTGCAGGCAACTCAGTCCGCGGTTCGTGCAGGCCTTGGTATCGGCATGATTTCAGAATCGTCGCTGACCGACTACATGGTTGTGCTGGGTGAATCCTCCGGGATGCCGCCCATCCCGAATGCCAACATCGCCCTGTATAGAGGAAGCCGGGCCATGGGCCCGGCTTCCAGCAGCCTTTCCGGTTTTTTGATATCGAATCTCTCAGACGCGGGGCGGTGAGCCAGTAGTCGTGGGCCTCCGGGGTGCGCCCGTCGCCGCAGAAGAGGATGGCGATTCAGCGCGGTGCGCCGATCAGTCCACACCTACGCGTATTTCATCCACTTGATGATTTCCTTGAGCGACGGCTTTTTGCCATAGGACAGGATACCGATGCGGTAGATGCGCGAGCTCACCCAGACGGCTCCGAAAAACGTGCCGATGAGCAAGGCGAGCGATGCCGAGATCTGCCACAACGGTACGTCCACCATGGCGATGCGCACGACCATGGGAATGGGGGCCGTGAACGGGATCAGTGAAAGCGCGATCGAAAGACCCGAATTGGGCGCCTCTATCACGGCCGTCAAAAACACGATCGACATGATGATCGGCATCATGACCGGTAGCATCAGACTCTGGGCGTCCTGTTGCTGCTCAACCGCGCTACCGATGCCGGCAAAGAGCGTGGCATAGAGCAGGTAGCCGAGCAGGAAGTAGACGACGAAGAAGACGAACACTTCGACTCCAAAATCGGGCAGGTTGACTCCGGCAGCGTCCAGGATTTCAGCCTGCGTTGCCTCGGCCGGCAATTCAAGACTGGCCGTATCCATCGTCAAGCCGACGACCGTGCCGGCCAGCATGGTGCCGCCAGCCATGAGGACAGCCCAGAAACTCATTTGAACGAGCCCCATCGCACCAATACCGAGCACCTTGCCCATCAGGAGTTGGAACGGCCGGACAGATGAAATAATGACTTCGACAACGCGGTTCATCTTCTCCTGAATCACGCCCTGCATGACGACAGATCCGTAGATCAGCATCGTGAGGTAGATCAAAAAGCCCATGATGCCGCCCACAACCGCGTAGGCTGCCGAGCTTCCCTGGTCTTCTCCTTCTTGCGAAAGACGGATCGACTCCAGGCCGACCCGCGCGTTGATGATGTCGTAGACTTCGCTCGCCACGTCCTGGTCCTCCAGCCTTGCCGTGCGCACGGCGCTACGCAGATAGAAGCGCAAATCGGAGGCAAATTCGCCGATGCCGCCACCCATCGTGTAGTAGCGGGCCTCAACATCACCGGTTACAATATTTTCAGGCAAGACGAGGTAGCCATCGGCTTCGCCGTCCAGGACCCGCTGTCGCAAACGGTCCTCGGGTCCTTCGGCATGCAAAAATGTGATGTCTTCATCGACGCCATCAAATTGACTGAACAGTCTTCCGGTTTCGTCGAGCACGAGCACCGTCGATTCGTTGTTTTCGATGGAGGATGCCGATACGAATCCGATCACCGCAAAAAACCCGATCAAGACAATTGGTCCGAGGAGCGTGGTGAAGACGAACCAGCGCGTCTTGACGCGCTTCAGGAATTCGTTCTTGGCTACAATAAATGTTTTGTTTTTGGTCATGGTCCTACACCTCCTCAGCTGCGAGCGCCTGCTGGCCCTGTTGTTCGGTGACCGCAGTCACAAAAATCTCCCTCATCGGAGGCTCTACCAGTTCAAAACGCGTAATGTCGCTCACATCTTCGAGAGCAGCGCTAAGGACAGTCTTCGAGGGCGTCCCGTTCAGAAGCCGGATCTCCGCGTGACGCAGACTTCGCGCATTGACGCGAACCGATCCGCTCTGTTCGAGTCGATCGAGAAAGCCATCATTGCCTTCGAAGTCGATCATCACGACGTTTTTCCCGTGCTGCTTCTTGATGTCACTCAGCGCGCCGTTGACAACGATTTCGCCCTTGGATACAAGACAGATATCGTCGCAAAGCTGCTCGACCTGCTCCATGCGGTGCGAGGCGAACAGAATGGTGCGTCCTTCATCCTTGAGTTCCAGAATCACGTCCTGCAGCAGATCCGCGTTGATGGGATCGAGACCACCGAAGGGTTCGTCCAGAATCAGAAGCTCCGGGTCATGCAAAATCGTTGCGATGAATTGAATCTTCTGCTGCATCCCTTTCGAGAGCTCATTGGTCGCTTTCGAGACCCAGTCCAGGGCTCCCATGCGATCCAGCCAGTAGCGGATGCGCTCTTTGGCTACGGATTTGTGGAGTCCCTTGAGTTCGGCGAAGTACATGAGCTGTTCGCCAACCTTCATTTTCTTGTAGAGGCCACGTTCTTCGGGCAGATATCCCATGCGTTCCTGCGAGGCAGGACCGACGCGATCGTCACCGAACAGAATCTGTCCGGAATCGGGGATGGTGATATAGGTCACCATCCGGATGGTCGTAGTTTTTCCTGCTCCATTCGGCCCAAGTAGACCGAGGATCCGGCCGGGTTGAGCTTCGAAGGAGATATTGTTTACAGCCAGGACTTTCTCGTATTGCTTCGAGATTCCTTGGACCTTCAGTATTGGCATGTGTCACCGATGATTGCTCGCCAAATGGATGCGGATCAATAGAACCGGATGTCGTCCACGGCGATGGTGTATGGACCAAAAATATTTGAATAGACTGCCACGTGTGTCACGTCATGACCGGTCCACGCGCGGCTTGCTCCAAATCCTTCCTGTTTGAATTCACTGAATGGTATACGGAAGAGATTCCAGTCTGGTGACAGTTCGATATATGAATTATAGAAGTCGAAGTCCGTGATCGCTTCCGTGCCGATCTGGACGATAAATGATCCGGGAGTTCCCATCATGCGGATCTCGAGGCCCGTGTAAGCGGTCACGTTTGTGACCTCGGAGTGAGCTGCGTCGATGGCCTGTCCCATCAGAACGCGTGCGCCGGACACCTTGTCGTTTGAAGAACCAAACGGACGCATTCCACCGATGGTCATCTGATATCGGGATCGTTCTACTCCACCTGCTTCAATAAAAATGGTGGCGTCGGCCTCTGCTCCACCCGAAACAGATTCCCAATCAAATCCCAGATTGTTGTAGACATCGCCGTCTTCGAAGTTGTCTATACGACCGTCGATGAGCGGAATGCTCACCTGCTTTGGTCCACATCCTGTCATCGAGACGAATAAAATGGTCAGTAGCAGCGATCGGGTCATGGTCAGAGAATGCCCATTGTTGAACGGGGAATGGGAATAAGATATTCGGGACTGAATATGTCCTCGTGGACTCCAAACTGGCCGGTGCCACGGAAATCGACGGCCACAAAACCTTCCATCATGCTCTTCACCTCTCCAATCCCGTAGTAGAACGGCATCGGTCCGTAATAGACCAGTTGGCCCATCGGGAAATCCTGCGTCTGCCGAGCCCGCCGGTGGAAAGCCGGGATGGCAGGAAGGAGCTCCAGTCGATATGGTATTTGCAGATTTCGCACAATTCGGTCGTTTGAAGGCGCTTCAACGCGATATTGTCGCATTGAGTTCTACGGTTCAAGCTAAAGTATACACAAGCTTGGTTGCCGCGAGTGGCTTGCATATTTTAGCCGTTCAGTCGCCGCAGGGTCTCAGGTCCAGAATGACCGCTCTAGCGCCGACGGTGCCTGAGGGCACATAGTTTCGCGAAGACATTCAAACAGCAGTCATCTCACAACAGGTCATCTCGCCATGAAATACGAACACAAAATTGTTGACCGTCAGGTTGGACGTAATGCCGACCTTTTCGCTCATACGATTGGTGAGATGAAGACGCCGGAAGAACGTTATGCCTACATCCGGATCCTGATTTCGATTATCGAGCAGGCTCATCCGGAATGGAATCAGGCTCCGAACAAGGACAAACAGATCGCGCATCTGGTATTCCATATGAGTCATGGCGCTGTGCCGAGAGAAGAGACCGAGCACATTGTTCGCCTGAGGGATGAAGAGCGTGGATTTACGAATCATCTCAAAGACAAGAGCAAAGACAAGGATCAGGACCCTCGCGATTCCAAGGACAAAGACGAAGCTGCGAGCGAAAACGGACAGGCCGAAGAAGAAGCTGTAGAAGCGGCCGAGGCTGATACCGAAGAGCAGGTCGAAGAGGAGAAGGAAGAGAAAAAGGCCAAGAAGAAAGACAAGGAGAAGAAGGCCAAGAAGAAGGTGAAGAAAGAGAAGAAGGTCGAAGCATCAGCCGACGAAGAAGGAGAGGCAGAAGAGGAAGAGGCTGCCTCGGCGGACGACGCACCAGAGGAAGCTGCCGAAGAAGATTCTGCGGAAGAAGACTCTGCCGGAGAAGATTCTGCCGGAGAAGACTCTGGGGGAGACGACGAGGAAAAGCAGGACGATTAGGTCTGCGAATCCGAGCAGCCCGCTATTTGAGGCGCTCAGGATTGGCCCGGGCAAACGCTTCCCAGTTCTTGTACGTGCCGCCGCTCGAAGTGGCGCCGCGATGTATGTGACACATGGCTACGGCCAGAGCATCAGACGTGTCCATCGTAATACTGCTACCTGATGGCATGTTCAGCATGGTCTCGATCATGAAACGGACTTGCTCTTTGGACGCATTTCCATTTCCTGTTACCGCCTTTTTGATCTCTTTGGGCGTGTATTCTGTAACCGGAATCTGATGATTGAGCGCGGCGAGCATGGCGCTGGCCTGCGCCCGTCCCAACTTCAGCATCGATTGAGGATTGTTTCCGTAAATGGGCATTTCAATGGCGCACAGGTCTGGTTTGTGCTCATCGAGGAGTTCGCACACTCCTTCGTAGATCTGCTTCAGCTTGAGCGGATGATCTTTCGTATCCCGAATCCGAATCACACCGCAGTCGATCATCTTTTCTCCGCCTCCGTCAGCACCACCTCTTCCATCAGCACCGGCGCCACTGCGCACCACACCGAAGCCGGTGATGTTGGAGCCAGGATCGATGCCGAGAATAATCATGTAGTGTGGGCGTGCGTTTTTATGAGAGAACCGCGATGGTCGCGTCGTCCATTTCGAGTGTTGAATACACGGCCTGCACATCCTGCAGTTCTTCGAGAAGACCGATCAATTTACCCACGGCTTGCGCAGCATCAGAATCCAGACTCGTGGTTGTGTTGGGAATGCGCTGAAGGCTGCCTTCCGAGATCGTGACTCCTGCCCCTTCAAGGGCGGAGTGAACCTCGCCGAAAGATTCAACGGCAGCCGTCACGACGAAGGCGTCGTCCTCCTGAACAAGGTCTTCGGCACCGGCCTCGACGACAAGCTCGAACAGCGTCTCTTCGTCGTTGCCTTGAGCCGGGATTTCGAAGACGGCCTTGCGATCGAATTGGAAGGCTACGGTTCCGTTCTGTCCCAGGCTTCCACCATGTTTCGAAAACAGATGGCGAACATCGGCGACGGTTCGGTTGGTGTTGTCCGTCAGAGCCTCCACAAAGATGGCGATGCCATTGGGCGCGAATCCTTCGTAGGTCATCTCGACGTAATCCGCTCCCTGGATCTCACCCGTGCCGCGCTTGATGGCCCGTTCAATATTGTCCTTGGGCATATTGGTGGCCTTGGCCTTCTCAATGCACAGCGCCAGGCGGGCATTCATGCCCGGATCGCCGCCACCTTCACGGGCAGCCACCATGATATCACGCGTTTTCCGAGCCCAGATCTGGGAACGGCGAGCGTCAGTAACCGCTTTTCCGCGTTTGATTTTCGACCATTTACTGTGGCCAGCCATGTAGTACCCGGACGTTCAGTTCGTATGGGACGGTCGCGCCAAATATACGGCAATCGGGTCGCGTGGTGGAACCTGACATTTTGTCGGGAATTTTATGGTTGAGCAGCGAACCTGAGCCGTATTGAGGGGTTGCAGCGTTTCGAAACTTTGAAAAACCGACAAAAAGGCACTTTCGGTGAGATCCAGGTTGAAGGATCCACGATTATCGGGAGCCCACAAAATTATCGGGAGCCCACAAAATTTGACTGCATGCAGCCAATCGTAGACATACCCATCATTGAAGACCCGGCTTCGGAAGACCTCGACGCCCCCAAACAGGTCGCGACCACTTCCGTAGGGAAACGCCAGGTGTATCTGGAGACCTATGGGTGCCAGATGAACGTTTCCGATTCGGAAATCGTCGCCTCCGTCCTGCGCGAGGGAGGATATGGTTTGACGCATGACGCCGAGGCGGCGGACGTAGTGCTCATCAATACGTGTGCGATCCGCGAGAACGCGGAGCAGAAAGTGCGCCGCCGGCTGGCTGAACTTCGAAGCCATAAGAAGAAACACAATCCCGACCTGAAGCTGGGTGTGCTCGGATGCATGGCCGAACGGCTTCGCGAGAGACTTCTGGATCAGGAAAAACTGGTTGATATTGTCGTCGGCCCCGATGCGTACCGAGATCTGCCGAACCTGCTCAATGCCGCGACAGATACCGGTCAGGCAGCCGTCAATGTGCAGCTCTCAAAAGAAGAGACCTACGCCGACATCTCACCGGTTCGTTATGACACAAACGGGGTTTCATCGTTCGTCTCCATCATGCGCGGCTGCGACAACATGTGTTCCTTCTGCGTCGTGCCTTTCACCCGCGGACGCGAGCGCAGCCGCCCGATTGCGAGCATCCTGTCCGAGTGTGAGCAGCTCGTAGAATCGGGGTACCGGGAAGTAACTGTCCTGGGTCAGAACGTGAACTCGTACCGGGATACGCAAAACGGGAGCACGGTAGACTTTGCTGAATTGCTGCATCGCATCTCACACATTTCGCCCGATCTTCGGATCCGCTATTCGACCTCACACCCGAAGGACTGCTCCGATGCGCTGCTTCATGTACACGCCGAGCGCGAGAATGTCTGCAACTACATTCATCTGCCCGTGCAGCACGGCAACTCGGATATGCTACAGCGCATGAAGCGCACCTACACGCGGGATGAATACCTCTCACTCGTAGAAAGAGCGCGCAAGATTGTACCCGGTGTAGCCCTGTCGACCGACATCATCGCCGGATTCTGCGATGAGAGCGAAGAAGAGCACCGCGATACCCTTTCGCTCATGGAACAGGTCCGCTACGAGCACGCCTACATGTTCATGTACTCCGAGCGCCCGGACACGTATGCTGCGCGCAAGTTCGAAGACAATGTGAGCGACGACGTGAAGAAACGTCGCCTCCAAGAGATCATATCTCTTCAGTCCGAGATTTCGCTGGAAAGCAATCGAGCCGAGATCGGTCGCGAGCACGTCGTTCTGGTCGAGGGAACGAGCCGGCGAAGCGAGGAGCAGATGTCAGGACGATCGGACACCAACAAGATGACGGTCTTCGATCGCCGAGATTTCGAGAAGGGAGACTACGTGCGCGTCCGTGTCACGGATTGCACGTCGGCTACACTCATTGCTGAACCAATTTCCAGGGCCTAGCCACTATGGATAGACAGTCAATGCAGGAGAGATTCGGGATTGTGGGCGTCTCTGCCGGAGTGCGCCAGGCTCTGGATCGTGTCCGTCAGGTGGCGGCAACAGAAATCACGGTGCTGATTCAGGGAGAGAGCGGCGTAGGAAAAGAGCTTTTTGCCCAGGCCCTGCACGAAACGAGCGAGCGACGACACAAGTCGATGCTGATCATGAACTGCGGAGCCATTCCGGAAGGCCTGATTGAATCCGAGCTGTTCGGCGCTGAAAAAGGCGCGTATACAGGTGCTGTTGAGCGCCGGATCGGGTATTTCGAAGAGGCAGATGGGGGATCAATTTTCCTCGATGAAATCGGCGAAATGCCATTGACCGCGCAGGTCAGACTGCTGCGCGTACTTGAAACGGGCGAATTCAGCCGTGTCGGTTCGACGGCCATCCAGAAGAGCGATGTGCGCGTCATTGCTGCGACCAACAAGGATCTCGCGCGAGAAGTCGAGGCCGGACGATTTCGTGAGGATCTGTATTACCGCCTCAGTACGGTCATTCTGCACGTACCGCCACTGAGAGATCGACGTGATGACATCCTGCCCATCTTCGAGCACTTTCAGCATCGTTTTGCGCAACAGTACAACTCTTCGGCTCCCCGATTGGACCTGAGCGCCAAAGAAATGCTCATGCGATACCGCTGGCCGGGCAACATCCGTGAACTGCGCAACGTGGCCGAGCAGACCATCGTTCTGCTGCGGGGCGAATCGATTTCGAGCGAAGATCTTCGGCAGTACCTGCGCGGCGTGACCTCGGCAGGTGGGGGAATGGGTCTCGTTCCTCTGGGATCATCAGAGGGCTCCGAAGAGCCGGCCGGAGCGCGTGAACGCGAGCTTATATATCGTGCCCTCCTGGAAATGCGGACCGAAGTCAAAGAGTTGAAGGAGCAGATTGCCGCGCTCGTAGCGGCCGCGAGAACAGGCGTTCCGACCGTCCAGGATCCGGGCCGCCTTCTGGTCATGCACGAAGAGGGGGCTGCCGATGAGCCATTCATCGAAGAGGCTCCCTACGAATTCGAATCGGGCAATGATTTTTCAGCGACGATTGAAGAGGAGCCACCAGCCGAGCTTCCCACGCTTGAGCAAGCCGAGCGCACGCTGATTCTGTCGGCGCTGAAGCTCTTCGAAAACAACCGTCGACAGACGGCCGAAGCCCTTGGAATAAGCGAACGAACCCTGTATCGTAAGCTGAAAGAAATCGAAGCTGCCGATTCATTCGATTGACGTGGGCAGGAAAAGAAAACGGGCCTCACAAATGACTGACCTGAGTTAGACATGAAGCACGGGCGTCACATACTCGCAGCACTGCTTTTGCCGATTCTGGTGAGCGGTTGCTCGTATTACAGTTTTACGGGAGCGAGCATTCCGGAACACCTGGCGACCGTCTCAATCCCCCTCGTCGAAGACAACTCTGTTTCGACCGTCACGGGAATGGATGAGGAGATGACGCAGCTGCTCATCGACCGATTCGTGCGACAGACCCGCCTCTCCCTTGACCAGGACGAAACGAGCGCAGACGTGCTCCTCGCGGTATCGATTACCCGCTATTCCAATCAGCCGACTTCTGTGTCCGGCGACGAGCAGGCAACGAGAAACCGTGTCACGGTAAACGCCCAGGTCGTCTACACCGATCGGACGACTGGTGATGAACTGGTCAATCGTAGCTTCTCCGCATTTGAGGAATACGATCCGTTTGATCCTGCTCAGGAAGAAACAGCCGCTTTCGCCGCGCTTGAAAAAATTGCAGATGACGTCTTTACGGCTGCTACATCCAACTGGTAGCGACCAAATATTTGTAGATCAGGCGTATCTTGAAGCGTCCAACATGACGTGGTCTGGACCTGTATACTGCCACCGACACGCACACTAGAAATACCGGGCAATCCGGCTCAATGTCACTTCCCGACATCAAAATTGCTGCTTCCATGATGGAATCAGGCGACATCGAAGATGCGCGCCTGATCCTACAGAATATTCTGCACCGGATGCCGTCGCATCTGTCCGCCAGGGTTCTGCTTGCACGCATATACGAATCGGATAACGATCATGAGTCTGCACTGATCATGTGGAAACAGGCAGCCTACCACGGACCCGGAAACGCAGTCATTGAAACGGGTCTGCGAGACTCCATTCTGCGAAAACAATTCGGCGATGCCAAGATTGAGTCGCCAGTCGGTGAACCGAGCCGGCCGCAGAGTAAATGGGCACCGATCGCCGAGCATACACCGGTGGATGATGCGCCTGAGAGTGCTGCGCCCGAGCGTGCTGCGCCTGGGAGTGCTGCGCCTGAGGCCGCTACGCCCGAGCCGGAATCTGAGAACGCCGCGAACGAGCCAGAATCTGTGAACACTGCGCCCGAGCCAGAACTTGAACACGTCGATACGGCCGGACCGGACGGCGGAGAAGTCCCTGAATTCCAGGACCTCGACCAGCTGATTGAAGAGCTCGAGACGGCTGCAATCGTTCCCAACCCTGACATTCCCATGGTCTCGGATGAGGAGTTGGAGCAGGATCTTGAAGATGTGGTTTCCGAAACGCTGGCTCGAATCTATGCCAACCAGAGCTATTACGAAGAGGCATCGGTGGTCTACGAAAAACTGTCGGTCCAGCAACCTGATCGCGCAGACGAGTTTCTTCAGAAGGCGCGCGAAATGAAGGAAAAGTCCTCCTGATGGGCCTCCCCGAAATCTCGCCTGCGTGATGTCTGATACAGGCGCACATATCGTGGTTGGCCTGATGTCCGGAACGAGTCTGGATGGCGTCGATGTGGCGATAACACGAATGGCCGGCTCGGGTCAGTCCGTCGAAATCGAAACTCTGGCGTTTGCTACCACTCCTTACAGTGACAGTCTACGCGCAGATCTGTTGAGCGCCTCGACTACAAACGCTTCAGATGTGGCCTTAGTCGGGCGCCTCAATGCGGAGCTTGCTCGTGTTTATGCTGATGTCGTTCGGCAGGTGTGTCGCGATTCTGGCGTTGATCTGGCAGATGTACATGCCATTGGCTCTCACGGTCAGACGGTTCATCATGATCCTTCGGCAGGCTACACATTGCAGATTGGCGACCCTTCACTCCTGGCGCACCACCTGAAAACAACCGTCGTCGGGGATTTCAGGCAGGGAGACATTGCGCTTGGTGGCGAAGGCGCACCGCTGGTGCCGTACATGGACTGGTGCGTCTTTGGATCTGACTCCGAAGATCGGGTTCTATTGAACCTGGGGGGCATAGCCAACATCACCTCGCTTCCTGCTGGCTGTGCGCGTGATCAGGTCGTGGCTTTTGATACGGGCCCCGCCAACATGGTGGTTGATGCGCTGGCCGAGCGCCTTCTGGGACGGGTCTACGACGAGGGCGGAACTGCGGCGCTTCGAGGGGACGTAAATGAAGCGGTGGTGGATCGGTTGATGCAGCACCCCTATTTCGACAGAAAACCTCCCAAATCGACCGGGAGAGAGCTGTTTGACACGTCATATGTGGATGATTTTCTGTCTGTAATGCGTGACGAGGCGGGGCCGGGTGGCAGCGACAATGATTCTATCATGGCCACGGCAGCCGAACTGAGCGTTCGTTCCATTTGCGATGCTATCGATCGATTACTTTCCGCTACGCCGCAAAGACTGATTGTGGCGGGTGGTGGAATCCACAATCGATACATCATGCAGCGACTCGAAGCGTGTCTGGAGGGCGCGGTCGTTGAAACCACCGCGGCGCACGGCATCGATCCTGATGCCAAAGAGGCCATATGTTTCGCCATTCTCGCCCACGAAGCGCTGGCTGGCGTTGCCACGGGAATGCCGACGGTGACGGGCGCGAGCGGCCGTGCATTTTTGGGAAAGATCTGTTATTCAGGGAATTAACAGGGGACAAAAAGAGCCAGGCGGGCGTTTAGCGCCACCATCAGAGAACGTTCGCCACGCAATGTCTGCTTCCGTGCTGCGGCCAACGCGAAACCCACCTATTTGAGATATGAGTCAGTCATTTACTCCCATCGCTTCACTCGGCGAATTCGGCCTCATCCAACGCATGTCCGAGCGCCTCGTCGACGTACCCCGCTCCGACAAATTGATTGAAGGCATCGGTGACGATGCGGCCGTCTACCAGATTGGCGGCGACATGCTGCACGTAGTCACAACCGACGTGCTGATCGAAGGCGTGCATTTTGATCGCAGCTTTATCCCCATGCCGTTTCTGGGATTCAAAAGTATTTCGGTCAACGTCAGCGACGTGGTGGCCATGAATGCCAAACCGCTCTATGCCACAGTGTCCATTGGCATGCCGCGTAACTTCTCCATCGAAATGATGGACGCACTTTATGATGGAATGGCACAGGCCTGTTCGATGTATGGCATGGAGATCGTCGGTGGAGATACATCGACAGCCCACGCACTCTACATCTCCGTGACTGTAGTCGGCGAAGTGCATGAACGCGACGTTGTATTTCGCCGTGGAGCACGGGTAGGCGACTTTCTGTGCGTAACGGGCGATGTGGGTGGAGCCTATGCCGGACTCAAAGTCCTGCTCGACCAGAGACAGCAACTCGAAGATCTGGGAGATCAATACGAGCCCGATCTGGATGCGCACCAATATGTCATTCAGCGCCAACTGCAGCCCAAAGCGCGCCTCGACATGGTCGAAGCACTGGCGGCGGCGGGCGTCAAACCGACTTCCATGATCGACATCTCGGATGGTCTGGCATCAGAAGTTCACCACATCGCAACGCGCAGCAGCGTCGGTGCGACTGTACGCGTTCCAGCCCTGCCTTTCGATCCGGAAACCCGCGCCGTCGCCGATCAGATGATGGACGACATCGATGCCTACGCCCTGTTCGGAGGCGAAGACTACGAACTCCTCTTCACCGTCGATCCGGCCGATGTCGAAAAAATCGATGCCCTCGACGGATGCTCTGCCATCGGCAACATCGAAGAAGCCACCAAAGGAGTCCGGGCCTATTCACCCGACACGGGTCTCATGCCACTGCATCCCGCCGGTTACCAACACTTCGAAGAAGAAACAGAACGCATCATCGACGAACTGGGCGACAAAGACGGATCTTCCGGCTTCGAAGTATCCGGAGACGGCGTTTGACCTAAGATGCAACGACGTCTAATCGTGGCGTATTTCCTTCAGTCCAATGGACTTATGACGGACAGACCTTTGTTCAGTACATGTGTATAGATCATCGTTGTACGCACATCCTTGTGTCCAAGCAGCTCCTGTAAAGTTCGGATATCGTACCCCTTTTCGAGTAGATGAGTGGCGAAGCTATGCCGGAATGTGTGACAGGTAATCCGTTTCTGGATTCCTGATATCCTCGCCGCCTTTCTGACGGCCTTTTGAACGGTACTCTGAGACATGTGAAAACGAATCATTTCACCTGTTTTGGGTACGGTAGAGATGATCGAAGAAGGAAACACAAACTGCCATAACCACTCTCTCGAAGCCCGGGTCGACTTACGTTCGAAGGCGTACGGCAACCTCGTATTCCCCCCGCCATTTTCAATATCATGGCGATGAATCTTTCGGACTTCCTCCAGATGGATTCTGATTCTGTCTCGAATACTGTCAGGCAGGATGCATTTACGATCTTTCTTTCCTTTCGACTCATGGACGTGGATCATACTGTAATCAAAATCCAGGTCTTTCACCCTCAGAGTCATTACCTCCTTCAACCGAAGACCAGAGCCATACAACAAACGCGCAATGAGCTCAGTTTTACCTGTCATCAGTTCCAGAACGTGCCTGGCCTCACGCTGCGAAAGAACAACCGGTAATCGCCTCGGCTTGCTTGCGCGAATAAATCCGCTGAAATCCATACGCTCTCGCTGAAGGACATCTCGATAAAGAAATACCAGTGCACTGGTTGCCTGATTCTGAGTGGAAGAGGCCACATATTTGTCGCTTGCCAGATGAGTCAAAAACGCGTTGATCTCTACCTCGCCCAAATCCTGAGGATGTTGATATTCGTTATGGGATATAAAGCGTTTTATCCATCCCCAATATGCCTTTTCGGTGCTCTCCGCAAGATTGCGTCTTCGGCATACATTGTGAACCCGTTTGGACAATTCTCCGGGGCGTCGTGGTATTTCCCGCATGAGTCGTTTTCTCGTATTGACACCGAGACGGAGGGCGCGTAACTCACCCTGGAACGAAACGACAAGAATCTGGAAAGGAAATGACGACCGCCGGCACACTCAGGTCAATCGAAAAAGTCGTTTGGCGATATGTGGAACGAGAAGGTCTTCACGGGATTATGTGGATGTGGGATATGCGGACTCCTCATAATTCCGTAATTGACCTCTTCTTCCGCTCGGGTCTTGCGCTAACTGAATGTAACAGTTACACTTACATACCTTTTAGCCACAGAGCCTGGTACGGACATCAAGAATGGCGATCCGTAGAAGACATGTTATACGCCCTCTAGGAAATGTTATGAAACGACTTCTCAGACTGTCGGCACTTTTCCTTTTGGTATTGGCATTTTTTGGATGCAGCAGCACAAGGGAGGATATACCTGCTCCGGCCCTAGCAGACTCTATCTCGGAAATCATCACCTCCACGCTGTCCGGTCGAGCGTATCAGATTACCGTGGCACTTCCTCGAGGATATGCTGAATCGATTGAGTCCTACCCGGTTCTGTACATGGTAGACGCAAATGGGCAGTTCGGTACGATGGTCGAAACTGCTCGCCAGCTTCGGTTCGAAGAAACGGTCCCTGAAATGATCATTGTTGGTATTGGTTACCCTGTTGGACGAATGTGGGATGCTCAAGCACCGCGAAACATTGATCTCACGCCCACAGCGGACCCGAACTGGGTTCAGCAACGGGCTATCGATTTTCCCCAGTATCCTGCCCCAGCTGGAAGTGGCGGTGCACCGGTATTCTTAGACTTCATAATCAGCGAACTAATCCCCACGGTAGAGCAAGATTATCGTGTTGATTCGACGAACCGAGCATACTATGGGCATTCATTCGGAGGTCTATTCGGAGTGTATGCTCTGCTGCATAATCAGGGAATATTTCAGCGGTTCATAATCGCTAGCCCATCACTTTGGTGGGATGACAAGGTTTCGTTTCGTTTGGAGTCTGACTACAGTGCTTCCAGAAGCGACCTTCCTGCACGCGTCTTTTTCTCAATGGGTGCACTTGAAACACACCCCATGTTTGACATGGTTTCCAACCTTGAACAATTTCAATCCGTGTTGGAAGCGCGGCAATACGAGGATTTTGAATACACGGTCAGATACTTCGAGGAAGAGACGCACAACACCGTAATCTCCAGATCCATTGTTCGAGGTCTCAGTTGGATCTATTCGAATGGGAAAGAATCGGGCGTATAACAAGCGCATGTTGCGGGCTCGCACGACTGGCTGAGCCGGTCTGAAACGATTACTTTCTGATAGGTGAGTGAACTGCTCGCCGCAAATCCGCCAGCCGTTATGCAGAACACTTGATATTCCAGCCCCATGAGTAAGCGAGACAGTTTGCGAAGATTTCTGACGGAGTTTGGCATAATCGTACTTGGAGTTCTAGCTGCTCTCGCGGTGGAGAGTGCTTATCAGGCATGGAATAATGTCCAAGTTGAGCATGCATACATGGACGCACTGAGGAAGGAAGCCAACCAGAATTTGGACAGGATTGACTCTTACCTCAGTGAAACGGACAGCCTCTTTAGCGAGCTAGAGGCGGTAATCAACGCGATCGAAAGCGGTAATATTCAAGGCCAGGAAGCTGCTATTCTTAATACGTTGTTTAGAGCCTCATGGCAGTCTGGACTGGTGACAGGCGGAGTGACTTGGTCTGTATACGAAGACTTGATCAGCACGGGGAATATTCGACTCATGAAAGATCCCGAAGTGCGAAACAGCCTGTCCCAAGCGTTTGCAAACCAGGAATCGATCACACAACGGGTTCTTCATGGAAACGAGCGAGTCGACAGTAAGCTTCTGAATCTCCTTAGCGGTTTTTACATACCCAAATCCGCAGGTACCCAAGTGGGTGATTACTTAGACCTTCAAGCGGTGATGCGGACTGAAAACTTTCGTTCAGAGCTAATCCGGGAGCATCACCGATTTCGCTATATGCTTGGCTATCTCGTTCAATTGCGACCTGGCTTTGAGAGGCTGATCGAAGCATTGAAGTCCTAAGTTTTGGAGGGAGTGTTCTGCATAACAAGCGCATGTTGCGGGCTCGCATGACCTGACATGCTGGTCGGAAACAGTTATGTTCTGAAAGGGGAGCATGGATGCTCGCCGCAAATCCGCCAGCCGTTCTGCGGCTGGTCAACCCTAGAACCAACAC